>NZ_JBHUKS010000033.1:0-287617 GCF_042684085.1 Amycolatopsis silviterrae
GCCACCGCCGCCGGGACGACCGCCGCCGCCACCGGGACGACCGCCGCCGCCGCCAGGACCGCCACGGCCGCCTGCCGGTCCGGCCGGACGGGCGCGGCCCGGCATCATGCCGGGGTTCGGGCGCGGGGGCATGTTGCCCGGGCTCGGCCGGTTGCCGCCGCCCTGCCCGCCGGGACGCGGCGGACGCTCTCCGCCGCCGCCCTGGCCGCCGCCCGGACGCGGGGGACGGTTGTCGCCGCCCTGTCCGGGGCCGGGGCGGGCGGGCGGGCGCGGGGCCGGGGAACCGGAACCGACGCCGAACGGGTTGTTGCCGACCCGCGGGGTGCGCGGACCGGGCTTGGGACCGCCGGGCTTGGGGCCCTGCGGCTTGGGCGGCACGACCGAACCGGCGGACGCCGCGGCGTCCTGCTGCTTCGGGGCCGGCTTCGGCGCGGCGGGCTCGGCCTTGGCGGCCGGGACCTCCGGAGCCGGGGCCGGCTGGGCCGGAGCGGGCGGGCGCGGGCCGGGACGCGGGCCGCCGGGCTTCGGGCCCGGGGACGCGGCAGGCTTGGCCGCCTGCGGACCCGGCTTCACGGCCGGGGCCTGCTGCGGCGCGGGGGCCGGAGCGGACGGGGCCGGCGAAGCGGCGCTCTGCTGCTGCGGAGCGGGCGGCTTCGGGGCCGGAGCGGGCCGCGGTCCGGGGGTGGGACCGGGCTTCTTCCCGCCCTTGGCGGGGTACGCGTCGCGGAGCCGGCGGGCGACGGGCGCCTCGACGGTGGACGACGCGGACTTCACGAACTCGCCCTGCTCCTTCAGCTTGGCGAGAACTTCTTTGCTGGTGATGCCGAGCTCCTTAGCGAGCTCGTGTACACGGGCCTTGCCTGGCACAGCTCTCCTCATCTAGGGGAGGCCAGGCGGGGACCCGCTGACCTCGTCCTTATCGTCGCGCGTTCATGGCTTCAGCTTCACGGCTGACTCATGACGGGTCGACCTGCTTCCTTGTTTCTCGCGACCCCGGGGGTGTCCCGGCGTCGTCGTCCGCGGCGAACGCCTCGTGGTCGTGCAGCCTCGCGGCGTCGAGCGCGCCCTGGGCCCGAAGAGCCCGGGGGAACGCCCGCTTCCGCTCGGCTTTGGCCAGGCAGGCCGTTCCGGGGTGCAGCCACGCTCCCCGGCCCGGCAGCCGCCGACGTTCGTCGACGACCAGCCGCCCGTCCGCCGCGACCACGCGCAGCAGTTCGCCGGTCAAGTCCCGTTTCCGGCAGCCGACACACGTGCGCACCGGCGACTGCCGGTGACGCTGGAGGTCGGGGGTGTCCCCAGTAGCCCTTCGCGGGTCTTGAACCGTTGTCGAGTCTAGCGCCTGCACCTTCAGTCGGCCGAACCGGTTGCCGCGGCGGGCCGCGCCTGGCCGGCGTGGTCTTGCTCACCCTCGGCCTCGGCGGGTGCGGCGTCGCTGCGGATGTCGATCCGCCAGCCGGTGAGCCGGGCCGCGAGACGGGCGTTCTGGCCTTCCTTGCCGATCGCGAGCGACAGCTGGAAGTCGGGCACCACGACCCTCGCCGTCTTGGCGCGCTCGTCCACGACACGTACCGAAACAACCTTCGCCGGCGACAAAGCATTCCCGACGAACCTGGCCGGGTCCTCGGACCAGTCGATGATGTCGATCTTCTCGCCGGCCAGCTCGCTCATCACGTTGCGCACGCGCGCGCCCATCGGGCCGATGCAGGCGCCCTTGGCGTTGACGCCGGGGATGGTGGAGCGCACGGCGATCTTCGACCGGTGCCCCGGCTCGCGGGCGACCGCGGCGATCTCGACGGTGCCGTCGGCGATCTCCGGGACCTCCAGCGCGAACAGCTTGCGCACCAGGTTCGGATGCGAGCGCGACAGCATGATCTGCGGGCCGCGGTTGCTGCGCGACACCCCGAACACGAACGCCTTGATCCGGGTGCCGTGCTCGTAGGACTCCCCCGCGACCTGTTCGGCCTGCGGCAGCACGCCCTCGGTGTCGCCGACCTGGATCACGACCATGCCGCGGGCGTTGGCGCGCGCGTCGCGCTGCACCACGCCGGCCACGATCTCGCCCTCCTTCGCGGAGAACTCGCCGTAGGTCTTCTCGTGCTCGGCGTCGCGCAGCCGCTGCAGGATGACCTGGCGCGCGGTGGTGGCGGCGATCCGGCCGAAGCCCTCGGGGGTGTCGTCCCACTCCTCGTCGACCTCGCCGTCGGAGGTGAGCGTGTGCGCGAGGACGCGGACGAGGCCGGTCTTGCGGTCGATGTCGATCCGGGCGTGCGGCTGGTGGCCCTCGGTGTGCTTGTACGCGGTGAGCAGCGCGGTCTCGATGGCCTCGATGACCGTGTCGAAGGGGATGTCCTTGTCCCGTTCGATCGCCCGCAGCGCGGCGATGTCCACGTTCACTTCGACTCCTCCTTCTTGTCCTTGTCGTCTTCGGCAGCGCCGTCTTCGGTCAGGGTTTTCAGTTCTTCAGCGGGCGGTTGCTTGAATTCGACTTCCACCACGGCCTTCGCGACGGACTGGTAGGACACGTCCTTGATCCGGCCGTCCACGAGGACCCGCGCGCTCTTCTCGCCGGCGTGCCCGACGCGGCCGAGGTAGGCGGCCCCTTCGACGGGCGTGATCTTGACGAGGCGGAAGCGGGCGCGCCGCCAGTGCCGCTGCTGGGTGAGCGGGCGGTCGAGGCCCGGCGAGGTGACTTCGAGCGTGTAGGCGCTCGCCAGCACGTGCTCGTTCTCGTCGAGGGCGGCCGAGACGGTGCGGCTGACCTCGGCGACCTCGTCCAGCCCGACGCCGTCGTCGGAGTCGACGACCACCTTCACCAGCTGTCGCCTTCCGGCTTGCTGCACCTCGAGCGAGTCGAGGTCGAAACCCGCGGTCGTGACGGCTGCGGCCACGATCGGCTCCAGCCGGCTGGCGAGTTCGTTGGGCACGTGGAGCACTCCTGTTCGGCCGTCGTGACGCGGGCTGGTCACGGCTGTGGTCGGTGAAGGTCAAGCTTATCCTGCGCCCCCGCCAGGACGCGCGAGCGGCGGCGCACCCGGGCGGCCTGGCAGGATGGGCCGACGTGACCGCAGACTTCTCCCGGCGCGCCGTGCTGCGTCTGGGCGCACTGAGCGCCACTGTCGCCGCGGCTGTGCCGCTCGCCGCCTGCTCGGGCGGCTACGACGACGCCCCCGACCCGTTGGCCCCGCTGCTGGCGATGGCCGAGGCGGACGCCGCCGCGGCCAGGAAGCTGCCCTCCGGCGGCGACGCGGCGGGCCAGGTGGCCGACGCCAGAGCCGCGCAGGCCGCCGCGCTGAAAGCCGAGGTGGACCGGCTGAACCGGCCCAAGAAGGCGGCGAACGTCGCGCCCGCGCCCGCCGATCTGGGCGGGTTCAAGGACCGGCTCGCCGCCGCGCGCAAGCAGGCCGAGGACCTGGTGCCCGCGCTGCCGGCGTACCGGGCCGGGCTCGTCGCGTCGGTGGCCGCCGGGTGCGCCGGGCTGCAGCGGGTCGCGCCGGAACTCGGGCCGGGCGCCGACGCGAAGGCCGCTGCCGCTCCCTCGTCAGTGCCGAAGGACGCGGTGGACTCGCTGCAGAAGGCGCTGGCGGCCGAGCACGCGTCGTTGTGGGTGTACGGGCTGGTGACGGCGTTCCTGCCGGGCGACTTCGGGGACGCGGTGAAGTCTGGGCGCGCGGAGCACACCGCGCGCCGCGACGTGGTCACGCAGATGATCACTTCGGCTTCGGGGACGCCGGTGGCTCCTGAAGCCGCGTACGTGCCGCCTAAGCCGGTTACGGACACTGCTTCGGCGGCTGCGCTCGTGGCTAGCGCTGAGGCGGACACTGCGGCGGCTTGGCTTGCGGTGCTTACGCATACCGACGACTCGGGGTTGCGCGGGATGGCGTTGCAGGCGTTGGTGGCTGCGGCGCGGCGCGGGATGCCTTGGCGGCAGGAGGCTGGGGTTAAGCCGGCTGCGGTGGCGTTGCCTGGGCAGGCGTCTTGAGCCTCGTGAGTGGCAATCACGGTTAGAACCGGGATTGCCACTCACGAGACCCAGCCACACACGCCCCCGCGCCTGCCGGTGCGGGGCGGACGCGGGCAGGCCCGAAGGCTGCGGCTGCCGCAGTGCCTGGCCGGAGGGTTGTGAGTGGCAATGCCGGTTAGAACCGGCATCGCCACTCACGACTCAGCGGAGCTTGCTCGACAGGTTCAGCGCGTTCTTCGCGATCCGCGTGAGCAGCTTCTTGTCGTGGTGCCCGTAGTAGAAGTCCGTGAGCACGATCGTCACCTCGGTGCCGGTCGCCTTCGACTCGTACTCGGCCTCGTTGCCGCTCAACTTCGGGGCGTCGGTGTCGTGGAAGGTGCCGTCGCGGACGAGGTCGCTCACGTTGCCCGTGCCGTCGCGGTCGGTGAGCTGCTTCAGCTCGGTCGCCTTCGCCTCGTCGGGCATGGTGACCAGCACGACCGACACCAGCGCCTTCGCGTCGCCGGACTGCACCGTGTACAGCGCCCGCGCCAGCGACTTGCACGGGTTGTCCTGGAAGTACTTCTTGGCGCCCGAGTAGGCGTTGGCGGCGCAGTCGGTGGCCTTGGTGGGGCCTTCGGCCAGCTTGTAGTCGAACGCGGGCTTCGTCGTCGCCGGGGGTTCGGCGACCGGCTCCTCCGGCGTGCTTTCGTGCCGGATCAGGTACCAGACGAGCCCGGCCACGACGGCGATCGCCACGAGCCCGGCTCCGCGCAGCAGCAGGGCGCGGTTGCGCGGCGGGCCGGGCGGCGGACCCGGTTGCGCGGGCACGGCCGGGATCGGGGCCGTGTCCGAAGGACCGGGGGTGAAGTGCGGATGGGACACGGGAACACCGTAGTTCACCGCGTCCCCGGCGCTCAGCCCAATGCGCCCAGAACGCGTTCGACGTCGTCAGGGCCGTTGTAGAGATGGAAACCGACCCGTACCCGGCCGTTGCGGACGCTCGCGACGACTCCGGCTTCGGCGATCCGCGCCGGGTCGGCGTCCAGCGCCGCGATCGCGCTCCCCCTCGGCTCCAGTCCGGCGGCGGTGAGCAGGGAATCCGCCAACCCGGCGTTGTGTTCGCGGACCGCGGCGAGGTCCAGTGACGCGAAGTAGTCGAACGCCTCCGCTGCGCCGACGTGGGACAGCCACACTGGCGAAAGGTCGAAGGCGCGGGCGTTTCCGGCCAGGCGCAGTGGCATTCCGTATACCGAGGACCACGGATCGTCGCCGGCGTACCAGTTCGCGGCGGCCGGGCGGGTCCGTTCGCGCGCTCGCGGGTGCACGGCGAGCCAGGCGCAGCCGCGCGGCGAGAACAGCCATTTGTAGCCCGCGCAGACGATCCAGTCGGCCCACGCGACGTCCAGCGGCAGCCAGCCCGCGGCTTGCGTGACATCGATCATGACCGGCACGTCCGCGGCTTCGGCGGCGGCTCGCAGCGCGGCGGTGTCGAGGATCGCACCGTCGGCGGACTGCACGAGGCTGACCGCGACGAGGTCGTGGCCTTCGACGTGGTCCGACAGCTTCGCGAGCGGCACTTCGGTGACGTTGGCCCGCTGCGCGAACGGGAACGTGACGCTGGTGAATTCGCCCTCGGCGACGAGCACGCGGGCTTCCGGGGACAGGCCGGCGGCGACGTTCGCTGCCAGTTGCGACACCGACGCGCCGATCGCCACCCGCTCCGCCGGGACTCCGGCGAGCCGCGCGAATCCGCTCCGGGAACGGGATACCGCCTCGTCGAAGCCGGACGGGGTGTCCTGTCCGGTGCGCCACCGGCGGACGGCGGCCTCGACCGCTTCGCCGACGGGCGTCGGCGGGATCCCGATGCTGGGCGTGTTGAGGTATCCGGCGGGGACAGCGAAGTCGGTGCTTCCTCCGAAGATCATGTCGCTCAGATTACGGGAGCAATGCCGTGACTTCCGCGTACGAAGGCGGCTTCATCGGCAGCTCCGCCCCCTCCCGGACGGAGTCCACTGTGGCCAGTGCGGCGGAAAGTGCTACCCGGTAAGGAGTTGAGCCGAGACTGACCCTCGCCACACCCAAAGAAGCCAATCCGGAGAAAGTGGCTTTCCCGGGCAGGTGCAGGAGGTTCACCGGCACCTCGACGGCTTCGACCAGCTCTGTCACGTCCGCGGGAGCGTGCAGGCCGGGGACGAAGACACAGTCGGCACCAGCGTCGGCGTAGGCGCGGGCCCGGGTGACGGCGTCCGCGACCGGGCCGGCGCCGAGCCAATGCGTGTCGGTGCGGGCGTTGAGGAACATGCCCGGGACGCGTTCCCGAACCTTCGCCAGGAGAGCGCATTGGACGACGATCGGCGCGAGGGTGTCGCCGCGGCCGTCCTCCAGGTTGACGCCCGCTACCCCGGCGTCGGCGAGTTCCGCGACGAGGTCCGCGACCGCCGCCGGGTCGGCGCTGAATCCGTCGGCGAGGTCGACGCTGACCAGGATGTCCAGTGGTGCCAGCGCTTTCGCCAGTGCGACGGTCGCGGCACGGGAGTCCGGGGCGCCGTCAGGGAGACCGGCGGCGGCCGAGACGCCGAGGCTGGTCGTGCCGACGGCCGGGTGACCCGCGTCGGCGAGAGCGGCGGCGAAGCCGAACTCCCAGACGTTCGGCAGCAACAGCGGACGGCCTGGGACGTGCAAGGCGGCGAAGGAGGTCATGCCCGCCACGGTACGACGCCGATGCTTCGGCGGCGGCCGAACCGTCGGTCAGCCCCCGGAGCCGCCGGAGAAGGCGGCGATCCGCGCGGCGCGTCGACCGGCTACCGCCTTGCGCAGGGCCGGGACCGCCGGTCCGGCCAGCTTCTCCAGTTCCGCCAGCCGGTCGGCGTGTTTGCGGGCTTCCGATCGCGCCACCCCGACGCCGGAGGCTGCGGCTAGTGCGGCCAGCGCGGCGGTCGGAGAGTCTACTTCGGACAGTGGCGCGGCTAAAGCGCGCTTGAGGTCCGCGTGTGCCTCGCGTACCCGTGAAGAGTCGGCAGGGACTAAAACCTTGCGGCGCAAGAACGAAGTGGTGCCCTCCTCGAGTAATCCCGACGCGGACAGTTGCGTTTCCAGCGACTGCAGCGTGTCGTTCCGGCCCCTCCGGAGTAATGCGCGCCAGGACGCCGGACTGTGCGTGCGGAGGTCGGTGAGCAGGTCGTCGAGCAGGAGGTCGCCGGTCGGGGCGGCATCGGTCGGCTCGGCGTGGCCGCGCTGGTCGCGGAGGTTGCCGCGCAGCACCAGGTCGGTCACCGCGGCCGCGCGGACCAGCAGGGCCGTGCTGGAGCGGCGAGAGGCCGGGTCGCAGGCGAGGAAGTACGCTCGCGCGGGCAGGGAGTCGCTCATTGTTTCTTCACCTCTGGCCAGATCGTTTCCCAGGATTGCTTCCGCCCGGTGTACAGCCACATCAGCCCGGGCACCACTTCAGTCACCGAAGAGAAGTACGGTCGCAGCAACGCCGGGTCGAAACCCGCGAAGAGCACATTTCGCGCGGAATCCGGCGGGCGGTCGAAGTACCAGTATCCTCGATGTCCACTGTAGACACTGTTGATCCCGTACCGCGGGCCGTAGTATTCCACGGCTGCGGCGAACGGGTAGATTTCCCCGTATACGGCGGTTTCCCGGCGCACTGATTCGGGCAGTGACAGATACGTCTGCCCGACGCCGTCCGCTAGTTGCTGTTGCGCGGTCTCTCCCGCCGCGAACACGGTGCCGAGCGGAAACGGTCCGAACGACGTGGCTTTCATCGAAGCGGGCCACACCGGAAGACCGGCCACAGTGACCGCGACGGAAAGCGCGAAGGCGATTCCGGCCGGAACCTTCCACCACCGCACCAGATTCCGTCGAGAAAGCTCCGTCGCGGCGGCGGCGAACGGCAGCGAATACAGGCTCATCAAATAGTACGACCGCCCGTGCGTGACGAGGACAACCGCCGCGACCAGCAGCAACGCCACCGCGAGATACCGGTATGGCACCAGGTCCGGCGAACGCAGCAGCCGCCACATTCCGTACAGCAGCGCCAGCACGCCGATTCCCATTCCCGCGCCGAGCAAACCGTCGCGCACGAAGGTGAGATAGCCGGGGAATTCGGCCGCGACGACTTCGCTCATCCGGGTGTACGCCCAGCCGTGCGTGGCTTGCCAGAGGAAGGTCGGCAGGGTGGCCACGACGGCGATCAGCGCACCCAGCCACAGTTTCGGCCGGGACACCAGCTTCCGCGGCCCGAGCACCAGCGCGGACACCAGCACCGCGCCCCACAACGCCGGAATCAGGAATTTCGTCTGCAGCGACACCGCGGTGACCACTCCGGCCCACACGAGCAGGCCGTCGCGCCGGGTCCGGGTCCAGCGCACGAGCAGGAACACCACGAGCGTCCAGAAGAACGGGTCCAGCGCGTACGTCGCGACCCAATGGCTGATGATCATCAGCCCCGAAGTCGCGTACGCCCCGGCCGCGATCAACTGGGCCCCGCGGCCGCCGCCAAGTTCGCGGGCGGTCAACGCGGTCACCACGACCCCGGCGCCGGCCGCGAGCGCCATCGGCAGGCGCAGCGCGGCCAGCGACCCGGGGAACCACTGGTCGAGCGTGCCGGCCAGCAGCGGGACGAGCGGCGGCTGGTCGAAATACCCCCAGGCCAGATGATCTCGACCGGCTACGAGGAAATACAGCTCGTCGAACCCGTGCGCGTACCGGGTGCTCGTCGCGATCAGCAGCGCGACGGCGCCCGCCGCGACCGCCAAGACCGGCAGCCGGGCGAACCGAGGGATCCCTTCGCTCGTCATGGCGTCGAGTCCACCGCGCCGGGCGGGTGCGGGGTAAGCGTGCTCGGTAGCGACTCGCAGCGACGAAAGTGGATCTCTCGCGGCCGAACCGCAACTTTCGGCGGTAGCCGTCCTCCGAGCGGTGCGGATCCAGCGCGTTCGCGCGGGCGAGCGGATACCGTGACCGGGTGACCAGCACGTGCCATCCCTGGCCGCGGAAGACCGACTGGTTCTGGCTTGGCGGCGCCGCGCTGGTGTTCGCCTGCCTCGACGTCGGGCTCTTCCTCGCCGCCGGCCCCACCACCGGGTTCCTCGGGCCGTACGCGTCGCTCGTCCTGGAACTGGTCTGCGACGCGTCGCTGCTGCTCATGGCGCGCTTCCCGAACGCGGTGGCCGGCCTGCTGATCGTGGCTTCCTTGGCGATGCTGGCGTCCGACCTCTTCTCCCCCGGCCTGCTCGTACCGACCCGGCAGCCGACGCTGATGACCGTCCCGACGATCACGCCGATCGTGCTGGCTCAGCTCGTCCGGCAGCTGGACCGGCGACGGCTGTTGTGGATCGCCGGTTTCCTGGCCCTGCTGGCGACGCGGCCGTGGAACCCGGCGTGGAACACGACGCCGTTCGGACTGCTGGGCACCGCGCTGCCGGTGGCGATTTCGCTGTACTTCGAGGCGCGGCGGCAGTTGCTGAGTTCCTTGCGGGACCGGGCCGAACGCGCGGAACGCGAACAGCATCTGCTCGCCGAACAGGCGCTGGCGGCCGAGCGGCGGCGGCTGGCCAGCGAGATGCACGACGTGGTCACCCACCGGCTGAGCCTGATGGTGCTGCATGCGGGCGCGCTCGGCGTGACGTCGCCGGATCCGTCGGTGAAGTCGGCCGCCGAGGACATCCGGCGCGAGGGCGCGCACGCCCTGGACGAACTGCGCGATCTGGTCGGCGTGCTGCGCAACGGGACCGGGATCGAACCTCCGGTACCGAATCCGCCGCTGCCCGGCGAGGTGGCGGACCTGGTCGCCGAGTCGGTGGCGGTCGGTATCGAGACCGAGCTTTCCGTGACCGGGGACCGGACTTCGGTGTCGCCGACCGTCGCGCGCACCGCGTACCGCGTGGTGCAGGAGGCGCTGACCAACATCCGCAAGCACGCGCCGGGCTGTTCGGCGACGGTTTCGCTGCGGTACCACCCGGGCGGGCTGGACGTAGCGGTCGCCAACACGCGCGCGACCCGGCCGCCGGACGCGGCGCTCGCGGGCAGCGGCTCCGGCGCGGGGCTGAGCGGACTGCGCCAGCGGGTGGAACTCGTCGGCGGGACCTTCGAGGCGGGCCCGGTGCCGGGCGGCGGGTTCCGGCTCGGTGCGATACTTCCCGCCTACGTCCCGACCACGGAAGGTGCTGCCCGGTGATCACGGTCGTGGTGGCCGACGACGAGCCGATGGTGTGCGCGCACCTGCGCACGATTCTCGGCTCGGCCGGCGACATCGAGGTCGTCGCCCAGGCCCAGGACGGTGCCGAGGCGGTCGAGGAAGTGATCCGGCACCGGCCGTCGGTGGTGCTGATGGACCTGCGGATGCCCGGCGTGGACGGGCTGGCCGCGATCGAACGGATCTGCGCGCTGCCGGAACCGCCCGCGGTCGTGGCGCTGACGACGTTCGACGCGGACACCTACGTCATCCGCGCGCTCCGGGCGGGCGCGGCCGGGTTCCTGGTGAAGTCGACGCCGCCGGAAGACCTGATCGGCCTTGTGCGGGTCGCCGCGGACGGGCACACCGTGCTTTCGCCCTCGGCCGCGCGCCGATTGGTGGCCCTGTCCTCAGACGGCCACCGTCGCGACGACGAGGCCCGCCGCCGGACCGCCGGGTTGACCGAGCGGGAGCGGGATGTGCTGGCCTGCCTGGGAGAAGGACTGTCCAATGCGGACATCGCCGGTCGGCTGCACCTGGCGGAGGCGACGGTGAAGAGCTATGTGTCGCGGATGCTGGTGAAGCTCGACTGCACGAACCGGACCCAGGCCGGACTGCTCGCGCACGAAGCCGGGCTCGTCGGCCGTTAGCTCACTTCAGCAGCGAACCCAGCCGCTGCGCCGAGGCCACCACCAGCCGGCCCAGCTCGTCCGGGTCCGGGGCCTCGAACAGCGACAGCCCGATGCTCGTGCCCGGCGCGTCGCGGCCGGTCGGCACCACCGCGGAGATCCCGGTGATCCCCGGCGCGATCTCCCCGACCGACACCGCGTAGCCCCTGGTCCGGGCGCGGGTGATCTCCTCGCGTTCGCCGTCCACCGGCGGTTCCGCCGAGAGCAGCGCGAGCCCGGCCGAACCGCGGCCGATCGGGTCCAGCTGGCCGCTGCGGAACGACACGTGCATCCGCGCCTGCCGCGGTTCCACGATCATCAGCATCCGCACCTGTTCGGCGTTTTCGCGGACCACCAGGTGCGCTGACGCGCGGCCGGCGTCCGAGAGTTCCTCCAGCAGCGGGCGGGCGAGCGTGCGCAGGTCCTGTTCGACCGGCTCGGCCAGGCGCACCAGGCCGGTGCCGAGCGAGATCCGCTTGAACCGGTCGCGCCGGCACAGATGGTGCGCCTCCAGCGTGCGCACCAGCCGGTGCGCGACCGTGCGGTGCACGCCGATGCCGTCGGCGATCTCGGTCATCGTGAGCCCCTGCGGGTGCTCGACCAGCAGCTCCAGCACCTGGAGCCCGTGGCTCAGCGTCTTCGACGTCCCCGATTCGGACACACGGCTCCCTTGACGACAGTTGTCCGGCGACCTACTGTTCCTACATATCGCACGGTGCGTGCGAATATAGCACGTTTGCCGCTCCCGGCAACTCCCCTTGCGGATCGAGGTCTCGGACATGAGCGAAGTCCCGGTTGAGGACGTGCTGGCGGTGCATCAGCTCTACGGCCGCCAGAGCCACGCCATCGACTCCGGGCAGGCCGCGCGCTGGGCCGCCACGTTCACCCCGGACGGGGAGTTCGTCTCGCCCAGCTACCCGGAGCCCGCGGCCGGCACGGCCGCGCTGACCGCGTTCGCCGAGCGGTTCCACGCCGGGTGCGTCGAGTCCGGCGAGCGGCTGCGGCACGTGGTGTCCACTGTGGAGGTCCGGTTAGGACAGTCCGGGGATGCCTTGCGAGCGCTCGCCTATCTGCAGATCGTCGGGACGCCGGAAGGCGGCTCCCCCCGGCTGCACCGGCTCACCGTGCTGGACGACGAACTCGCGCGCACTGCGGACGGCTGGCGCGTGCGCCGCCGCACCGTGCACCGCGAGCCCTGAGAAACAACGAGGAGAAGACCCAGATGACCACTCTCGAGCCCACCGGCCCCGGCCGGGTGCTGCACCAGCCCGCGACCGCGCGTTACCCGGAGATGCCGGGCAAGGTCGCCGTGGTCACCGGCGCGGCCCGCGGCATGGGCGCGCGGTTCGCCGCCGGTCTCGCCACGCGCGGGGTGCACGTGGTGGGCGGCGACCTCGACGTCGCCGCGATGGCCGCCACCGCCGACGACCTCACCGCCGCACTGGCCGCCGAGTCCATTGAGGACAAGCCGGGCCGCGTCGTCGCGTCCGCTTTGGACGTCACCCGCGCCGAGGACCACGTCGCGCTCGCCCAGCGCGCGATCGACGAGTTCGGCCGCATCGACTTCTGGGTCAACAACGCCGGAATCTTCCCGTACGCCGAGGTTCCCGACATCACCCCGGAGCAGATCCGGTCGACGCTTTCGGTGAACGTCGAGGGCGTGCTGTTCGGCGCGCAGGCCGCGGCCGCGCGGATGGAACCGGGCAGCGCGATCGTCAACATGGCGTCGGTGTCCGCGGTCCGGGTGCGCAAGGGCCGCGCGGCGTACTGCAGTTCCAAGGCGGCCGTCGCGCACCTCACCGAATCGCTCGCGGTGGAACTCGGCGACCAGGGCATCCGGGTCAATGCCATTGCCCCGGGCTACATCGACACCGAAATGACCCGCTGGATCCAGGACGACGCCCCAGCGCTCGCGAAGGCGCTGGACGCGGTGCCGCTGCACCGGATCGGTTCGCCGGAAGAGGTGTGCAGCGTCCTGCTGTTCCTGCTCTCGGACAGCTCGCGGTACGTGACCGGGCACAGCCTCGCGGTCGACGGCGGCTCCCGGCATGTCTGACGCCACCGAAGCCGTGCGCTACCCGGACGTCGTGCTCGTGACGGGCGCGGCGAACGGGATGGGCGCGCAACACGCCCGCGCGCTCGGCGAGCGTGGCGTGCACGTCTGCGTCGCGGATTTCGCTGGTGCGGACGAAATCGCGGACGAGATTCGCGCGTCGGGCGGTGCGGCCACTCCGTACACAATGGACGTGGTCGAGCCAGCACAGTGGACTCGCGTGCTCGACCGGATCCGCGCCGAACACGGTTCGCTCGGCGGGCTCGTGAACAACGCCGGGATCTCGCGGCGGCTGGAATTCCAGGACACCACCGCGGAGGTCTGGGACCGTGTGCTCGCGGTGAACCTGTCCGGCCCGTTCCACGGGATGCGCGCGGCCGCGCCGCTGATGCGCGATTCGGGCGGCGGTTCGATCGTGAACATCTCGTCGATCTCCGGCCAGATCGGGTACTTCTCCCCCGCCTACTCGGCGAGCAAATGGGGGCTGACCGGGCTGTCGAAGTCCGCCGCGGGCAATTTCGCGAAGTGGCGGATCCGGGTCAACTCCGTCCATCCCGGACTGGTCGACACCGGGCTGCTGGCCGGAGCGGACGCGTTCGTCAAGTCCGCTGTGGACAGTGTGCCCGCCGGGAGGATGGCCGACCCGAAGGAAATCACCGAAGCGGTGCTGTTCCTGCTGTCGGACCGGTCCACCTACTTGACCGGAAGCGAGGTCACTGTGGACGGTGGTCTCGTCTCGAACGGTCTCTACCATCGCATTCTCGCCGAAGCCGGAGGTGATCTGGGATGAGCGTCGACACGGACGTCGTAGTGATCGGCGGAGGCGGCGCGGGATTGGCCGCCGCTGTGTCCGCGGCCGAGCACGGTGCCTCGGTGATGCTGTTCGAGTCGGAGAAGGAACTCGGCGGCTCGACCCAGCTGTCCGCGGGCATGCTCACCGCGGCGGGCACGAGCGTCCAGCGCGAGCTGGGCATCGAGGACACGCCGGAGCGGTTCTTCCAGCACTACCTCGACCTCAACCAATGGCAGCTGAAACCCGGTCTGCTCAAGACGTTCTGCCGCGAGGCCGGTCCGGCCGTCGAATGGCTGATCGGGTTGGGCGCGGAGATCCCGGCGAAGGTTTCGCACGACGCGCACACGCCGGGCCTGACCCGCGCGGGCGTCGAGGACGTCTGGCGCGGGCACGTGCCGAAGGACCAGGGCTACGGCCTCGTCCAGGTGCTCGACCGCGCGCGTCGCAAGGCCGGCGCTGAGGCGGTGCTGAACACCCGGGTCGAACGGCTGCTCGTGGAGGACGGCCGGGTCGCCGGCGTGGTCGCCGACGGCATCGAGGTCCGCGCGAACGCGGTGATCGTGACCAGCGGCGGGTTCGCCCAGGACCCGGCCCTGCGCTCGCGGCACTACCCGGACGCGGACGCGGCGGGCGAGGACCTGTTCGTCGTCGCCGCGCCCGGTTCACGAGGCGACCACTTCGCGTTCGGCGAGCAGGTTTCGGCCTCGATCACCGGCGAGGGCTGGGGATTGCTGCTGCCGACCGCGTACTTCCAGCGCCTGCACCACTGGCAGTCCGGTTTCCCGCCGCGCTCGCGCGTGCTGGTGAACGCGCACGGCCGCCGGTTCATGGACGAGGACGCCTCCTACGCGGTATCCAGCGGCATCATCTCCGCGCAGGACGGTCCAGTGTGGATGGTCTTCGACGACCGAGCGCGCCGCGATCTCCCGCCGGGCTACGCGCACTGGAACGCCGAGCACGTACTGTCCGAAGCGGACGCCGGCCGCACCCTGCGCGCCGACACGCTGGAGGAATTGGCGGGCAAGATGAACGTGCCCGCCGACGCCCTCCAGGCCACTGTGGACAGATGGAACGCCCAGCTGCCCACCGGCGAGGACCCGGAGTTCCTGCGGCACGAAACGCTGTCCGCGAAGGGCGCGACCGAACCGCCCGCGAAAATCGCGACCGGACCGTTCTTCGCCGCCCGCACGCTGCCCGCCGAACTGGTCTGCACGCACGCCGGGCTGGAGATCGACTCCAGCGCCGCCGTGCTGGATGTCCGCGGCGACCGCGTGCCCGGGCTGTTCGCCGCGGGCGAGGCCGGGGCCGGAGTGCTCGGCTTCCGCTACGTCGGCGGCGGCAACGCGGTCGCCAACGCCGTCACCATGGGCCGGATCGCCGGTCGCTCCGCCGCTGCTTGACCCCCTCTAGAGTTACTGCTCACCGTCGAGGAGAACCCCCATGTCCGTCCCCGCCGCAGCCGCCACCACGGCGGACTCCCCGCTGGCCAGACGCACCGTCCGCAAGGTCGGCGTCCGCGTCATGCCGATCGTCCTGCTGCTCTACATCTTCAACTACATGGACCGGGCGAACATCGGCTACGCCCAGCTCGGCATGGCCAAGGAACTCACCATCACGGCCGCGACCTTCGGCGTCGCGTCGGCGATCTTCTTCCTCGCCTACGTGGTGTTCGAGGTCCCCAGCAACATGATCATGAAGAAGGTCGGGGCCCGGCTGTGGCTCAGCCGGATCGCGGTCAGCTGGGGCATCGTGACCGTGGTGACCGGGTTCGTCGCGAGCGTGACGCACCTGATGATCGCGCGGATCCTGCTCGGCATCGCCGAGGCGGGCCTGTTCCCCGGGCTGCTGCTGTACCTGACCTTCTGGTTCCGCGGCAAGGAGCGCGGCAGGGCCATCGCGACGCTCGCGCTCGCGCAGCCGATCGCGCTGATCCTCGGCAGCCTGTTCGGCGGCTGGATCCTCGACCACGTGCACTGGTTCGGCATGAGCAGCTGGCAGTGGGTGTTCATCCTGCAGGGCGCGCCCGCGGTGCTGATCGGCCTGCTGACCTTCTTCTACCTGCCGAACAAGCCCGCCGACGCGAAGTTCCTGACCGCCGAGGAAAGCACCTGGCTGCAGGCCGAGATCGACCGCGAGTACGTGCCCGAGGAGAAGGAAACGTTCCTCGGCCAGCTGCGCGCGGTGCGCGACGGCAAGGTCCTGCTGCTGGCGATTTCCAACCTCTTCATCGCCTGCGGCCTGTACGGGCTGACGTTCTTCCTCCCGCTGATCGTGAAACAGCTCGACCCGAAGTACTCCTCCACCAACATCGGGCTGCTCGGCGCGATCCCGTACGTGGTCGGCGCGATCGGCATGCTGCTGCTCGCCCGCAACTCCGACCGCACCGGCGAGCGCAAGGGCCACGTGATCGCCACCGTGCTGGTGGCCGCGATCGGGTTCTTCGGCGCGATCCAGTTCAAGACCGTGCCGACGTTATCGCTGGTCAGCCTGTCGCTGGCGGCGATCGGCGTGCTCGGCTACCTCGCGCCGTACTGGGCGATGGCCGCGCGCGTGCTGTCGAAGGAGCACACCGCGGTCGGGCTGGCCGCGATCAACTCGATCGCCGCGCTCGGCGGATTCTTCGGGCCTTACGCGATCGGGCTCGCGGCCACCGAGAGCGACGTGACGATCGGGCTGTACTTCCCGATCGGCTGCCTGGTCGTCGCGGCGGTGATGCTGGCGTTCCTGAAGGTGCCGCGCGACGCCGGGGCCCGTCTCGCCCGGCCGGTGAAGTAGTTTCGAGTTTGATTATCCCGGCGGCGCGGGTACCGTGCTTGTCCATGCAGGACGCCACCGCGCCGCCGGACCCGGACTCGCTCGACTTCTGGTCGTTCATCGCGCTGGCCAACCGCAGGCTGTCCGAGGAATTCGGGTTCCGTCACCAGCTCGCGACCGAGGTGCTGCTGACCCTGAACCGGGCGTCGAACCTGGTGACCTACGACCTCGAATCCGCCGTGCACCGGCCGCGCGGGCGGTCGTGGTCGGCGTTCCGGGTCCTGTTCGTGGTGTGGCTGGCCGGGCCGCTCGAACCGTCCGCCGCCGCGCGGCTCACCGGGATGAGCCGGGCAGCGGTGTCGAATCTGGCGAAAACCCTGGTCAGCGAAGGTTTGCTGACGCGGACGCCAGGCGAGACGGACGGCCGCTCAGTGCGGCTTTCGCTCACCGAGGCCGGGCAGGCCGAGATGCTCGAAGTGTTCGAGGCGCAGAACGAACGCGAGGCCGGGTGGGTCGAGGTGCTCACCGAGGCCGAGCAGCGCGTGCTGGTGATGCTGCTGGACAAGCTCATCTCCGGCCGGGCCGGCTTCGCCACCCGCCGCTGACCCTTTCACTGGCCCCACGAAAAGTCCGCTGGCCTGCCAGGCCGACGGGAGCGGGTTTGGCCGTCCGTGAGGGGAACCCTCACGGACTCTGATTCCCCCAGGGTTCCCCTCACGGACCTTGGGACCGCTGGCCGGGCGCAGGCCCTTTCGCCGGCTGGGCAGGTGGACTACGCTGGACGCAAAGTAGTACATACTTTAATCACTTCGCGCCGAGGAGGCGACCCATGGCCTACTACCGCAGCGCGGGCAGCATCCCGCCTAAGCGGCACACGCAGCACCGCACGCCCGAAGGCGGGCTCTATTCCGAGGAGCTGATGGGCGAGGAGGGCTTCTCCTCCGACTCGTCGCTGCTCTACCACCGCGGCATCCCGTCCGCGATCGTGGACGCGACGCCGTGGGAGCTGCCGGACCAGACGCTCACCGAGAACCGCCCGCTCAAGCCGTTGCACCTCAAGCTGCACACGCTTTTCCCGGGCGAGGAATGGAAGAGCGCGGACGTCGTCTCCAACCGTCGCCTGGTGCTCGGCAACGGCGACGTGCGGATCTCCTACGTCGCCGCCGGCGAGGCTTCGCCGTTGTACCGCAACGCGATCGGCGACGAATGCGTGTACGTCGAGTCCGGCGAAGCGGTGGTCGAGACGGTGTTCGGCGCGCTGCCCGCCCGAGCCGGCGACTATGTGCTCCTCCCCCGCGCCACCACGCACCGCTGGGTGCCGAAGGGCGCGGAACCGTTGCGCGCCTACGTGATCGAGGCGAACTCGCACATCGCGCCGCCGAAGCGCTACCTGTCGCGCTACGGCCAGTTGCTGGAGCACGCGCCGTACTGCGAGCGCGACCTGCACGGCCCGGCCGAACCGCTGCTCGCCGAAGGCACCGACGTCGAGGTGCTGGTGAAGCACCGCGGCTCGCGCGGCGTCGTCGGCACGCGCTACGTGTACCCGACGCACCCGTTCGACGTGGTCGGCTGGGACGGCTGCCTCTACCCGTACACGTTCAACGTCTCCGACTTCGAGCCCATCACCGGCCGCGTGCACCAGCCGCCGCCCGTGCACCAGGTTTTCGAGGGCAACAACTTCGTCATCTGCAATTTCGTCCCGCGCAAGGTCGATTACCACCCGCTCTCGATCCCGGTGCCCTACTACCATTCCAATGTGGACTCCGACGAGGTGATGTTCTACTGCGGCGGGAACTACGAGGCGCGCAAGGGCTCCGGCATCGGACAGGGCTCGATCAGCCTGCACCCCGGCGGGCACAGCCACGGCCCGCAGCCGGGCGCGGTGGAGCGTTCGCTCGGCGCGGAGTTCTTCGACGAGCTGGCCGTCATGGTCGACACGTTCCGCCCGCTGGAAATCGGCGAGGGCGGCCACGTGAGCGACGACCCCGGCTACGCCTGGACCTGGGCAGGACGGGGACCGCAGTCGTGACCGACGCACTGACCCGCGGCCTGCTGGACAACGCGGCGGTCTTCCCGCCCGGCCTCGCGCCGCTGCCGGACGCCGTCGCCGCGCACGACCGGCACACTGCTTCTGGGTACGCCGCGATGGTCGGCCCGCTGGTCGTCGCCGCGTCCGGCCTGGCGGAACTCGCCGAGGTCGTCAAGGGCCGCGAAACGACCCTGCCGCTCACCGTGACGCTGCCCGCCGGTCCGGCGGGGATCGCCGACGTGCTCAAGGCCGTCGACGGCCTGCCGGTGTCGATCGAATCGCTGGAAATCGCGGTGCCGCAAGGAATGGACGCCGCCGAGTTTCTGTCCGCTGTGGACGGTTGCCCGGTCCCGATCGCCGTGGAAATCCCCCGCGACGACCGCCGGGTTCCCTTGCTGCGGGCGCTTTCCGGAACCCCGCACAAGGCCAAATTCCGCACCGGCGGCACGTCCGCCGAGTACTACCCGGATGAGGCCGAACTCGCCGCCGCGATCCGGGCGACCGCCGAGGCAGGCGTCCCGTTCAAGGCGACCGCCGGCCTGCACCACGCGATCCGCAACACGGACCCGGCGACCGGCTTCGAACAGCACGGTTTCCTGAACCTCCTGCTCGCCGCCGAGGCCGTCGACCGCGGTGCGGAAGACGAGGAAGTCGTTGCGCTGCTTGCCGAACGCGACGCCACGACGGTCGCCGACCGCATCCGCGCGCTGGCCCCGGACCGCCTGGCCGCGGCCCGCGCGCAGTTCACGTCCTTCGGCACCTGCAGCATCACCGACCCGCTCACTGAACTGACCGGCCTAGGCCTGATCGGAGCCACCGCATGACCGTGCTCGACATCCCCGCCGGCTCCCCCTTCGGCGTCGAAAACCTGCCGTACGGCGTCTTCTCGGCAGGCGACGGCAGCCCGCGAGTGGGCGTGCGCGTGGGCGAGCACGTGCTGGACCTGTCGATCGCCCTCGGCGACGCGGTCTTCGCCGAGCCGACGCTCAACGCCTTCATGGCGCAGGGCTACGACCGCTGGGTCGAGGTCCGCACGCGCCTCCAGACGCTGGTGACCGGCGACGTGCCTGCCGAAGCCGTGCACGCGGTGGCCGACGTGAAGCTGCACCTGCCGATCGAAGTCGCCGACTACGTGGACTTCTACGCGTCCGAACACCACGCGTCGAACGTCGGCCGCCTGTTCCGTCCGGACGCGGAACCGTTGCTGCCCAACTGGAAACACCTCCCGGTCGGCTACCACGGCCGCGCCGGAACGGTGTATGTGTCCGGCACCGACGTCGTCCGCCCGAGCGGCCAGCGCAAGGGCGAGGACGGTCCGGTCTTCGGCCCGAGCACCCGCCTGGACATCGAGGCGGAGCTGGGCTTCGTCGTCGGCGCGGGCACTCCGCCCAACACCCCCGTCTCCCCCGACGACTTCCCCCGGCACGTCTTCGGCGCGGTCCTGCTGAACGACTGGTCCGCCCGCGACATCCAGGCCTGGGAGTACGTCCCGCTGGGCCCGAACCTGGGCAAGAGCTTCGCGACGTCCATCTCGCCGTGGGTGGTCCCGATCCTGGCCCTGGCCGAGGCCCGGGTCCCGCTGCCCGGCCAGACGTCCCCGGAACCCCTGCCCTACCTGCGGGAAACATCGCCGTGGGGCCTGAACATCGACCTGGCGGTGGAGTGGAACGGCCAGGAGGTCGCCCGCCCGCCGTACCGCGAGATGTACTGGTCCCCCGCGCAGATGCTGGCCCACCTGACCGTCAACGGAGCCTCCGCCCGCACCGGCGACCTCTACGGCTCGGGCACGATCTCCGGGGCGGACCCCGCGGAACGGGGCTCGTTCCTGGAACTCTCCTGGGGCGGCCGCGACCCGCTGACCGTCAAGGGCGAATCCCGCACCTTCCTGCAGGACGGGGACGAGGTCACCATCACCGGCACCGCCACGACCGCCGCGGGCGCGAAACTGGGCTTCGGCGAGGTAACCGGCCGCATCCTCCCCGCCCAGTAACTCCAAAGTCCGTGAGGGGAACCCTGAGGGAATCTGATTCCCTCAGGGTTCCCCTCACGGACCTATAACCGCACCAGCGCACCCACCCCAGCGAGGCGCCCAGCCCCTCCCCCGCACCCCGATACGAAGCCAAAACGCGGCGCGGGGGTGTTTGTCAAGGCATCTTTCCCGCCTTGACAAACACCCCCGCGCCGTAGTCACAATTCAGGCTTCGGGGTGCCCCACGCAAGCACTACTCCGCGATCGGCGCCCCAGTCTTCTCCCGCACCTCATCCAAAGAAACCCCAGGCGCAAGCTCCACCAGCTTCAACCCGTCATCCGTAACATCCAGCACAGCCAGATTGGTGATAACCCGATTCACCACTCCAGCCCCCGTCAACGGCAGAGTGCACTTCTCCACAATCTTCGGCGTCCCGTCCTTGGCAGTGTGATCAGTAATAATCACCACCCGGCGAGCCCCGGCGACGAGATCCATCGCCCCGCCCATCCCCTTGACCAACGCTCCGGGAACCGTCCAGTTGGCCAAATCCCCGTTGGCCCCGACCTGCAACGCCCCCAGCAACGCCAGATCAATATGCCCCCCGCGAATCATCGCGAACGACTCAGCGGAATCGAACAAACTGGCCCCGGGCTGCAACGTAACAGTCTGCTTCCCGGCATTAACCAGGTCCGGATCCTCTTCCCCCTCCCAAGGAAACGGCCCCAGCCCAAGAATCCCGTTCTCGCTGTGCAAGGTAACCTGCACACCGTCCGGCAAATGATTAGCCACCATCGTGGGAATCCCGATCCCGAGATTCACATAATCGCCGTCCCGCAGCTCGCGAGCCCCGATCGCGGCCATCTCGTCCCGACTCCAGCTCACGCCGACGCCTCCTCACGCACGCGCACGGTCCGCTTCTCGATCTGCTTTTCCCGCTCAGCCGCCTTGATCAGCCGCTGCACGTAAATCCCCGGCGTGGTGATCCGCTCCGGGTCGAGGTACTCGTCCGACACCTGCTCGGACTCGGCGACCGTCACCTTCCCGCAGGTCGCGACGAGCGGGTTGAAGTTCCGCGAGGCGTAGCGGTAGATCAGGTTCCCGGCCGGGTCCGCGACGTACGCGTGGACCAGCGAGAGGTCGGCGACGATGCCGCGTTCCTGCACGTAGGTGACCCCGTCGAACTCCGCGTGCGGCTTGCCCTCGGCGATCGGCGTGCCGACCCCGGACTTGGTGTAGAACGCCGGGATCCCGGCCCCGCCTGCCCGCATCCGCTCGGCCAGCGTCCCCTGCGGCGCGAACTCCACCTCGACGGTCCCGTCCAGGTACTGCTGCGCGAACAGCTTGTTCTCGCCCACGTACGACGCGATGACGCGGCGCACCTGGCGGTTCTCGAGCAGAATGCCGAGCCCGGCCCCGTCGACTCCCATGTTGTTCGAGACGATCGTCAGATCGCGCACGCCCGAGTCCCGGACCGCCTCGATGAGGTCGTTCGGGTTCCCGGTGAGGCCGAAGCCCCCGACCGCGATCGTCAGCCCGTCCTCGAGCAGCCCGTCGAGGGCCTCCGCGGCGCTGCGGTACTTCGTCGGCACGGCATCCTCTCCACTTCGTTCGGTGAGTGGTCAGTCCCCGCATACAACCCAGCGCGGGGGAAACGGGTCAACCGACACGCCGGGATCGTCGGCAAACCTCTCGTGCACCGAACACCCGTGCCCGATGCGTTCACTGAGCGGACGTACCCTCGACTCCGTGCCCACCTCGCCTCCCGACCACGTCGTCGGACGCGTGTCCGCGGTCCTGCGCGCATTGTCCACCTACCGCGACGGAGCGTCGACCTCTCAGCTGGCGCGCCAGTGCGCCCTGGCCCGGCCGACCGTGCACCGGCTGCTCGCGTCGCTGGCCGCCGAGGGTTACGTCGACCGCGACCGGCAGAGCGCCCGCTGGTACCTGGGCCCGGAGCTGTACCTGCTCGGCGAAGCGGCCGCCCCGCGCTACGACGTGACGCAGCAGGCGCGCGCGAGCGTCCACCGGCTGGCCGCGGCCACCGGGGAAAGCGCGTTCTTCTCCGCCCGCCGCGGCAACGAGACGGTGTGCCTGCTGCGCGAGGACGGCGACTTCCCGATCCGGTCGTTCGTGCTGTACGAGGGCGCGCGGTTCCCGCTTGGCGTGGTGTCGGCGGGGCTGGTGGTGCTGTCGATGCTGCCGGACCGGGAGGTCGAGGAGTACCTGTCCACAGTGGATCTCACCGCGGAATGGGGCCCGGCGCACCGGGCGGAGGAGGTGCGGACCCGGATCGCGCGGACGCGGGAGGACGGGTACTCGACCAATCCCGGGCTGGTGGTCGAGGGCAGCTGGGGCATGGCGGCGGCGGTATTCACACCGGGCGGCGAGCCGGCCTGGGCGCTGACGTTGACCGGGGTGGAGTCACGGTTCCGGGCGGAGCGGAGGGGTGAGCTGGGGGCATTGCTGCTGAAGGAGGCGCATACGTTGACGAATGTGCTCCGGCAGCCCTCGTGAGTGGCGATCCCGGTTAGAACCGGGATTGCCACTCACGAGGCGGTAGCGGCGTTCTCCGCGTCGTAAGCCGCGCGGGCGGCGGTCACCTGGTCCATGTTCCGGCGGGCCCACCGGTCCAGCAGCTCCAGCGGTTCCGCGAGGTTGCGGCCCAGCTGGGTGAGTTCGTACTCGACCTTCGGCGGGATCACCGGGTACGCGGTGCGGATGAGGATGCCGTCGCGGACCAGGCTGCGCAGGGTTTGCGTGAGGACCTTCTGCGAGATCCCCTCGACGCGCTTGCCGATCTCGGTGAACCGCAGCGGGCCGTCCACCAGCGCGCCGACGATCAGCACCGTCCACTGGTCGCCGATCCGGTCGAGCAGCTGGCGCGTCGGGCAGTCGCGGTCGTACGGATTTCCCAGCACGGCGGCCTCCTCGCTCTCCGGGAGAGAGTAACACTCCCCCGGGCCGGCGGGGTTTACCGAACCCGAACATTCGTCCCACACCGCTCGTACCTTCGCGCGCCACCGTGGTCGCGACCACCGACACGGGAGGACGAGAACGATGCGAGGAACGAGGCGGCTGGCACTGGCCGGCTGCGGGATCGCGGCGGGGCTGCTCGTGGCCGCGCCGGTCGCCAGCGCGGACACGCCGGGCCCGGTCACGCTGAGCCCGCAGGAAGTGCAGCAGATGTGCACGGCTTGGGTGCCGAAACTGCGCAAACAGGCACAGCACCTGACGGACCGGATCAACGGCGGGCCGGAGGTCGCCGGGTCGGTCGCGAATCTCAAGGCCCGGGCGAACGACGCGCGCACGAAGGGCCACGCGGCACAGGCCGACCGGCTGCAGAAGCGGGCGGACAAGCGGCAGGGCCGGATCGGTGAGCTGGCGAACTCGGCGAAGCAGCTCGACGCGTTCACCGCCGCGCACTGTCAGGCGCCGAAGTGAGGCGGCTCGTCGCGCATTGTCAAGCAGCCCGGTGAAGCGGCTCGTCGCGATCGTGGTCGTTGCCGTCGGACTTGGCTGTGCGGCGTGCGACGACAGTTCGGCACCGTCGGACGGCGGTCTGAGCAGCGTTCAGTCCACGCTGGACTCGATCCAGTCCGACATGGCGGGAGACGGGTCGCCGTGACGCGCGTACCGTTTCCCCCGACGTAGCCGTCCGGAGGAACGGGAGCCCGCATGGGGTCAGCTGGCCGCGGTCTCGTGCTCGTCGTGGAGGACGAGACCGCGATCGCCGAACTCGCCGCGCTGTATTTGCGGCGCGACGGGTTCGGGGTGGAGGTCGAGCCGGACGGGGCGAAGGCGCTCGCGGCGATCCGCCGGTCGCGGCCGGTCGCGGTGGTGCTCGACATCGGACTGTCCGGAATGGACGGCATCGAGATCTGCCGGGCCCTGCGCGCGGCGGGCGACTGGACGCCGGTGCTCTTCGTGACGGCCCGCGACGACGAGCTGGATCGCTTGCTGGGCCTCGAAATCGGCGCGGACGACTACCTGACCAAACCGTTCAGCCCGCGCGAACTCGCCGCCCGCGTGCGGACTGTGCTGCGCCGCGCGTCCGGCAATCCGGCCACGACGCTCGCCGGCGGCGGCGTGCGCGTCGACGTCTCCGGTCGCCGGGCCTGGGCGGGTGAGGTGGAGGTCTCGCTTACTTCCACCGAGTTCGATCTGCTCGCCTATCTGCTGCGTCATCCTGGCCAGGTCCTGTCGCGGGATCAGCTGCTCAGCGCGGTCTGGGGATACGCCGCGGCGGCCGGGACCCGCACCGTGGACGTGCATGTCGCGCAGCTGCGGGCAAAACTCGGCGACGACAGTCCAATCCGGACTGTCCGGGGCATCGGTTACGCCGCCGGATGAAAGGCACGCTGGCCCTCCGGATCACCGTGGTATGCCTGGCTGTCGCCGGGATCGCGGTGCTCGTGGCCGGGCTCGTCGCGTCCCGGCTGGTCCGCAGCACCGCTGATTCCGTGCTGCAGCAGTCGTTGCGGGACCAGGCCGACGTCGTCGCCGGGCAGCTCGACGGCACCGGGATCGGCAACCGGCTCGCCATCGGCAAGGTGGCCGCGGTGGTGCGGGGGCAGGGCATCGAGGTCGTCGTGCATCGGGTCAACGGCCAGAACTCCGGGCAGGCGACCGCGGTGCGCGCGGCGGAACGGGCCGGGCTCACGTCCGGAAAGGACCGTTCGACCCGGGTCGCGATCGGTGACACCGACTACCTCGTGGAGGTGCGGCCGGTCGGTCCGGAGGCGGCGTTCGCGCTCGTTCAGCCGGTGCGCAGTGCGGAGGCGACGCAGCACGCGCTAGTGCGCAATGTCCTTTTGGCACTGGGCATCGGGCTTCTCGTCGCCGCCATCGCCGGGTATGTCTCCGGACGGTTGCTGGGCCGTCCGCTCCGCCGTGCGGCTGCCGCGGCGGGCAGTCTCCGGGCCGGTCGCCGCGACGTCCGGGTGCCGGTCGAAGGTCCCGTCGAGGTCGCGCAGGTCGCGGGCTCGCTGAACGAACTCGCCGACGCCCTCGCCCGCAGTGAGGCGCGGCAACGGGAATTCCTGCTCTCGGTGTCGCACGAGCTGCGCACCCCGTTGACCGCGGTGACCGGTTTCGCCGAGGCGATCGCGGACGGAGTCGCCGAGGGCCCGGACGCCCGCCGCGCCGGCGAGACCATCCACCGCGAGGCGCAACGGCTGGAACGGCTGGTGTCCGATCTGCTGGAACTCGCCCGTCTCGGCGCCGACGAATTCCAGCTCGACCTCGGGACTCTCGATCTCGTCGCACTGGTCCGGGACTGCGCGGAGGTGTGGCAGCTGCGCTGCGCCCGCTCGGATGTTCCGCTGACCGTGCAGACTCCATCGGGAACCGCGCTGGTCACCGCCGACGCTCGACGGTTGCACCAGGTCGTCGACGGCTTGGCGGAGAACGCTTTGCGCGTCACGCCCGCGGGTGCGCCGATGGTGTTCGCGCTGGCGGTCGCGGACGGACACGCGCACCTGTCAGTCCGGGACGGCGGGCCAGGGCTCGCGCCGGAGGACTATCCGGTGGCGTTTGACCGCGGGGTGCTCAACGCCCGTTATCGCGACAGCCGTCCGGTCGGGTCCGGGATCGGGCTGGCGCTGGTGCACGGACTGGTGACGCGGATGGGCGGGACGCTGACCGCCGGTCCGGCGCCCGAGGGCGGGGCGGCGTTCACCATCACGCTGCCGCTGGCCCAGCCCGGCTAGGCAAGCCGAAGCGGCGTGCGCTCAGTTCACGCAGCCGCTGGCCGCGGTCATCTTCGGCTGTCCCGGAGTCCCCGCCGGCGGGGTCGGATTCGTGGTCTCCGCGATCGGCCGCACCTTGCCGCCGCTCGACGGCGGGCGGGCCGTGCCCGTGCCCGGGTCCGCCGTTCCGCCGGAGGCCGCGACGTCCGGCGAGCTGAGCTGCGTCTGCACGAACGCCTTCACCTGCGCCGGATCCACCTTCACCGCGTCCCCGTCGGACGGAGTGGCCAGGGACAGGCTCTGCACCGGGATCGTGCCGAAGGCGATCGCGCCCGAGCTGAGGCCGTGCAGCTGCTGGGCGAAGCTCAGCAGGTTCCAGCCCTGGTCGAGGACGATCGAACCTTCCAGAGCGTCCACCAGGGACGAAAGCCGCGACGGGTCGGTGAAGGTGCCGGAGCCGAGGACGGTTTTCGCCATCGCCGACATGAACGCCTGCTGCCGGGCGATCCGGTCCAGGTCGCTGTTGGGCAGGCCGTGCCGCTGCCGCACGAAGGCGAGCGCCTGCGTGCCCGAGATGGTTTGCACGCCAGCCGGGAAATCCGCGCCGGAGAACGTGTCGTGCACCGGGGCTTTCAGGCACACCTGCACGCCGCCGACCGCCTGGCTCAGCGCGGCGAAACCGGCGAGGTTGACCGCGGCGTAATGGTTGATGGCGAGCCCGGTGAGCTGCTGCACCGCGGCGATCGCCGACTTCGCGCCGGCCGCGTCGGCGGCGACCTCCAGCTGCGGGCCGCTCATTCCTTGCTGGGCGAGCTTTCCGCGCTGATCGGCGCGGGCGCGGCTGTAGGCGGAATTGATCTTGTGCTTGCCGTAGCCCGGAATGTCCACATAGGAATCACGAGGGATGGAGATCGCGGTGGCGGCCGCGCCTCCCGCCGGGACGTGCACGACGATCATCGTGTCGGTGGTGTTGCCGCCGTCGTCCCCGCTGCCCGCGTGCAGCGCGTCGAGCACGTTCTGCGGCAACGGTTTCCCGTCCGGCCCGGTGCGCGAATCGAGACCCACCAACAGGATGTTCTGCGCGACGGTGAGCGGTTCACCGGCCGGGGCGTCCGGAACCTGCGCTGTGGGCGCGATGACGTCCGCGGTGACCAGGTTCGCGTCCAGCCGGTGCAGTTGCGACCACGCGAATCCGGTGGCGCCCAGCACCAGGGTGGACACCACCCCGAGCACCGCACGGCCGCCGATCCGGCGGCCACGGGACGTGATCAGCACGGCCGGCCCCTCGCTTCCCCGGGGACGGATTTCGCCCCCTCGTCCGAGGATCACCGCGTTAGCTGGGAATAGCCTGAGAAACCTGTCGGGAAGATGTGATGCTGCCCGTTCGGCCGAGCGCGCCGCGACAGCCGGTACCCCTTCGGGCACAGGGAGTTCAGCGCGGCATCCGCCGCCACACCGCGCGCGGCACGAACCGCATCGCCGCGAACACCAAGCGCAACAACCCCGGCACCCACACCACCTCGCGGCGGCGGCGCAACGCCGCGACGGTCGCGTCGGCGACCTGGTCAGCGGTACTGGAGAACGGCGCGGGCGACATGCCTTCGGTCATCCGGCCGATCACGAAACCCGGCCGTACGAGCAGCAGGTGCACGCCAGTGCCGTGCAGCGCGTCCGACAGGCCGGAAGCGAACCCGTCGAGCCCCGCCTTCGCTGAGCCGTACACGTAGTTCGCCCGCCGCACGCGGATCCCGGCGACCGACGAGAAGACGACCACGTTGCCGGAACCCTGTGCGCGCAACAGTTCCGCCGTGTGAGTGAGCACGGACACCTGAGCGACGTAGTCGGTGTGCACGATCGCGGTGGCGTGCGCCGCGTCGGTTTCCGCGCGAGCCTGGTCGCCGAGGATGCCGAACGCCAGCACGACCGTCTCCAGCGGCCCGTGCTCCGCGATGACCCGGTCGAGCAGCGGACGATGCGCGGAGAGTTCGTCAGCGTCGAAGTCCTCGGTCGCCACCGTCTCCGCGCCGGCTTCGCGCAGCGCGGCCGTCTGCTCCCCGAGGTCCGCACCCGGCCGCGCGGCCAGCACGAACCGCCGTGCGCCGCCGCGCGCCAGCCGCACGGCCACCGCCGTCCCGATTTCGCTGCGTCCGCCTAGTACCAGCACCGTTCCGCTCACGGTCGGTGAGTCTGCCAGCTTCGCCGGTGACGCCGCGGCCGCCCCGGTCCGAGCAGCCAGGCCCTGTCGACCATGTCCCCTCCTGGGCAGTTGAGCAGCCGTAACGCATCGAGACTGCCGGATATGCCGGGTTAATCGAACAGCTCGTCAGTCGAGATCTGGTTTTTCTTGACGTGGGCTTCGTAGTCTTGCGCGTGAACGATGCCGACGACGTCGGAAAGAAGCTTGAGCAGCAGCAGAGCGCCCTGAGCAAGCAACACAAGCCCCGTTTCAAAGAACCACGGCGCGACCGCCTTGCCAGAGGTGGTCTGGATCATCGCCGCGATAATGCCGAGCAGCGTGGCAGCGAAGGGTTCGGCGACGACCGCCATCCACGCGATGTGCAACGCTTTACCGGACCTGAACCGGAATCGCTGGATCCGGTCGGCTTCAGAGCCGATAGTGAAGACGATGACGACTCCGGCGAACCCTGCGACGATCGCGGCGGCCGCAGCGGCTCCAAGGTAGAGGGTAACCGCGGTGCCGGTATTGGTGTCGAAGGCCAAGCTTTTGTACGGGTTAAGCGGGTGCCAGAAGATTGCGCTGACGGCGTGTGCAACGACAAGCACGATCAGCGCAGCAGCTACGGCGAGGGAGTGATCGACCAGTCCGTCGACAATGACTCGCGTCTTCTTCCCGAGCCAAGTCGGCGGCTCGTCGCTGGCCAGCGTTGATATCGGCGCGCTCACCGGACCTCCCACGAAAGTCTCACGGGCAGGACGGCGTGTGGCCGGCCCGTGCTAGCTGAACTCTTTACGGAACGCGTCGATTGCCTGATGGACACCGGTCAGGACCGCGAACTCCGAGGGTCGTTCATTGCTCCTGATATCAAACTTCTCCATAGCAGTGAACTGCTGCTTGAGCAGGTCGTACTTCCTGCGCTTGAAACCATCGCCGTCCGCCAGCACCAGGTTGACCTCCGCCTTGCTGACGAAGTCCTCCCGCACCCATCGCGCTCCCTCCAGCAACGCGGTCTTGGTCTGTTCGTCTCCGGTGCGATGACTCAGCGTCCATCCCAGCTGAATGTCGGTTTCCTGCGAGACCGACCGGGCGGCGCGAGCGGCTTCGCCGATGTGCCCGCCGCCCGCTTCTGGAACGTCAGACCCGTGTTTCACGGTCACGCGCAGCACGGTCGCCCCTTCCGCCTCGCCCAGCCGGTGCGCCACCCGCGAATTGACGACCGGAGTGAGCATGTAGGCAATAGCCGGGTCCGAGCGCTTATGCACGGCAGTGAACCAGGACTCCAAGGCGGTCACCCGCGGCGAGGCAGCCGACATCGTCAGAACCGCGACCTGGTTGTTGACACCGAACGGCACGATGTATGTCGGCTCGATCAGCACAGTGCTCTGGTCTCGTGGCTGAAGGTCGCCGACTATGCCAGTCGCGCCGCTGAGCCCGTCAGGCCATTCAGCTCGCTCCCGGACCCCACCAACGTAGAAGTACCGCTGTGCTGGTCGCGTCGCTAGGCGGTGTTCGCCGTACACACTTCGCCCCCGGATGGGGACCTGGCGATCCGCAGAAGGCAGGTTCCCGACGTAGTCACCCATCTTCTGCCAGAAGTCGGGATTCGCGGTGATCACCCGATCAGAGCCGCCACTGGATTTCACGACCTGCAACTCGTAGAAGCGCACGGTTTTCCTCAACATCGCGACGCAGCCCCTCGCTCTGCCGACAGTAAACAGAGCAGACTACCAACCGTAACCACGACGGAACGTCGCTCAAGCGAGTGAAGTCGTTACTCTGAGCGAGGGGAGTTCAGGGGCTCGCTCGTGCACTCACACGAGAGCCATCCAGGCTGACAATCGAACACATGTGCGATTCCATGCTTCAACCATAGCCTCCGGCACCGACAAACTCGACCCCTTCTGAGCGCACAACCGCGGGTCCGGAAGCCAGCAATGCCGACCCGCTTCCAGTCCGGCACGAGGTGCTCTGATTCACAAACTGCAACTTTGCAGGCTCTGCAAAGTCTCGCTACGCTGATCAGGTGCCTCCTCCCGGCCTGCGCGAGCGCAAGAAGCTCGAAACCCACCGCACCATCGCCCTCGCGGCGCTCCGGCTGATCGACGAACGTGGTCTGGACCAGGTCACGGTCGACGACATCGCCGCCGAGGCGGGCGTGTCCGCGCGCACGTTCTTCAACTACTTCGCGGTCAAAGAAGACGCGGTGCTGCTCGCGTACGCGGACCACGCCGAACGGGCCGAGCGGACGATCGCCCGGTTTCTCGCGCAGCCCGCGGAGATCGGTGCCTTCCCCGCCTTCATCGCGACCGTGCGGGAAGACCTCGCCGAAATCGAGCGGGACCGCGAGGAATGGCTGACCCGGCTGCGCATCATCCACGGCGATCCGTCGCTGCTCATCCGGGCGACCGTGCTCAGCTCCGGCGCGCGCGATCCGATGGTCGCGGCGATCGCCGCGCGCACCGGGACCGACGCGGAGAACGACCTGTTCCCGTCACTGCTGCTGGCGGTGGCGGGCGGAGTGCTCAACACCTCGCTCAGCCGCTGGGCCGCCCTCGACGGCGCCCAGCCGCTGCTCGAGATCTTCGCCGAGGCCGCCGCCATCGCCGCCGCCGGCCTGCCCGACCCGCACTGACCACCCCACCTTCACGAAGTCCGGAAAGGACTGTCATGTCCCTGTCCACCGCGGAATCGCCCGCGGCCCCGGTGATGACCCACCGGCAAGTGCTGCAGGCGATGTCCGGCCTGATGATGGGCATTTTCGTCGCCATCCTCGCGTCCACTGTGGTCGCGAACGCCCTGCCGCGGATCGTGTCCGAACTGGGCGGCAGCCAGTCGTCCTACACCTGGGTCGTCACCACCGAACTGCTCGCGATGACCGCGACCGTCCCGCTCTGGGGCAAGCTTTCCGACCTGTACAACAAGAAACTGCTGATCCAGCTCTCGCTCGGGCTGTTCGTGGTCGGCTCGCTGGTGGCCGGGCTCGCGCAGAACATCGACATCCTGATCCTCAGCCGGATCGCCCAGGGCATCGGCGGCGGCGGGCTCACCGCGCTCGCCCAGGTGATCATGGCGGCCATCGTTTCGCCGCGCGAGCTGGGCAAGTTCTCCGGCGTCTTCGGCGCGGTGTTCGCCGTCGGCACGGTGGCCGGGCCGCTGATCGGCGGCGTGCTCGTGGACACGTCCTGGCTCGGCTGGCGCTGGTGCTTCTTCCTCGGCGTCCCGTTCGCGCTCGCCGCGATCCTGTTGCTGCAGCGCACTTTGGGCCTGCCGACGCTGCGCCGCGAGGTCCACGTCGACTATCTCGGCGCGTTCCTGATCATGCTCGGCGTGTCGACGCTGCTGGTGTGGTCGTCGCTCGCGGGCTCGACGTTCGAGTGGGGTTCCTGGCAGACCGCGGTGCTCGTGCCGGCCGGCGTGCTCGTGCTGGTGCTCGCGGTGTGGGTGGAGTCGAAGGTGCGCGAACCGGTCGTGCCGCTGGGCCTGTTCCGCAACCGCACGGTCACGCTCGCCACCGTCGCGAGCTTCCTGGTCGGCGTCGCGATGTTCGGCGGCACCGTGTTCCTGTCCCAGTATTTCCAGCTGGCGCTCGGGAAGTCGCCGACGGTGGCCGGGCTGATGAGCCTGCCGATGATCTTCGGGCTGCTGGTTTCGTCCACAGCGTCCGGCCAGCTGATCAGCCGCACCGGCCGGTGGAAGCCGTACCTGCTGCTCGGCGCGGTGCTGATGGCGGCGGGGCTCGGCCTGCTCGGGCTGGTCGACGCGCACACGTCGCTGCTGGAGCTGAGCCTGTTCATGCTGGTGCTCGGCGTCGGCGTGGGCATGCTCAACCAGAACCTGGTGCTGGTGACGCAGAACGACGTGCCCGCCGCCGACCTCGGCGCGGCGACCTCGACGCTGTCGTTCTTCCGCAGCCTCGGCGGGTCGATCGGCGTGAGCGCGCTCGGCGCGGTGCTGGCCAGCCGGGTCGGCACGCTCATCGCCGACGGGCTCGGTCCCGCCGCGGCGGGCGGCTCCGGCGGCGGGAAGGTGCCGGACCTGGCGCAGCTGCCCGCGCCGGTCGTGACGGTGATCCGGGAGGCTTACGGGGTCGCGACCAGCGACCTGTTCCTGATCAGCGCGCCGATCGCGTTGCTCGTGGTGGTGGCGGTGGCGTTCCTGAAGCACTTGCCGCTCAAGACGAAGAGCGGGCTGGAAAGGCTGGCGGACGAAGCGGCCTGAACGACGTCGTGAGTGGCTATGCCGGTTCTAACCGGCATAGCCACTCACGACTTGGCAATAAATGAAAAAACGCCCGGGGCGGCGATCGCTGATCCGCGATCGCCGCCCCGGGCGCAACCACCGAGTTCCGGGCTTAGCGGCCGGTCGTGGTGGGGGAAACTGCTAGCGCCCTCGCCGCCGGGAAATGGTCACCGGCTCGCGGTCAGGCGACTCGATGCCGTGCGGCGGCGGAGCCGGTTCGGACCAGCTTCCGGCGCTCCAGCTCGGTAGTTCCCCCGAAGATCCCGTTGCCGAGACCGTTGTCGAGAGCATAGGAAAGGCATTCCGCGCGGACCGGGCATCGCGCGCAGACCGCCTTGGCCTTCGCGACCTGCTGCGCCCCCGGACCCATGTCGGAAATCGGGAAGAACAGTTCCGGGTCCTCGTCCTGGCACGCCGCGCGGGCGAGCCAGCTGGTGGCCGTGAGTTCCATTGTTGCTTTTCACCTCCTGTCCCCATTGTTGAACCGTGGTCAACCGACTTCTCCGCGCGCACAGGCCAGCCATGCCTGCGGAGGGTGTTCGGTGGGCTTTTTCGGCCGAACCGCCCCGGGCCGCGAAGGACCCGGCGGACGACCGGCTTTCCAAGTTACCACCGATCACCGCCCGCGCGGGAAATTTCGATTCAGCTCACATCGCGGACGCGGTTGCCGCCGGACGTGCTACGGACCCCTCGGCCGCGTGCCTTCCGCCCGGAGCGCCCGGATTTTCCTTGTGCGCACGCCGTTTCCCCCTTCCGCCGCGCCGGCGGGCGAAATGCCCGTCCCCGCGAGGTACCCGCCGGTCCCGACCCTCCACACATTTCCGTGACCGGATCGTTACATCCCACGGGCGCGTCACCGCACCTGTTCGACAGGTCCGGGTTCGGGAGGGGGTGCGCGTGGCGGGATTCGACGGCTTCTTTCGCGGCGATTTCCCTCGCCTCGTGGCGTTCCTGTGCGCGGGCGGGCTCGGGCCGGGCACCGCGCGCGAGGTGGCGGTGGAGGCGTTCGTCCAGGAAACCGGGACGTGGCCGCCGCCGGGCGACCCGCGGGTGGCGGTCCGGCTGACCGCCGCCCGGCTCGCCGCCGAGCAGGCGTGGTTCGACGGCGGAGCCCCGCCCGCGGACCCGCCGGGCGACCGGCTGGCCGCGGCCGTGGAGCGCAACGCGCGCGGCGTCGAATTGCTCGCGACCCTGCCGGAGACCCAGCGCACCGTGCTGACCTGGTCGCTCGACGGGTTCTCCCCCGCCGCCATCGCCGCCGCGCTCGGCATGGCGGGCACCACCGTCCGCTCGAATCTGCGGCACGCCCGGGAACGGCTGAAACACCGGCTCGGCGCGGCCGGTCGCGAGGAGGCCCTGATGGCCGCACTGCTCGAAGCCGAGACCGCTCTGGTCAGCGCACTGCGCTCGGCACTCGACGTCGAGGAAGCGCTGACCAGGGTGAAAACCGAGTCGACCGCGTTGGCCGCGCCACGCGTGCCGGCCGGCCGGTTCGGGTTCGACGGCCCGGTGCGCGCCGCGGTCGAGGGCGATCCGGAGGCGGCGCAGGACCTGCTCGCCGCGGTCCAGCCGCTGATCGTGCGCTACTGCCGGGCCCGGCTCGGCGGCGCCGACGCCTATTCCTCGGCGGACGACGTGGCGCAGGAGGTCTGCCTGGCGTTGCTGACCGCGCTGCCCGGCTATCGCCACCAGGGCAGGCCGTTCCTCGCTTTCGTTTACGGGATCGCACAGCACAAGGTCGCCGACGCGCACCGGGCGCTGGCGCGCAACCGGACCGAGGCCGTGGCCGAGCTGCCGGAGTCGCCCGATCTCACCGACGGGCCGGAGGAACGCGCGCTGCGCGCGGAACTGAACTGCCAGCTGGCTCGGCTGCTGCAACTGCTGCCGGAACGACAGCGGGAGATTGTGTTGCTGCGCATAGTAGTCGGGCTGTCCGCCGAAGAAGCGGCGGAAGCGGTCAACTCCACCCCGGGCGCGGTCCGGGTCGCGCAGCACCGCGCGTTGCTGCGGCTCCGCTCAGCTCTCGAACGACGACGCTGAGCCGATCCGCGCCACGACGAACTCCGCCAGCGCGGCGACCGGCCCCTCGCTGCCGTCCCGCGACAGCAGGATGAAATCCACGTCCCCCGGGTCCGGAAGGCCGAGTTCGGCGGGCAGTTCGACGAGATCGGCCGGCACGAGGCTCCGCGCGTGCACGGTGACGCCGAGCCCGGCGGCCGCCGCCGCGCGCAGCCCAGTGAGGCTGGAGGTGAGGCAGGCAGCGCGCCATTCGAGCCCGGCGCGTTCCAGCGTTTCCACCGCGAGCTGCCGGGTGACCGACGGCATCGGGTACTGCACCAGCGGCACCGGCTGGCCGGGCAGGAGCTCGGTGGCCGCCGAACCGATCCACACCAGCGGTTCGCGGCGCAGCAGCCGCCCCGGACCGGCCGCGCCCGGACGGCGTTTGCCCAGCACCAGGTCGAGCCGCCCGTCGGCGATCCGCCGGGCGAGCACATCGGACAGTTCCACGTGCAGCTCGACGTCCACCAGCGGATGGCTTTCCCGCAGCCGCCGCAGGATTTCCGGCAGCTCGCCGAGCGCGAAGTCCTCGGACACGCCGAACCGGACCCGGCCGCGCACCTGAGCGCCGCGGAAATGCCGGGCCGCGCGCTCCTCGGTGTCCACAATGGTCTGCGCGAACCCGAGCATCGCCTGCCCGCGCGCGGTGAGGTCGACCGCGTGCGTGTCCCGGGCGAACAGCAGCCCGCCCGCCTCGGTTTCCAGCCGCCGGATGTGCTGGCTGATCGTGGGCTGGCCCACACCGAGCCGGCGCGCGGCAGCGGTGAAGCTGCGAGTTTCCGCCACTGCAAGGAAAGAACGGCACAGGCGTGGATCCAGCATGCGTCACATCTTATCGTCTTTCGAAATGACAGTCAGTACGGTCATCGGGGTTCCGAATGACCAGCCTCGGCGAGAGAATGAGCGGGAAAGGAGATCCACCGTGCTCGCTTCGTTCGCCCGCCCCGTCTCGGCCCTGCTCGCCAAGCTGCGGATCGACCCGTTCATCGCCCTGATCCTCGTCACCGTAGGCATCGCCTCGCTGCTGCCGGCGTCCGGCGGCGTCGCGACCGGATTCGGCGTAGCGACGAAGATCGCGGTCGGACTGCTGTTCTTCCTTTACGGCGCACGGCTTTCCAGTCAGGAAGCGGTCGAGGGGATGCGGCACTGGCGGTTGCACGTCACTGTGCTCTGCGCCACGTTCGCGCTGTTCCCGTTGCTGGGGCTGGCGACGTCGTTCCTCTCCCCCGGGCTGCTGACGACCCCGCTGTACACCGGCGTGCTGTTCCTCTGCCTGCTGCCGTCCACTGTGCAATCGTCGATCGCGTTCACGTCGATCGCGAAGGGCAACGTCGCGGCGGCGATCTGCAGCGCGTCGCTGTCCAACCTGCTCGGCATCGTGCTGACGCCGCTGCTCGTCGCGCTGCTGCTGGCCACCGACGGCCCGGGCGTGAGCGGTTCGGCGGTGCTGGACATCGTGCTGCAGCTGCTGGTGCCGTTCGTGGCCGGGCAGCTGGCGCGCCGCTGGATCGGCGGATGGGTGTCGCGGAATTCCGCGCCGCTGAAGATCGTCGACCGCGGTTCGATCCTGCTGGTGGTCTACACCGCGTTCAGCGAGGGGATGACCGAGGGCATCTGGCACCAGCTGGAAATCGGCCCGCTGCTCGTGCTGGTCGCGGTCTGCGGCGTCCTGCTGGCCGCGGTGCTGGGCGTGACCAGCGGCGGCGCACGGCTGCTCGGCTTCGACCGCGCGGACCGGATCACGATCATGTTCTGCGGTTCGAAGAAGAGCCTCGCGAGCGGCCTGCCGATGGCGACGGTGCTGTTCGGGCACGCCGAGGTCGGGCTGATCGTGCTGCCGCTGATGCTGTTCCACCAGATCCAGCTGATCGTGTGCGCGGCGATGGCGCGCCGGTACGCGAGGCAGGCCGCGGCGTTGGAGCCGGAGGAGCTCGCGGCGGTCGGCTGAGGCTGGGTGGCGGGTGGTCCGTGAGGGGAACCTTCACGGACTCTGATTCCTTCAGGGTTCCCCTCACGGACCTTCAGATACCGCCATGCGGACATCAATCGGGCAATTCGGCAGTTCTGGCGTACTTTGTGGACGGTCAGCAGGTTGAGCTTTAAGTCCCGGGCGTTGGCCGGAACGCGCGCGCACGACTGCCGAAAGCCCGGTCACTCGCGCAGCCCGATCGCGTCGACCTGCCGGGCCCGCAGCGCGAACCTCGCCGGCACCAGGACCGACGCGGCGCCCACCAGTGCGGTCGCCGCGACGATCCCCAGGTACAGCAGCGGCGGGATGCTCGGGATCGGCGATCCGGTGAGGCCGAGGCTGACCGTGGCCAGCGGGATCAGCGGCACCGCCGAGCCCACCGCCACCGCGGTCAGCACCACGGTCAGCGCCTCGATTCGCAGCACCTTCAGCACCTGGTCGCGCGTCATCCCGACCAGCCGCAGCAGCGCGAACTCCCGCGTCCGGGCGAGCGTCGTCATCACCAGCGTGTTGGCCACCGCGAGGGCGATGTAGGCGAAGACCAGCACCAACGGCAGCGCACTGCTCAGCACCGAGGCCGTCGCCGCGTCGCGTTGTTCGTCGGACAGGCCTGCCTCATCAGACACAGTCAGTCCCGGGTATTTCGCGGACAGGCCCGTCAAAGCCGCTTCCAGGTCCGCCCCGGGACGGGCCCGGACCAGGATCTGCTGGTCCAGCTGCCGGACGCTGTGCACGAACACGTCCTCGTGCGCCAGCGTGACGTCACCGAATCCCATGCCCCGCTGGTAAATCGCGACGACGGCCGGGGTTGCCGCGAAGCCGTCCGGGAGGTTCAGCTTGATCTGGTCGCCGATGTTGACGCCGAGGGTGCTCGCCGCGCTGGTGCTGATGGCGACCTTTCCCGGGGCCAGCTCGGCGAGATTTCCCGAGGAGATCCCCAGATCCATCGTCTTGGCCGCGTTGTCGACGGTGATGCCTTGGGCCGGGAATTCGAAGATCTCCGGCGAATCGAGCACCTTCGTCGAGGCGAACACCTGCACCCGCGTTACCCCGGTCGCGGCCTCCACGCCGGGCAGTCCGGCGGCGTCCCGGACGGCGTCGTCCGGCAGGCCGCCCGCCGCGCCGGTGAGCGTGTACTGCGCGGTGATTCCCTCGTCAGCCTGGTCGGCCGCTGCGGAGGCGAGGGTGGCGGGGATGAACAGCTGCACGCAGGCGAATCCGATCGCCAGCACCAGCGGCCCGATCCCGGCGGCCAGCCGGCGCGCGTTCGCTCGCGTGTTGGCGGAGGCGAGGAAGCCGTATTCCTTGAACCGCCGGGTGATCGGCTTGGCCAGCACCCTCGTCGCGAACGCCGCCACCGGAGGCGCGAGGAGCAGGATCGCGATGATCATCACCAACCCGCCGCTGCCCGCGCCCGCCACGGCGAAAACGCCGGAGAAGAACACCGGGAGCAGCGACGCGGCCAACCCGAGCAGCAGCAACAGCACCCCGAGCGTCCGACGGCCACCGCTGATCCCCGGCAACTCGACCGCTGCATCGCTCAATGCCTCGACCGGGCGTACCGACGCGGCTTTTCGTGCCACCGCGAACGTCGCGACCTGAGCCGTCGCGACGCCGGTGAGCACGGCCACAAGCATGGGCAGAATTCCCACGGAGAAAGAGAAATCGCTCGGCACGACGCCGATCAGGACGAGCGCGCCACGTAAGAGCTGCGCGGCGAGAATGCCGGGCAGGCATCCGAGCGCCGACGCTACGACGGACAGCACCAGTGATTCCGCGGCGAGCATTTTCCAGATCTGGCGCGGGGTAGCGGCGATCGCGCGCAGCACAGCCAATTCGCGGCGGCGCTGGTGGACACTCACCGCGAGAGTGCTGGCCACGACCAGCATCGAGATCAGGATCACCGTGCCGCCGAGCGAACCCGCGATCTCCCGCAGAGTGCTGCCGGCCGAGGCGACATCGGGGTTTTCGATGCGGCTCCGGTCCTCTCCTGTCGTCACCTCCGCCTCGGAGCCCAGCTGGGAGGTCAGCCGGTCGGCGAGATCGTCGGGATCGACGCCAGGCCGCGGAAAGACCCCGACTGCGTCCACCCGATCGCCGCGCCCGGCCAGGCTTTCCGCTTCCGCGTCGGCGAAAAACACCGCCGGGGTACGGAGTTCTCCGTCCACACCGGACAGTTTCGCCACGCCGACGACGCGGTATTCGGCCGCGGCCTTGGTCGTCTGGATCCGGATCGCGGTCCCGGCGTCCTTCGCCAGCCCGGCGTCCAGCACCACCTCGCCGGGCCGCTGCGGTGCACGGCCGTGGACGAGATCGAACGGACCCAGCCGGGCGCTCGACCACGGGTGTCCGGCCGGTGTGGTGCCGTCGGTCGCCAGCACCGCGGGGAAGCTCACGTCCGGCACCACCTCGCCGACGCCGTCTGTGGCGGCGATCTTCCGCACGGTCTCGCGCGTCAGCGGCACCGGGTCCTTGAGCGTCTTGGACTTGGTCTTGCCGTTTTCCCGCACCTCGAACGATTTCGCGCCGCCGACGGCCACCGGGACCCCGGCGTACCGCTGCGGAGCCACCCCGGCTTCGACCCCGGACTGCAGGAGAATGCCGAACGCGGTGACCAGCATGGCCGCGCCGAAGAGAGCGACGAACGCGCCGGCGAACCCGGAGGCGCGCCCGCGCAGCGTTTTGACCGCGAGTTCGAGCATCGCTCACCACTCCCCGAGCGTGGTCATCCGCTCGGCCACGCGGTCCGGGGACGGCTCGGTCATCTCGTCGGCGAGCGCGCCGTCCGCGAGGAAGACCACGCGGTGCGCGTGCGAGGCGGCCACCGGATCGTGCGTCACCATGATCACCGTCTGGCCGGTCTCGTCCACGAGCTGCCGCAGCAGTTCGAGCACCTGACGGCCGGTCCGGGTGTCGAGCGCGCCGGTCGGCTCGTCGGCGAACACCACCTCCGGCCGCGGCGCGAGCGCGCGGGCGATCGCGACCCGCTGCTGCTGGCCGCCGGACAGCTGGGCCGGGTGCCGGTCGAGCCGCCCGGCGAGCCCGACCCGCCGCACGACCTCCTCCAGCCAGGCCTGATCGGGAGCCAGCCCGGCCATCCGCATCGGGAGCGAGATGTTGTCCGCGACGGTCAGCGACGCCAGCAGGTTGTAGGCCTGGAAGACGAACCCGGCCCGCTCGCGGCGGAGCACGGTCAGCCCGGTCTCGTCCAGCCCGGCCAGGTCCGTGCCGCCGAGCAGCACCGTCCCGCTGGACGGCCGGTCGAGCCCGGCGGCGCAGTGCAGGAAGGTGCTCTTGCCCGCGCCGGACGGGCCCATCACCGCGGTGAACGATCCCCGTCCGAACTGGACGGTGAGGTCGCGCAACGCGGTCACCTGGCCCGCGCCGGAACCGTAGGTCTTGCACACCGACCGCAGCGAGACCACGTCGTCCGGCGGTGCTCCGGTCCCGGCCGGTGCCGGGCGTTGCCGTTTCTCGCGTGCCACTTCGTCCTCCGGGTGCTCGTGCTCCTCCCGGACGCTACGGATCCGGGATCCCGCCGGACAGCACGTATCCTGCAGGTCCCAGGTGCAGAAAACTGCACCTGCCGAGCGAATCCCCGGGGGACGGATGCAGCCGGTGGCCGCGGACCGGTTCAGCGTCCGGGACTACGTCGCCGGGTTCGGCGTGTCCTTCCGGTACCTCGCCGTCGGCGCCGCGGCCGGTCTCGCCGGTCTGTTGCTGTGCTGGCTGACGGCGGGCAGCCTGCTGCTGAGCCTGGCCGGAATCGGGCTGCCGCTGCTGGTCCTGCTCGTCCCGCTGCTGCGCCGGTTCGCCCGCGCGCAACGGAAACGGGTCGAACGGCTGCTGGGCACGCCGGTCGGCGAGAAGTACGCGGTGCCCCGCTCGCCGCTCGGGGTGCTCAAGGACCGCGCGGTCTGGAAGGACCTGGCGTTCCTCGCGGTCAGCACCGCGGTGGGCACGCCGCTGTGCTTCGTCGGGCTGAGCCTGCTGTCCGGCGCGCTCTGCTGGGGCACCGCACCGATCTGGTGGACCTTCCTGCCGCCGGCCGCGCATCTCACGTTCCAGCCGGTCACCAGCTGGGCCCAGGCGTTCGGCGCGACCGGCATCGGCTTGGTGTACGCCGCAGGGCTGATCCTCCTCACGCCGCTTCTGGCGCGCGGGCACGCGATGCTCACCAGGGCACTGCTGCGCCCGCCGCGCGGCAGCAAGCAGACCCGCCGGATCGAAGAGCTGACAGTCAGCCGGGCCGAGGCACTCGAAGCGCACGGTGCCGAGCTGCGCCGGATCGAACGAGACCTGCACGACGGCACCCAGGCCGGGCTGGTCGCCATTTCCCTGCGGCTCGGGTTGATCAAGCACGCCCTGCAGAACCAGCCGGACAACGCACTCGGCCTGCTCGACGACGCGCAGGAGCTGACCGAGCATTCGCTGGCGTCGCTGCGCACGATCGTCCGCGGGATCTACCCTCCGCTGCTGGCCGACCGTGGCTTGCCCGGCGCGGTGCAGGCGCTCGCGGCGAGCAGCGCGATCCCGGTCGAGGTCGACGTCTCGGGCACCGGGCAGGCCCCGGCTGCGGTCGAGGCGGCCGCCTACTTCGTGATCGCCGAAGCACTGACGAACATCGCCAAGCACAGCGGAGCCGACCGGGCGTGGATTACGCTCGCGGTCGGCCAGGAAAGGATCAGCATCACTGTGCGCGGCAACGGGAAAGGCGGTGCCGTGGAGAACTTCGGCACCGGGCTCGCCGGGATCCGCCGCCGGGTCGCGGCCTTCGACGGCAGCACCGAACTGAGCAGCCCCGAAGGCGGCCCGACGGTACTGCGGGCGGAGCTGCCGTGCGCGTCGTGATCGCCGACGACAACGCCTTCATCCGGGAGGGCCTGGCGTTGATGCTGTCCACGTTCGGCCACGAGGTGTGCGCCGTGCTGGAGCGAGGGCCCGACGTGCTGCCCGCGTTGCTGAAGCACCGGCCCGACGTCGCCGTGCTGGACGTCCGGTTGCCGCCCGGGTTCACCGATGAGGGGCTGCGGGCGGCCGCCGCGGCGCGCGAGGAAATCCCGGGCCTGCCGGTGTTGATGCTGTCGCAGTACGTCGAGACCGCGTACGCGGCCGAACTGCTGGCCAACGGCGCGTCCGGGGTGGGCTACCTGCTGAAGGACCGGGTCGGGCGGATCGAGGAATTCCGCGAGGCCATGGACCGGGTCGCCGCGGGCGGCACGGCGATGGACCCCGAGGTCGTCTCGCAGCTGATGGCGCGCCGGCGCGCGGCGAACGTGCTCGACGCGCTCAGCGCCCGCGAACGCGAGGTGCTCGCGCTGATGGCCGAGGGCCACGGGAACGGTGCGATCGCCGGGAAGCTGTTCATCGCGGAAACCTCGGTGAACAAGCACGTGGGCAACATCTTCGCCCGGCTGGGACTGCCCGCGGGCACCGGCGACCATCGGCGGGTGCGGGCGGTGCTCGCTTATCTCAGCGCCTAGCCCGATACGGCAGAAAGGTCGTGAGGGGAACCCTAGGGGAATCTGATTCCCTCAGGGTTCCCTTCACGGCACGCGACCCCAGCCAGAAAACCAGTGGAGCCGCGCAGCCGCGCTGATTACGCTCCCGCTCGACCAGTGCTGTCTAGGCAAGGACGTGCCGTTGTACCTCGCGTGAGGCATCCCAAGCTCTGAGCGCGCCGCGTTCCCGCGCCGCGCTTCTTCGTGCTGCGGAATTCTCACTGGGATCGGTGTACTCCTGTGCTCTGCAACTGGACAGTCCTGCCCACTCGCCTGCCGCTCGTCCGGCGCCGGTGCCACACCTGCGCGTCCGGAAGCTTCCGGGCCGGCGGCAAGTTCCGGGTCAACGCCAACCACAAACTCATCGACGCCTGGCTCCTCGTGCGCTGTACCGGCTGCGGGGAAACGGCGAAACTCACCGTGTTCGAACGGGCGAAGGTGCGCTCGGTCCGGCCGGAACTGCTGGATCGCCTGCACCACAACGATCCCCTTCTCGCCGCCGAACTGCTCCAGGACCCGGTCCTGCTGCGGCGCAACCGCATCGCGCTCGATTGGGCCGGTGCCTGGCGGCTCGACACAGGTGGTTCGGACCACCTGGACAGCGACGCGATCGACGTCTCGGTCGCGTTCGCCGCCCGGATCCCGGTCCGGCCGGTGCGGCTGATCGCCGAGGGCTGCGGTCTCGCGCGGGCCGAGGTGGAGCGGCTTCTCGCCGAGGGGAAGGTCGTGTCGGGCGTCCGGCTGAGCGGCAAGCTCTCCGGCGGCTTCGCCTTCACCCTCAAGCACTGAGGCCGTCCTTAGTGGACTGCTCGCATGAGCGCGGAACGCGAACCCGGGCAACAGCGGTGGCTGAACGGGCAATGCCGCGTAACCGCTCGCGGCGAAAAGCGTTGCCGCAGTTCACCACCCCCCAGGTGGAGGAGCGGGTTGCCCACCCGTCCGCACGCCGGTGTTCAGAAGGGAACAACGCGGCGACAACCCGTAGACCGGCGCTTACCGTAAGTCCGCAGTCTCCCCCTGCTCTTTCGTATCGGCCGAGCGAAGGGCATCCGCGGCGACGTGGGCGGCCTGGCATGCCAGTCCGTCATATCCGGAGAACCCGATCAGAGGAGAAAGCATGGCTTCGCAGGACGGCGCACGCGTCGACACCAACGTCATGCGCAAGGGCGCGCAGACGATCAGCGACACCGGCCAGAACATCACCGGGGTGAACCAGAAGGTCGACGGCACCATGCAGACGCTGTTCGGCACCTGGCAGTCGGACTCGGCGAACGTGTTCAACCAGGCCATGGGCCAGTTCGACCAGACGGTCCGCAAGATCGTGCAGAAGCTGGACGAACTCGCGCAGAACGTGCAGACCTCGGCGAGCGAGTACGACAGCCGGGACTCGGACAACACCTCCACCGCCAACAACGCCTCCGCGGTCATCGGCGGCGGCGGGCTGCGCGGCTTCTGATCCCCTTCCCTTCCACGAAAGGACTTTTCCGATGGCTTTGGGCCAGTTCCAGATCAGCTTCGCCACCATGCAGGACACCGTCGGGCAGGCCAAGCAGCAGTCCAACCAGATCACCGAGCTGCTCGACCAGATGAAGGCGGTCATCGAGGGCCAGCGCGAAAACTGGACCGGTGTCGCGGCGGACATGTTCCACGAGACCTACACCTACTGCCACCAGGCGGCGCTGACCCTTCCGCAGGCGCTCGACGCCGCCGCGCAGACCCTCGGCCAGATCAACGAGGGCACCTCGAACACCGAGGGCAACAACGCCAAGCGGTTCGCGGCGAACTGACTCTCGCCGCCCCGCCGCACCTGACCTGAAAGGAGGGTGAACCACAGTGGACGGCAACGGCAACGGGGAGCACAAGGACACCTCCTCGGACAACCACCAGACCACTTCGGACGACGGCAAGTTCCACAGTCCGGGCGACCAGGCGCCGCCGGACGTGAAGAACGAGTGGATCCCGCCGGGCGACGTCGGCAAGCCGCCGCCGGTGCCGGGCGGTTCCGAGCATCCGGGCAAGGGCGTCACGGCGGTCAACACCGAGGCGATGCGCACGTTCGCGAAGAACCTGCAGTCGCTCGCGGACGGGCCGCTGAAGGATCTGCCGGCGAAACTCGACGGCATCCAGCTGAAGCCCGGCGTGTTCCTGACGGCGCAGAGCAAGATCTTCACGCCGATCCAGGGCACGAACGCGCTGCGGGACACCACCCGCACCGCGATCCACGACCTCTGCAAGGCGCTCGACGAGGTGGCGGACGCGGTGAACAAGGCCTCGAAGGCGTACGACAACGCCGACGAGGTCAACAAGATGTCCGCCGACGACTACAACCAGTATTTCAACACAGTCAGCGGCCACATCACCGGCGCCGGTCAGAAATCCTGACCGGACGGGCGGCGGTCTCTCCGGGTTCTCTCCCGGGTCTCTCAGGTTCGAAGCGATCGAGGGAAGATGGCGGACGAAAACACCCACGGGTTCACCTCGGACGACAACGGGGTCTGGCCCGACACCACGCAGACCGGCAACCAGAACACCACTGGTGACCCGTCGAAGGATTTCGACGGCCTGACGTGGAAGCAGATCGAAGCGGCGATCCTCGGCGGCGGTTCGCTGTCGGGCGGCCAGGACAACCGGGACAAGGCCTACGGCAACGTCAACTGGCAGTCGCTTCAGGACGCGGCCGGGGTGTTTCAGGAGACGCAGCAGAACCTCGCGATGGTCGCTCAGTCCATTCAGGACCAGACCGCCGCCCTCGCCGGGCCGAACGGCCCGTGGAAGGGCGACGCGGCGACGAAGTTCAAAGACATGATGACCGCGCTGGGCAACAAGTTCTCCGATCTCGCGGACCGGATCGGCGACGGCGGCGGATCGAACAACGTGCCGACCAACCTGGTCAATTCCGCGGCCTACCTCAAGTGGGCGCAGGACACGATCCGCTACATCGACAGCTATTACGCCAGCCAGGTCCTCTCCCAGGGCAGCAAATACGAACTCAACGACGGGCGCGCGTACATCTCGCAGTTCCCCGAAGCCGTCGAGATGATGACGAACGACATGCGCAAGGTGGGCGGCCAGCTCGCGCAGAAGTACAACACGGTGCACGTCAACGCGGGCAAGACGACCCCGCCGCCGACTCCGGGCGGTGGCGGCGACAACCCGCCGAAGCCGCCTCCGCCGCCACCTACTCCTCCCCCGCCGCCCACGCCGCCGCCTCCTCCGCCGCCGGTGACGCCTCCGCCACCGCCGCCTGCTTCTCCGCCGCCGCCACCGGTGACGCAGCCGCCGCCTACCCCGAAACCGCCGCCGGTGTCTCCGCCGCCGGGCGGGGGCAATGGCGCGCCGCCGCCTCCGGTCAACAAGGCCACGATCCCGCCGCCTCCGGGCGGGGGCAACGGTCCGGGCGGGAACAACGTGCCGCCGCCGCTCAAGAACGCCGTCGTGCAGCCGCCGCCGGGCGATCTCAAGGGTCCCGGGGGAAATGGCACGCCGCCTCCGCTGAACCCTGCCGCCATTCCGCCGCCTCCCGGCGGGATCAACGGGCCCGGCGGCAACAACGTCAAGTCGCCGAACCTGCAGAAGCCTCCGGGCGGCGGCGGTTCGCAGCCTCCGCCGCAGGTCAAGCCGCCCGCCATTCCGCCGCCTCCCGGCGACAGCGCGGCCAACAACGTGAAACCGCCGCAAGTTCCGCCGCCGCCGGGAGATTCGGCCGGCGGGAACAACGTCAAGCCGCCGGCGGTCCCGCCACCGCCGGGAGCTTCGGGCAACAACCTGGGCGGGCACGTCAACCCGCCGTCGATCCCGCCGCCGCCCGGAAGCTCGGGCGGCAACCCCGGCGGGTCCGGCCACGTCGCCCCGCCGTCGGTTCCGCCGCCGCCGGGCGATTCCGGCAACCTGGCGAACAACGCGCTCAACCCCGCGCATCTGCCGCCGGGACTCGGCAACCCGCCGGGCAGCCAGCCGCCGGGCGGCAGCGGCATCCCGATGATGCCGCCGGGCGGCATGGGCGGGGGCGGCGGCCTGAACCCGCCGTCCGCCGAACGACCGGATTCCTCCGGGCTGCTCGGCAACATCAAGAAGCCGTGGCTCAGCCCTCCGCCCGACGGCATCGGCAACCCCGACGCGCACGGCGACACCCCGCCGCTCAGCTCGGCCAAGTGGGCGCCGCCGCCAGGGGCGAGCGGTGGAACCGGCAACGGCCCGGGCGGGCTCGGCGACAGCGGTCCGGGCGCGATCAAGGGCCTCGGCGAAAGCGACCTGCCGAAAATTCCGGACCCCGTGGGCAACCAGAACCACGAGCAGCAGCAGCTCCCGGGCGCCGGGACCCCGCCGATGGTCCCGCCGGGCGGCATGGGCGGCGGCAGCGGGCTGAACACGCCGTCCGCCGAACGACCGGACTCGGCCGGGCTGCTCGGCAACATCAAGAAGCCATGGCTCAGCCCTCCCCCGGACGGCATCGGCAACCCCGATTCGCACGGCGAGACCCCGCCGCTGCACTCGGCCGAATGGGCGCCGCCGCCCGCTGGCGTCGGCGGCGGTCCGGGCGCTGGCGGCCCGGGGCTTGGCGGCCCCGGCGTTGACGGTCCGGGCATCAGCGGTCCCGGCACGGGCGGCCCCGGTATCAGCGGTCCGGGTACCGGCGGGGAGCCGGTCGGCCCGGGAGTCAAGGGCCTCGGCGAAAGCGACCTGCCCAAACCGCCGAACCCGATCGGCAGCCAGAACCACGGGCAGCAGCAGCTCCCGGCCTCGGGAATGCCCCCGATGATGCCGCCCGGCGGCGCAGGCGGCGGGCTGAACACCCCCGCCGCCGAACGACCGGACTCGGCCGGACTGCTCGGCAACGTGCAGGAGCCGTGGACGGCCGACCTGCCCGGTGGCGTCGGCGACCCGACCGCGTCCGGGGAGACGCCGCCGAGCGAATCGGCTGAGTGGGCGAGTCCGGAGTCCGTCCGCGAGCACCAGGGACCTGGCATGCCGATGGTTCCGCCCGGCGGCGCGGGCGGCGGGCTGAACACGCCCGCCGCCGAACGGCCGGACTCGGCCGGACTGCTGGGCGACGTCCAGGAACCCTGGGCGGCGAGCCTGCCAGCCGGCATCGGAAACCCCGAAACCCCAACGGGCACACCAGCCGCACAGCGCACCGGCTCCCCCCAGCAAAGCCCCGGCATGCCCATGGTCCCGCCCGGAAGCGGCACCACCACGCCTGCCGCCGAACGACCCGACTCGGCCGGGCTCCTCGGCGACGTCCAGGAACCGTGGGCGGCGAACACCCCGGTCGGCCTCGGAAACCCCACCGCACCAGGCGAAACCCCGCCAAGCCCGGCCGCCGCCTGGGCACTGCCCCCCGTCCCGGCCCCGCCAGACAACGACGACCGTCCGGACGCCGCCGACCACCTCCACGCCAGCACCGAATCGTGGACCGGCCAGCACATCCCGCCGAACACCGGCTGGGCCACCGCCGGCGCCGCCCCGGACGACGTCCGGATCCCCGTCGTGCGGCCGCTCGACACCGAGGACACCTCCGCCTGGGACGTCGGCACCGCCGAATTCCTCCCCGCCCTCCTGCCCGTCGGCACACCGGCCGACGACCGGGCCGAGGAGATCCGCACCGATTTCGTCCAGCGCAGCGACGAACCGTGGCGACCGGCCGACGAACCGCTCAGCACGTACCAGCGGGTGCGCGGCGGACCGGCCGAAATCGTCCCCGACGAGCTGCCCACCTGCGGCGACGCTCCGGAACCGGCAGAGCCGGAAACCGTCGAGGAAGAGACCCAGGAAGAAGAGGAACGCACCATGGCCGATCTGCTGCGGCAGGACGACGCGGCCTGGGGCAGGCGGCGCGGGGCCTCGGGGGTGCTCGAATGAGTACCGAAACGGTGAAGCGCGGCCCGCGCACGACGGGCCCGGAAATGCCCGAGGGGCAGGAAGAACTGCAAGAACCGCCGGTGATGGCCGAACCGGCGGCGCGCGATTTCAACTCGCTGCTGATGATGCTGCCGATGGCCATCGGGTCGCTGGTGATGGTGCTGGCGTTCTCCGGGGTCGCGGGCAGTTCGCCGTTCACCTACGTGATCGGCGGCGGCATGGGCGTGTCGATGATCGCGATGAGCCTCGGGCAGCTGTCCCGCGCGGCCGCCGAGCGCAAGCGCAAGATGCAGGCCGAGCGGCGGGACTACCTGCGCTACCTCGGCCAGGTCCGCGACCGGGCCCGGTCGACCGCCGAGGACCAGCGGCACGCGGTGGCCTGGAACAACCCGGCGCCGGATTCGCTGTGGTCGCTCGCGATGGGGCCGCGGCTGTGGGAACGCCGGATCAGCCACGAGGACTTCGCGCGGGTGCGGATCGGGCTGGGCACCCAGCAGTCGGCGCTGGAGCTGGTGCCGCCGGTGACCAAGCCGATCGAGGACCTCGAACCGCTGTCGGCGATCTCGCTGCGCCGGTTCACCGAGACCTACCGCACGCTGTCCGGCATCCCGACCGCGGTGGGGCTGCGCAGCTTCACCAGCGTCGAGTTCGACGGCGATCCGGACGCGGCCGTCGCGCTGGTCCGGGCGATGCTCGCGCAGCTGGTCGCCTTCCATTCGCCGGACGAGCTGCGGCTGGCCGTGCTCACCACGGAGGCCGCGCAGGCGCAGTGGGACTGGGTGAAGTGGTTGCCGCACAACAACCATCCGGCCCTGCGCGACGCGGCGGGCCCGCTCCGGCTGCTCACCACCGACCACGACGAGCTGATGGACCTCCTCGGCCCGGACGTGGCCGATCGCGACGACCACGACAAGACCGTCGGGCCGACGACGACCGAGCCGTTCGTGGTGGTCGTCGCGCATCTGGCGACGATCCCGGAGTCCTCGCGGCTGGTCGGCGCGGGTCTGCGCAACGTGGTGCTGCTGGACGTCACCGGCGCGCTGCCCGGCGGTCCCAAGGTGCTCCGGCTGACCACCAAGGACGATCTGGTCGAGTTCCCGGCGGGCAGCGGCGTGGGTTCGGCGACCCGCGACGAGCTGTCGGTGACCCAGGTCGAAGGCCTCGCCCGGCTGCTCGCGCCGAAACGGACCAGCGGCACCCTCGAAATCGCCGACCAGCCGCTGGAAAGCGATTTCGGGCTGACCGCGCTGCTGGGCATCAAGGACGTGCACACCTTCGACGTCCCGGGCCAGTGGCGGCCGCGGGCGGCGCAGCGGGCGCGGATGTCGGTGCCGATCGGCGTGACCGAGGACGGCGAGATCGTCGAGCTGGACCTGAAGGAATCGGCGCAGGGCGGGATGGGCCCGCACGGGATGCTGATCGGCGCGACCGGATCGGGCAAGTCGGAGCTGCTGCGCACGCTCGTGCTCGGGCTGGCCGCGACGCATTCGTCGGAGATCCTCAACTTCGTGCTCGTCGACTTCAAGGGCGGCGCGACGTTCCTCGGCATGGACCGGCTGCCGCACACCTCGGCGACGATCACCAACCTCGCCGACGAACTGCCGCTGGTCGACCGCATGCAGGACTCGCTCAACGGCGAAATGGTGCGGCGGCAGGAACAACTGCGCGCGAGCGGCTACCCGTCGCTGTACGAATACGAAAAAGCGCGCGCGGCCGGCGAACAGCTGGCCCCGATGCCGACGCTGTTCCTGGTGGTGGACGAATTCTCCGAGCTGCTGAGCGCGAAGCCGGAGTTCATGGAGCTGTTCGTCTCCGTCGGACGGCTCGGCCGCAGCCTCGGCGTGCACCTGCTGCTCGCTTCGCAGCGGCTGGACGAGGGCCGCATCCACCGCGTCGAAGGCCATCTGTCGTACCGGATCGCGCTGCGCACCTTCTCCTCGATGGAGTCCCGCAGCGTGATCGGCGCGGGCAGCGCCTACGAACTGCCGCCGGAACCGGGCAACGGCTACCTGAAGCTCGACACCACGAACCTGGTGCGGTTCAAGGCCGCCTACGTCTCCGGTCCGGTCCCCGCGGGCAGCGGCGAGAACTCCGCGGCGTCCGCGGCGCGCGCCAGCCGTGAGGTCGTCCCGTTCCGCACCGAAGCCCGGCCCGCCAAGCTGATCATCCGCGACGACGAGCCGGAACCGGCCGAGAAGCAGTCCGATGTGGACGCTCTCGAAGCCGCCACGGCGGGCGGGCCGACGCTCGCCGACGCGTTCATCGACCGGCTGACCGGCGCGGGCCCGGCGGCGCGGCAGGTGTGGCTGCCGCCGCTGGCCGAATCGCCGAGCCTGGACTCGCTGCTGCCGAGCGTCACGCCGGACCCGGTGCGCGGCATGTCCGTGCAGGACCCGGCGCACTGGGGCAGGCTCCGGGTGCCGATGGGGATGATCGACCGGCCGTTCGAGCAGGTCCGCGAGCTGCTGACGGCGGACCTGTCGTCGGCGGCCGGGCACGTCGCGGTGGTCGGCGGGCCGAAGACCGGCAAGTCGACCCTGCTGCGCACCCTCGTGCTGGCGCTGGCGATGACGCACACCCCGCAGGAGGTCCAGTTCTACGGGCTGGACTTCGGCGGCGGCGGGATCATGTCGCTGTCCGGGCTGCCGCACGTCGGATCGGTGGCCACCCGGCTCGAACGCGACCGCGTCGTCCGGACGATCGAGGAAATCTCGCAGGTCATGGAAGGCCGCGAGACGCTGTTCTCCGAGCACGGCATCGAGTCCATGGACGCCTACCGCGCGCTGCGCCGCAGCGGCCGGATCGAGGACCCGTTCGGCGACGTCTTCCTGGTGGTCGACGGCTGGTACAGCCTCAAGAACGACTACAGCGAGCTGGAACAGAAGATCGGCGAGCTGGCCTCGCGCGGGCTGTCCTTCGGCGTGCACGTGGTGATCGGCGCGACCCGCTGGTCGGAGATCCGGCCGTATCTGCGCGATCTGCTGCAGACCCGGTTCGAGCTGCGCCTCGGCGACCCGATGGAGTCGGAAATCGGCTCGCGCAAAGCGAAAACGGTGCCGAACCAGCCGGGTCGCGGCCTGACCCCGGACGGCCTGCACTTCCTGGCCGGGCTGCCGCGGATGGACGGCAGCGGCAACACCGGCGACCTCGCCGCCGCGGCCAAGGCGGTCGCCGAAGAGGTGCACCTGTTCTGGCCGGGCGCACCCGCGCCGTCGGTGCGGCTGCTGCCGGCGAAGCTGCCGATGGCCCAGCTGCCCCCGCCGGACGGCGACCTGCGGATCGCGCTGGGACAGGACGAGCAGCGGCTGATGCCGGTATGGCACGACTTCGCCGCCACCCCGCACCTGCTGGCGTTCGGCGACAACGAAACCGGCAAGACCAACCTGCTGCGCGTGGTCCTGCGTTCGGTGCTGGCGCGCTACTCGCCGAGCGAGGCGAAGATCGTGCTCGCCGACCCGAGCCGCCAGCTGGACGCCGAGGTGCCCGAGGAATACCGCGTCGGGTACGCGACGACCACCGAGGCGCTGCAGGAACTGGCGCAGCAGGCCAGCGTTTCGCTCACCCCGCGCGTACCGGACCAGACCATCACCGCGGACCGGCTCAAGCGCCGCGACTGGTGGACCGGCCCCCGGCTGTTCTTCGTGGTCGACGACTACCAGCTGCTGACCAGCGGCATGGGCTCGCCGCTGGAACCGCTGCTTTCCTTGCTGTCGCAGGGTTCCTACATCGGGTTCCACCTGATCCTCGGCCGCAGCACCTCCGGCGCGATGCGCGCGCTGAGCGACGCGGTGGTCCGCCGCATCTGGGAACTCGGCAGCCCCGGCGTGGTGTTCTCCTACCCCAAGGAGGAGGGCAAGTTCCTCGGCGAAGCGGCACCTCGGCAGCTGCCCGCCGGCCGCGCGCAGCTCGTCACCCGGCGCGGCGTGAAGCTCGTGCAGACCGCGATCGCGGAAGAAGACCGGGCCGGCGAAACCCGGTCCCCGCTGGCGACGACCGAAAGGGGCGTGCGATGACCGCGTCGACCGGCGAACTGTGCCGGATCACCGTGTACGGGCCGCAGGGCAGGGCGGACCTGGCGGTGCCGATGTCCGTCCCGCTGACCAGCCTGCTGCCGGTGCTGCTGGAGCACACCGGCGGCCGCGAGGACCTCGGCGACGCCTGGGTGCTGCAGCGGCTCGGCGAGGAACCGCTGGACGCGTCCGGCACGCCGGAGTCGCTGGACTGGAAAGAGGGCGAGGAGTTCCATCTCCGCCCGCGCACGGACCCGTTGCCGGAGCTGGATTTCGACGACATCGCCGAGGGCATGGCCACCGCGGTGAGCCGGCATCCCGGCCGCTGGCGCCCGGAGTTCAACCGCGGCCTGTTCCTCGGGTTCGCGATCTTCTCCCTCGCGGTGCTCGCCAAGGTGCTGCTCTACCCGGGTTCGGCCGGGCTGACCGCGATCGGCGGCGGAGTGGTGTCGCTCGGGCTGCTCGTCGCGGCCGTGGCGACCGGGGTGCGTTCCGACGACAAGGCGCTGCTGACGCTGCTCGGGCTCGGCGGCTGCGCGTTCGCGTTCCTGGCCGGCGCGGTCGCGGTGGCCGGGCTCGATCCGGCGTTCGACCTGCAGGGCACGCCGGTGCTGACCGGCTGCCTGACCTTCGCGCTGGCCGGCGGCCTCGTGCTCGGCGGGCGGGCCGCGTGGTCGCCCGCCATCCCGTTCGTGCCGTTCGGCGCGGTGGTCGCGACCGGGCTGGCCGGGGCGATTTCGCTGTGGCTGCACCTCGGCGCCGGGTTCACCACCGAGCAGGCCGCCGGGCTGGTGTCCTTCGTGCTGGTCGGGCTGATGGTGTTCGCGCCTCGGATCGGCATCCGGTTCGCCCGCATCCGCGGTCCGCAGCTGCCGCGTTCGGCCGGCGAACTGCAGTACGACATCGAACCGATGCCCGCCGCGCAGATGGCGCACCAGACCGAGTACGCCGACGGCTACCTCACCGTCGCCTGCCTCGCCGCCACCGCGGTTTTCGTCGGCTGCTTCCCGTTCCTGGTCGGCCATGGTCTCTTCCCGGGCATGCTGGGCGGACTGGTCGCGGCGGCGGTGCTGATGCGCTCGCGGGCGCTGCTCGGCGTGTGGCAGCGGGTCCCGCTCGCCGCCGCTGGCGCGATCGGCCTGGTGCTGCTCGGATTGTCGCTGATCCAGCCGTTGCCGACGCAGTGGCGGGGCGCCTGTCTCGCCGGGCTGTGCCTGGTGTTCTTCCTGCTCCTGCTGGCGATGCTGCGCCCGCCGCCGCGCCGGCTGCTGCCGATCTGGGGGCACCTGGCGAACTGGCTGGAAACCCTCAGCGCGGTGGCGATGATCCCGATCCTGCTGCAGCTGTTCGGCGTCTACGCGTGGGCCGTCGGGCTCACCGAATAAGCGAAGGAGCGGTGCCATGGTGCAGACGCAGAAGGACCACGTCGAGGCGTACTCGTTCCTGATCGGGCGGATGACCTCGGCGCTGGTGCTCGGCGACGCGAGCCACCTCGACGTGCCCGCCCGGCGGGCCTGGGTCGGCCTGCTGGTCGGGCTGGTCCTCGGGCTGCTCATCGCGGTCGGGTTCTTCGTGTACGGGCTGATCGCGCACCACGCCGGCGCGGCTCCGGCCGTCGGCCGCCGAGTCTGAGAAGGAGGCAGCCATGGAGCTTTCGCTGATCCGGCGCGACGACGGCGCGCTGGAGAAGAAGACCGTCGGCAACGCGCTGGTCGTGCACCTCGCGGAGGGCATGACCGGGGAGGCGCAGTCGCTCGCGCTCGGCGTCGCGGCCGATCCCGAGCACGACCTGGTCGTCGTGGACCTCCCGGTGGACTCCCCCATCGCGATGTGGGAATCGGTGGCCAAGGCGCTGCCCCGGCGCCGCCGCGGGGTGCGGCTGGTGATCGGCGGCCGCTCGCGCGAGACCACCGCGCTGGCCGGGCAGTGGCTGGCCGAGCGGATCAACCGCCCGGTGCTCGCGCCGGACGGTTCGGTGATCCCGAGCGCGGGCGGCGCGCTGTTCGTGCACGCCGGGCGCGGCGGCGGCTGGGTGCGCTTCCGGCCGGGCCGCCCGCCGTCCTGGGAGGCGAAGCGGTTTCCGCGGCCCGCTTGGGATTCCGGGATCGCCGCCGAGCTGACCCCGACGAGTTCGCGCGGTGTCGCGGAGCCGCTGCCGGGCGGATTGTGGGTCCGCCCGGTCGGCTTCGACGCTCCCCAGCGCCACCACCGCAGGGCGCTGATCTCCCGGATGCCCGCGCAGCACGACACCATGACGATCGTGCTGGGCTGCCCCGGCTGTCCCCCGCTGCCGCTCGACGACGCGGCCCGGCTGTGGGTGCAACTGCCGGAGAAGGTCCGGGCCAAGGCGCGGTTCGTGCAGTACGGCCCGATGTCGGTGTCCGGCGAGGCGACGACCGGCCAGGCGCTGGCTGATCTGCTGGGCAAGCCGGTCGCGTTCTACGCCGGGGTGCCGGTCGGTTCGCCGCAAATGCCGACGTTGCAAACCGTGCTCTTCGACGGGCAGTTCGGCTGGCGTCCGTTCGTCACCGAACTGGGCTACGAACCCGGCGCGCCCCTGCCTGAGCTGCTTACGCACCGTCCGCCGATCCACGGGCTCGACCAGATCGCGCCCGCGGTGTACTGGTACTCGCCGGACGCGGTGGTCGAGGTTGTGCAGTCCGGTCTGCTGGTGCGTCCGCCGGAGGACGGTCCGTCTTCCGGCGCGGTCCGCGAGATCACGCTCGACGCCGCGGTGCACAACCTGACTTTTGACGCGGCTGACGAGAACTCCGCGCCCCGGATGCGGTTGCTGGCCGAGGATCTGCTGGCCCGGCTAGACGAGCGGACCCGCCGGATGAGCCGGGTGCTGCCCGCCGCCGCGCTGCTCGCCGAACGCGCCCGGCCCCGGGTCGCGGCGCGGGCGTTGGAGGCGATCGAGGCTGGGGAGCCGGTCGTGGCCGAGCCTGCGGTCGCTGTCGTTGCGGAGACTCCGGTGCCTGCTGCGTATCTGCCTGCGGCTCCGGCTGCGTTGGGGATCGCCGCGCCTACGGAGGTTCCCGGGGCGATCGTCGCGGCTGAGGCTCCCGGCGTTGTCGCCGCAGCTGAGGTTCCTGGCGTTGTCGCCGCCGATCCGGTGCCCGCTGCTCCTCCGGCACCGGTCACCCGGATCGCCCCGGCCGACCTCGCCCCGCCGAAACCGGCCGAACCGCCGGTCGCCAAGCCGGTAGCCCCGGCTCCGGCTCCGGAGAAACCGCCCGCCGCGTCGCCGCCCCCGGCGAAGCTGCGCTTCCAGGAAACCCCCGGCGCGGAGTCGACCGCCCTGCTGCCCAAACGCGGCGCGGACAAGGAACGCCAATGGCTGCGCAAATCGCTCGGCGCGGAATACGGCCTGATGTCGAACACCGTCGCGCGGATCCTGTCCGAGCACCCGGGCTTCCAGGGCGTCCTGTCGACGGCGTCCTCGGCTGAAGTGCTGACCGATGCCGTAGCCGTGCAGCTTTACCTGTCCCCCAAGGGTTCGACGATCGACGCGGGACTGCGGCGCGGCGCGAACGGCCCGCACGTGCCGGTCGCCCGGTGTGTCGTGGCCGGGTTGAGCCGGCTGCCCTCGCACCGCGGCCCGGCGACCTTCACGACCGAGCTGCCGCCGTCGGCGTGGCCGTTGCTGAACGACCGGAAAGTGCTGACCGAATGGGGTTTCCTCAACGCGCTGACGCACCCGTCGTCCACTGTGGACGGCGACACGGACGTGCTGGTGTGGTCGATCACCGGACGGCGCACCAAATTGCTGGAACCGAGCGAGGGCGGCGTCGAGAACCGCGTGTTGTTCGTGCCGGGGACCAGTTTCAAGGTGCTGGAAACGCGCGAGCCCGCGGCGGGCGAGCGCGGCGCGGTGCTGCTGCGGGAGCTGACCGCGAGCGAGATCGACGAGACCGGCCGGGTCGCGAACGACCGGGCGGCGCTGGACGAGCTGGCCGTGAATTCGCTCCGGCAGACCGTGGCGACCTGGGCGGAAGCGGGCGAGGACCTGGTCAGGACCGTGATGGACGAGCAGGCGGCGGAGCGGTTCGGGGCGCTCCCGGGCCTGGCCTGAGTGCGGAGAGGCGGAGACGATGAACCGACAGCTGCTCGTGGTCGGCGGCGACCGGCCGGGTGCGTTCGGCACCATCGGCGCGGCGCTGGCGCAGGCGCAGCCGGGGGCGACGATCAGCGTGCACCGGGGCCGGTACGAGGAAAACCTCGTCGTGGACCGGATGGTCTCGCTGGTGGCCGAACAAGGCGCGGGCACCGTGGAAATCGTGGCGAGCACCGGAAGCGCGCTCGTCGCGAACGCCGAAGCCGTGCAGCTGAGCGGGTTCGTCCTCACCGGAGCCGACGATCAACTGGTCACTGTGGACGTTGTCCGCGGCGAGGCGGCGCTGGACGGCTGCCGGGTGTCCGGGAATTCGTGGGCCACGCTGCTGGCCCGGCTGGAAGGTTCGCTCGCGCTGCGGGGCTGCACGGTGACCAGCACCGGCGGTGCCGGGGTGGTGATCGCCTCGCCGGTGCAATCGGCCATTGAGGACACTGAGATCGTGGACGCCGCGTCGTCCGGAGTGGTCGTGGCCGAGTCCGGTTCGGTACTGCTGCGCCGATGCGCCGTGCGGGGCGCGGCGGGCAACGGAGTGTGCGTCAACGGCGAAGCGGTCGCGATTGTCGAGCAGTGCGAGATCGTCGGCGCGCAGAAACCGGCGATGGTCGTCGAACAGCAGGGGCGCGCGACGATCACCGGGCTGACCGTGCGGGACAGCGCGAACGTCGACCTTTACGTGACCAGCAAGGGCCGGGTTTCCGTGGCGTCGTCGCAATTCCGTTCCGCACCGATGCAGGCGGCGCACATCGCCGCATCCGCGGAACCGCTGCTGCGCGAGTGCGTTTTCGCCGGAGCGGGCACGAACGCGGTACAGGCCACCGGAACCGCGGCACCGCAGTTCGTGGACTGCACCTTTGAAGGTTCGCCAGTCACGATCCTGGTCGACGACCAGGCCCGGCCCCGGTTCGAACGCGCGACCGTGCGAGGCTCGACGCACACCGCGCTGTCGGTAAGCGCGGAAGCCGCGGTGACCGTCGGCGGACTGCGAATGACCCCCGAGAGCGGCGTCGGGATCGTCCTTTCCGGACAGTCCACGTTGGACCTCGCCGACGCGTCCATCGAGACCGGACGCGAAAGCGGGGTACGGGTCACCGAGGACGCCCGGTTGACGATGATGGACCTCCGGGTGGACTCGACCGCAGACAAGGCCGTTTCGTTCACCGCCAGCGCACCGTCCTCCGCGAAGTCGGCACAGGTGCGCGGCGGCGGCCTGCACGTAGCCGGAACCGCGGAGATCTCCTTGCAGGACTGCGAGGTCATCGATTCCACAGTGGACGGAATCACGGTCTCTTCGGGTTCGCTAACCGCTTCGCGCTGCCGGGTGCGCAACGCGCAAGGCAACGGCGTGTACGTCGCGGCTCAAGCGTCCTTCACCGAATGCGAGGTCCTCGGCGCGGGCCAGGACGGCTTCCACGTGGAAACCACCGAACCGGTCAGCATCCGCGACTGCGTCGTCAACAATGCCGCCGGCGAACTTGTGAACGGTGAACACGCGGACGTGGACAACCTGAGCACCGATCACACCCGCGCCGCCGAAGTGCCGGCCGGTCCGCCGAGTGACGTCGCCGCCGAGCAGACCGTGAGCGAGGCCGCGGGCGAGGTGCTCGAAGGCCCGCTGGGCGATCTGGAGGCGCTGGTCGGGCTGGCCGGGGTGAAAAAGGAGGTCACCGGCCTGATCAACCTGATCAAGATGTCCCAGATGCGCGAGCGGATGGGCCTGCCGATGCCGCCGATGTCGCGGCATCTGGTGTTCGCCGGCCCGCCCGGCACCGGCAAGACGACCGTGGCCCGGCTGTACGGCACGGTGCTCGCCGAACTCGGCATCCTGTCGAAGGGGCACATGATCGAGGTGGCCCGCCAGGACCTGGTCGGCCAGTACATCGGGTCGACCGCGATCAAGACCACCGAGGTCGTGGAGAAGGCTGTCGGCGGCGTGCTGTTCATCGACGAGGCGTACACGCTGAGCGCGCCGACCGGCGGTTCCGGCCCGGACTTCGGGCAGGAAGCCATCGACGCGCTGATGAAGATCATGGAGGACCAGCGCGATTCGCTGGTGGTGATCGTCGCGGGCTACTCCGAGCAGATGGAGCAGTTCCTGCAGTCGAACCCCGGCCTCGCGTCGCGATTCACCCGCACCATCGAATTCCCGAACTACAGCGTCGACGAACTGGTCACCATCACTACGGGCCTGACCCGCAAGCACTACTACGAAATGACCGACGACGCACTGGCCGCGCTGCGCGAGTATTTCGAACGGGTGCCGAAGAACTCGACGTTCGGCAACGGCCGCGTCGCACGCAAACTGTTCGAGGCGATGGTGAACAACCAGGCCTCCCGACTAGCCCTGCACCCGCCGTCCAAGGACATCGAACTAAACCGGCTGACCGCCGACGATCTGCAAGCAGAACTCACACAACTCCCCTCCGCGACAAAGTCGGCCGTCTCGGTCACCGCCGACCCAGCCGCCGCTGTTTCGACCAGCACGGGCTGGAAACGGCTCAGCGGCCTAGTCGGCCAGAAATCGGTACGAGAGAACGCCGAACGGCTCCTGCTCAACCTCGGCAAGCTCACCCACGAACGCCGCCCCCTCGGCCATCAGGCGAACCTGGTGATCAGCGGCAAACGCGGCACCGGCCGGTCAGAATACGCGAAACTGTACGCACAAATCCTCTCCGAATTCGGCATGACCCCGACCGGACAGCTAGTCCGCCGCAACCTAGCCGAAGACCTTTCGCCGCAATGGCCAGGCCAAGCCGAACACCTAGTCCGGGCCTCGGTGGAAGACGCCTCCGGCGGCACCCTGGTCATCGACCTGGACGGCGATTGGGACACTTCGCCGCACACCCCCGGGATCGAAGCCCTGGAAGCGTTGTCCGAAATGATCAGCCGCCGCCCGGCCGATCCCGTCGTGGTGTTCACCGGCGAAAGCCACCGAGTCGGCGACCTGCTCGCCCAACTGCCGACCCTGCGCGACGCTTTCCCCTACGGCTGGCAACTCGGCGAGTACACAGTGGACGAGCTAGCCGAAATCGCCGTGCGCCTTTTGGTCCGGCGCGGCCACGAGGTCCCCGACGACGTCCGCGACGCACTCGCCCACGAACTCTCCGCCGCGTCCGACCACACCGCACACGCCGCACACGAACTCGCCCGCACGCTCTCGGCCGCCGCCGCGTCCCGCACGCTCGCCGCCGCCGACCTGCGCGGCATCCGCCCGCCCGACACCGGAGCCCTGGCCCTCGGACCCGGCCTCGCCTCGGTCGGCTGACCCCTTACGGAGACCCGATGAGCTCGCAGTACGAAAAGATGCTCGAGGACGCGATGGGCGCCTACCAACGCCAGCGCGACCACTTCGACGAAACCCGCCGCGAGGTCGAAACCGCCACCAGCACCGTCACCTCCGCCCGCCGCGAGGTGACCGCGACCGTCGGCCGCACCGGCGAACTGACCGAGCTTTCCTTCCCCACCAGCGCCTACAAACGCATGGCCCCGACGGAACTGGCCTCGGTGATCGTGCAAACGATCTCCGCCGCACGAGAGAAATCGATCACCGCCGCCGCGGAACTGATGGCCCCCCTGCTGCCGCCCGGCATCTCCGCGCAAGACCTGATGAGCGGAAAAGCCGACGTCAACACCCTTTTCTCGGCCCGGGTGCCGGGATTCGACGAAGGGATCCTCCCGTGACCGACCAGTTTTTCGTCGACGCCGACGGCCTGGACGGCGGCCGCGACGGCTTCGACGGCAAGAGCGCCGAACTGCGCACGCTCGCCCAGCGGGTACAGAGCCTGGCCAACCCCGGCCGGATCCAGGACGCGGCCGGAAACGACAAGAACGGCAACGAGTTCTCCAAGACGCACATCCAGTCGGCCGCGGAGATCTACAATGGAATCAACGCCTGGGCCCTTGCTGTCGAAGCGACCCGGGACGCGATCTCCGACATGGCCACGTCGTTCCGCGAAGCCGACCAGGGCGCCTACGACGGATCGAACGCGCTTTTCAAGAACTTCACCGACCTGAACGGCAAAGTCCACAAAGCCGACCCAGGCGGCACCGATGCACCACCGACCGAATACCGCCGCGGCGTACGGATCCAAGGGAAACTCCTCGGCAAGCAGGACCCCGAAGCCGAAGACGGCGGCGGCTGGACCGCGGCCAAGAGCATCCGGGCCCAGACTCCCGACCGCGGCGAAGAACCACAACGCTTGAAACGCCTTTCGGCAGAACGCCCCGTCCTCGCCAACACGGAGGGCGAGGTCACCCCGCTGCAACCGGCCAAGTCAACCGTCTTCGTCCGCTCCAAGGCTCCCGAAGGCGAGTCCTGGCTGCCCGCCACATCGATCCCCGCCCAGCCCCCCGTCCCGCCGGAAGACCCGATCTCCTGACTCGTTTCCCGCTCCGCACAAGGAGGTGACCCGCGATGAGCCTGATGGTGGACCCCAGCCTGAACTGGGTGTTCTACATCATCGCGGGTGACGCCTGGCCCCAGGGCGACGAGGACAAGGCCCGCGAACTGGCCGCCGAATGGGACCAGGTAGCGCAACAGATCGCCGCCGCGGGCACCGGTTTCAGCCAGCTTTCGCAACAGGTAGTAGCCAACGTAGGCGGCGACGTAGCGACGAACTTCGCCGACCACGCGAACAAACTCAGCACCATGGGCGCCGGTTTCTCCTACCGGGCCCAACAACAAGCCGCCGCCCTGCGCGAATACGCGCTGAACGTGGAAAACGCCAAATACGGCATCCTGATCTCGATTGCGGTCACCGCCGCGGACCTGATCTGGGCAATGACAAACCCGTTCACCGCGCCCCTGATCCCCGGAATCTGGGCCGCCGGACGGACTGCCGTGATGCAGATCGAACGCTCGCTGATGTCGCGCTTGATGAGCCTGCTGTCAAGGGTCGCCCGAGAGGCCGCGCAGGAAGCCGCGGAAGAGGCGGCCGAGGAAATGCTGGCCGAGTTCATCCAGATCGCCCAGGGCAATCGCGACGGCTTCGACTGGAAACAAATCGGCCAAAACGCCGCCTTGGGCGCGATCGGCGGAGCGTTCGCCGCTGGCGCACACAGCGGTTTGGGGAAGTGGGGCCACAACGTCTTCGGCGCCGCCGGCGTGGAGGCAGCCACGGAAGTCGTAGTAGGCCTATCCGGCGCAGGACTCTTCGGCGGCGACCTGGACAGCCTAGGCTGGGGAGCCCTGAACGGCGGCCTCAGCGGCGCAGCCACGCACGGCGCACATCATGCCGGACAAAGCCTGCACGACAAGCTAACCGGCGGCGGCGATGCCGGCGGCCAGGGGAAGGGACCGAACGATCCCGGCGGGGACGGCGGGACGGGGAACATCAAGGTCAACCCGGTCAACGGCCCGACCTCGCCCGGCGGCTCGGGCGGGTCAGACGGCTCGGGCGGGTCGGGCAGTTCGGGCGGGTCGGGCAGCTCCAACGGCTCCAACGGCCCTGGCGGATCGGACAGTCCGAACGGCTCCGACGGCACGAGCGGCCCGAACAGCTCCAGCGGCCCGAATGGCCACGGCGGATCGGGCAGTCCTGGCAACTCCAACGGCACGGCCGGCCCGAACGACTCCAGCAACCCCGGCGACTCCCGCGGCCCCGGCAACTCCCCCTCCCCAGGCAGCAACTCCACCACCCCGAACAACCAGACACCGCCGGGAAACTCCCCCGGCAACTCAACCACGACGAGCACCCCCACCCCATCCAGCGAGCAGAACCCCACGAACAGCTCACCCTCGGCTGGCAACCCCGCCGCCCCGGGCGACTCCAACGGCTCGACCGGCACCCCCAACACCGCAGGCAGCCCGCCCCCGGCAAACGCCCCCGGCAGCTCCGACCCCACCTCCGGGAGCAACCCGCCGTCGACCGCCGCAAACTCGCCCGGCGACTCCAGCGCACCCAACGGCTCCGCGAGCAACACGACCCCAGCAAACGGCTCCAACTCGCCTGGTAATTCCCCGCAGAACCCCGACACGCCCGGCAATTCCCCACAGAACCCCGACACGCCCGGCAATTCCCCACAGAACCCCGACACGCCCGGCAATTCCCCACAGAACCCCGACACGCCCGGCAGTTCTCCGCAGAGCCCCGGCTCGCCCGGCAGCAACCACAACGCCGCCACCCCCTCCAGCAACCACGCCTCCGGCCCCAGTCCCAGCGCCGGAAACGAGGTCGGAACCAGCACCAACCACGACGTCACCACCCCCGCCGAAAACCCGACCGGCACCCCCGACCCGACCGGCAACCAAAGCCCGGCCACCAGCCCCAGCACGAACGGCAACCAGACCCCGTCCCCCGGCACGAACTCCACGCCCCACCCCGAAACCAGCCCCAACCAAGGTCCCGGCCCGAACACCACCCCCACCGGCCAAGGCGCGACCGGCACCGAGCACAACGCCGCCCCGCCACCGTCCACTCAGGACTCGGTCAAGACCGGAACTCCCGTCGCACCCCCGACCGACGCCGGCAACCCCGGAGCGTCGACCCCGTCCACACCGGACGCCGTCAAGCCCGGCAACCCGCCCAACCCCCACGGCGCGAACAGCCAGCCGATCCCTCCGTCCGCGAGCAACCACCACCCGGCGGCAACCCCCGCCACCAGCAACCACCTGCCCACCCCATCCCCCATCACCACCCCGCACCAGGACACCGGCCTCCCCGGATTCACCGGCACCCAGAACGCAAACCCCGGCCCCACACCCCAGCTCAGCCCGTCGAGCGCCTCCCCGCACTCCGCTCCGGAAATCACCCCAAGTCCGTCGCCCGACAACCACCCCGGCACCGGTTCCCCGCACGACCCCGGCACTCACCCCGCCACGAACCTCAACACCTCCCCCGCCCCTACGCCAAGCCCAAGCCCTTCCCCAAGCCCACCGCCCGGCCCGAGCCCCGCCGTTTCCCCGGCCTCGGCCGGCAACAACACCTCCCCGGCCCCTTCGCCAAGCCCAAGCCCTTCCCCGAGCCCGTCGCCCGGCCCGAACCCCGCCCTTCCCGCAACCTCGGCCGACAACAACGCCTCCCCGTCCCCCGACCCCGGCCGCACCTCCACCACCAACCCAGGCCCGGCCTCCGCCACCCCTGGCGCGAAAACCACCTCCACAACCAACCCCGACCCCACACCCACCAGCTCAAACCCCAACCCAGCCACGTTCACGCAGCCCAAGCCGCCTCCCCCGCCGACGTCCACCAGCGTCACCGGCATCGACTCGGCTCCCAGCCCGACCTCCACCCCAGGCACGACCGGACCGGTCACCAGCCAACCCCCGTCCCACGCCTCCCCGACCCCAGACACCAACACGCACCAAGCCGGCAACCCCGCCTCGAACCCGAAGCAGTCCTCCACCCCCAGCCCAGTTCCTTCCACCACCTCGCCGATGACCGGCCCCACCCCGACCCCCGCTCCGAACCCTGGATCGAAGCCAGCCCCTGCCCCCGCCCCGACGCCGAACCCCAGCTCAGCCACAGACCCGCGCCCGAACCCCACCACCGATCCGCGCCCGAGCCTGACCACGCGCCCCGACCCAACCCCGGCGGCGAGCCCCCATCCGGGTCCGTCGGCCAATCCGACCCCGGCACCGACCCCCGCCCAGAACACCAGCACCTCCTCCACCGGTGCAAAGCCCGCCTCCCCCACCGATGCAAAGCTCACCTCCACCGTGAACCCGGACCCCACCGCCACCCCCAACCCGGCCGCCGCGAAAACGGCTCCCAAGCCGCCCCCGACCCTGGCCCCAGCGAAGCCGATCAACACCAACCCCGCCCCAGCCCCCCAACCGCACCGGGACCTCCCCGCCCCCGCGCGAAGGAATCTCCACACCCCGGTCGCCGCCCCGAAAAAAACCGCCGCCGCGCCAAAGAACCTCCACACCCCCGTCGCCGCCCCGAAAAAGCCCACACCGGCCACCGGCCCCGGCCCGAACACAGGCAAGCAGCCTCCGATCACCGGCGGCAAGGCCGACTTCGCCCAGCACCACAAGAACTTCAAGTACACTGTCGTCCACGAAACCGGCATCATCGGCACTCTAGGCGCCCGCAACGAGAACAACCAGAACAGCATCGGCGTAGTAGCCACCGTCGCGGCAACGCCGAACGACGATCTCCGCGCCATCGCCGAGAAGTACTCAAGCGGATTCACCGGAAACTCCGCCGACGGGCGCTTCGCCCTGGTGATCGGGATAAACGGCACGCCAGGATCCGAACAAGCAATAAACCAGAAGATCCAGCAATTCCAGAATACCTGGGATAACCGTTTTCCAGTAGCCCTGATCGGGTTCACCTGGAAGCACCCGAGCAACCCGACCATCGACCAGAAGACGATCCCCTACGGCGGCATCCGCGAGACGATCGCCCGGAACCCGGTCACCGGGCGGCTCGTCGACGGCATCCGGGAAGCAGGCGGGAACAACGAGGTCTATCTGCACACGGGAGACGCCGACGTCCACTCTCTGAACACCCGCAACGGGCCGCTGTTCGACGCGGTCACCACCGCCGTCGGCCAAAACCCCGAGGGGCCGCCGGAGGTGGTCAGCGGCGGCTACCACGTCCGGCCCGAGGACGGGGACCTCGCGAACCGCGCCGCGCGGCTGGATCTCGACGTGCGGCAGGCCTTGGCCGGGATCGACTCCCGGTCCGTCTATTTTCCCGAGCCGAACACCTTCGTCCGGATGGCAGGGAACAAGCTCGAAAACGACGTCACGTTCGGCATCAAGAACCCCAACACCGGCACCTTCGAGTACGGCGCGAAGGAGGGCCGGGGAATCGTCGATTCGGTTCTGTCGCAGCGCAATCCCGGCTGGCAATACAGCGATCACCCGACCGCGATCGCGAAATTCTCCTCCGATCTCGCCATTCAGACCGACGGATCGCGCATCGCGGGCAAGCTCGGCACGGACCCGAACGGCATCACCGCGCTCGCCCAGAGCCACGCGAACGAGACGCGGTGGGCCGACCAGATCGGCCACTATCTCGGCAACCACACGACTCTTGATCCGAATCTGGCGAAGATCGCCGCCAAAGCCGCTTTCCACGGGATCACGGCGACCGGGCCGACGCCGAGCAAACCGGACAAGTTTTCCGACGTGGTCGCGAATCTGCCCAAGGACGACCGCACCGCGCTGGTCAAGGGCATGAAGGAGAACGTCGAGGACGGCAAGAAGCTCGCGGAGCTTACTCTGGCGACGCGGCAGGCTCTTGTCGACAACCTCAGCGGCAGCCGTCCGCCGACGCACACTCCGGCGGCCGCGCCGAAGAATACCGGGAACACAGCGAAGGACCTGAAACCGGAAAAGAAATTCCCTGGACCGAAGGACTGGAACGGTCGTCGCGACACTGCACCCGTGACGCGCTTTTCCTCGGAACGGTTCGATCCGATCAAGAAGATCGCCAAGCAGTTCGCCGGAAACCGTGCGGGTCTCCGGGGCGGGCAGCTCGCCGGGGCGATGGCGCACATCCGGTTCGACGTGCGGCGGTTCGAGATCTCGCCCGGACAGTGGGTCCGCGAACACACCATCCCGATCGATCTCACCTCCCATTCGGGGTCGGTGTCACCCGAGCAGCGCGACCGGTTCGTCCAGGAGCTGCAAACCCACCTCGACGACTGGGTCAACCAGTCCTACCGGCTGCCCGGCGGCGACCAGCTGCACGTCCGCCTCGACGTCCGCGTCGCCGACGACATCCACCCCGACGACACTGGCTGGCAGTCCGACCCGCGCAGCCGGATCCCGGTGAACCTGCACGATTCCACTGTGGACCCCGAAACTCCCGAAACGAATCAGCTGAACTGGGATGTGCACGATTCGACCTTCGGCGTCACGCACGAGCTGATGCACTTCCTCGGTCTCGGCGACGGTTACAAGAACGACGAGATGCTGTTCAACCGCGACGACCAGACCGGCGTGATGGGGCCGAAAGCGTGGCAAGATTCCCGGCTGAATCAGGGCAATCTCGACCAGCTTGAGTCCGTGTCGAACACGGCGAACATCCGTGATCACCATCTCGGCGACGCGCCCGCGCCGAGTCCGCAGCCGAGTCAGGACCACCACCCACAGCCCGATTTTGATGGCAAGCCGACTCTGCACACGCCGATCAAAGCCCCGCAAGAACAAGCGGTCCTCGTGGCGGACGAGCAGACCGAGGAGGAGCCTGACCACCGCCCGCTCTCGGAGCGGCTGCCTGAGTTCGCCCGTGACGGCAAAGCGCTCGGCTCGGTGGTCCCGGTCGACGTCCGCGGCGCGAAAGACGTTGGCACGAGCATCGAGAATCTAATCCACCGCCTGAACCCGAAACAGCAGAACCTGCCGCCGGCACAAGGGATCGACGCGATCACCGAATCGTTGGCCGGGCCCGAGTTCGAGTCCTTTATGGGCGATGGACGCAAGTCGATGGTCCGCGTCGGCGAGAAGTGGTACGAGGTGCACGTCACCGCGGAACCGGACTTCAGCGGGGTCAACGCCGACCAGATCACGAAGCTGCCGCAGCCGACGATCAGCGACGTCAAGAACGAGGTCAAGACCACCCACGCGAGCGCGAACACCGACACCACCGCGAATGTCGTTGGCACGTCGTACTTCGGGCTGTTCCCGGCTGGCCCGTACGCGTCGGTCGGCGGCACCGCACAGCTCGCCAGCCCCTCCGCGGAGCACACTGGCACCACGACCGGCACTGACCAGCGCGTAATCCGCACGGCAGGCGACACGGAGCGCGCCGACGCACCGGTGACCTACAAGATCACGGTGCGCACCGAAACCGGCGGCCTGGTCGGTTCTACTGTGGATGGACACGTTGGACTCGTGCTGTCCACCGATCTGGCCAACCTCAAACAAGAGCAGACGGTCGGACCGACGGAACCGAAGCCGGATTGGGCCAAGAAGATCGAATTCCTTTCGCCGGAAGCGGTCGATTTCGACGAGAACGCGCTGTTCGACCAGGTAAGCAAGAACCTGCATCCTTCGGTGACGAAATTCGGCGCCCCGGGCCGCACGTCATTGCGGGAGTTCCTCAGCCGCGGCGGGGTGCGCAGCATGCTCGGCACCGCGATGCAAGGCAGCCCGGTGGTGTCGAACGACCTGCTCAGCCCACACGGTGCCCACCGCGATGCAGTTCAGCTCGCAGCGCGTCCGACGAACGTCGAATACCTCGGCACGATTCCCGGCGACAGCGAACTGCGGTTCAATGACTCCGCGGTGAACGGCGGGAGCACCACCGTCTCGTCAAAGTACGGCGGTGAGTTCAACGCGATCTTCGGCGGCGGGTCCTATGTGCCCGGTACCGTCGGCGGGGTCGGCGGAGTCAGTGGCAGCTACTCCCGGAAGGTCAATCAACAGTCCACAAGCGGCACTAGTTTCACCAACAAGTCCACAGTGAACGCGAAGGGCGACATCGGGCTATACAAGGTCACTGTGGACCTCGACGTCACCACGTCCACCGGCGAGAAGACCACCGTGCAGGCCACTTCGTACACGCGGATGGGGTTGCCCGAGGCGAAAGCGCAGGGCCTGCCGGTCCCGAAGAACACGCCGGTGAAGTTCAAAGACGTCGGTGCGCGATACGAGCCGCCTTATCTCGCGGCGGCGATGGCGGCCGGAACCGCCCGGCCGGGATCGTTCGAACCGGCGACGCGGGTGCAGCCGCAGATCGAGAACGCCTTGCGGAATCTTCCTGGCGCGGACAAGTTCCTGCCGCGCTGGGACCCGTTCCAAAGCGACAAACAGGGCTCCAGCCAGGACATCGCCGAACGGTTCGCGAACCTGCGAAAGATCACGTCCGCGTTCTCGGTCGCCTCTCTGCGGGGCAAAATGGACAGTCTGCTCACGCAAGGCGTTTCCGCACAACTGAAGCGGCGCGGGCTGTTCACCGACGAATACATCAACGTCACCGTGAAGGCAAAGCCCGGGCCGGGCCGGCATCTTGGCCAGGCAGACGGCCGCGCGGTCAAGAACAGCAACGAAACCAGCCCGTCGCTGACCAGTGCGACCACCACCGAACGGGGCTGGTCGGTCGGCGTCGAAGGCCGGGTGATCATTCCAGGGGCGTCGGCGGTCGCGAACCTCGGCATCAGCCCGACCGTCACGCCGCTGCAATACTCGGACAACCGGACCTGGAAGAACTCCGGCGGCCCGACCGTCACCACGACGACCGGCAAAGGCGGCAGCCCGGATTCGCAGGTGTTCGAACACGACGTCGAATTCGAGGTCGAGATCACCAGCTACACCCGCAACCGGCCGTGGGTGCGGCGGCTGACGCCCGGGTCGCCGTTCCGGATCACGCCCAAGGTGTCCACTGTGGCCAAGACCGGCGACCCGGATCTGCCGCCGATCTCCGGCAAAGTCGATATGTGGATCAACGACGGCGCCGCTCTGAAGAAAGACCCGGCGGAATTCAAGCCCGGCAAGCCAGGCGTCGTCTCGATGCGGCCGGACGAGACTCCCAGCATCGACGACCTGCTCACCCAACAGCAAAACCAGACAACGCCGAAGTTCCTGCACGTGGAGGCCTTCGCCAACACCGAAGCATTGCGGGATGAGGCACTGCGCCAGCTCCAGCGTGCGGCCGGCGGTGATGCGGTGCTCGGCCTGTCCGGCAGCGAGGCGCGTGCTCGCGTGGACCGGATTTTCTCTCCGGAGAACTTCCGCGGCCTGACCCCGAAGCTGCTGAAACAAGGCGGAACGGCGAACGGATTCCGGTACGAACGACGCGTCGCCGACCGCGTCGGCGGCCTCGGCATGGGGATGTCGCTGAGCAATCCGAAGCTCGTGGCGGTCTCGGAAACCGGCGGCGGCGACCGGACGTATTCCGGCGGTGCCAAGGCGAGCTACGAGGACACGCACAAGCAATCCGTCGAAGCCAACGTGCAACTCGGCCTCACCGTTCGGCCGACCGGCACCGACACGCACGGCCAAGGCCAGCTTTTCGGGACCGCCAAGTGGAGCCCGTGGCAGCGCAGTTCCGGTTCGTCGAACGAGATCACCGCGAGCATCGATCACACCAACCGGTCCTCTTCGGACAGTCGAACGGTACTCGTGCAGTACGACACGAACGTCCGGCTGATCGCGGAAAGCCGGCAGGAAGGCCTGATCAACGGCTCGATCTCGCGAGCGGGCGCGGACGTCAAGCTGCCGGGCTCGGTGTTCGTGGCGATGACCGAGGACGAGGCACGCGCGGAAGGACTGCTGCCGCCGATCGAGCCGCGCACTCCGGCGCCGGGCAAGCTTTCCGCCCCACCGCTGGTCGGCGGCAAGTCCAGCTCGCTCGGCGCGGCAGTGCTGGAAGACGCGCCGAACCTGTCGAAGCTCGTGCAGGACGCCCGGCAGCAGCTCGGCAAGCTCGGCGGCAAGCTGCTGCCGAAGTCGGTGCTGGACGATTCGATGAACAACCTCCAGCGGACGCTCGACACCGCCTCCCCGGAAGCGGTCACCTCCCTTGTGGACGGTGCGCTCGACGGCGGCGTCTCGTTACTGGCTCAAGACCCGGGCGTGCTCTGGACGGACAATTACCAGCTGCTGCTCAAGGCGAAGATCGTCGACACGCAATTCCTCGACGTGAAGCACGACGGCAGCGAGGTCGACCACGTCGTCAACGCGACCCGCACGGACAAAAAGAACTCCGGCCACGGTTCGTCCTATGGCGGACAGGTCCGAGGGGCCGGCCGTGGCCTGTTCCAGGACAGCCAGCCCAAGGTCAGCGGCTACGACGGCGCGTACCTGGGCGCTTCCGGAACCAAGGCGAAGAGCGACCAGACCGTCGAGAACAAAGCCACGACCACGGCATTGACCTCGTCGTCAAGCGGGCCGTCCGCGCGGTATCAGCATCAGGTCCAGTTCGAATTGGTTGTCGCCCGGGACGGGCATACCTATCCAGTCGCGTCGCAGGAAGCAACGGTGACGGCGAGGTCGTCCGCGGATGATCAAAGGATCTCTGGCGACGAGCAGTATCACACCAAACTGTACGGATCTCGGACCACTGAACTCAGCGCCACGGAGTCCACTTCGGACCGTCTCGACGCCTGGCAGCAGGAGGGTTTCGGGCCGCTGCCGAAGTCTTCGACGGTAGAAGGGCTTCGCGGTGCCGCCGATGTGCGAGCCGCCGCCATTCGTGCGCTGCGGCTGGCCGGGGCGGGCAACGGCCTCACCGGGCCCGGCACCGGCGCGCACAATACGCTGTCCTCCTCGATCACCAATGAAACGCTGCAGGCACATCTCCCGGGCATGGTGGGCAAACCATTCTCGACCCCGGATCTGCATTCCTCCGCGGTGACCGGCAGCAGCCACGCCTCGGTGAAGGTGTACTCCCGCGTGGTGAAACCGGATCTGGTCGGGTTGAGCGATTCGGTGAAACTGGAGCGTTCGGACCAGACCGGGTCCACTTTCACCGGTGAGACCAAGGAAACGGTCACCGGCGAACAGCAGGGCAACATCGGCACCGGCGGGATCACCGACCCGGGCCGGAACACGCATTCCTGGGGCGGTCTCGACGTCCGCAGCCCGGTCGGCCGGACCGATCCGACGTCGAGCACCAGCGCCGCGCAACGGTCTGTCGTCGGCAAGGACAAGGGCCGGACCGGTCTGGTCGGGTTCGATGTCGAGTACCGCGTCGTCGCGACGGTCGACGGGAAGACCGCGGCGGTCGAGGTGCGGGTTCCGCAGTCCTCGCGGACGCGGATGAGTGAGACGGACCTGGAACAGTCGCTGGGCCAGCCGTTACCGGAGACGCTCACCTCAGCGCAGGACACGGTGAAGAAGGCCGCCGAGGATTGGCGCACGGCGGAAGAGGAACTCGAAAAAGCGCAGCGCGATTTCGACGACGCGTGGCTGTCCGAAAACGACAACGCCCGCACCACAGCCGAAGGTGCCCGCGGGTTGAACCTCCCCGCCGACAACAACCCGGTGCAGCAGATGCGCCAAGCGGTGCAGGACGCGCAGAACGAGGCGCGCGACGCGGGCCAAGCACTGCGTACCGGCAACGACGAGATCGCCCGGCTCAACGAACTCGACGAGCAGCTTCTTTCCCTGGCTCTCGGCGAGGAACCGGGATCCGTCGCGCAAAGCGATCTGGTCGCGAATGCGTGGAACGCGCAACGGCAAGCCCAGCAGATCCGCAACGAGCAGGCCGAACTGGTCCAGCAGCGGCAAGCGGCGCAGGATCGCGCGGCGGAAATCCTGGCCGTGCTCGACGAGTACCGCAACAACCACACCGAACATGCCGCCCGGCAAGACGACGCGAGCAACCGGATCCAGGAGGCCCGGGAGAAGGCCGACGAGGCGCTGCGGAAATGGTGGCAGGCCAAGTCCGAAGTGGACAGCCAGATCACCGCGCATGCTTGGCCGCGACCGGACGAGGAAACCCCGGAGCAGCACCACGAAGGCACCGTCGAGGCGAATGACACCACGACAGTGTCCGGTTGGGACAGCGACACCGACCGCCCGTACGACTTCGACCTGTCCGAGATCCAGACCCGCCAGATCACCGACAGCTCCGGCCGGGTCCGCGCGATCTCCTTCCTTCCGGCGAACGAACACACCGAGGGCGTTGAACAGGACTGGGTCTCCGACAATTCCGGTACGGTCAGCACTCTTCCGGAAGGCGCGACGCCGGAGAAGTTCAATCCGCTGTTGAAGCAGGCCAACGCGGACGGCACGGCCCCGGAACTGTCCGGCCGCCGGTTCGGCGAATGGGGCGAAGAAACCACCGCGCCATGGGACAAGGACTCCCTCTTCGTCTTCGCGCACGGCCGCGCGCAGTCGGTCAAGGTGAACCTGCTCGGCGGCCGGACGGTGCGGGTCGACGGGGACACGTTCGCCCGGATCGTGGCGCAAGCGGCTCCGCTGGCCCAATCCCATTCGTCCATCACGCTCATCGCGTGCAGCACCGGCCAGACCGACGGACCCGGCGGCCTCGCCCACGATTTCCAACGCGCGCTCAGCGAACTCGGCGGACCGTCCACAGTGCACGCGCCGACCAAGCCAGCCCTGTTCGGCCGGAGTTCGGCAACGCTCGGCAAAGCCGTTGGAGCGACACACGGTTTCACCACCGTCACCGACGGCGGGCATTTCCGCACTTTCGGCCCTGCTCCCGCCCAAAGCGATCAGCAAGCACCAGCCGAGGAAAACCACTATTCCTCCCCCGCCGACCTGGTGGCCGACCTGCACCGGACCAAGGTCAACGGCCCGCCCCCAGCACCGCTGCTGGGCCCGGACCTGTTCGGCCTGTACCGTGCCCCCGAACCGCCGGAATTCCTGCGCGGACACGACTTCCGCAACCTCACCGCCGGACAGGGCCTCAGTTTCCTGGACCGGCTGGACCTCGCCAAGGGCTACCAGTTGAGCCACGAACACCTCGATCCCGCGCAACTGGACGACAATCGCGAGTGGACCCTGGAGAAGGAACGGCCCGACGACAAGCTGTCCACGTGGGCACCCGGCGACGTCGAACCTCTCGCGAAGACAACGTCGACCCCCTTGCTGATGCACGCCATCTGGCTCGGCGGCCCACTCCAGGACACCGGCACCATGCACACCTTCCGCCAGAACTTCGGTGACGCCGCCGACCGGCTCGGCGAGGGCATCGTCCCCGTGCTGTGGACCGACGTGCCGCGCTGGCAAACCGAACTGGCGCTGACCACCACTGCCCCGGAAGAGGGCCCGGACCCGCTGCACGACGTCCGGGATCTGTTGAGGTGGGCGGCGGAACACGGGATCCAACTGGTCAATGTGGACGAAGTCTTCACCAGCGAGCATCCCATGCGGACACAGGAGTTCTACCTGTCCGAACTGGCCAAGCAGACCGGGCCGGGCTTCGCGGCCGCGAGCGACCTCCTGCGGCTGGAGCTGATGCACCGGTTCGGCGGCCTCTACACCGACGGCGACAACGTCGTGCACGCACTGGACGACGTCGTCCGTGCCGCCGAGTCCGACGCCGGTTACGCGGTACACCGGGTCGGCGGGAACATCGCGAACTCGGCGTTCACCATGTCGAAAGGACACCCGTTCGCCGCGTCCTATTTGGATCAGCTGCGCGAGAATTACGGGCAGACGCAGGCGAACCTGATGCCGCGCGAGGTCGACTCGCTCGGACAGGGCTTCTTCGCGACGCCGCTGGGCCGCGTGCACCGGCAGTCGGTGATGTACCGCTCGGGCCCGGTCGCGCTGACCGAAACAGCGCGGCGGATCGGCCTGAACTCCGCGCTCGAACTGCCGGGCATGACGGAGGTCCGGATGAACAGCGACCACAGCTGGCTGCTGCCGCCGCAGGGCGATCCGGCTCCGCTGTCGGACCGGTTCGAGACGCTGGAGCTGACCCAGCGCGTGGTCCAGACGCTGGTGCGCGGCCTGTACAACCGGGACGGCGATCTGCATCTGACCGCCGTCGAACCCGCGGTGCGCAAGCACGCCGATCCGGACCTCGTGTGGCAAGCCGCGTTGACCTACCTCGCGGACGACCCGGAATTGTCCGCCCTCGTCCGGACAGTCACCGATCGCAGCAGCTACACCGGCAAGGTGCACGACGTTCCCCTGCCCCCGGCCGCCCGCGCGCTGCTGACCATCGACGACAGCCGCGTGCATTACCACCTGGGCGAGGTCCAACGCGCCGCCACCCTGCATGCCGCCGACGCGGTCCTGGTAGCAGATTCGCCTGCCCCACTGGAAAATCTCATCGAGACACTCCGTTCGACCGACGGTTCGGTCGCACCGATCGAGGTCACCGGAACCGGTCCCGACGGTCATGCGCACGCCACCGCCGCGGCTCGCGAATTGGCCGGGCGCCTCGCCGACGCCTTGGGTGCCGACGTGCTGGACCGCGTCCCAGTGAAGATCCGAGTGTCCGAAGGAGACGGTCGCGTCGAGGTCTCTTTCCCGCCACCCATCGAGACGTCGAAAGTCTTCCGAGGTCTGGACAACGAGCCAATGCCCGCGACCCCGCGCCCCTGGAAGCACGGCGGTCACACCGTGGGGGTGCACTACTCAGTCCCCAATGGACCGTCCACAGCAGACTTCGTCCTGACGACCGACGCGACAGCCACCCGAGCCTTCACCGACCAGTTGCGCACCGACGGCACCGACCGTCCAGTCGACGCGGTCACCGTCCAGCCGTCAGCCAGCGCACACCCGGCCGCGGACTACCTGATCAGCGGCGGCACGCGAACTGCCGAGACGGACCTGATGCTCCAAGAACTGGTCCGGACCGCCTCGCACCGCTGGTGGTTCCGCCCGCGCCCGCCGGCCGGGCCGATCGCCCTGAACGACCGGGACGGCACCGTCAAGCTGCTCGGCTGGGTCCTCGCGGAACTCCGCCGTGATAAATTCACCACCCCGATCGAGGTCTCCCAGCACGAACGTCCAGATTTGATCTGGACCGCTGTTCGCGAACTGGCCGCCCTGTCATCGCTTCACACGCAAGACTTGACCGAGCAGCACACCATCCTGCAACTGCACGGCGTGACCGACACCCTCCTGGGCAAACCGGACGCGGCCGCGGTGCTCGAGGACCTGGCCGAGGCGACCCACCACGGCACCGACGTCACCCGAATCGCCGAGGCAGTCGAGGTCTTGGACCGGCACGGCGCTCTGGACGCCGTCCTCAACGCCCCAGGTGGCCGCGCATTGCTGCGGGAAGAGATCGCCCGGATCGCCGACCGCCCGAACCCCGACGGCTACGCCCGCGAGTTGACCGCCGCCATCGAGAAGCTGGCCGCGAAAAACCTGCCTGCGGACGCGTTCCGCACCGTATTGCGCAACGCCCTCGACGGCCGAAGCAGCTCCCGGCCGGCGTTGCATCGGCTGAGCGTCGTCGGGCTCGGCTGGCTGGACCGCTGGCACACCGCCGCCGCCATCCGCCGCTACCAGGCCGAGGAACGCGCCGCGTCCGCCCGGCAAGCCGCTGAAATGGCCGAACTCGCGCAAGGAGGCCCCGGCCGTGCATGAGCTTCGATCGGCGCCGCCAGTAGATTCACCACCGGACGCGGAGGAGGTACCGGCGATGTCCGATGACCAGTGGGTGCTGCTCGTCGACCCGGCGTGGCAACCGGAGCCGGCGGCCGCGAGCCCGCCGCCGCGGGCCGTGGTCGGCGGCTGGCTCGCGCGGGAGGACGGCTCCGTCAGCCGCTTCGAGCCCAACCCGGCCTACGAACCGGCGGCGGAGGACTCCCCGACCGATCCGCTGGACGCCGTACTCCGCCTGACCGCACGCGGCGAAGCCGACTTCGACCAGCTGGCGACCGTCTTCCGCGAGTCAGCCTTCGCCTTCGCGGTGGACACTGACGAGACGCCGCTGATCGCTCCGTCGCCGGACAACATCCCTTGCCTGCTCGTGACGACGGCTCCGGCCCACCGTCGGCGGGTCCGCGCCGCCGGCTGGCGTCCGGCCGCGCCCGCCGACCTGCTCCGCCTGCTGAACGACTACGACGACGTGGACCTGCTCCTCAACCCCGGCTCGCCCGGCTGCCTCCGGCTGCTCTCGGACAGCGTCCGCGAGATCATCACCTGACCCCGCGCATCACGGGCGCAGCACCTCCGCGATCCAGTCGGCCTGGTAATCGGTCCCCAACGACATTCCCCCGATCTGACAGTGCTGCTCAACCGCCTGCCTCCGGCTGCTCGCCGACAGCATCCGCGACATCACCACCTAACCCCGCACATCACGCCCGCAACACCTCCGCGATCCAGTCAGCCTGATAATCAGTCCCCAACGACATCTCCCCGATCTGGCAGTGCTGTTCACCACCCTCATCCGCGGTGAAGCGGCGCAGCTCGCGGTGTGAACTGTTCACACAATCGTCGTACGTGGACCACGCCTCGGAGACCGGGATCTGCTGGTCCTCCTCGCCATGGGTGATCAGGATCGGCACGGTGATCCGGCCCAGGATCCCGCGCAGGTGGAAGTTCCGGGTCGCCTCGACGCACTCCTCCAGCGAACTGGTGCCGAACACCCACATGAGATGTTTGAACAGATGCGGCACCGAAGGCTGTGCACCGTTCCCACCGACGCGGTTGCGCAGCCGTGCCGCGAAGTCGTAGTTGGCACCCCAGCAGACGCACAGCTTGAACCGCGGTTCGAAAGCGGTCGCCCGGGCGGCGTGGTGCCCGCCGAGGCTGAGCGCCACCATCCCGATCCGGTCCGCGTCGACGTCGGGGCGGCCTTCCAGGTAGTCGACGCAGGCCCCGGCCGGGATTTCCGCTTCGGCGAAGTTGTGCAGGCCGTGCTTACGTAACGCCTCCCCCACACCGGGGTTGTCAACGAATAACACCGAGACACCCCGGCGGTTCAGCGCCGTGCCGAAGCCGGTGAGAAACAGGAACTCCTTGATCCCGTCGAGGCCGTTGAAGTGCACCACGGCGGGAGCCGCGGACTCTCCGGCCGGCACCCACAGCGCGGGGAGGAACGACCCCTGATAGGGCACCGAAACCCGCTGGCAGTTCACCTCGCCGAGTTCGAGGTACTTGCCAAAGGTGGCGAGAAGCCGGTCATACGCCTCGACACGCGCGGGATTGTCGTGCTCCGGCATCCGCTCGCCCGTGATGTACATGACGGTGGCGCGCCGGTACTTCTCCGCAGCGGAGTAACGGCGTCCGGCGGCCTCGTCCCTCTCCGCCGCGCGGACGAGCCGATCGCCCGCCCCGATCCACGCCTTGAAGAACGGCTCAGCCAGCCCTGGCCCAGGGGCGTGGTCGCGGAGGTCCCGGCAGGCCCGGTCGATCTCGTCCAGGTTGGCCCCCATGTCCAGGGCCATGGACAACGACAGGTTGGCCGGATAGTCCTTGAAATAGTTCAGCACCGAGCTGTCCTCTCTGCCGGTTCAGTCCCCGGGAGCCACGAGGATTTTGCCGTCGACCGCGCCGGACGCCAGCGGTTCGAGACCCCGCAATACCAAGTCCGCCAGCGGGATCACCGAGTCGAGGAGCACCGCCTCCAGCGTCCCCTCGGCCAGGATTTCGAGCGCTGGCCCCAGATCCGCGGTGCACACATGGGCCACAGTGGACTCGACGGTGACCTCCCGCAGCGCCAGCGAGACCAGATCCAGGGCCGGTTTCTCCTTGGGCAGCCCTACTGCCAGCACCCGCCCGCCGGCGGTAACCATCCGCAGCGCGTTTTCGAATTGCCCGGGAGCACCGCTGGCTTCGATCACCACGTCGGCACCTCGGCCGCCGGTGGCTTCGAGGACCGCGCCGACGACGTCCGGACCGGCGGGCAGCGTGCGAGCCGCACCGAGTTTCGCGGCCCGCTCCAGCTTGGCACCGGGAAGGTCGATCACCGTCACTTCGGCCTGCCGCAGGTGGGTGAGCCCGGCGAGCACGAACGTGCCGATCGCACCAGCCCCGATGACCACCACCGCATCCCCGTCCCGGACGCCCGCTCGACGTGCCGCGTGCAGGCCGACCGCGAGCGGTTGCGCCATCCCTGCGGCATCGACGGACACCCCGGCGGGGATCGGCTGTAAAGTCTTCACAGGCACCGCCACGTACTCGGCCAGCCCGCCCGGTGCGTTCAGCCCGAGTGTGTAGTAGCCGCGGCAGACGTTGGTGCGGCCCTCCGCGCACCGATCGCACTGTCCACACCAGACACCAGCGCCGGAGGAGACCATGGTGCCGGAAGGAAACCCGGGAAGCCCGTCCACGACCTCGCCGACGAACTCGTGCCCGGGGATCATAGGCCCGACGTGCCCGCTGGCCGGATGCGGCCGGTGCAGCGGCACCATGACCGGGCCGCTCGCCCATTCCGTCGCGTCCGTTCCGCACAGACCGTTGCGCCGTACCGCGAGCAGCACTTCGCCGTCTTTCGGCTTCGGCACCGGAACCTGTTCGATCCGCACGTCGCGCGGGCCGTGGTACACCGCCGCCCGCATCATGCCGCGGCTCCCCGGACGCGCTCGGTCGCGGGCGAAAGGTCCGCGACGGAAGTGGTGCGCGGCAGGAAAAGCGTCGTGATCGCGGCGAGGGCGAAGAATCCCGCGCAGACGATCAGCCCGCCGCTGAACCCGATCGTCCCGGCGAGACCGGCGAGCGCGAACGGGGCGAACGCGGAGATCCCGCGGCCGACGTTGAAACAGAATCCCGCCCCGGTGGCTCGCGCGCGGGTGGGGAACAGTTCGCCGAGGTAAGACCCGAACAAGCCGAAGAACGCGGTGAACGCGCCGAAGACCGGGCCGAGCCACATCAGTGCCGTCTGGTGGGTCATCAGCGCGTAGACAGGCAGCGTGACGGTGACTCCGACGAGCGTCAGCACGATCGTCCGGCGTCGGCCGACGCTGTCGGCGAGCAGCCCGAAACCGTTGTAACCCAGGAACATTCCGAGGTTGAGGATGGTCACGAACATCGCGACCGCGGACGCGGGCAGACCGCGTTCGACGGTCAGGTAGGTCGGGAGCCAGGTGGTCGCGCCCCAGTACCCGGTCAGGGCCAGCGCGGCCATGAGGGTGCCCAGCAGGGTGGTCCGGCGCAGCGAGCCGCTCAGCACGTTAGCCACTGTCACGGAGCCGTCCGCGTCGTGTGATTCTTGCTCAGCCCAACTCGCCGACTCCGGGAAGAAAATGAGAACGAGTAACACCGGCACGACGACCGCGGCTCCGGCGGTGAGAAACATTAACCGCCAGTCCGGCAGGAAGGTTGCGGAGATGAGCGCGGCGATCGCCCCTCCGGCGGGGAACGCGCTGATCACGAACGCGGCGGCGCGACCGCGGTAGCGCGGCGGCCAGGTCTCGACCACGTAGGCCGACACGACACTCCACACCGCGCCCAGCCCGATGCCCGCGAGGAACCGGAGAATCAGGAACGCGCTGAAGTTCGGCACGGCGGCGAGCGCCGCGGTGAACCCGCCGAACACGAGCAGGGAGGCGATCAGCGCTTTCTTCCGGCCGAAGTTGTCCGCGACGTATCCGCCGGTGACGCTGCTGACGCCGATGCCGAGCAACGTCGCGGTCGCGAGCAGTCCGGCTTGCGTGACCGAAAGCCCCAGGTCGTGCCGGATCACCGGCAGCGCGAGGGACAGCAGCACGATCTCCAGCGCGTCGAACAGGTAAGCCAGGAAACATCCGCCCAGGACGATCCACCGGGAATTTCTCATTTTCGCATCTCCACGTTGAGTTGCCAGTGCAATCAGTGCTGGACGAGCACCAGGTCGAACTCGATGCCCGCCCAGCCGCCCTCAGGCGCGGTCCCGTCGGGCGCTGGCCCGGACTCGTGCCGCACCGCCTCGACGACCAGGCTTTCTTTCACGCCGAACACCGCGTCGTCGCCCAGATGCGGGTCGCCGGCGAGGAAAATATGGGTGATCAACCGCCGGTACCCGGGCGCGGTGACCATGAAATGCAGGTGCGCCGGCCGCATCGGGCCGCGTCCGGCTGCCGCGAGCAGATCGCCGACCGGACCGTCGTGCGGGATCGGGTACGGCGCGGGCAGCACGGACCAGAACCGGTACTCGCCGTCCGGTCCGGTGCGCAGCCACGCGCGGCCGGCGGACCGGTTGTCGGCGTATTGCACGTCGTAGAAGCCGTCCTCGTCGGCTTCCCAGACGTCGATCCTCGCGTCGGCGATCGGCTTGCCGTCGGTGTCGCGCACCTGCCCGGACACGTAGCACGGCGTCCCGGCCGCGCCGCGCGCGATGTCGCCGCCGAGCGGGATTTCCGGAGCTTCGTCGTGGAAAAACGGCCCGAAAACCGTCGCCTCGGTCGCGCCGGGAGTCTGCGGTTCGTTGATCGCGACGGTCAGCATGGACAGCCCGAGCACGTCGGACAGCAGGATGAACTCCTGCCGCCGGTCGTCGGTGAGGTGCCCGGCACGGGTGAGGAAGGCGATCGCCGCCTCCCATTCGCGTTCGCTGAGCCGGACTTCCCGCGCGAACCCGTGCAGGTGCCGGACCAGGCTCTGCAGCACTTCCCGCAGCCGCGGCCCGGCCCCGTCGAAGCTGGCCACGACCTCGTCGGTGACGGCTTGTTCCCGTTCAGCAGCAAGGGTTTCAGTCATGTGAGATCCTTTCCCGCCCACGCGGCATGCAGCAGAGATCGAAGGGCCGCGGCGGTGACCGGACGGGGGTTATCGGCGGGCATGTGAAGGTCCGCCAGCACAGTGTCCACATCGGACTCGGCCATTCCGAGTTCACGCAGTCCGGCCGGGACGCCGAGGCGTGCGCCCAGTTGGTACAGCCCAGCGACCGGGTCCGTTACCCCGAGCGCGCGGGCGATACGGGACGCGGCATCAGCAGCGTAGGGAGCGTTGAAGGCGAGGACGTACGGGAGCACGATCGCGTGCGTCTGCGCATGCGGCAGGTCGAACGCTCCGCCAAGGGCGTGGCAGATCTTGTGGTGCAGTCCCGATCCTGCGACCGCGAACGCCGATCCGGCCAGGTACGCGCCCAGCAGCAACTCCTCGGCCGCTGCGGGGTCGGCGAGCCCGGCGGCCAGGTGCCGGATCCCGTCTTCGGCGACCGCGCTCGACACCGGGTTGCGTCGCGGTGCCCAAAACGCTTCGACGCAGTGCGCCATCGCGTTGAGACCGCTGGCGGCCGCCAGTTCCACCGGCAACGTCCGGGTCAGGTCGGGGTCGTAGACGACGGTCCGCGGCAGCACCCGCGGATCGGTGCCGGTCGTCTTGCGGCCCGCCTCGGTCAAGCCCCACACCGGGGTGACCTCCGAGCCCGCGTACGTCGTGGGCACGGCCAGGATCGGCAGGCCGGTGGTCAGCGCGACCGCTTTGGCGGTACCGGTCGTCGAACCGCCCCCGACCGACAGCACCAGGTCGGCCCCGTCCGCAGCGGCTCGCGCCTGTTCGGCGGCCTCGATCGGGACGTGCGGGCGGACCTCGGTGAACGTCGCCGCGACCCGGCCGGCAAACGAGCTGGACAACTCGCCGGCCAGCTCGACGTTGTCCGCGATGACGAGAATCTGCTTGGCCCCCAACGCTTCCACTTCCGCACGCAGCCGGGACCGCGCGGTGCCGGAGCCGAAGACCACCCGGCCGGGCAATGCGTCGTAGGTGAACGCCGTCATCAGTTCGGCTCCGGCAGCACGGTGGGCTGGTAAGCCAGCAACAGCCAGCGGTCGTCCTCGCGCACCCACACCGCCAATGCCTTGTTGGCCAACGTCTTCCGCGTTCCGCCGGCGGTGATGTCCGCGCGCATCTCCCCCACCACGACCGCGGTGTCCCCGGAGACGAGGATGCGCTCGATCGGGTGGTCGATGCGGTGGTAGACGTAATAGCCCGACCGCAGCTTCTCCCGGTACGAATCCAGCGTGTCGGTGACGGCGTTCGAATGCGTGTAGGCGAGATCCGGGTGCGCGAGCGCGACGAACGCGTCGATGTTCCCGGAATTCATTGCGGTGTAACGGTCTTCTTCCAGCGCCCGGATAGTCGCTTCGACCTGCGCGGTCATGAAATCGTCTCCTTTTCGGTCACGCGCACGCATTGCGCAGCCGCAGTGCGGCGAGAACCTGGGCCATGTCTTCGTCGCCGAGCCCCGCGGCGATCGCATCGTCCAGGACGGCCCGGGACGCTTCCGCGCCCGGCAATCGCTGTCCCGCCACGTCGAGGGCGAGGCCGAGGTCCTTGCGGATCAACGACACTGGAGCGGCGACCCCGGCCGACGCCGGGGCGAGGAACGCTTCTTCCTTGTAGCCCACGTACGGGGCGCCGGCGGCGCTGGTGCGCAACACGTCGTAGAACACCTTCAGATCGAGCCCACCCGCCTCCGCGACGAGCAGGCCTTCCGCGACGCCCTGATTGACCGCGGCCAGCACGGTGTTCACCGCGAGCTTCGCCGCCGAACCCGAACCGACCGGTCCGGTGTGGACCTGCGTCGCGGTCATCGCCGCCAGAACCGGACGAAGCCGCTCGAACTGCGCGACGGTCCCGCCGACCATCGTCGTGATCGAGCCCGCCTCCGCCATCGACACACTCCCAGACACCGGCGCGTCCGCCAACTCCACCGGTCCGGCGGCCAGTTCGCGCACCAGTGCGGGCCCGACGGTGCCCATCACCACGTGCAGGTGACCCGGGTTCGCGCTGGTCAGCCCGTTTTCCACCAGGTCACGGGTCGTCGCTCCGTCCGGCAGCATGCTGAAGCTCAGCTGCGCTCGCGCGAGCCGATCGGGCGTGCCGACGACGGTCAGGCCGTCCGGTGCCGTCTCCAGCCCGGGGTCGTAGGCGAGGACGGTGTGCCCTGCCCGGGCCAGCCGGGCGGCCATCGGCGCGCCCATCCGGCCGAGCCCGGCGAATCCGATCAGCACGGGATCCTCCCTCGGAATGCGTTAACTCTTGTGTTCAGCTACATTAAACATCAGTGGACAGATGTCAAGTGTCAGCGGACACAACGAGGCGGGAGGGAACCCGGTGCGCGGGACTAGGTCAGGCGCGGGGGTCCGGCTTGGCGGAGAGCCGGTCGAAGCTGAGCAGGTCAAGTGCTTCGACCGCGTTCGACGGCTTGCCCGCGGCGGGCGCGGCGCCGAGCTGCGCGGCGACCCAGTCGCGGGTGTAGTCCAGGTCGTGTCGTCCGGCGACGAACCACACGCCGCGGGCGGGTTCGTCGCCCTGGTTGACGTACAGATGCGGCCGGGTCGAATCAAAGCAGAGCGAATCGCCCGCGCGGATGTCGTGCCGTTCGAAGTCGAGCAGCAGGGTCAGCTCGCCGGACAGCAGGTAGGCGTACTCGATCCCGCTGTGCCGCATGAGTTTCCGGTCCGCCGCGCTCGCCGCGCCGGGCTCGTAGGTGACGAGCAGCGCGTCCGCCGCGGTGCCGGGGCCGACCGCGAGCCGCTCCCATCGGACGCCGTTGGCCATCTCCAGCACCGGGTTGTCGGCGCCGCGCTGGACGACCTCCGGCTGCCCCGTTTCGACCGGGGCGACGGCTTGGCTTCCGCCGAGGCCGAGCAGGTCGTCGAGCGAGACGCCGAGGTGGCTGACCAGGGAGTACAGCGTGCTCACCGAAGGCTGGGACTTGCCGTTCTCGACCTGCGACAGCAGACTCGCCGAGATCCCGGCCGCCGAGGCCACGCCGCGCAGGCTCAGGCCACGGGCAAGGCGCGCTTGCCGCAGCGCCGGGCCGATCTTGTCCTCCACCTGCTGCCCCATTTGCTCTCACTGAACACTGCTGGCGATTTTAGTTCAATCACGGTACATCGCAACCTCCGGGAGGACCCCATGACCGCGCCGTTGTCCATCCGCACCGTTCTCGCCGGGCGACCGGTCTCCCGCGACGACGTGCTCGCCTGGGAGACCGGCCGGATGCGCAAGGCCGCCGCGAAAATCGGCCTCCCCGCCCCGACCGGCGACCTCCCGCGCATGCAGGAAACCTTCACCGAAGCCAAACTCGCCCTCGGCCCCGACGAGGTACGCCGCCGACTGGCCCGCGACCTGCGGCTCAGCGACGCCTCCGCCCGGGCGCTCACCGCGCTGTCCCGGGGGAAGCGGACCACCAGCACCTGTGACCTCTATGTCACCGGAGCGGGCACCGCGGCCGAGTTCGCCGCCTGGTTCTCCGACACTGGCCGGAGCGACTACGCGCACAGCATGATCGCCGCCAACCCCGACCACTTCCTGATCGACACCGCGCCCGACGGCCGTCAGGAAGTCGTGGAGACGACCGGCGGCAGCCCGTTCGCGACGAGGTTCTTCGTCGACTACGAGGACACTGCTTCGCTTGTCACGCCCCGAAATCCAGAGTTTCCGATCGAGGCGTCCGGCACCGCGCGCAGCAATGCCGGGCTGGCGATCGGCGGGGTGCGGCACGAATTTCGTGATCAGGACGGCGGATTCCACGCGCATCTGTGCGTCGAGTTCCCCCGGTGGACCGCGCCGTCGATGATCGCCCAGCACCGCATGCACCTCGCGTGCGAGTTCGGCAACTGGATCACTTTCGCCTTCGGTGGCTGAGACTCCGGTTTTTGTCGGTGCTGCGCGCGATGATGTCTCCGACAGCAGCCGAAGGGGAGGAAACGGCGATGCGAGTACTGATGAGCGGCGACGCACCGATCAGTTACGGGCAGATCTATGTCCAGAGCGAGCAAGGGCCACCGGGGTTTTCCGAGTGTTTCGGCGGCCAGCGCAACGGCCTGTGCGGCGGCGCGGTGCCCGGCACGCTGGTATTGGTCACCGGTCTGCACAGCGGCGAGGTCGGCTTCCGAGTGGAGTCGCACGACGAGGAGCCGCCGCTGGACGAAGCGTGGGAGGAGGTAGTCGAGGTGTCGTTCCGCCCAGTCGGCGAAGCGTCGCTGGTCTCCTGGGGCGGCAGTGGCTTCTGGCCGCTCGACCTGCGCGAGATCGACTACCGGGTCCGCTACAGCGGAACGCGGATGGACGAGGCGCACCGGCTGGGCATCCCGGAGGGCGAGTATTTCGAGCCCGATCGCTACCTGCTCCAGTTCTGGCCCGGTCCGCCGGAGCCGGACCGGGTGGTCAAGCAGACCAGCGCGGCCGCCGCCTACTGGCACGACACGGCCAGGAAACAGCCGCCGCCCCCGACTCCGGAGGAGAAAGCCGAAGCCGAGCGCCTCGCTCGGGTGCGGCGGGAACGAGCCGCCGAAGAAGCGCGCCTCAGGGCGGAAAGACACGCATGGGGCGGAAGCCTGCCCAGCGAACGGCTGCGGCAACTGGCGGGCAACGCGATGAGCGTGGCGAGGCTGGACCGTCCGCTGATCGACGCCGTCGAGCGAATGGATCCTGCCGCCCAGCGGCAGATCGCCCGGTGGACAGTCCGGCGCGCGTACGCCGAGGCCCAACTGACCGAGGTCGAGTGGATCGCCCCGGCCCTCGCGGCGATGGACCGGGGAGAGCCGCTGCCGCCACCGTTCGACGATGACCGGCGGGCGTGGGATCTCCTGCTCTCCGACGAACGGGTCCCGCGGACGCTGGCCACCTCGCCGGACGGCGAAAGCGACAACTGCCTGCAGCAGGCGATGGCGTTTCCGGCGGTGTTCTCCGCTCGGGAACCGGACCCGCTGAGGGCCGCGTTCGACGCGCTCTGGGCGGCGGCGGTGACGTTCGGGTATGGACGGCACGGGGCGTTGTTCGCTGAGGTGCGGCAGGCTTTTCCGGCGCTGGCGGGAGGTGCGGGGTGAGCTGCGTGGCGGCGTTCGCAGCCGGGCTTGCGTGGGGCTGAACCGGACCGCGCCGACGGGACATCGCGCTGGGAGGCCTCCGAGGGGCAGCCGTCAAACCTTTGGGGCACAACCGCTTCAGCACGACCGCGACCGGCTCAGAACGGAAGCGAACGCACCGACGAGACCCCCGCACAAAGAGCCAGCTCCCTGCCCGCAACCCCTCGATCACAACCACAGCCCTGCTCACGACAGAACCAGCCGAACCCCCGAAACCCACACCAGGAGGCCAACCGAGAAACCAACCACTAGCCCCAACCCGCGCCCCTCCGGCGCACCCAGGACCGGCTCACAACGGGACCGACCGCACCGGCGACACCCCGGGCTGCGGGTCGACCGGCAGCCAGTCGTTGCGGGTCGCGTGCAGGGCGAGCTGGAACCGGTTGGCCGCGCCGGTGCGGGCCATCAGGTTCTCCAGGTAGCGGAACATCGTGCGGCGGCTGACGCCGAGGACGCGGGCGACCTGGTCGTCGGTGAGGCCGGCGGCGAGGAGGCCGAGCAGGCGGCGTTCGCTGGGACGGATGGCGGGGCCGGAGCTGTCGTCGGCGAGGCCGAGCGGGAGGGCGACCTGCCAGCACATGTCGAACAGCCCGGCCAGCGCGTCGAACAGGCCGCACGCGCGGATCAGCAGCACTGTGCGGTCCGCGCCGGACAGGGCGGCGCAGTCGTCGACGATGAGGAGCTTCACCGGCACCTCGGGCAGCACTCGCGCCTCCTCGCCGCTTTTGCCGCAGGGCAGGATGTTTTCCGCGACGTACTCGGGTCGCTCCAGCGCGAGCCTGCCGTAGACGGCGCGGTAGCGGACGCCCCTGGCCAGGTTCTCCAGTTCGATCTCGTTGGCGTCCGCGTCGGCGTAGTACGGCGGGGAGTCCAGGCCGCGCACCTCGGTCCGCGCCGCCCGTTCGAGCTGCTGCACGCGTTCGGCGGCGGTGGTTCCGCTGACCACCTCGATCATCGGGTCGGCGAGGTCGCGGGCGGACTGTCTGCGGTAGCGCTCGTACAGGCGCGTCAGCGCGGCTCGGGCGGCGGCGAGTTCGGCCTCGCGCTGTCTGCTCAGGACCTCCAGCACCGGTTCCGGGCGCAGCGCGGACATCGGCGAACCGGGGCCGTCGGCCGGGCCGGCCAGTCCGATTCCGGCCAGCGAGGACAGCACGCGGCGCACCTCGCCCGGATCGCGGCCGGTCGCCGCGGCTAGCCGGTCCGGCGGAACGGGGCCCGACGAAAGTAGGTCGAGATAGATTTCTGCTTCGTCCGCTTTGAGCCCGAGAATCCTGAGATGGCCGGTTGCTTCGGGAACCATTCGGGGGCACCTCCACCGGGCGAGCCGACACCATTGCGCCACTGGCACCAGCGCGTCACCGCCGGGGCTGAACGAACTGTAGACAACGGAGCACCGAATGGCCCGACGCCGTTCGCAGGAATTTCCCTGGGAGGGATCGTGTCCCGTTCAGCTCGAAGAATCCTTGCCATGGCCGGTTTCGCGGCCTTGGCCTTGACCGCCCCGGCCCTGCCCGCCGCGGCCGCGCCCGCCGCGGCGCATCCGACCGCCCGCGTCTGCGCCGACAACGCGAAGCCCGGCATGGTCACGTGTTTCGCCGAACGCCAGACCGACACCATGCGCGCGCTGCTCTCCCCGGGCGCGCTGCCCAGCGGGTTCGGCCCGGCGGACCTGCGCTCGGCCTACAACCTCACCGCCGCGGGCAGCGCGTCGGCCACGGTCGCCATCATCGATTCCAACGACGACCCGAATGCCGAATCGGACCTCGCGAGCTACCGTTCCGCCTACGGGCTCCCGGCGTGCACCACCGCGAACGGCTGCTTCAAAAAGGTGAACCAAAACGGGCAAACCAGTCCGCTGCCGAGCCCGGATTCCGGCTGGGCGGGCGAAATCTCCCTCGACGTCGACATGGTTTCGGCGATCTGCCCGAATTGCCACATTCTGCTCGTCGAAGCGAACCAGCCGAGCATGGCCGATCTCGGCACCGCGGTGAACACCGCCGTTTCGATGGGGGCGAAATACGTCTCCAACAGCTACGGCGGCGGCGAAGACGGCTCTGAGCCCTCCTCCGACTCCAGCTACTTCCACCACCCGGGCGTCGCGATCACCGCGAGCACCGGCGACAGCGGCTACGGCATCAGCTACCCGGCTTCGTCGCGGTACGTGACCGCGGTCGGCGGCACCTCGTTGAGCCGCAACAGCAGCGCGCGCGGCTGGGGCGAAACCGCGTGGAGCGGCGCGGGCAGCGGCTGCTCGGGCTACGTGGCCAAGCCGTCGTTCCAGAACGTGACGACCAGCTGCGGCAAGCGCGCGGTCGCCGACGTCTCGGCCGTGGCCGACCCGCAGACCGGCGTCGCGGTGTACCAGACCTACGGCGGCAGCGGCTGGGCCGTTTACGGCGGGACCAGCGCGTCCGCCCCGATCATCGCGTCCGTGTACGCCCTCGCCGGCACGCCTGGCGCGTCCGACGCTCCCGCCGCCTACCCGTACTCGCACACCGGCAACCTCAACGACGTGACCTCGGGCAGCAACGGCAGCTGCTCGGCCACCGTGCAGTGCAAGGCGGGCCCGGGCTGGGACGGCCCGACCGGGCTCGGCACCCCCAACGGCACGGCGGCGTTCACCGCGGGCGCGCCCAGCGGCGGCGTCACGGCGGCCAACCCGGGCAATCAGAACGGCGTCGTCGGCACCGCGGCGAGCCTGCAGCTGTCCGCGTCCGGCGGCAGCGGCGGCTACACCTGGACCGCCAGCGGCCTGCCCGCCGGACTGTCGATCAGCTCCGGCGGCCTGATCTCCGGCACCCCGACCACCGCCGGCACGTACTCGGTGACCGCGACCGCCAAGGACTCCTCCGGGGCCACCGGCGCCACCACGTTCACCTGGACGATCACCCCGACCGGCGGGGGCACCTGCTCCGGGCAGAAACTCGGCAACCCCGGCTTCGAGAACGGCACCAGCCCGTGGACCGCGTCCAGCGGAGTGATCAGCACATCTTCCAACGGCGAACCCCCGCACGGCGGCACCTACCTGGCCTACCTCGACGGCTACGGCAGCTCGCACACCGACACGGTTTCGCAGTCGGTGAGCATCCCCGCCGGATGCCACGCCACGCTGAGCTACTACCTGCACGTCGACACCGCCGAGACGACCGCCTCGACGTCGTACGACAAGCTGACCGTCAAGGCCGGTTCGACCACGCTCGCCTCGTACTCGAACCTGAACCAGGCGAACGGATACCAGCTGCGCACCGTTGACATGTCGGCGTTCGCCGGCCAGACGGTGACGCTGACCTTCACCGGCGCGGAGGACTCGAGCCTGCAGACGTCCTTCTGCCTCGACGACACGGCGCTGACCGTGAGCTGAGGCCGCATCCGAGGAAGGCCGTCCCGTACGCGGGGCGGCCTTTCCTTGCCGTGTAAGGGAAGCGGTACGCAGCCCGGCTAGGCGGTTTCGGTGGCCAGCAAGTCGAGCCCGAGCGGGGTGCATTGCTTTTCCGTCGCGGTGCGACACGATCAGCTCGGCCTCGCGCAATGTCTTGGTGTGCAAGGACGCCGCGACCGAGACCGACAACTCGCGGGCGAGCCCGGTAGTGGTGCATCCGCCGACCAGCGACCGCAGCGCCCACACGCGAGGCGGCCTTTCCTTGCTACGCAAGGAAAGCGGCACTCAGCACGGGCTAGACGGTTTCGGCGGCCAGCAGATCCAGCCCGAGCGGCGTGCACCGGTGGCACACGGCTTTGCCGTCGCGGTGCGACACAATCAGCCCAGCCTCACGCAACGTCTTGGTATGCAAGGACGCCGACGCGACCGAGACCGACAACTCGCGGGCAAGCCCGGTGGTCGTGCGTCCGCCGACCAGCGACCGCAGCGCCCGCGCGCGAGTGGCCCCTAGCAGTCCGGCCAGTGGGTCCGCCGGGCGCTCCGGATTCAGCAGCGGAAGCGGGGTGAGCGCCGGATACAGCAGCGTGGTGGGGCGGTCGGGGTAGTAGGCCACCAGCGGATGTCCCGACCACAGCAGCGTGGGCCGCACGATGATGCCGTGTCCGTGCAGGGTGAGGTCGAGATCGCGGGGACAGTCCGCTTCGAGCGTCAGGCCGTTCCACCGGACAGCCGGGCCGAGGCTGGCGAACAGGGCGTGGATGCCTTGCCGCGCAAGGATTTTCGCTCGCCACGCGGTTTCGGCGTCGAAGCCCGCGCGCAGGCTGTGCCAGCGTTCGGCGAGGACGGTCCGGTAGCCGGTGCGGATGGCCTCGTCCAGCACCCGCCACGCTTCGCGGTCCTGCCTGGCCAGGCCTTTCGTCCAGGAGGTCAGCGGGCGGTCGATCGCGCACACCCGCCGGAGTTCGGCGCGCACCTCGGCGCGCGGGGCGGACCGGACGCGGTCGAGCCCCTCCTCGACGGTCCGGCTGGGCGGATCGAGAAACATCGGGCCCGCCCCGGAGGGCGACACGAGTTGCAGCAGCGGTTTGCCCTGGGCAGGCAGCCGCCGCGCGACCCGCTCGCGCCACGGCACGAAGGCCGGGCCCGGGTCGCGCCGCTGCAGCGTCTGCATCGCGAGGGTCAGCTCGACGAGCGGAGCCGGACGTTCGGCGATCGACACGTGCAGAAGATCTTCGGGCGTGCAGCGCAACCGAAACACGAGATCCCCCTCGGTGTGAGTTCCAGCTTAACCCACCGCGCCCCCGCTTTCCGGTGCGCGAACAGCGGATTTCCCGCAGGGGCGGGGCATTGAGCTTTCCCCCGGACCGACGACCGGGCACCGCATTCGGCCGATGGGAATAGTCCGTTCGCGTCCCCTTACGCCGCGCGGCAACGCTGACTGGCACGGCGGCGGCACCGGGGCAGGATGCCGCATCACGCGTCGATCACCTCGGCCAAAGTCGGCAACGACGGATGCGCGCCATGCCGCGTCACCACCACCGCCGCCACCTTCGCCGCGAAACCGCAAGCGTCGACGACGTCCGCGGTGGTCGGCTCGCCGGGAATCTCCGCGAGCCGTGCGGCAAGGGCTCCGACGAACGAGTCTCCGGCCGCGGTCGTGTCCACCGCCCGTACGGCGACCGCCGGGACCTGCGTGGACGACGAGGCATCGAGGACCGCGCAGCCCTCGGCCCCGAGCGTCACGATCACCCAGTGGCATCCCGCGGCGAACAGTTCGGCACTGCCGCGCCGCACACCGTCGGCGTCGAACGGGTCCTGGCCGGTGAGCTGCCGGAACTCGATCTCGTTCGACACCACCACATCGCTGAGCGGCAGCAGCTTCACGGCCACGTCGTCCGCGGGCGCGGTGTTGAGGACGGTCAGCACGCCGCGCGCACGAGCCGTCGCGAAAGCGCGCTCTGTCGCGGCCACCGCGGCCTCCAACTGGCCCACGACGACCCGAAGCTCCGGCAGATCGCTGATCGCCGTTTCGGCGGCATCGGCCGGAATGTCCGCGTTTGCCCCGGCTACGACGACGATCGAGTTGACGCCCTCCGCGTCGACGGTGATCGCCGCCCGGCCGGTCGGCGACGCTGACCTTCGCACGTGCGTCACGTCCACGCCCTCGGCGAGCAGGGCTTGCCGGTACTCGTCGCCGTCCTCGTCCTGGCCGACGCAGCCGAGCACGGCCACGCTCGCGCCGAGGCGGGCGGCGGCCACCGCCTGGTTGCCGCCTTTCCCGCCCAGCTCCCGGCTCGTCGAAAACCCCAGCAGGGTCTCCCCCGGCTCCGGGATGCGCGGCGCCCGGACGATGTGGTCGACGTTGAGCGACGCGACCACCGCTACCGAGGGGCTCATGCGGTCAGCCACCGGGCCGGGACGTCGCGCATCAGCCGGGCCACCGCGTCGGCCGGGACGCCCTCGGCTTCGAGGAGATCGGCGAAGATCGTCGGCACGAACACGAGGCCGTTGCCGCCGTTGTGCGTCCACATCTGCTTCAGGAACAGGTCGTGCGACAACATGATCTGCTCTCCGAAACCCTCGTGCACCCATCGCGCCACGGCACGCGCGGTCTGAGCGACCGTCGGGGCCACGCCTTCGCCGGGGAACGAGATGTCCAGGCCGATCATGTCGAACTCCAGCAGCACGCCGCGTTCGAGAAGCTCGCGCTGATAGCCCGGGTCGTCGCCGGACGGATCGCTGTGCGCGAGCGCCACTTTGGCCGGCCGCGCACCGCATTCGTCCAGGACGAGGTCGAGCACCTCGTGCCCGCGGCGCTGCCAGCCCGGCATGTGGATGTTGAGCCCGACCGCGGGCCGCGCGGCCTGGGCGAGCGCAGCGGCCCGCAGGGAAGCGCGCTCCCCGTCGGTGAAGAGCGGCGAAACGCCGACCTCGCCGATGACCCCGGCCCGGATCCCCGTTTCGCCGACGCCCTGGTCCAGCTCCGCGAGAATCCGCGACGTCTGCGCTTCGACGGCGACCGCGGTGATGCGCTCGCCCTCGAACTTCTCCAGGTACGCGCCGGTGCCCATGACGACGTTGACGCCGGTCGCCTCGGCCACCGCCGCGAGGGCGCGCGGATCCCGGCCGATCGCGGCGCTGCCGGTCGCGTCGACCACCGTGCCGCCGCCCGCCGCGGCGAACGCGGTCACCTCGCGCACGACGCTCGCGTGGTCCTTCACCGCCACGTTGTCCGCGCAGCAATAGGGATCCTGGCGAAGCAGGAACTGCCAGCCCGGCCCCACTTCCGCCGCGGCAAGCCGCCAGGTGGACGCGTAGGCGGGTTCGGCGACCGCGGACGACAGGTCGTTGAAAAGGTGCTCGTGCGGCAGCACCAGCCCGAGGTCCGCCGCGTCGATCGCACCGAGGACGCCGCGCACCTCAGCCACGATGCACCTCCGCGGGTTGCGCAAGGGTCGCTGGTTCCGCGGTATGCCGGGACGGGATCATCGCGATCGCCGCGGCCGCCAGAGCCACGAAAGCACCGATGACGGTGACCAGATGCAGGCTGGAACCCGCCGCGGGAGCGATGACCTCGAGCAGCAGCGACCCGATGAGCTGGCCCGCGGTGGACGCCAGGCCCAGCAGCAGAAGCCCCAGCCCGCGCACCAGCAAGGCCATCAGCGCGATCGACAGCAGGCCGAGCGGTCCGCCGAAGTACATCCACCACGTGCCGGGCAGCACGAAGTGCGCGCCCGACGCCGCCATCCGCACCACGTACACGAGGCCGAGCGCGGCGAAGCCGATGAGGAAGTTCCAGGTGATGGAGACGAACATCGAACCGGAGAGCAGGCCGATCTCGGAGTTGCCCGCGGGCTGCCAGCCGGCGAGCAGGCCGCCGACGAACGGCATGACCGCCAGCGCGATCATGTGCGGGGCCGACCAGTTCGGGGACACGACCAGCACGGTGGCGCAGATGGCCAGGATCGCCCCGGCGACGCGCGGCGCGCTCATCGCTTGCTTGAACGGGACGCCGATGCCGAGCCGGTCGCACACCACGCCGGAGATGACCATGCCGGAGATCAGCGAGGTCTGGAAGATCGCCACCCCGAGGAAGCCGACCGTCACGCCTTCGGAGAGCACGATCACCGCGCCGCACAGACCGGCGAAGAAGTTCCATCGCGGGATGTCGCCGCGCACCAGCTGTCCGGGCAGCCGGAGGAACGCGGTGCGCGTTTTAGGCCGCGACAGCACGAGGATCAGCATCAGCACGAGGCCGGTGCCGAAGGACACCAGCGCGGCGGCGTGGCCGTCGCCGAGCGCGGTGCCGAGATGCCCGTTGACGAGCGACTGCAACGGGCCGAGCATCCCGGCGAAGACGGTCGCGATCGTCAGGACGACGGCTGAGGTCGCGCGGCGAGTGGGTGACGTACTCATCGAATCCTCCTTGATCCTGAGTGCGGCGCGGCTCAGATTTCGCGGCCGGCGAGCCAGGCCATCGCCTGCGCGAAGAGCTTGCGGTAGCCGTCCCAGCTCATGAACTCCTCGGGAGCCCAGTGCGGGGAGATGTCCGAGGTGAACGCGAGGGTGCGGCCGCGGCCGACCTGGCGCGCGGCCAGCATGACGTCGCCCTCGACGGTGGCGAGCAGTTCGGCGTCCGGCTTCAGCGTGGTGTGCTGGTAGCCCAGCAGGATCGGCCATTCCCGGTCGAGGCCCGCGACCACCGGGTGGCCGGACCGCACGACGCGAGCGTTGACGCCCTCGGGAGTCTCCACGCGGTCGTCGTACGGGTCGATGTCGACCGGCAGGATCTCCTCGATCGGCGTGCGGTGGTAGTTGGCCTTGCCCTCGAAGCCCTGGAAGCTCAGGTAGCCGCCGGCCATCATCAGCCCGCCGCCGTTCTCCACCCACTCGCGCAGCAGCTTCAGCCGGTTCGGCGTCGGACGGCCGCGGGTGAAGGTGTCCGGGTGCAGCAGCAGGGTGTTGGAGCCGACGTCGGACAGCAGCACGACGTCGTACGCGTCGAGTTCTTCCAGCGTCTGCGGGAATTTCTCGGCCACGTCGTGCGAACGCAAGTGAGTCACCTCGACCCCTTCCGCCGCCAGTGCCGCGAGCAGCCGCTCGCACCCGATCTCCACCTGCGTGTGCGCGAACGGGTCGTATCCCTTGTGGTCGATCGTCGCACTGACCCACGACTCCCCGGCTAGCAGGACCTTGACCATCGACGACTCCTTCGGGGCGAAAAGTGTTAGCGCGTGTTGCGCAACGTAGCGCAACACCGCCAATATAGGATGCGGTTGCAGTCGCCGTCAACGCTCGAACGGGGAGGAGCCGGATGTCGCTGGCGAAGGTGGCCCGGGAGGCCGGAGTGGCCGTGTCGACGGTGTCGAGGTACGTCCGGGGCGAGCTGAACGTCGCCTCCGAGACCGCCCGCCGCATCGACGCCGCGCTGTCCGCCGAAGGGCATCCGCCCGTGCAGAAACAGGCGGCCGGCCTCAGCCTCGGCCTGGTCGTTCCGTCGCTGGAGAACCCGTATTTCTCCGCACTGGCGGACGCGGTGGTCGACGCCGCCGCGGCGGACGGCATCGACGTGTTCACCGCGCTCACCGGGTCGTCGCCCTCGCGCGAGCGCGCCAGCGTGGAACGGCTCATCCGGCTTCCGGACGTGTCCGGGCTGATCTACCTGGGGATGAACACCACCAACGAGGCCTTCGCCGACCGCCTGCCCGGCGACTTCCCGGTGGTCTTCCTCGACGAGTACGTCAAGGCCGCCGGACCGCGGATCGCGCACATCACCGCGAACAGCTTCGGCGGCGCCTTCCAGGCGACGACCCATCTGCTGTCCCAGGGCCACCGGCTCATCGCGCACGTCGGCGGCCCGGCCGGGCTGCGGACGGCGGACCAGCGCGAGGCGGGCTACCGGGCGGCGCTGAAGGCGCACGGCGTCGAGGTGAACGAATCGCTGATCGTGCGCGGCGCCTTCAGTTCAGCCTTCGGCATGAACTTCTTCGCGCACATGGCCCGGGCCGACGCCACGCCGACCGCCGTGTTCACCGCCAGCGACATCGCCGCCGTCGGCCTGCTCGAAGCCGCCCGGCGTGCGGGAATCTCGGTGCCGAAGGACCTGTCGGTGATCGGCTGCGACGGAATCGCGCTCGGCGAATGGACGTCGCCGAGGCTGACCACCGTCGCGCAGCCGACCGAGGAGATGGCCCGCGCGGCAGTCGACGAGATCACCCGCCTCGCGGCCGGCATCGCCCCCGCCGACCACGTGCTCTCTATGCAGCTCGTCGTCCGCGAATCGACCCAGGAGCACCCCGCATGACCGACCGCACGACCGACCGCATGACTGACGAAGCCCTTGCCCTGCTCCGCGACCTGGTGCGCCAGGACACCACGTCCGGCGGCAACGCCGCGCAGTCCGCCGCCCAGGAGCTGGCCATCTCCTACGCCACCGCCACCCCGGGCGTCCGCCTGCGGCAACGGTCCGCTTCCGGGAGGCCGTGGGTTCTCCTCGGCACCGGTTCGCCCGACGGGCCGCTTTTCGTGTGCCACATCGACACCGTCCCGGTCGGTTCCCTCGATCTGTGGGACCGCGCCCCGTTCTCCGCGGACGTCGACGAGGAGTTCCTGCACGGCCGCGGCAGCGTCGACATGAAGGGCGGGCTCGTCGCCGCGCTGGCCGTGTTGCGCAACGCCGCGGAAGCCGGTGCCGACGCGCAGGTCCTCATCACCAGCGACGAGGAGGTCGGCTGCCGGGGCGCCGCGGAGGCCTCGGCCGCGCTGAACCTGACGCCGCGGATCGTCGTCGTGCCGGAGGCAACCCAGAACCGCGTCTCGCTCGGCCATCGCGGAGCCACCTGGCTGCGCCTGGCCGCCGCCGGCAAGGCCGCACACGGCTCCACGCCCCACCTCGGACGCAACGCCGTCCAGCTGCTCGCCGACCGGGCCCTCGGCTCGCTCGGTTCCCTTCCTCTGTCCACTGAGGACTATCTGGGCGAGGAAACCGTCAACGTCGGCACGTTCGAGGGCGGCACCGCGACGAACATCGTGCCCGCTTCGGCGACCTTGACCCTGGACGTGCGCACCGTGGACGGCGGCGCGCCCGCGATCGCCTGGGCGGCTTCACTCGATCCGGCGATCACCGCCGAGGTGGAACTCGACCTGCCCGCGGTCCGCACGCCGAGCCTGCCGGACGCGCTCGCCGGCCAGGCCACCGCGCCGGCCGCCAGCTATTTCACCGACGCCTCGGCACTGGCCGGGTCCGTGGGCGGTGCGCCGATCGTGATCTGGGGCCCCGGGGATCCCCGCCAGATGCACGCGGCGAACGAGAAGCTGGAGCTGGAGTCGTGGCGGCAGGCGTTGCGCAACTATCAGGACCTGGTGTTGCCTGGCGCACGCTGACCGTTTCCGCGAGACGCAGGTCTCTTTGCTTTACCGCGCGTGTGCAACTATTGTCGACGCTTGTAACCGGCTGACGCCGCCGCGAGCGCCGTCTGCCGCGCGGTAACGAGAGAGAAGAAAAACCTATGTCGCTCAACGAAATCCTGCCCGGACGGCTCGGGTTCGGCACCGCCCCGCTCGGGAATATGTTCCGGGCCATTCCCGAGGACGAGGCCCTGGCGACCGTCGAGGCCGCCTGGGAGCAGGGCATCCGCTACTACGACACCGCGCCGTTTTACGGAGCCGGGCTGGCCGAATCGCGGCTCGGCCAGGTGCTGGCGGCCCAACCGCGCGACTCCTACGTCCTGTCGACCAAGGTCGGGCGCGTCGTCCTCGACGAGCACGAGGACGCCGAGCGGGACTTCGGCGAGAAGGGCGGCCTGTTCGAGCACGGCAACCCCAACAAAATCCTGCACGAGTGGACCGCCGACGCGACCGAACGCTCCATCGAGGACAGCCTGAAGCGGCTCGGCACCGACCGGCTCGACATCGTCTGGGTCCACGACATCGCCAAGGACTTCCACGGCGACCTGTGGCTGCGGAAGTTCGAGGAGGCCCGCACCGGCGCCTTCCGCGTGCTGTCGCGGCTGCGCGACGAGGGTGTCATCAAGGCCTGGGGCCTCGGCGTCAACAAGACCGAGCCCATCGAACTGACCCTCGACCTCGACGAGCCCCAGCCGGACGGCTTCCTGCTCGCCGGCCGCTACACGCTCCTCGACCACGAGCATGCCTTGCAGCGGCTGCTGCCGATGGCACAGGAGCACAACGTCAGCATGGTGATCGGCGGGCCGTACAGCTCCGGCGTCCTCGCCGGCGGCACACACTTCGAGTACCAGCAGGCCCCGCCGGAAATCCTCGAGCGGGTCGACCGGCTCAAGGCGCTCGTCGCCCGGCACGGGGTCAGCATCAAGGCCGCCGCGCTGCAGTTCTCGCTCGCGCATCCGGTGGCCGCTGCCGCGATCCCCGGCGCGACGCGACCCAGCCGGATCGCCGAGGACACCGCCGCGCTCGCCGAGCCCGTCCCGGCCGCGTTCTGGCACGACCTGCGCGCCGCCGGTCTCGTCCACCCCGCCGCTCCCCTGCCCGACAACGCCTGAAACCGGAGCACCACCATGGCATCCACTTCCGTCAGCCGCACCGTGCCCGCCTCGCCCCAGGAGGTCTGGGACCGCATCGGCGGCTTCGCTTCCCTGCCCGATTGGCTTCCCTACATCCCCGAAAGCACCGCGCTCGACGGTGGCCGCACCCGCCGGCTGACCAATCCGGAAGGCGAGACCATCGTCGAGCGCCTGGTGGGCTTCAGCGACACCGAACGCCATTACACGTACGCCATTCTCGAAGCGCCGTTCCCGGTCACGGGCTACCTCTCGACGTTGCGTGTGCACGCCGTGCCCGGCCAGGAAAACGCGGCTGAGGTGCAGTGGTCGGGCAGCTTCACGCCCGACGGAGTCACCGAGGACGAGGCGGTCGAGCTGTTCGCCGGCATCTACCGCGACGGCCTCGAAGCCTTACAGAAGACGCTGACCGCCTGAACGACGTCAGGAACCCACACTATCCATTGTGGACGCCCGAGCCGCAGTATCCTCCATATCGCCGCGAGTCTCCGGGCTGAGCACAGTCGCGACGAGGAACACCGCGACCATCGCGCCCAGGAACAGCACCAACCGTCCGGGCACCGCGTCGAGGCCGGGGCTCGCCAGGTTCACGAAGGTCGGCATCAAGCCGCCGATCATGAACCCGAGATTCCAGCACACCGCGGTGCCCCGGGCACGCAACGCGGTCGGGTAGCGCTCGTTGAGAAACACCAGCACCGGGGCGTAAGCGGCGTTGGCGAAGAACGCGAGCAACGTCGCATACAGCCCGACCAGACCGGTGTTCGCCGGATCGGCGTGCGCGACGAGCCACGTCAGCAGCGGCAGCACGACGAGGTTCGCCGCGCCCATGATCAGCATCATCCGGCGGCGGCCGAAGCGTTCGCTCAGGTGCCCGGCCGCCACCGCGGCGACGATCACGCCGAGGCTGGCCACCAGCAGGATCACGCCTTGGGTGGTGCCGTGCACGCCGGTCACGCTGCCGAGCAACGTCGGCAGATAGCCCGACGTGAGGTAGTACTGCGACCCGGCACCGGCGACCAGCACGATGTTCAGCGCGAACACCTTGCCGCGTCCGCCGCGCACCAGGTCGCCGATCCGCGCCCGGGGAGGCGGGCCGGAGGCGCGGGCGGCCTTCCACAGCGGCGATTCCTCGACGCCGCGGAGCACGAAGTAGCTGAGGATCGCGGCGAGCAAACCGGCGAAGAACATCACCCGCCAGCCCCAAATATCGAACTGCGGCCCGGGGAAAGCGGCGCTGATCCCGATGTAAAGGCCGCTCGCCATCGCCGCGCCGAGGCCCGCTCCCCCGGCGCCGACGAGCCCGGACATCAGGCCGCGCCAGCGTGGCGGCACGCTTTCCGTGCCGAGGGTATGCGTCGCGGCCACGACCCCGCCGACGAAAATCCCCTGTACCAGCCGCAAGGCCAGGAACAGCAAGGGCGCGGCGACTCCGACCGCCGCGTAGGTCGGCACCGCGCCCATCGCCGCGGTCGACAAACCGACCCCGGCGAGCACGATCACCATCGTCTTCTTGCGTCCGGCCCGGTCGCTGACCGCACCGAAGATCGCCGCGCCCGCGGGCCGCAGCAGCACGCTCACCGCGAAGGACGCGTACACCGCGGCCAGGCTCAGAGTAGGGCTGTGGCCAGGGAAGATCAGCTTGCCGACCGTACCGGCGATGTAGAGCAAGATGAACAGGTCGAAGAGATCGAACGCCCATCCGGCGACCGAAGAAACCGCCGCATAGATCGTCGCGCGGCGAGACTGGGGTTTGTCCATAGCCACCTCCTTGTGGTGCACAAACTCAGGGGTTCAACGGCGCCGCAGCGCGCGCCGGATCCGGTCGAACAGCGTGCCGAGCATGAGTTTCGCCGCGCTGGGCGGTTTGACCGGGCCTTCCGGGGCCTGCCCGGACGTCGCGGCCTCGGCGACCGCGGCGGCGAACTGCTCGAACATGCGCCGGCTGATGTCGCCCGCGAGCGCACGGCCGAACTGCGCGATCCGCCCGGTGAGATACACCTTCGCGTCGGCGTGCAGGACCGTGCCGTCGCCCGAAGCTTCAGTGCGCAGCTCGATGTCGGCCTGGGTCTGCGCGCCTCCGGTGTCCTGGCCTTGGGCGAGCACGCGCATCCGGCCTGCCTCGCGGTCGTGTTCGAGGATCTTCGCGACCCCGTTGAACGCCAGCTTGATCGGCCCGACCGACACCCGGGCGCGGCCGGAGTACAGATCGTCGCCGAGTTCGCCGGTCAGCTCCGCACCGGGCAGACATCTTGCCAGCAGAGCGATATCGTCGAACACCGTCCACACGCGACTGTCCTCGACGGCGACCTCGGTGGCGATCTGCACGGCGATGGTTGGTGCCCCGTCCGGAAGGACGATCTCGGTCGCGACCGGTTCCTCGTCGGCTTCTGGCAAGGAACCGGCGGTCTGCCCGGCCGAGCGGCCCGCCAGCGCGTGCCGCCCGCAGTTGCCCGGAGCGGGAATCCCCGCCGGGAACTCCTCCTGCGTCTCGCGAACGGCCGTGACGATGTTTCGGTACCCGGTGCAGCGGCAGATCACGCCGGACAGTTCCGCGGGCAGTTCTTCCGCCGTCACCTCGGGTTTCTCGGTGAGCAGATCGTAGGAACTCATCAGGAACCCCGGCGTGCAGAACCCGCACTGCAGCGCGTGATTCCGCCCGAACGAGCGCTGCAGCGGATGCAGGTCGTCGGGTTTGCCGAGCCCTTCGACGGTGGTGATCTCGGCCCCGTCGAGCTGGATCGCGAACAGCAGGCACGCGCGGGCCGCCTCTCCGTCGACCAGCACCGTGCACATCCCGCACACGCCGTGCTCGCAGCCGACGTGCGTGCCGGTGAGCCCGAGGTGATCCCGCAGCGCGTCGGAGAGCGTGACCCGCGCGGGCAGTCGCAACGTCGTCTCGGTGCCGTTCACCGTGAAGGACACTTCGACCAGCTCGCCGGGCTCCGCACGCACCGGACGCGGCTGTCGTTCCGCTGTCGTCATGCGCCTGCCTTTCGTTCAGCAGCAGCGATTTCGCGTTCGGCCAGCACGCGGAACAGCCGACGCCGGTAGTCACGGGAAGCGTGGACGTCCCCGTCGGTGTCGACCATCTCGTCCAGCAAGTCCGGTGTGATCTCGGCCAGCGCCGCAGTGCGAGTGACCGGGCGGTCGGAGATGCCGAAGCCGGTGACCGTGGCGCGGCCGCCCCGCACGTGGACCGCGACCCCGGCGAGGGCGAAGTCGCCATGCCTGCGGGCGATTTCGCCGAAGCCGTAGCCGTCTCCCTTGCTAGCCAAGGGGAACCGGACCGACGTGAGCACCTCGTCGGGGCCGAGTTCGGTCATCATCGCTCCGGCGAAGAAGTCCCGCGCGGCCACCGCTCGCGAGCCCGACGGGCCCGTGAGCATGAGGCTCGCGTCGAGGCAGCACGCCACCGCGGGCAGTTCGGCGGCTGGATCGGCGTGCGCGAGGCTGCCGCACACCGTCCCGCGGCTGCGCAGTTCCCGATGCCCGACCCACGGCAACGCCAAGCCCAGCAGGGGAACTTCGCGGCTCACCGGGTCGCGTTCGACCACCCGCTGCCGGACGGTGGCCCCGATCTCGGCGAACCCGTCGCCGCGGCGGATCTGCCGCAGCGACGCGATGCCGTTGATGTCCACCAGTACCTCGGGGCGGGCCAGCCGCATGGCCAGAACCGGCACCAGCGACTGGCCGCCCGAGATCACCTTGCCGCCCCCGTCGGCGCGGGCGAGTTCCGCGACCGCTTCGTCCACTGTGGAGGGACGGGCGTAGGCGAACGGTGCTGCCTTCACGGCCAGATCACCGGCCTTGGAATTTGGGCTTGCGCTTGTCGCCGAACGCCGCGACACCCTCCGCGAAATCGTTGCTGGAGCGCAGCATCGCGTACGCCTTGCGCTCCAGCTCGATGCCCGAGTACAACGGCGCGTCGACGCCCTTGTCCAGCACCTCCTTGGCGGTGCGGGCGGCCAGCGGCGAGTAGCCGAGCAGCACGCCGACGATCCGCTCGACCTCGGCGTCGAGCGCCGCGCGGTCCGGGACGACGTTCGCAACCAGTCCCCAATCCCCCGCCTGCCCCGCCTTGATCCGGCTGGCGGTCAGGATGTGGTACTTCGCCCGCGACAGTCCAATCAGCCGGGCCAGCCGCTGCGTGCCGCCGGAGCCGGGGATCATGCCGAGCCGCATCTCCGGCAGCGCGAACTCGCTGCGCTCAGTGCAGACCCGGATGTCGGTCGACAGCGCGAGTTCGAGGCCGACGCCGAAGCAGTAGCCGTCCACCGCGCAGATCACCGGCTTCGGGCTGCGCGAGGCGGCGGTGACGTTGTGGCCGAGGTCGGTGAACGCGACCGGATCGACCTCCATGAAGCCGGCGATGTCGCCGCCCGAGGAGAAGTGCTCGCCCTCGGCCTGGACGACGACCGCCTGGATGTCGTCGTCGGCGTCGATCTCGGCGAAGCGGTCGGCCATGACCTGGCGCGTCTCCCACGTGATGATGTTGAACCTGCCGTGGTCGAGCGTGAGGTAGGCGACGCGGCCGTCGTGCCCGCGGTGCAGCCGGATCTCGCCTCCGGTGAGTGCCATGGTCAGTTGTTCCCTTCCTTGGTTGCCGCGCTGCGTTCGAGCAGCTCGTGCACGACGTTGCCGTGCAGGGGCAGGCTGGTGATTTCGACGCCCTCGCCGGACAGCGCGTCGGCGACGGCGTTCGCGATGGCGACGGGCAGGCTCATGCAGCTGCCCTCGCCGCACCCCTTCGCGCCGAGTTTCGTAAGCGGCGAAGGGGTTTGCAGGTGGTCGCTGTCGAGTTCATAAGCGGTTTCCGCCGTGGTGGGGCAGAGATAGTCCATGAACGTCGCGGTCGGCTGGCCGTTCTCGGTGTAGCGCATCTCCTCGTACAGCGCGCCGCCCAGCGCGTGCGCGAGCGCGCCGTGCACCTGGCCTTCCAGCAGCACCGGGTTGAGGATGGTTCCGGCGTCGTGCACGCTGTACACCTGCTCCAGCCGGACCTCGCGGGTCTCACGGTCGATGCGCACCACCACCAGCTCCGCGACGAATCCGTAGCAGAGACTGGAGTTGATCTGGTCGCTGCGGCTCGGCGCTTTCGACTGCGGCGGGGTGAACGCGGCTTCCTCGTACAGCCGCGCGGACACGCCGTCGGGCAGCGAGCCGGGGTCCCAGTGCACGAGCCCGGCCGCGTGCCGGAACGACACCGAGCGGTCCGGGTTCGCGGTCTCCCGCACTGCGCCGCCGGACAGTTCGACGTCCGCCGGGTCGGCGCCGAGCAGCGTCGCACCGGCGACCTTGATCGTCGCGGCGATCCGTTCCGCCGCTTCGACCAGCGCGCTGGTGAGCAGCGGGGCGAACCGAGACGAGTAGCTGCCGGTGCTGATCGTCCACGGCGTCGTGGCGGTGTCCATCTCGACCACCGGCCGCACCTGTTCGCGCGGCAGGCCGAGCTGATCGGCCACAATGGACTGTGCGACCGTCGCGTGCCCCTGCCCCTGCGGCACCGTGCCCAGCAGCACCGAAACGAGGCCGTTCGGGTCGACGCTGATCCGCACGTGCTCGGTCGAACCGGACTTGCCCCGGCCCGCGGCCCGTTGTTCGGCGGGGGTGGCGAGCCCGACGTAGCCGATGTTCGTCGCGGACGGGTCGACGATCGTCGCGACGCCGATGCCCAGGTATTCGCCGCGCTCGCGGGCTTCCGCCTGCCGTCGCCGGAGCGCCTGGTAGTCGCTGTTCTTCACGAGCAGATCGAGCGCGCCGTGGTAATCACCGGAGTCGTAGATGCCGCCGGTCGGGGTGGCGTAAGGGAAATCGGCGACGAAGTTGCGGCGGCGCAGCTCCACCGGATCGAGACCGCCGGTGTGCGCGATCTCGTCCATCAGCCGTTCGAGCCCGAAGTAGAGCTGCTGGCCGCCGAAGCCGCGGTTGAGGCCGGTCGGGGTTTTGTTCGTGACGACCGCGCGCGAACGGATCCGTACCGCGTCGATCCGGTAGGCACCGGTGATGTTGCCGAAGCACCGGTAGAGCGTGCTCGGCTCGGGCGGCCGCAGGTAGCCGCCGACGTTGTCGATCAGATCCGCGCGCAGGCCGACGACCTGGCCGTCCGGCGCGATGGCCGCCTCGAACCGCATCTTCCGGTCGGACCCCGCCGAACTGGCCAGCAGGTGCTCGACCCGGTCCTCGGTCCAGCGCACCGGCCGCCCGGCGTGTTTGCTGGCGAGCGCCATCAGCGCGACATACGGGTAGATCGCGGCTTTGATGCCGAAGCTGCCGCCGATGTCGGCGGGCACGCGCAGCCGGATCCGCGACGCGGGCACGCCGAACGCCCCGGCCAGCACCGCGACCATGGAGAACGGGCCGTGGAAATTCGCCCACGCCTCGACCGCCGGGCCGTCCGCCTCGTCGCGCCACTCCACGACGACCGAACCGCATTCCATCGGGGTCGACGAGTAGCGCGGGAAGTCGTACTCCCGCGCGACCACGCGGTCGGCAGCGGCGAAAACCGCGTCCACGTCGCCGAAATCGAAGGTGCGGTCGGTGGCGACGTTGCTGTCCGCCGTGTCGTGCAGCAGCGGCGCGCCGTCGGCGAGCGCGTCCTCGATCTCGATGACCGGCGGCAGCGGCTCGTAGTCGACCTGGACGAGTTCGGCCGCGTCCTCGGCGGCATACCGATCCGCCGCGACCACCACCGCGACGGGTTCGCCGACGAACCGGGCCTTGTCGACCGCGGTCGGGTAGTACGGCATCGGCGTCTTCACCGCGAGCGGGAACGGCTTCAGCCCGGCCGCCACCTCCTCGGGCCCGAGCACCGCGGCGACCCCGGGATGCCGGCGCGCGCGGTCGAGGTCGACCCGGCGGATCCGGGCGTGCGGATGCGGGCTGCGGACGATCGCCGCGGTCAGCGTCCCGGCGAACGGATCGAGGTCGTCGAGGAACCGGCCGCGGCCGGTGAGCAGCGCCGGATCCTCGATCCGCGCGCAAGCCTGGTCCGTCACGGGGTCTCCTGCAGATCGTGGGCGGCGAGTTCGCGGCGCAGGATCTTGCCCACGCCGGACTTCGGGATCTCCGGCACCGCGACGACGCGCTTGGGCCGTTTGAGCGAGGGCAGGCCGGACTCGTCCCGCGCGAACCGGGCGACCGCCGCGACGGCCTCGTCCGGCGTGATTCCGTGCTCCGGCACGACGAACGCGGTGACCGCCTGGCCCCACCGGTCGTCCGCGGTGCCGGCGACGACGACCTCGCGCACCGCCGGGCAGGCGGCGAGCGCGTTCTCGATCTCCCCGGGGTAGATGTTCTCCCCGCCCGAGTTGATCATGTCGTCGATCCGGCCGGACACCCACAGGTCGCCCTCGTCGTCGGCGACCGCGAGATCGCCGGGGAAGTACCAGCCGCCGCGGATCGTCTTCGCGTCCGCGTCGGGACGGCGCCAGTACCCGGCGAACGCCTCCGGGCTCGCCATCGACACCGCGATCTGGCCCTGCTCCCCCGGCCCGGCCAGGTCGTCCGGGCTGGCGTCCGGCTCCGGCCGCACGAGCCGGACCCGGGAGAAGAACCCGGCTCTCCCCGCGCAGCCCGGTTTGGCCGCCGCGTCCGGGCCGATCGAGAAGGTGTAGATCTCCGTGCTGCCGTAGTGGTTCACGAACGACTGCGGCTCCAGTGCATCCCGCAGTTGCTCGGCCAGCGAGGTCGTCATCGCCGCTCCCGCGTACCCGATTTTGCGCACCGACGCGGCTTCCCCGAGGCGGCCGGTGCGCAGCAGCGACCAATAGATCGTGGGGACCAGAAAGAGGCTCGCGATCTTTTCCCGCTCGATGAGTTCGAGCGTCTCGTCGGCGTCGAACCGGACCTGCGGCACCCAGGTGCCCGCGGTGAGCACTGTGGACAGCAACGTCCGCATGCCCATGGTGTGGAACAACGGCATCACGCCGAGCGTGGCGTCGAAATAGGACTGTCCAGTTTGGATGATGTGGGCGAGTGCGGCGGCGTGCTCGGCCGCGTGACTGCGCGGAACGCCTTTCGGCTTTCCGGTGGTGCCCGAGGTGTAGAGCATGACGCTGGGGTCGCTGTCGCGCACCCGCACGATCGGAGCCGGTCCGCCGCGTCGGGCGCGATGTTCGACCTCTTCGGCGGAAACACTGCGGACGCTCTCGTCCAGCGCCTTGGCGACGAGTTCCGCGTTTTCGTCGTCGTAGACCACCAGCGCCGGCTCCGCGTCCGCCACGCAGTACGCGAGTTCCGGCACCGCGAACCGGAACGACAGCGGCACCGAAACCGCGCCGATCTTCTGTGCCGCCAGGTGCAAACTCGCCAGCGGCAGGCCGCCGGCGAGCACCAGCACGACACGGTCGCCCGCGCGCACTCCCAGTTCGCCGAGCGCCCGCGCCAGCCGGCTCGTCCGGTCGTCCCATTCGGCGTAGGTGAGCGGATCCGCGCCGCCCACCGCCCGCCGCGCCGGATAGCGCTCGGCCGTCCACCGCATTGCCGTGCCCAGGTCCATCAGTGCTCCGTTACAGCCGTCCGGAAGCGGAAGAACTCCGCCGGTTGATGATCTGTTTCAGACCATCCGTTTCAGACGGTCAGGACCGTACGGTAGCCTTCGGAGCATGTCAAGCGTGCGGTTGTCCACGACCTCGTACGTCGTGCTCGGCATGGTCGCGCTGCGCGGCGCGTCGACCCCCTACGACCTGAAGCGCGCGGTCGGCCGGTCGATCGGCTACTTCTGGACTTTCCCGCACGCGCAGCTGTATTCCGAGCCGAAACGGCTGGAGGACGCCGGGCTCCTCGACGTGCACGAGGAGCAGCACGGGCGCAGGCGGAAGCTGTACACGATCACCGCCGAGGGCTCGGCCGCGCTGCGGACCTGGCTCGCCGAACCGGTGCACGAGCACTTCGAACTCCGCGACGTCGCGGAGATCAAGCTGTTCTTCAACGAACTCGGCGAACTCGGCGACGTCGCCCGGCTCGCGGCGAGCCAGATCGAACAGCATGAACGCCGCATCGCCGAGTACCAGGACATGAAGGACCGCTTCGGCGAGGTGCACGACGTGGCGAACCGCATGGTCACGCTCGAATTGGGGCTGGGCATGGAATACGCGGCGCTCGAGTTCTGGCAGCGGGTCGCCGGGCAGGTCGAACGCGGCGAGTTCCCCACCGCCGCGCGCCGGGCGGAGCAGTGAGGGACGCGGCGTCCACGGGATTCGCCGCCCCGGCCGCCGATAGTCCACAAAGGACACCAAGGAAAAATGCCCGGTTGATGCCCCTAAAACCGCTTCCGCGAGTCCGTGAGGGGAACCCTGGGGGAATCTGATTCCCTCAGGGTTCCCCTCACGGACCGCAAACCAGCCCGGCGCGCACCCCGCCGCGCCGACCCCCTTGCCACGGCAGGGAATCGCTCCCGGGCTGCCGCCCGCCGACTCCGCCCCGGGCCGGAAGCCTCCGGAGCTAGAGCATTGTTGCCCTAGCCGGACCGGACAGTCCGGCCTAGCGTCCGTGGTTCGTGCAGTCCTCAGCACGGAGGCGCGGCTGTGGTGATCGAGCAGGACCTCGCCCGGATCTACGAGGCGATCCGCGCGCTCGCCGGAGGCTCCCCGGTGGCGCTGCGGCACGTCGCCCAGGTGTGCCGGGACGTGCTGGCGGTCGACGGCGTCGGCGTGCGGCTGGCGGATCAGCGCGGTCTCGGCGAACCGGTCTACGCCACCGATCCGCGCGCCGAACGGATGCTCGAACTCCAGATCACCGTGGGGGAAGGTCCCGGGCTGACCGCGCTGCGGCGCCGGTTCGCGGTGCTGTCGGCGGGGCTGGACGAGCCGCGGCGGATCCGGCAGTGGCCGTTGTTCGCGCCCGCCGCGGTCGACGAGGGGATCCGCGCGATGTTCGCGTTCCCGCTGGCCACCGGGGCGGCCTCGATGGGGGTGCTCGAGATCTACCGGGCGAGCGGCCGGACCCTGTCCGACGCCGAGCTGGATCTGGCGCTGACGATGGTCCAGGTCATGACCGGCCACCTGCTCGGCCAGGTGGCCCGCTCGGCAGGCGGCGACGCGGAAGCGATGATCGACGAGGGGCTTTACCACCGCTGGCGCACCGTGCACCACGCCACCGGGACGCTCGTGGCGCAGCTGGGCTGCCCGGTCACGGAAGCGTTGCTGCGGTTGCGGGCCCACGCGTACGTCACCGGTCGCAGGTTGTCCGAGGTGGCGGACGACGTGACCGCGGGCGTGCTGCGACTGCCCTCCGACTACCACGGCGACCGCGAGAAGAACGACTCAGAAGACCGTCGCGACGAAGGCGACGACGGCGAGGGCAGGAGGCGGACGGAATGAACACGCTGAGCGGCGAATGGGCGTCGCTTCTGCTGGCGGCTGCCAGGACGGTGGCCGTCCCCCGGGCTGGGCTGGACGCGGCCTGCCTGCTCACCGATCTCTGCGCCCGGTTGCCCGGCGTGGACGAAGCAGTCGTGCTGCTGCCCGACGACAGCGGCCGCGGCGTCCCGCTCGCGGGGACCGACAGCCAGCTGTTCGACGATTTCCTCGCTTTCCGGGCCGACGAGGACCTGTTCTCCGCCGCGAAAACCGGCCAGGGGCCCGAAACCGACGGCACCAGCACGGTGTACGCCGATCTCGCCCAGCAGACCAGCCGGTGGCCGGGACTGGCCCATGTCGCCGCCGTGCACGCCGTCACCACCGTGCACACGGTCGCGATGGAAGCGTTCGGCACGGTCGTCGGCTCCGTCGTGCTGGCCAGCCGCGAACACCGGACGCTGTCCGCCAGCGAGATCGACGCCGTGCGCGGGTGCGCCTCGATCGCGGCGGCGGGCATGCTGGCCGACGTCGTCGCCGACAGTTTGCCCGACACCGCTCTCCGGCTGACCCGCTACACCGCGCAGCAGGACCAGATCGCCGTCTGGCAGGCCACCGGGATGCTCGCCGCCAGCCGGGGCGTCGGGCTGCCCGCGGCGGAGGCGATGCTGCGCGAGCACGCCCGGGAGCGGGCCCAGCCGCTCGCGGACAGCGCCGCGCACGTCGTGGACCACGGCCCGGACGCCGCGGACGAGTTCGCCGAGCCGGGCGGCGACCCCCGGGTCCTGGTGGTGGATCCGGACCGGTTCGCGGTCCGCTGCCTCGCGGACGTGCTGCACGCGGCCGGCTTCGAGGTCACCGCGACCACTTCCGCGGCGGCGGCGCGGGCGGCGCACACCGCGCCGCCTCCGGTGGCGATCGTCGACCAGACGGCCGCGGGAGCGGCCGACCTGATCCGGATCCTCGCCGAGGAGCCGGGGACGCAGGTGATCGTGATCTCGCCGATGGCGGTGCGCCAGGCTCCGCCCGCGACCGCGAGGGTGCTGCCCAAACCCGTCCACCCGTCGCAGATCCTGGCCGCGGTCCGGGACCTGCACCCCGCCGCGGGCAAGCGGGTGGCGTGATGAAACAGCGGCTGGCCAGCGGATGCGACCGGCTGGACACGATTCTGGGCGGCGGGCTGATCGACCCGTCGATCACCCTGCTGGCGGGAGCCCCCGGATCCGGCAAGACCGTGCTGGCCCAGCAGTACGCGTTCGCCAACGCCGACCCCGCCCGTCCGGTGGTCTACTTCAGCACCCTCACCGAGCCCCTGTCGAAGATCACCCAGTTCCTCGACGGCCTCACGTTCTGCGCGCCGGAGCGGATCGGGACCTCGGTGCTGTTCGAGGACCTCGGCGACGTGGTGACCTCGGGCGGGCTGAACGCCGGGCTCGCCAGGATCACCGAGATCGCGACCCGCACCCGCTGCGCTCTGCTGGTCGTCGACAGCATCAAGGCCCTGCGGTACGCCACCCCGGACCAGGCCGCCTACACGCGGTTCCTCTACGAGCTGGCCGGGCGGCTCAGCGCGCTGGCGACCAGCACCCTGTGGCTGGCCGAATACGACACCGCCGAACTGGCGACCTCGGCCGAGTTCACCATCGCCGACACGACCATCGCGCTGTCCACCCAGGCCAGCGGCCAGCGCACCAACCGCGCCCTGCAGGTGCTCAAGCTGCGCGGCAGCGGCTTCCGGCCCGGCTGGCACGCCTACCGCATCTCCCAGGACGGGCTGGACGCCTTTCCCCGGCTCAGCGACTCCTCCGACGGCGACGGAACGGCCGACCCGGCGAGCCTGGCCCGGGTGAGTTCGGGCATCGCCGGGCTCGATTCGCTGCTGGGCGGCGGATTCTGGCCCGGTTCGAGCACCATCGTGGCCGGGCCGCCCGGCTCCGGCAAGACCGTCATGGGCCTGCACTTCGCCTTCCACGGCACGGAACTGGGCCAGCACAGCACGTTCACCACGCTGCAGGAGAGCCCGCTCCAGCTCAACCGGGCCATCCACAGCCTCGGCTGGGAGCCGCGGTCGCGCGGCGTCACGCTGCGCTGCGAGTCCCCCAACGACATCTACATCGACGAATGGTTCTACGACCTGCTGGCGTCGCTGAACGCCAGCCAGACCCGCCGCCTGGTCATCGACAGCCTGACCGATCTCGCCGCGGCGTGCGAGGACGAGCGCCGGTTCAGCGAATTCCTGCACTCCCTGCTGGGCCGCTGCTCCCAGGTGGGGATCAGCACGATGCTCACCCTGGAGATCCCGGACCTGTACGGACGGGAAGGCCTGTCCGACACCGGGATCTCCCATCTGTCCGACAACGTGATCCTCCTGCAGTACCAGCGCGCCAGCGCCCGCGTCGACCGGGCGCTGACCGTGCTCAAAACCCGGGCCAGCGCGAACCGTCCCTACACCACCACCTTCGAGATCACCGGCAACGGCATCGTCATGGACGATTCGGCCGGTCCGGACGTCACCGCAGCGGGTCGAAGGCGCTGAGATCGATCCCCGGGTCGGCCCGCCGGGCCAGCCGGGCCGCGATCGAACCCGCGTACGGCCCCATCGTGAGCCCCGACGCGCCGAGGCCGTTGGCCACCACCAGCCCCTTCACCTGCGGCACGGCGCCGAGCAGCGGCCGGATGTCCGGCCCAGCGGGACGGAAGCCGACGCGGGTCTCCACATACGTCGCGTCCGCCAGCCCCGGCGCCACCGACAGCGCTTCGGCCAGCACTTCCGCCAGCCCGGCCGCAGTCACCCGGTGGTCGAAACCGGCGCCCTCCTCGCGTGTCGCGCCGACCACGATCCGCGAATCGTCGAAGGCCAGCAGGTAATGCCGCGACTGGGGCAGCACCACCGGCCAGTGCGAGGTTTCCGTTCCCGGCAGCCGGAGATGGACGATCTGCCCGCGCTGCGGTTCGACCCGCACCTCGACCCCGAGCGGCTTGAGCAACGCGGGAGACCACGCCCCCGCCGCCGCGATCACGCCGTCGGCGCCGAGGAACTCGCCGCCAGCCCGCACTCCCCCGTCCACGATTTCGGCGGTGCCTTCGACAACCCGCGCCCCGCGCCGCACCGCCGCCCGGCGCATCGCGTCGCGGACCAGCCGCCCGTCCAGGCGGGCCGCGCCCGGAATGTGGATGGCCGGGCCGTCGTGCGCGAGCGGCGGGAACAACTCCCGGGCCTGCTGTGCGTCGATCAACTCCACCTCGCCGGCCAGCGGCGATTCCTTCGCCCGGTTCGAGATCCGCCGAAACTCTTGTGCCGCTTCGCTTTCGGACACCAGCCGCAGCGAACCGACCCGGCGATACCCGAGGTCGGTCTCCCCGTCCTCGGCCAGCGCCGCCCGCAAACCCTCGTAGTACTCCGCGCCGCCGGTCGCCATCCGGTACCAGTCCGGATCGTCCACGGCGGACGACCACGGGCAGATGATGCCCGCACCCGCCGACGTCGCGCGGCCGGTCGCCGCCTCGTCGACCAGCACCGTGTCCACCCCGGCCCGGACCAATTCGTACCCGGCTGCCGCACCGACGATCCCGCCACCGACCACGACTACCCGCATTTCGTTCCGCCCCTTCGCATCCGATTGTTTTCCCTCACCGCACGCCGCCCATCCGCCGCTGCACCCAAGGCGCGAGCAGCAGCAAGACGACGCCCGCGGCCATCACGGCCGCGCCGACCCCGGCGAAATAGCCGATTTCGGTGTCCTCGCTGTACAACTGCACTAATTGCGCGTTGATCCCGCTCGCCGCCGCCGAGGCCAGGAACCACAGGCTCATCATCTGCGCGAGAAACGCCCGCGGCGCCAGCTTGGTCGTCGCCGAAAGCCCTACCGGCGACAGGCACATCGACCCGCAGATCACCACGAAGTAGCTCGCGACGAGCCACCACGGACTGGCCGGCACGTGCACCCCGTGCAGCAGGCCCGGCCCGGCCATCAGCACGAACGACGCACCGCCGAGCAGCAGCCCGAGCGCGAACTTCCGCGACGTCGCGGGCTGCCGGTCGCCCAGCCCGATCCACAGCCAGGCGAACACCGGGGCCAGCACGAGCGTCGCGATCGGGTTCAGCGACTGGAACCACGAGGACGGCACGGAAAACCCGAAGATCTCCAGATCCGTCCGCTTGTCCGCGAATTGCGCCAGCACCGAACTGGTCTGCTCGTTGACCACCCAATAACACACCGCGCCGAGGAACAGCGGAATGTACGCGATTAACCGGGACCGCTCGACGGCGTCCGTCCGCGGACTGCGCAGCATCATCGCCAGGTACGCCACCGGCAATACGACCGCCAGCACGGTCACCGCGTTGATCAATGTGCGCACGGTCAGCGCTCCGGCAATCCCGAACACGCCAATTACCAGTGCCAGCACCACAATTCCCGCACCGGCCCGAATCGCGACCCGCCGCCGTTCGCCGTCGCGCAGCGGATTCGTCGGCGCTTCCCCGGCCTGTCCCAGCCGCCGCCGTCCGCGCGCGAACACCAGCAACCCGGCCGCCATCCCGACCGCGGCGAGCGCGAACCCGACGTGGTAATCCACCTTCTGCCCGAGCGTGCCCACGAGATACGGCGCGATGAACGCACCGAGGTTGATTCCCATGTAGAACACGGAAAACCCGGCGTCGCGGCGGTTGTCCTTCAGCGAGTACAGCTCGCCGACCAAACTGGACACATTCGGCTTCAGCAGCCCGGTGCCCGCGACGATCAGCAGCATCGACACCAGCAGCGCGGGCAATCCGCCCGGCACCGCCAGCGCCAGGTGCCCGCACATGATCAGCACACCGCCGGCCTGCACCGCGCGCCGCATGCCCAGCACCCGGTCGGCCAGCCATCCGCCGCCGACGCCGGACATGAACACCAGCGCGCCGTAAATCGACACCAACGCCGAGGAGGTCGCCTTGTCCAGGCCGAGGCCGCCCTCGGAAGTCCGGTCGTACAAGTAGTACAGCAGGATCGCGGACATTCCGTAATAGGAAAACCGCTCCCACATTTCGACGAAGAACAACGTCGCGAGGCCGCGTGGGTGGCCGAAAAACCGTCGGTCGCGCGCGGACGTCATTGTCTGCTCGTTCATAGCCGCCTTTCGGGCAGTCGTGGAACGACGAAAGAAGAAAAAGCGTTCAGCAGGTGGTGCCGTCGGACCGCCGCAACAGCGGACGGTCGACAGTCCAGAGCACTTCGGCGACGACGTCGCCTTGGTTGTGCACTGCGTGCGGTGTCGTGGACTTGAAGTGGATCGAATCCCCCGCCGCGAGCACCACAGTCTCGTCCTGCAGCAGGAAGGTCAATTCGCCGTTCAGCACGTAACAGAATTCCTCGCCGTCGTGCTGAGTGACCGGCGATGGCTGATCGGTGGGGCGCACCTTGGTGGCCAGCACCTCGATGCGCTGGTCCGGCAGGTCCGCGGTGAGCACCCGGTGTTCCCGCTCGCCCAGCACCACCCGGGCGGCGCGCGGATCGTCGTGCCGGGACACGGCGTACTCCGCCCGGCTTCGCTTGCCCGCGGCGCCGAGCAGGTCGACCGCGTCCACGTCGAGCGCGCCGGCGATCGCGAACAGCGAGGTCAGCGAAATCGCGTTGACGCCGCGTTCGGCCAGCGAGAGAAACCCGGGCGAAAGACCGCACCGCTCGGCCAGCTCCCGCAGCGTCAGGCCGCGTTCGGACCGGAGCCGCTTGATCGCCGCCCCGACCTGGCGGGCTGGATCGTGGTCCGGCACGGCTCCGTCCTCCTTCCGTCTTCCTTGAGTTTAGTTCGGCAAAACAGAGCCAGTCAATACTAAACACAAGCGCGCGTACTGCATCGCCCGGCGAATCCTCTTGCCGGACAACGAAAAACGCGCTCAGCCTGCCCGGTGGCCTGCGGACTGGGCGGTGACGGCCGCGGCCTCCGCCGCGACCACCTCCTCGGCGTCGTCCAGCCGGGCCGCCAAATTCGCCCGCGCCTCCGCGACCTCCCCGGACACCAGCTGCTCCGCGAACTCCTTGTGCACGGCCAGCCGTTCCTTGAGGTTCTCCCGGACCTGCGCCTCCTGCTGCTCGGTCGCGGTGATCACCAGCCGCAGCTTCTCCATCAAGTGCCGGTGCGCGGTGGTCAGATGCCGCGACCCGAGCAGCTCGACGACCTCGACGTGGCACCGGATGTCCGCCTGCACGAACCCGGTGACGTCGTGCTCGTGCACCGTCTTCTCCAGGTCCCGCACCGCGTCGGTGATGCGGGCCAGCTGCTCGGCCGAAGCGTGCGCGGCGGCCTCGACCCCGCCCAGTTCGAGGAACCGCCGGGCCCGGTAGATGTCCCGCACGTCCTCCGGGCTGAGCGTGGTCACCTGAAGTACCCGGGTCGCCGGATGCCGGGTGAGCAGGCCGTCCATCAGCAGAGTGTTGAGCGCCTGGCGGATCGTCGCCCGGGACGCCCCGAGGTCCTCGGCCACCGCGTCCTCGGTCACCGGCGTGCCAGGGCTCAGCTCGCCGCTGAGAATGCGCTCGCGCAGAATCGCCACGCTCTTCTCGGCGACCGTCTCCCGCTGAATTCGGCCCATACCCCCCGGTTCCCTTCTCGAACAAACCTGGATCGATTCTACTGGTCGCCCGGCCGGCGAGGCGGCTGCGTGCGGGCGCGGCGGACCCCGGGCGCGAGAAGCCTGTCGGGCCGGAACTCCGCGAGCAGCTCCTGCGCCGCGCCGTCGTGCACCTCCTTCGCCACGAGATCGCCGAGCAGCGGCGCGAGGGTGACGCCGCTGTGCGTCGCGACCACGTAAAGCCACGGTTGCGCGGGCACCGGCCCGGCGACGGTGAGCCCGTCCGCCGGGAGCGCCCGCTGGCCGACCCGCAGCTCCGAAACCGTCGCGGCCCTGGTGTGCCGCAGCACGCTCCGGAGCCGGTCAAGCAGCTCCTCGGCGAGCGGCGACCCGGGGTCCGGAACGGCCCGCGGATCCGCGGTGCGGTCGAGGTCGAGCGCCTGCAACTGCAGCCGCCCCGCCCCGTCCGGGCGGACGTTGAGCCGGGACGTCGTGAGCAGCCCGCGCAGCGCAGCCGGCACCGGGCTGGTGACCGCGAGATAGCCGACTGTCGCGTCGCCGGGGTGGGTGAACGTCTCCATCGCGAGCGGGACGTCCGCCTGCGCCAGCAGCTTCCCGGTCCACCGGCCGACGCAGCTGATCACGCGGTCGCAGCCGAGCGCCGTGCCGTCGGCGAGCCGCAGCACCGGCCGCCCGCCGTCAACGTCGAACGCCTTCACCTGCGCACCGCTGACGACCTGCACGCCCAGCTCTTCGGCCGTCGTGAGCAGATGGGCGAGGTAGAGCTGCGGATAACAGTGCGCCTCGCTCGGGAAATAGGCGATCAGTTCTGGGTCCGGCGAGACGAGCAGGTCCGGAACGAGCTGCCGTGCGCGTTCCGCCGTGACCTCCTCGACGGTGTATCCGTGCCCGGTCAGCCGCGCCATCCGCTGTTCCAGCTCCGCGGCGTGCGCCGGATCGGTCGCGACCTCGAGGTGCCCGCCGGTGCCGAGCCAGCCGCCGCCGGTGGATTCGGCGAGCCTGCGGTGCGCGGCCATGCCCGCGAGGTTGAGTTCGTAGTAGGCCTGGGGTTCCTTCTTGTTCGCGTTGACCCAGGCGTAGCTGGTCGAGGACGTGCCCGCGCCGGGCACGCGCTGGTCCACGACGGTGACGCGCGCGCCGCGGCGGGCGAGCGCGGTGGCGACGGACAGGCCGATCACCCCGGCCCCGATGACGACGATCTGCACGGAACGCTGCCCCTTTCCAGGCTTTCCAGGCGCGAGGGAGTTCACAGGACTTTCCCGAGGAAGGCTTTCGTCCGCGGATGCTGGGGATCGGCCAGCACCCGCGCCGGGTCGCCGCTCTCGACGACGACCCCGCCGTCGATGAACACCGCGTGGTCGGCGACCTCGCGCGCGAACCCGATCTCGTGCGTGACCACCACCATCGTCATGCCGGAGCGGGCGAGATCCTTCATCACGTCGAGGACCTCGCCGACGAGTTCCGGGTCGAGCGCGGACGTCGGCTCGTCGAAGAGCATCAGTTTCGGTTGCATGGCAAGGGCTCGTGCGATCGCGACCCGCTGTTGCTGACCGCCGGAAAGCGCACTGGGATACGACGACGCCTTGTCGGCGAGCCCCACCCGGTCGAGCAGTTCCAGGGCCCGTTTCCGGACGACTTCGCGCTTTTCGCGGCGCACGCCGATCGGCGCTTCCATGACGTTCTGCAGCGCCGTCATGTGCGCGAACAGGTTGAACCGCTGGAACACCATGCCGATCTCGGCGCGCCGCCGCTGAACGGCCGAGGGCGGCAGTTCGTGCAGCCTCCCGTTGCGTTCGCCGTAGCCGATCAACTGCCCGTCGACGTACAGGCGGCCGGCGCTCAGCGTTTCCAGATGATTGATCAGCCGCAGAAAGGTGGACTTCCCGGACCCCGACGGCCCCAGCAGCGTCATCACCTCGCCGCGCCGCACTTCGAGGTCGATTCCCTTCAGCACGGCGGCGGTCCCGAAACTCTTGCAGACGTTCACCGCCTGCACCATCGGCGCTTCGACGCTGGTCATCGGCCCTCCTGAGCGATCTCGGCCCGCCGCGACACGGCCCGCTCGCTGCGGTTGAACCGGCGTTCCAGGAAATGCTGGCCGACATTCAGCACCGACGTCATCAGCAGATACCACAGCGACGCGGTGATCAGCAGCGGAATCGTCTTGAAGTTCGTCGAATAGACGAGCTGCGCCGAATAGAGCAGTTCCGGAAAGGCCAGCACGCTCACCAGGGAAGTCGTCTTGAGCATGGTGATCACCTGGTTTCCGGTCGGCGGAATGATCACCCGCATCGCCTGCGGCAGCACGACGCGGCGCAGGGTGCGCAGCCGCGACATGCCCAGCGCCTGCGCCGCCTCGGTCTGCCCGCGGTCGACCGACAGGATCCCCGCCCGCACGACCTCCGCCATGTACGCGCCCTCGTTCAAGCCGAGCCCCAGAATCGCCGCGATGAACGGCGTGATCAGCACGTTGGTCGGCGCGGACACGAACTGCGGCCCGAACGGAATCCCCAGCCCCAGCCGGGGATACAACGCCGAGGCGTACCCCCAGAACAGCAACTGGACGAACACCGGTGTCCCGCGGAAAAACCAGATGTAGAGAGAAGCGAACCCCTTCAACGCCGGATTAGCCGACAACCGCATCACCGCGAGCACGACGCCGAGCACGATCCCGATCGCCATCGCGATCACCGTCAGCTCGACCGTTTTCCCCAGCCCGGCGAGGATTTCCCCGGACCCGAGATAGTTCCCGACGATGTCCCAGCCGAAGTTCTTGTTGGTGAGCAGAGTGTGCACGAACATCGCCGCCAGCACCGCCGCGACCGCGTAGGTGACCCAGCGCCCCGGGCGGCGCAGCGGCACTACCGGTTCTTCCTGGATCCGTGGCGCACTTATCGCTGTCATGTTCCCCGTTTCCCTTCCGGGTCCGCCGTGTCCCGCTTACGATTGCGCGCCGTTGATCTCCGACTTCTCGATCGCGATCTTCTCCAGATTCCACTTCTTCAGAATCGTCTGGTAGGTGCCGTTCTTGATCAGCACCCCGATCGCCTCGTGCACCGGCTCCACCAGCTTGCTGCCCTTCGGAAAGGCGACGCCGCCGGGATTCGGATTGCGGAAGAACGGCCCCGCCGTCTCGAAAACGTCCTTCTGCTGCGCGGCGACCGCCAGCAGCGGCGGAGCGTCCTCCATGACTCCGTCGATGCGCCCGCTCTGCAGCGCGAGCTGTGCCTGCGGCCCGTTCTGGTACACCTCGACCGTCGCGGCCGGCTTCCCGGACCCCGCGCACTTCGCCGCCTGCGACGGCAGGAAACTCGTCTGCTGCAAGGACCCGCGGATCACCCCGACGCGCGCGCCGCACACCTGATCGGCCTTGAGCTGCGCCGGATTCCCGGTTTTCACCAGCACCAAAGTGCCGTTCCAGTAGTAGGTGACGAGATCGACCGTGCGCTCGCGTTCCTTGGTGTCGCCGATCGACGACATCGCGAGATCGACCTTGTTCGAGGTCAGCGACGGAATGATCGCGTCGAACGAGGTGTTCACGAACTCCACGCGCACCCCGAGCACGCCGCCGATCGCGTTCGCCAGGTCCGGGTCGAGCCCCACCACCTTGCCTGCCTGAACCGACTCGAACGGCGGATAGGTCTCGTCCATCGCCACCCGGAGCACCCCCGCGCTCCGCACCTCCGCCGGCAGCCGAGCCGCCAGCGCCGCGTCCTTGGCGACCGCCGGAACGACCACCTCCGGCGACGGCCCGGCCGCCTCCCCGCCGCCGCCTCCACACCCCGCCAGAGCAGCGCAAACAGCGACAGCGCCAATGGCGAACAGGGCGACTCCACGTCGGTTCATACTGTCTCCTTGTCGTTCTGTCTAGCTGTCTGACAGGAGACTCTCCTATGGACGGGGTCGCGGGTCAAGAAGCAAAAAAGTCGATCTAGAAACCGGGGACGCGCGGGGCAGGGCGCTCGGCAGCCCGGGCGAAGGGCGTACCGGTGAGTCCTTTTTGGACAGCAGGACGATGCCAGGATCCGGGCAGGAAGCTGGTCTCGGGTGGCTGAAGCCTGCCGCTACCCCGCCAGAATCCGCCGATCGATCTCGCGAATGACAGCCAAACTGCCGACCTCCGCATTGGACAGCACCACCACATCGAGATTCCCAACGGGATAGTGCCGCGCGATACCGCCGACGCCTGCGTTGCCGCCGTCCTTGTAGTAATTCCGGACTGAACCGTCCGGCCGCAAGGTGAATTCCAGCCCGAAGCCGAACCACACGTCGTCGTGGTGCCGCACCTGCGGGGTCAGAAATAGCTCAGTCCCCTCGGCCGACAGCAGTTCACCAGCGCGCACCGCCCGCAGGAACCGCACCAGATCGTCCGCGGTGGCATGCGCTCCGCCGTCGGGCGAGCCGATCGACGGATAGCTGAAGATGTTCTGCTTCCAGCCAGTGATCCGGCCCGCGGAATCAGTGACCGGATCCCAGCCCTCGGCGACGTTCGGTGCCGCTTCCCGGCGGTCGAAAAAGTCCGAGGAGGTCATTCCCGCCCGCGCGAAAACGGCATGCCGAATATGGTCGCGATACCCAACACCGGTGATTTCCTCGATCGCCAGGCCGACCAGGACGTATCCGGCGTTGCAGTACCGGCATCCCTCGCCCGGCGGGAAATTCGGTGGCTTGTCAGCGAAATTCGGCACGAGGTCCCGCGTTCGGGTCACCGAATAGACCGGCTTGTCGACCCACAACGCCTCGTAGCTCTCGCCGGCTTCCTCGTCCGCGTCGTCGGCGATCCCGGAGGTGTGCGTGAGCAGCTGCCGGACGGTCACGCGCGCCGAGATCGCCGTGCCGGCCAGGTCGACGATGCCGGTGATCGGCGCGTCCAGGTCCAGCCGTCCGTCGTCCACCAGTTGCAACGCGGCGACCGCCGTGAACAGCTTGGTGATCGACACCGTATCGAACCGGAGGGCGAGACTGTTCGGCACCGCCCATCGACGGCTGGCCTGGCCGTACGCGCCCGAGAACACCACGTCGTCTCCGCGGCGGATCAGCACCACACCGGAAAACTGGTCAGCGGCGGCCCGGTCGCTCAGCCAGGAATCCAAGCCGGTGAAACGCATTGTCGAATGGTAGCGAAACCGGGGCGGCCGAGTCGCCGACACGCGACCACGAGGGAGAATGCAGCACATCAGCACCGAGGAGGCAAGACGTGGCAGAGCCGGACGGAGATTCATGGCTGCAGCTGCTGGTCGACGGAGCCGGACTGGCCGACCTCGAAGCGTTCCGCGCCCATGCCGTCCGCACCGCGCCGCCGGGTATGGCCGCACAGGTCGAGTCGGACGCTCGGCGAGCGCTGCACCTGCACGCGCTGCTGGCCGAACGCACCAGGCACGCGGCCGAACTCACCGTCCTCAACGATCTGGCCCGGCAGCTCACCGCGCTGCGCGAGCCGAACGTCCTGCTCACCGAGATCGCCGTGCAGGCCCGGCGGTTGCTGGCCGTGGACGTCGCCTACGTCATGCTGACCCGCGAGGACGACGTGCTGCGGATCGAGGTCGTCGACGGGTCGATGGGCGACGCGTTGCGTGGCATCGAGCTGCCGCGCGGCGTCGGCCTCGGCGGGCGGGTGCTGGAGACCGGCAAGGCGTGCTGGTCCGGTGACTACGTCCAGGACGCTCTGCTCGCGCATACGTCCACAGTGGACGAAGCGGCGGTCAGCGAGCAGCTGGGCGGCATTCTCGGAGTGCCGCTGCGGGTGGGCGACGAGCCGATCGGGGTGCTGCTGGCCGCCGGGCGCGGGCCGCGGAAGTTCAGTGAGCACGAGGTCGGCCTGCTGACGGCGCTGGCGGCGCACGGGGCGGTCGCGATCCACAACGCCACGTTGTTCGAGCAGTACCAGCGGGCGGCCGAGGAAATCCAGCGCAATGTCGATCTGCACGACCGGCTGACCAGAAGCCTGCTGGACGGAGCGGGGCTCGCCGAAGTCGTCGAAGCGCTGGCGCTGGTGCTCGACGCCGGGATCGTCGTGCTGGACGCGGAAGACGCGGTGCTGTGTTCGGCCGGCGACGATGCCGAGGCCAAGTGGTCCCGCCTGGTGGCCGAGGGGAGCTTCCAGCGCAGGACGTCCGAGGAAGGCGTGGCCCCGATCGTGGTGTCCGACAGCTACGCAGGTTGCGTCGTAGCCCTGCGTGCCGACCCAGTGGACGACGCCACGATGCGGCTGCTGGAGACCGGTGCCACCGTGGTCGGGCTGGTTCTCGCCTCGGACCGGGCGGTGGCCGAGGCCGAGCGACGCGCGCACGGCGAGTTCATTGCTGAACTGCTCGGCGGGCACACGGACGACCAGACGATCAACCGGCGCGCCAATGCCGCCCGGATCAATCTGGGCGCGGTCGGGTGCGTCGCCGTGCTTCGGCCGGACGCTGGCGACACCGAGGCAACGGCGGGCGGTTCACGGCTAGCGCGGCAGGAAAGCGGCTGGTCAGCACAGTACGGCGGCTCCGTAGTGGTCCTCCTGCCGACGCACGACGTGCTGCGGGTCCGCGACGACCTCCGCCAGTGGGACGCGCCAGTGACTGTCTGCGTGGCGGAAGCCGACGGCACAGCGGCAGGCGTGCGCGCGGCGTATCGGCAGGCGCACAACGGCACCGCGCTGCTGGCCGCGCTCGGCCGGGCCGGAACCTGTGCCGCGGCGCATGAGCTGGGCATTTACCAATCGCTGTTCACCCAGGTCGGCCGAGACGACCTGCGTGCCTTCATCGACTCGACGGTCGGTGCGCTGCTGCGCCACGACCAGCGCTACCGCACCGGCCTCGTGCCTACCTTGGAGACATACCTGTCGCACGCCGGACGGCACAGCGCGGCGGCCAGCGCGCTGCGCATCCACGTCAACACCCTCTACCAGCGGCTGGCCCGGATCTCCGAGGTGCTGGGCGAGGACTGGAAGGACTCCGGCCGGACGCTGGAGATCCAGCTCGCGCTGCGGCTGCACCGGCTGGCGGAGTCCTTGCCCGGATAGCGCTATGGAGATTCCCTCCATATCCACCGGCACGGTGCGGGTGGTTCGTCCATTGAACCGGGCGCGCGAACGTCGATAGCGTCCGGTTCATGCGCGACGAGGCGAGGCGGCGGGAACTGCTCGAAGAACTGGACCGGGGACTGCCCGCCGGCCGGATCATCACCGACCCGGCCGTGGTGTCGGGCTATGCCCACGACGAGGCCGAATGGGCCCCGTACGGCACGCCGTCGGCGGTCGTGCGGCCGCGCACCGCCGAGGAAGCGCGCCAGATCGTCCGGACCTGCCTCCGCTTCCGCGCCCCGATCGTCCCGCGCGGCGCGGGCACCGGGCTGTCCGGCGGGGCGAACGCGGTCGAGGACAGCGTGATCGTGTCGACCGAGGCGATGACCGCGATCAAGGAGATCGACCAGCGTGAGCGGCTCGCCGTGGTCGAGCCCGGCGTCGTCAACGATCATCTGCGAGCAGCCTGCGCCGAACACGGCCTCTGGTACCCGCCGGACCCGGCGAGTGCGCCGTGGTCGACGATCGGCGGCAACGTCGCGACCAATGCGGGCGGGCTGTGCTGCGTGAAGTACGGCGTCACCCGGGATTACGTGCTGGGCCTGCAGTTCGTGACCGGCACGGGCGAGCTGGTGCGCGTCGGCCGCCGTACTGCCAAAGGCGTCGCCGGTTACGACCTCGCCGGGATGATGGTCGGCTCCGAAGGCACCCTCGGCGTCATCACCGAGGTCACCGTGCGGCTGCGCCCGGCGCGCCAGCCCGAGCACACCGTCGCGGGCTACTTCGACTCGATCGTCGACGCCGGACGCGCGGTCGCCTCCGTCGCCGAGGCCGGGCTGGAACCCTCGGCGCTGGAACTGATCGACCGGCACTGTCTGGAAGCCGTCGACGCGTGGAAGCACATGGGCCTGTCGACCGAAGCCAACGTCGTGCTGCTGGGCCGCACCGACAGTGCGGGCCCGGCGGGAGAGCTGGAAGCCGACGCCGTTCTCGCCTGCTTCGAAAAGGCGGGGGCGACCTTCGCGGTCCGCTCGACCGACCAGCAGGAAGCCGACGCGCTCTTCGACGCGCGCCGCCTGGCCTACCCGGCGCTCGAACGGCTCGGCCCAGTGCTGACCGAAGACGTCTGCGTGCCCAAGGGCGCGGTCCCCGACATGCTCGCCCGCATCGAGGAAACCGCGCTCCGGCACGACACGCTGATCGCCAACATCGCCCACGCCGGCGACGGCAACCTGCACCCGCTGCTGATCACCCAGCCCGGCGACGACGCCGCGAAAAAGCGCGCGCAGGCGGCATTCGACGACATCATCGCGGCGGCGCTGGAACTGGGCGGAACGGTCACCGGCGAACACGGAGTCGGCCTGCTCAAGCGAAACGGCCTGGCCACCGAGGCCGGACCCGCTGTGCTCGCGCTGAACCGGGCGGTCAAGGACGCGCTGGATCCGCACGGGATCTTCAATCCCGGGAAGGTCATCGCCGACGGGGAAGGAATGTGACGATGGAGCCAACCGTCCACATCGGACAGCGATCGATCCGGGGCACCTCCGCGGACGGCGTGCGCGCCTTCCGCGGCATCCCCTACGCCGCCGCACCAACCGGAGCACACCGGTTTGAGCCACCCCGACCCGCGGAATGGACCGGCGAGTTCGACGCACGGAACTTCGGCCCGACCGCGCCCCAGGCAAGCACGACAGGCATGCCCGACCTGACCGCGATCGTCGGCACCGGCTGGACACCCGGCGACGACTACCTCAGCCTCAACATCTGGACCCCGCAAGACGCCGACTGCCTGCCGGTCATGGTTTTCGTGCACGGCGGCGCCTTCACCAGCGGCTCCGGCAGCGCACCCGGATATGACGGCACCGTGTTCGCCAAGAGCGGCGTGGTGCTCGTGACGATCAACTACCGGATCGGCGTGCCGGGCTTCCTGCACCTGCCCGGCGTACCGGACAACCGGGGACTTCGCGACCAGATCGCCGCGCTGGAATGGGTTCGCGAGCACATCGCGGCGTTCGGCGGCAATCCCGACGCCGTCACGATCTTCGGCGAGTCCGCGGGCGGGCTCAGCGTGGGTGCGCTGCTTGCCGCCGCCCCGGCCGGGCTGTTCCGTCGCGCGATCAGCCAGAGCGGCGGTGCCGCGCACGCACTAACCACCGCGCAGGCCGAGGTGGTGACCGCGGCGTTCGCCAACCAGTTCGGGACCGACGCATTCGCGCAGATCCCGGACGAGGCGCTGGCCAAAGCAGCGACCCAGCTGCGTGCGACGCCGTTGAACCTGGCCGTAGACGGCGTGCGCGATCCGTTGATGGGGCTGTCCGCGTTCGGCCCGGTGATCGACGGCGACCTGCTCACCGAGCAGCCCGTTGCCGCAGTGCGCGCGGGTGCCGCAGCCGACATCGACGTGCTCGTGGGCTCCAACAGCGACGAGATGAACCTCTACCTCGTCGCGCTGTCCGCACCGGAAACGACCGAATCGGCGCTTCAGGCGGCGGCCAGCACCCTGCACCCCGACCCCGCCGCGCTGATCGAGCACTACCGCGCGGCGGGCCGGGGAACCACCCCGGGCGAGGTGCTGGCCGCGATCGGCACCGACTACATGTTCGCCGTTCCGACCGCACGCCTCGCCGACGCACACGCCCCGCAACCCGGCGGCACTTGGCGATACGAGTTCGCCTGGCGCTCCCCCGCGTTCGAAGGCAGGCTCGGTGCCTGTCACGGCCTCGAACTGCCGTTCGTGTTCGGCAATGTCGGTCGGGTCGACTATGGAGCGCTCGGCATTCCCGACGACGACTCAGTGCGCGAACTCGCGGAACGGATGCACGCGAGCTGGGTCGCTTTCGCGCGCGACGGCGATCCTGGCTGGCCCCGGTACACGCCTGAAAACCCTGTCGTGCAACGGATCGACACGGAGTGGACCACAACGACCACCGCGGACGGACCGGAGCGGGCTCTCTGGACCGGCGTCCGCGGCTAGCCCGGGCCATTTCCGGCCACACCAGGACGCTCAGCCTCGGGCCGTACCGGCTGGTTCCTGCGCGCGATCACCCTCGCGCCGCCGGACCAGCAGGCACGAGACGGCGCCGACCGCGATCACCGCAATAGGCAGTGCCAGGGTCGGCCCCATCGCGTCGACCACTCCGTGCCCGAACACCGAGGCCGCGGCCTGCTGAACGTCGTGAACCACCTCGGCCGGTGTGCCGGGCGGCAGCGGGATCGCGGCACCCGACTGTCCGGCGTCGATGGCCGTCCCGCTCCGGGCCACGCTTTCGAACCCTGACACGAACCGGTCGCGGACGGTCTCCGGAAGCTCACCGGCTCGCGCGGCCGCCTCCTCTCGAAGCGAGGTCGCGAGCTGGTTCTGCAGCACCGCACCGACTGCCGCGCTGCCGATGACCGTGCCGATCTGCCGGATCGTGTTCAGCACGCCGGAAGCGGCGCCGGCCATCGCGGGCTCGACGCGGTACATCGCGACCGTGACCATCGGGCCGAACACACCGCCGATGCCCACCCCGACGACGAGCAGCGCGGGCTGGAACTCCCACCACGCGCGCTCGACCTCGGCCACGACCGCCAGCCACGCCATTCCGCCCGCGAACAAAGCCAGGCTGGCCATCAGGAGGTACTTGCCGCCGAGCCGATCGGCCAGTCTGCCCGCGAACGGGGACACCACCGCCGACACCACCATCGCGGGTGCCATCACCAGCCCGGCCTCGACCGCGCTGAAGCGCAGCACCGATTGCAGGTAGATCATCACCGGCAGGAACAACCCGATCATTCCCACTTGGACGGTCGCGGACACGAAACTCATCACCGCGTACCCGCGTTCGCGAAACAGCGCGAACGGCAGCAACGGATCGTTCCGCTGCCGTTTTCCTTGCTGCACAAGAAAGACCGCCAGCAGCAGGACGCCAGCGCCGAGCAGGCACCAGATCGTCGCGTTCCACTCGTACCGCTGCCCCTCGGTGAGCGCGAACGTCAGGCTCGCCAGCCCCGCCGCGGCGAACACCACCCCGAGAACGTCCACCCGGCGACGGGCGCCGTGCCGCAGATCCGGCACCAGCAGCACGGCCAGCACGAACACGAGCAGGCCGATCGGGACGTTGACGACGAAGATCCACCGCCACCCGGCCGAACTGACCAGCAGCCCGCCCAGGGTCGGCCCCGCGATCGTGGCCACCCCGGCCACCGCTCCCCACACGCCGAGCGCCGTACCGCGCCGCTCCGGCGGAAACGTGCCGATGATGATCGTCATCGTCTGGGGCGCCAGCGCGGCGGCCCCCAGCCCCTGCACCGCCCGGGCGGCAATGAGCTGAGCCGGATCCTGCGACAAGGCACAGAGCACGGACGCCGCCGTGAACACCGCGGTGCCCGCGACGAACATGGCGCGCGGCCCGAACACGTCCCCCAGCCTGCCGAACGCGATCAGCAGCGCGGCGAGGACGAGGATGTAGACGTTGATCACCCACAGGACCTCGTCGAGCGAGGCGCCCATGCTTTCGATCATGCTGGGGATCGCGACGTTGACCGCCGTCAAATCCAGCAGGGTCAGGAAAAATCCCAGGCTGAGCGTCACCAGGACCGCCCAGGGATTGCCGCGCCAACGGTTCATTCGCATTCCTTCCCGGACCTCTGCGCCGCCGTCGGCTAGGATGCTAGCATCCTACTAAGCTAACAAGCCACCCGTCGTTTGCCGGAGAGGATGCGCCGGGGCCGCCGGCCCGCACCGTCCACAAGGGACCGGTGCCGGGTCGTTCCCCCGCGGACTGGACAACCGGGCGGCCGCAGGTATGCTCTTGCCCATGCGCGCGATCATCATTCGCTGGCGCGTCGGCTAGACCAGGTCGCCGGCGCGCAGTCTTCCGTGCGCCTTCGGAACCTGGTCCGGATCTTTCCCCCACAACACTGGTGCAGGAGATCCGTCTTGTCTCGATCAACCATGAGCGTCGCCGTGCCGTCGCCCGAGTTCCCCGTCTATCGCGCCGTCACCGCCCACGTCACCGGCGGACTGGCCGGCGCGCTGCGGGTGATGACCCTGCTGCACGGCAGGCGCTACCCGGTCCGCAATCTCGACGTCGACGTCCGCGAAGGCGTCGTGGAAAGCCGGGTGAGCTGCACGCTTCTGCTGACCGCCGGGGAAACCGGCCTGCTCCTCGAGCGGCTGCGGCGCATCCCGGTGGTCGTGTCCGCCGAAAACTCCTGAGCCCGGTCTCGGGAAAGAGGTCCGTGAAGGGAACCCTGAGGGAATCAGAGTCCCCCAGGGTTCCCCTCACGGACTTCGCGATCAGCCGGTGACGAGGGACAGACCGTAGGTCTGCAGGATCTCGTTGACTGGCTGGAACCAGATTTCGCCGCCGGAACTGCAGTTGCCGAACCCGCCCGAGGTGACCCCCTGCGCTTGGTCGCCGGTGATGAACGAACCGCCGGAGTCGCCGGGTTCGGCGCAGGCGTTGGTGTGCGTCGCCTCGTAAACCGCGCCCTGGGCGTAATTGATGGTCTCGTTCAGGCCGAGAACAGTGCCGCAGTGCCAGTGCGAGGTCGAACCGGAGCGGCAGATCGAGGACCCGGCGGGCGCGACCGCCGAGCCGCGGACGATCACGTCGCTGACCGTGCCCCAGCCGAGCACGACGGGAGCGGTCCACCAGCCGTTGCCGATGGTGATGTACGAATAGTCGTTGCCGGGAAAGGAAGATCCGGCGAACGTGCCCATCGCCGAGTTGTCCCAGCCGACGACGGAGCTGCCCTTGCTTCCGCAGTGTCCGGCGCTGACAAACCCGCCGTGCACGGAGAAACCGATGGAGCAGCGGGTGTTTCCGTTGATGTAGTAGGGATCTCCGCCGACAGTGCCGGCCGAGAACGTCTGCGGCCGGGGGCCGGTCGCGAGGGTCACCGGTCCGGTTTCGCGGGCCCGGGCGAGGAATGCGTCGACGTCCGCGCCGTGCGCGCCGGGCTGGAGGGTGACGACCAGACTGCCGGTGCGCGGGTCGGCATGCCACCCGCTGACCGAGGCCGGGGCGCGTTTCGCCTTCGCGGCGGTGTCGAGGGCCGTCTTCGCCGCGTCGAGCGACGCAGCAGTGACGCGCGCCGGGACGGTATCCGCACCGGTGCGGTGCACCGCGTCAGCCACCGCCGGGTCGGTCACGCCGACGACCAGCTTGCCGCGCGCCGGATCGAACCAGGCTCCGCCGAACGCCGCACCGGCGGCCTGCTGAGCGGCGGGCATCTGCTGGGACGCGGACAGTTCTTGCCGGAGCCGGGTCTGCGCTTGTCCCGCGCTGAGACCCAGGTCCCGTTGCATAGCCGCGATCAGCCCAGGCGACGCCTGGGCGGCGGGGGCGGCAACGGCGGCGAGGCTCAGGGCCAGCGCGGCCGCACCGGTGAGGCTGAGGGCGATTCTTCGACGCATCGGAACTCCTCCAAGGCCGGGGGAAAGAAACCCACTGCCGGCTGAGTGTGCGGAGACTGGTCGAAGCCGGTCCAGCGGCGACCCGCATTTTGTCCGAAATCTGTCGCCCCGGCTGCTCCGTTCGTCCACGCCGGACTGCACTTCCGGGCAACTGCCCGCGCCCGCAGGTCAGGTCAGATGGTCGAATTCGCCGCTGACCCAACGGATGTGCGCCTCGGCGGAACGGTGCACGACAGCCCTGGCGTCCGCGTCGACGGTGTCCCCGCCGAGCGTGTACAGCCGGTCGTAGGACCAGCCGTCCAACCGGTCCACGATCCGCCGGACCACCGCGGCGGACAGCGGGATGTGCTTCGGGAAACTGCGCTGGAACGACACCCAGTTCGGTGCCAGGCCGCCGCTGATCGTGTCGCCGGACAGGAGCGTGCCGTCCGGAGTGCGCAGCACCGAACTGCCCAGCATGTGCCCGCCGACCTCGATCAGCTCGACCCCCGGCAACGGCTCAGCGTGCCCCGTCCAGAACTCGAGCACGGGATCGGTGCGGCCCAGCCACTCCCGGCCCGCGGCGTTCACCAGCACCGGAACCCGCCCGAACGCGTGACTCCAGCTGACCTGGGCGGCGAACATGTGCGGATGACTGGTCGCCACCACCGCGACCTCACCAAGCGCCCGAACCGCGGCGAGCGTGTCCGGCTCGATGGAAGTCGGCGGATCCCACAGGACGTTCCCCCGCTCGGTCCGCACGACGAACGACCACTGCCCGATCCCCACCACCGGTTCGCGCCGCAGGCTGTGCAGCCCGCGCCCATGGTCCCGCTGCCGCACCGTATGCGGTTCGGCGGCAAGCTGTTCGTGAGTCCGCCAGCTCCCGGAGTGCGGGCCAAGGTCCCCGCGCTCCTCGATGCCGATCTCGCCCCGGTCCATCACGCAATGCGGGGGCTCGGGGGAACCGGGTTGCTCGATGCCACATCGGTCGCAGATCCACAATGTCATGATCGCGATTCTCGAACCTCGACCAAGGTAGAGGTCAACCCGTCACGCGCCGGCCTCCTGTTTGATCTGCTCGAACCGGGCGGCCATCGCTTCGCTCAGCGCCGTCGCCGCGGAAAGCGGGCGCACCATGACCGCGAAGTCGTCGATCAGCCCGTTTTCGTTGGTGTGCAGGAAATCGCAGCCGTTGATCTCCTTGTCGCCGACTTTCGCGGTGAAGATCAGGGCGTGGTCGTGCCCGTCCGGGCTGGAGATCTCCCGGACGTAGCGGAGGTCGGCGAAGACCTCGCTCACCGCGCGCAGGATCGCCGAGGTGATCGGCTTGCCGGGGTACGGCCGGTACGCGACCGGGCTGGTGAACGTCACGTCGTCGGCGAGCAGGGCTTCAACGGCCGCGTGGTCGTTGTTCTCGATGGCCTTTCGGAACGGGTGCATGCCGCCTCCTAGTAACTTTGTTGATTAGGTGCGGATGACATTAATCGCAGCGATGCTACGGTGTCCAGGTGTCCTTGAAGTTCGCGATCCTCGCGGCCCTGCTGGAGGGCGAGTTTTCCGGCTACGACCTGGCCAAGTCGTTCGACGCGTCGGTCGCCAACTTCTGGCAGACGACCCCGCAGCAGCTCTACCGCGAACTCGAACGTCTCTCGGCCGAGGGCGTGATCGCGGCGCGCGTCGTCGAACAGGAACGCCGGCCCAACAAGCGGATGTTCCGCCTCACCCCCGCCGGACGGCACGCCCTGCACGAGTTCACCGCGACCCCGGTCCAGCCCACCACGATCCGGGACGACCTCCTGGTCAAGGTGCAGGGAAGCGACGCGGGAGACGCCGAAGCGGTGATCGCCGCCGTCGAGGAACGCATGGAGTGGAGCCGCGCCAAACTCGCCCGCTTCGAACGACTGCGCGAGCGCATGCTCAACGGCCGGACGGAAAACGACTACCTGCGCGACAACGACCGGGTCGGGCCCTATCTGACCCTGCTGCGCGGCATCTCGTTCGAGAAGGAAAACCTGCGGTGGGGCGAGCACGCCGCACGGATCCTCCGGCAGCGCGCTGCCAAGCCTGCCTAGCACGGAGGTGGCGGAACCGTCCTCATTGACGTATACCCGGTGCTGTGGCGGCTTCGACGGTAGGACTGTTGCATCCGGGCCGGATGGGCTCGGCGATCGCGGCCCAGCTGATCGCGGGCGGGCACCAGGCCCTGTGGTGCCCAGCCGGACGATCAGCGGGCACAGCGCGACGAGCCGCGGAAACCGGGTTGACCGCAGTAGAGACGATCCCCCAACTCCTAGAGCGGAGCGCAGTCGTGTTCTCGATCTGCCCTCCCGCCGCAGCCGAGGAGGTCGCCGGGCACCTCGGGGACTACGACGGAATCTTCGTCGAGGCGAACGCGATCAGTCCACAAAGGACTATCGAAATCGACGCCCGGCTCCGCGCGACAGTAGTGGACGGATCGATCATCGGGCCGCCTCCGAACGAGCACTCGACCGCGCGGGTCTACCTCTCCGGCCCGGACGACGCCGTGGAACTGGTACGGGGACTGCTAGCCGGAAGCAGTGCGGAACCGGTGCCGCTCGGCGAACGGATCGGTGCCGCGAGCGCGGTGAAAATGGCCTACGGCTCGTTCCAGAAGACCTCCCGCGCCTTGGCCGCGGTCAGCCACGCGATCGCCGACGACTACGGCGTCGGCGAGCAGTTGCTCAACGAGGCGACCGCCCTCGGCAGCAACGCACTGGCGGATCTGGACGGGCTGCCGTCCGCAGCCGCGCGCGCTTGGCGCTGGGCGCCGGAAATGCTGGAGGTCGCGGAAACCGCACGGGCGCTCGGCCTGCCGGACGCCCTCGCCACCGGCGCGGCCGAGGTCATGTCGCGCTGGGCGGACGACAAAGACGATTTCGACCTCGGCCTTCCGGCCACGCTGCGCAACCTGCATCGCGAATAGCGGCCACTTGAGCGCGCCGAGGTCATCCGCCATCAGGTATGTCGGCGTGGTCGGCTGCGGCGTCGGCAGGCGTGGATCGATGAACATAATCAGCTGACGACGGACATCATGTCCGGTCACAATGCCGGACGTGCGACTAACCTGGACACTGAGACACCGCGGTTGGGCCTTCTGCTCGGTGATTGCCGACCACGCCAGTGCCGAGGCGGTCGCTTCCTACGTCACCGACGGTCCCGAACAACTGCTGCTCGCAGTAGCCAGGATCACCCTGCACGAGACCAACGCGCAGGCCGAGTTCGAAGCCGAACCCGACGTCTACCGCTGGTCCTTCCACCGTCACGCGAACACCGTCGCCATCCGGCTGGTCCACGCAGCCGACTCAACGACACCGCAGCACGCGGGAAGGCTGATCTGGCACAGCGAACAGCCGACGGCCACGCTCGCCAAGGCCGTGCTCCGAGCATTCGACACCGTCGTCTATGACTTGAGCGAGGCCGGCTACCAAAGCCAGTGGGGCCGTCCCTTCCCCCGGCACGAACTCGAAGCGCTCCGAGCGGCCTGGCGCACCACAAGAGCATGAACGCCGCCCGCAGCAGATTCGCTGCCACGTGATGGCGACGGCACAACGAAAAACACCGAATCTGACTCCCCCAGCTACCCGGTCCGCGCCGCCTGACTACGCCCCCTGTCCTCGGTCAGGTTCCAGGAGCGGCAGGTCGCCCGGAACCGTCACTTGGTCATCAGACTCGGCCCGACGAACAGTGCTTCAGACCAGGCTCGCTGCTTTCAGCCAGATCGTGAGAGGGATCGCCAGGGGAAGCGGCGCGCAAATCAGGAAAGAACGATCGATACGTTGTCCCCGGGTCTCGGTTGTGGTGTCGCGGCCTGCGCGACTGTGCTCGAGTGCCGCGGTCAACTGTTCTTCGTTCTGTCCGCCGCGCGAACGATAGCGCGCGGAGAGTTTGGACAGCAGCCAGGCATGGTCGAACTCCCACTGGATGCTGCCGCTTTCCAGCCCGACCTCGATCCGGTTGCCGCGCTCCTGGACGAAATAGACCTGATTCCAGGGCATTTTCGGCGGATCAGGACCGCTGTTCTGGCATCCGACGGGCATAGTGATCTCGTTACCGGGAAGCCGTGGAGGATACCAATTGCGCACAGGCAGAATCCACGCGTGCTGCCGCGTCCGTCATTCCGCGTTTCTCGTCGGCAGTCAGTTCCCATTCGACGATGTGGTCGATTCCCGTGCGCCCCAGAACCACGGGCAGGCCGATGCTCACTTCGCTGATTCCGTACTCGCCGTCCGGCACGACGGACGCCGGGAAAACGGTCCCGGACTCGGTCGCCATGGCATCGATCATGCGTGCGGCCCCGCGTCCCGTGGTCCAGGTGGACGTACGTCCCGAGTCGAGTGCCACGTGCCGCTGGTACCAGGTGTTCACATACGTCGTCACCGCGGCACGTTGCTCGTCGTCGAGGGTCGCCGGCTCCCCGTCAACAGTGACCCGGCTGTACAACGGGACCTGGCCCTCGCCATGCTCGCCCAGCATCCAGGCGTCGACGGTCAGCGGGTGCACGCGCAGCGCTTGCGCGATACCGGTGCGCAGCCGGAGGCTGTCGTTGAGGGTATAGCCGACAAGTCGTTCGCGGGCGACCCATTCGTTTCGGTACACCCAGGTCAGCAGTGGATCGACCGGGTTGGTCAGCACGAGGACGGTCCCGGTGAATCGTGATTTTCCGAGCGGCGCCAGTATTTCGCCGACGATTCGCGCGTTGTCGGTGAGGAAGACGGAGCGTGAGGTGTTCAGCCGGAGCGGGACAGCGGCACTCAGGACGACGATGTCGGCGTCGAGCGCGTCGTCGGGTGTGCCGCCCCGAACCGTGCTGGGTGCCGTGCCCAGCGCGACCGCGTTCTCGAGGTCCATCGTGTGGCTCGTGAGCATGGCGGGCCTGGTGTCGACGAGGACGATGTCGTGCGTCGCCGTGCCGAGCAGCAGGTTGAATGCCACCGAGGAACCGATGCCTCCGGCACCCCCGATGATGACGACCTTCATGGACGGTACTCCTTGCTCGCCGCGCACGGGCGAAAGTTGACTGCAGGTTCGCGAAAGGGAGAAGTCAGGGTCCGCACCGAACCGGCATTCGCGGGTTCGGTGGCGACTGCTACAGCCGGGTGGCCGATCCGCGATCCAGGCGGCGCACGACGCCGCCGCCGACCGCGTTGCTCATCATGCCGACGTACTTGGCGGGGTCGAGGGTTTCTCCTTCGTGGATCGGGATGGCCACGCGAGGCGCGACCCGCCGCACGTAGTCGATGGACTCGGCGATCTTGAGCCACGGGCCGTCGATCGCCACCGCGAGCACTCCGACAGCCGCTGCGGGCTCGTGGAAGGAGTCCCCGGGGTGGAAGAACGCGCCGCCGTCGATCAGATAGCCGAGGTTGACGCAGCCCGGAATCGTTTCGTGCACGGTCGCGTGGCGTCCACCGACGACATCGACCACGGTGTCCCCGAACTTCAGCGTCTCGCCTGGTTCGGCCACCTGGTGCGCTGGCAGGCCGGGCACTGCCTCGCCGAGGTCCGCGGGGGCTACCAGCGCTGCCCGGGGACTGTCGGCCAGCAGGCTTCGGACCTTTTCCGCGTCCACGTGGTCGGGATGCTTGTGCGTGAGCAGCACCGCGTCGATGCCGTCGACACCGTCGATGTCGGACATGACGCCAGGGTCGATGAGAAGTGCGGCGGAACCGGTGTCCACGAGCACACAGGCGTGCCCGAGGTGAGTGAGGTGCAAGTGCCTCTCCTGCATGGTCGGGAAGGAAGCCGAGAACGAGTGCGGGTCAGGTGGTGGTGTGACCGCCGTCGACGTCGAACACCGCACCGGTGACGAAGGTCGAATCGCGCGCGAGAAGGTATTCGATGAGGCTGGCGATCTCGTCCGGATCGGCCCAGCGCTTGAACAACTGGCGGCCGGTGAGGATTTCCAGCCCGCGTTGCTTGTCCTCGAACGGGTCGAGGGCGGCTTGTCCCAGCGCGGTGTCGACCCCGCCGGGACAGATCGCGTTGCATCGGATGTTGTCGGGGGCGTACTCGGCGGCGACGCCGCGGCTCAGTCCGACCACCGCGGACTTGGACGCGCAATACACGCTCAGGTTCGGCAGCGCGACCCGGGCGCCCACCGACGAGATGTTGACGATCGAGCCGTACCGGGCGTCGGCCATGACCGGCAGGACCGCCTGCATCATGATCAGGTGGGTTTTCACGTTGACCGACATGACCCGGTCGAAGTCCTCGGGCGAGGTGTCCCGCAGTGGTTTGGGCAAGGTGATGCCGGTCGCGTTGACCAGGCCGTCGATCCGGCCGTAGGCCTCGGTCGCCTTGGCCACTAGTGCCGCCGGCACACTCGTGTCCAAGCCGTTGCCTGCCACCGTGATCGGCTCGAGGCCTGCCTTGGCGACCAGATCCGCGGTCTCGCGCAGTGCCGGCTCGTTCACGTCGGTCAAGGCGAGGCGCACGCCTTGCCCGCCCAGGCGCACCGCGGTGGCCCGGCCGATGCCACCGCCGGCTCCGGTCAGCACGACCACATCCGAATCAATTTTGATTCCGGTCATACAGCAATTCTCCTGATTCATAGTGATTGACCTGACGCATTCCCGGGTGGCAAGTCGGCCGCCCGGTTGACAACGGCAAGACAAATACCGCTGCCGGTCAGGGATTTCCGGACGGGTGCCCGACGGGGAGGTGTGCGGTCACCGTGTCGTGCGGGCCGGCCGAGCGGTTTCGTGGCACGAGGGCGGTGAGAATCGCTGCCAGCACCGCCGGAATGGCGAAGGCGTAGAAACTCCACTGGCTGGCGAGCGAGCCCGCGTTGACCTGAGTGAGAATGTAGCCGCCATAGGCCGGGCCGACGATCGCGCCGATCCTGCCGACACCGAGCGCCCACCCGAGCGCCGTCGCGCGTGCTTGTACGGGATAGAGCCCGCCGATGAACGCGTTGACCAGAGTCTGCGTGTTCGAGCCGAATCCGGCGAACGCGCCGATCAGCAGCAGCGGTGCGGTCGCGGGCTTGGTGATGAAGAGCAGGACCGCGACGGCGGCGACGCAGAACGAGCAGGCGATGACGAGTTTTTCGCCCACGCGGTCCGCGAGCGCACCGGCGATGATGACACCCGCGACCGCGCCGATGTTGAACACCAGCAGGAAGGTCAGGGCCGATCCCATCGAGTAGCCCGCGTCGCGCATGAACTGCGGCAGCCAGGTGTTGAGCCCGTAGACCAGCAGCAGCCCGATGATGGAGACGGCCCAGAGCAACAGGGTCATCGGCAGGCGATGACCGCCCACGATCGACCTGCCCGTCTCGATGAGCCCGCGCTTCGCACCGGTGCCCGGCCGGGATGCCGCCGCCGGCGCGGAAAGCGAGTCGTACCCGGTGAGGCCGAACCGCCGAGCGTAGGCCGCAGCCTGTTCGTGCCGGCCTTTCACCGTGAGAAAAGTGATCGACTCGGGAAGCATCCGGATCGCGAGCGGCAAGACGATGACCAGTGGCGCGGCTCCCACGACGAACATCATCCGAAACCCGCCGACGGGCAGCAGCACCAGCGCGAGGACCGCGGCTAGCACGCCGCCGATCGAATAGCCGGAGAACATCAGCGCATTGTTGAGCTGGCGACGCCGCGCGGGGGAATACTCCGCGGTCAGCGCGATCGCGGTGGGGACCACTCCGCCCAGCCCCAGCCCGGTGACGAAGCGCAGCAGGGTGAAGATCTCCGGGTTGGGCGCCAGCGCGGTCAGCGGCATGGCGATCGAGAACCAGGCGAGGCAGCCGATCATGACCCGGCGCCTGCCGACGATGTCGGTGAGCGTGCCGACAATGAGCGCTCCGGCCAGCGTCCCGACAAGCGCGAGACTTCCGATGCGGCCGGCATCGGCCGGAGTCAGCGCCCACGGCCGGTATACGAGCAGGTCGGGAACGACGGTTCCGTACACGATCAGGTCGTAACCGTCGAAGACCACGGTCAGGCAGCAGATCAGCAGGATCCATCGGGTGCTCCGCGTACCCTCACGACCCGTCGCGACGTTGCGAGCGGACATGGCTGTTTCCGTTCTCCTGAAGGAAGAAATGACAATTCCGCGCCGTTTCCGGCCTTGTTCCGCGGACTGCCGAAGACAACGGAGTCCGCCGTTTCGCGTCTGCCGGGGATTCGTTGAATGAATGCCCGGAGCGCAAGGGTTTCGCTACCCGTAGGCCGGGTCCGCGGCCACTTCGATGTCGAGCACCAGCGGGCTCGTCCGGCCGGCGAGCACCGGCAGGTGATCGGCGAGTGCCGCCGCCAGCTCGTCGTGGCCGCTGATGCGCTGGGCCAGACAGCCGAGCCCCTCCGCGATCCCGGCGATGCTCACCTCCGAGAACGACGGCCACGGCGGTTTGCCCTGCCCGGACTGTTCGGCGAGCCGGTCCATGATGGCGTAGCCGCCGTTGGACAGGACCACGAACAGTGCCCCGACACGGTAGTGGGCGGCGCTCCACAGGCCCTGGATGCCGTAGAGCGAGGAACCGTCTCCGAGCACGGCGACGACCGGGCGACGCGGTGCGCCCAGCTTGAGCCCGATCGCCGCGGGCAGGCCGAATCCCAGGCCGCCCGCGGCCGCGCTCAGGAAACCGTGCGGGGCGCGGGCGGGGACGCGACGGTGCAGTTCGGGCCGGCTGGAGGGCGACTCTTCGACGAGGATCGTGTCCTGCGGCAGCCCGCGGGCAAGGAGGTCGAAGACGTGACCGGGCCGCAGCGGCTCTCCGGCTCGCGGGGGCGACAGGGGCTTGGCCGGCGGACGTGCGGAGGCGGAATGCCCGGCTCGGGCGCGGACCCGGCCGAGGAGGGCCTGGCAGGTCGGCGAGACATCGGCAATGAAGGCACGGTCGGCGATGCTGTGATGGGTGTCGTCCGCGTACGGCGTCACCTGAAGGACGGTGCTCGTCGCAGGAACCAGTTCGCCTGGCTCCCAGGGGTACTGCCGGAACACCGGCGCGCCGAGCACCAGGATCACATCGTGGCCCGCCAGGGCGGCCCGCACCGCGGACCGTGCCGGGGGCAGGTGCCCGGCGAAGGCGGGGTGGTCCTGCGGAAAGCCCGCGCGCGCACCGAACGGTTCCTGCCAGACCGGCGCGCCGAGGCGCTCGGCCAGCGCGGTGACGGCGGCCCAGTTCGACTCGCCGTCCGCGGCGGACCCGACGACAACGACCGGATCCTCGGCGTTATCCAGGGCCGATGCAAGCTCGCCGATCGCAGCGCCGAGGGTGGGCCGTCCCCGCCGGATGTCGGCAGGGGCCGCCGCGCGGAGTTGCCCGGCGGGTTGAAGCCAGTCGTCCATCGGCACCACGACCAGAGCGGGGCCCTCGCCGGTGACGGCCTCATGGTGCGCACGGGCGACCGCACCAGGGACGTCCTCCGCGCGTGCCGGATGGCCCGTCCACACTGGATAGTCGCCGACGAGTCCGGACAACCGGCCGGCGAGGAAGGGATCATGGGCGAGATGGCGGCGGTCCTGCTGCCCGACCACGACCACCAGCGGCACCCGGTTGGTCCGCGCGGTGGCGAGCGCGCCCGCGGCATTGGCCAGCCCCGCCGTCGTGTGGAGATTGACGAACGCGGGACGGCCGGTCGCGGTCGCCCAGCCGGTGGCCATGCCTACGACACTGCCCTCGTGCAGCGCGAGCTTGAAGTCAAGGTCGTCCGGAAGTCCGGTGAGGAACGTGATTTCCGTCGATCCGGGGTTGGCGAAGATCGTGGTCATCCCGTGGCGCCGCAGTACTTCGAAGACTGCCTTCCGCACGGTCGTCTCCGGAGCGGCTTCGTCGACGACGAGATCGGGGTCCGCGGTGGTCATCAGAGTTGTCTCCTCGAGCGGGTGGCGAAGGGGGGCGCGGGCTCAGATCGGGTAGTGGCGCTCGCCCGACTGCTGCGTGATCCAGCGCAGCTCCGTGAACTCCTCGAGAGCGGCGCGGGAGCCGAACCGTCCCCACCCGCTGGCGCCGACGCCCCCGAAGGGCATCTGCGGTTCGTCGTGGACGGTCGCGCCGTTGATGTGGCAGATGCCCGACCGGATGCGGCGGGCCACGGCGAGGGCCTGCCCGCCGTCGCGGCTGAAAACGGCCGCCGCAAGCCCGTATTCGGTGTCGTTGGCGGTGGCGACCGCCTCGTCCGCGTCGGCGGCTTCGATGACCGACACGACCGGGCCGAAGGTTTCTTCGTGGTAGATCCGCATGGCCGGGGTGACGTGCCGGAGGACAGTCGGCTGGACGTACAGCCCGTCCGCCGAGCCTCCGGCGAGCACCTCGGCCCCCTGCCGCACGGCGTCCTCGATGAGCGCCATCACGTGGTCTCGGGCACCGACGTGCACGAGCGGGCCGATCTGGGCGGCGTCGTCGTCCGGCGGGCCGACGACGAGCTTCGCCGCCCGTTCGGCCAGCAGCGCGCTCAGTTCGTCAGCCGCGGGGCGTTCGACGATCACCCGCTCGGTGGACATGCAGATCTCGCCCTGGTTCATGAAGGCCCCGAAACTCGCAGCCGCCGCAGCAGCCTCGAGATCCGCGTCGGCGAGGACCACGACCGGCGCCTTGCCGCCCAGTTCGAGCACCACGCGCGTCAGGTACCGGCCGCCGAGTTCGCCAACGATCCGGCCGACCTTGGTCGAGCCGGTGAAGTTGACCCGGGCGGTCGCCGGATGGGCCACCAGTGTCTCGACGATCGACGGCGCGTCCTCGGACGCGTTGGCGATCAGGTTGACCGCTCCGGCCGGAGCCCCCGCGTCGTGGAGGATCTCCACGATGGCAGCGTGCGTGAGCGGCGTTTGCTCGGACGCTTTGAGCACGACCGTGTTGCCGTAAACCAGCGGCATCGCCACTGCCCGGACTCCGAGGACAAGCGGAGCGTTCCAGGGCGCGATCCCCACTACGACACCGGCGGGCTGGCGGATCCCCATCGCCGTCAGGCCCGGCACATCGGACGGGATGACCTCGCCCACCGCGGAATAGGCCTGCGCCGCGGCTTCGGCGAGGAGGTCTTGCGCGACCTGGACGTTGAATCGGCACCACGGCCGGGTCGCGCCCATTTCCCTGCCCATGATCGCCGACAGTTCGGCGGCCCGTTCGCCGAACAGTTCGGCGGCACGCAGCAACACCGTCCGTCGGCGCGCGGGCGGGAGCCCGGCCCAGCCGGGCAGCGCTTCCGCGGCCGCGTCGACCGCGCGGTTGGCGTCGGCGACGGTAGCCGCCGCGACGTCTGCGATCGGCACCGAGGTGACGGCCTCGACAGTCCGCACGTAGCGGCCGTCCTGCGCCGGCACGGACCGGCCTGCGATGAAAAGGTCGGACTTCCCGACTCGCGGCTCCTCGGCCGATCCGGTTCCGATGGGCGACATCGGCCTCTCCTCCACGCTTCGGTGTTCTGGTGGCCATCACCAGACTGCGGCGAGTATCCGGAGCCGCCGGGGAGAGGAACAACGCCTTCGTTCATTGAACGAACATCGGCCGCGCTCAGCCGTTGCGTGCCTTGATGCCCGGACGCCAGCCGAGCATCCGGGAAATGCCGAGCCCGCTGGCGATGACGGACGGGAGAACCGCCTGCCGTTGAACCGATCCGGACCGCACGACGACCGAGAGCGCGGCCACCACGCGTCCTTCGTGGTTCATGATGCGCGTCGCGATCGAGTCGGCGCCTTTGGTCAGTTCGCCGTCCACCAGCGCGCTGCCGGTGCGGCGGCAGTCGGCCAGTTCGCGCCGAAGCGCACCGGGGTCAGTGATCGTCCGCGGCGTGTAGCGCTGCAGCCCGCTCTCCAGGATCTTGTTCGTCAAGGCGGGTCCTCCGTGGCTGAGCAGCACCTTGCCGACTCCGGAGCAGTGCAGCGGCAGCCGTCCGCCGACCTGCGAGACCAGCCCGAGGGCGCGGCGCGCGGACAGCCGCTCGATGATCACCGCCTCGTTGCCCTCCAGGACGGCGAGCTGCACGTGCTGATGCAGGGCGGTGTACAGGTCTTCCATGACAGGCTGGGCCATCGTGCGCAGCGATTCGGTCAGGGGCGCGAGCGTCCCCAGCTGCCACAGACGAAGACCGACAGCGAAGCGGCCGTTGGGACGTTTCTCGAGCGCGCCGGCACTGGTCAGTTCCAGCACGAGCCGGCGCGCGGTCGGATGCGGCAGCCCGGTCTTGCGGGCGAGGTCGGCCAGGCTCAGCTCGACCTCGCCCGGCCCGAAGGAGAACAGCAGATCGAGAAGCCGGGAACTCACGCTCCGCCCGGGTTCGCTGGTCCGCGGCACGCCGATCACCTCGCTGTCTTCGCACCCCTCGAATGTTCGTTCAATGAAACATCATGGCCCGACGCCGGCCCAGCCGGGCAGCATGGGCGGGGTGAAAACAGACCGTGGCCACGCATCGATCGCGCGGATCGCCGGAGGAGACGAAGAATGACAGCACGCACGATCGCAGGGCCGAGGATCGCGATCCTCGGCGGGGGCATCGGCGGGCTCGCCGCCGCGGCTTTCCTTCAGCAGCAAGGGATCCAGGCCACCGTGTACGAGCAGGCGGCGCGGCTCGCCGAGGTGGGCGCCGGGCTCGTGATCGCTCCCAACGCCGGACGCCAGCTGCGCAAGCTCGGCGTCCTCGACCGCCTGCGCGAGGACGCGGTCCGGCTCGACACCGGCTGGCAATTCCGGCGCTGGGCGGACGGCACGGTGCTCTCCGAGGAGAATCTCGCGGCGTCCTGTGAGCGTCTCTACGGCGAGCACACCTACACCGCACACCGAGCCGCGCTCCTCGCGGCCATCCGGTCATGTGTGCCGCGGCATCTCGTCAAGCTCGGCCACAAATGCACCGGCCTCGACGCCGTCGGCGACGCCTGGCGGATCCGCTTCGCCGACGGCCGCTCGGCCGAGGCCGATGTCGTGGTCGGCGCGGACGGGGTGCACTCCACCGTTCGCAACACCATCATCGGCTCCTCGCCCGCGACGGACTCCGGCTTGTGCGCCTTCCGGGCGCTGGTTCCGGCCGGCGACGCACCCGACTTCGCCCGTCAGCCCGCGCAGACTTTGTGGATCGGGCCCGGCCATCATCTGGTGCACTACCCGATCTCCGCGGGCAAGTACGTCAACCTGGTCGCCTTCGCGCCCGCGGGCGGCGACACCGTCGAGTCCTGGACCGCGACCGCGACGGTCGAGGAGTTCCTCGCCGAGTTCGACGGCTGGGACCGCCGCCTGACCGGCCTGATCCGGGCCGCGGGCACCCCCGGGCGGTGGGCCTTGCTCGACCGCGCCCCGCTCGCCCGGTGGTCGGAAGGCAGCGCGACGCTCCTCGGCGACGCCGCGCATCCGATGTTCCCGTTCTTCGCCCAAGGTGCCGCCCAAGCGCTGGAGGACGCCGCGGTCCTGGCCCGTTGCCTGGCCGAGGACATCGACGATCCCGCGACCGCGCTGCTGCGTTACGAAGGGCTCCGCATCCCCCGCACCACCCGGCTCCAGACGGTCAGCCACGGCCGCTCCCACGTGAACCACCTTCCCGACGGGCCGCAGCAGCGGGCCCGCGACGCCGCGTTCGCCCAGGAGGACCCTCTGGTCGCCAACGGCTGGATCTACGAATACGACCCCGACGCGGTGCTCGCTGAGAGGTAAAGAGCATGGGTGTGCTGGAGCGCTTCGCGGTGTTGAGTTCCCCGGACCTCGACGAGTTCCGCCATTCGGTGTCGCAGTTGCTCACGCCGCACCGGCTGACCCCGCTCACCCCGGGCACGCCCGAGGTGCGCACGGACCTGGCGAAGGCCTCGCTCGGGCCGGTTTCGCTGGTGTACTGCCGCAATCTCGGCACCGAACTCGGCGTGCAGCTGACCGAGCAGGTGGACTACTACGACATCAATCTGGCCCTGCACGGCCGCAACCGGGTCGTCTTCGGACGGGACGAGGTGGTCGTCGGCCAGGCTCGCGCGGCAGTCATCTCCCCTCGGATGCGGGTGGACATGCGGCTGAGCGACGACTACCGCCAGCTGCACGTCCGGGTCGAGCGCCAAGCCCTCACCGAGCACCTGGAGGCCATGCTCGGCTGCTCCGCGTCCGCCGTCCTCCGCTTCCGGCCGGACATGGACCTGACCGCGCCGGCCACCGGATCGTGGTGGCGGACCGTCCGGTCACTGCTGCGAGAGCTCGATCATCCGGGAAGCCTCGCCGAGCTCTCCCCCGCCGCGGTGCCGTGGGCGAACCTGCTGATGACCGGCTTGCTGCTCGCACAGCCCCACAACTATTCCCCGCAGCTGGACCGGATCACGACCGGACTGCGCCAGCAACCCCCGGTGCGGCGGGTGATGGAAATCGTCGAAGGCGAACCCTCCGCAGGACTGAGCGTCGAGCGGCTGGCGCGCGCCGTGCGAATGACGCCGCGCTCGTTACAGCGGCACTTCCGTTCGGCATTGGGCATGTCGCCGCACGAGTACGTGCAACAGGTGCGGCTGGCGCGCGCCCACGACGAACTCCGCGCCGCCGAGCCTCGCAGTGTCACAGTGACTGAAGTGGCGCTGCGGTGGGGATTCACTCACGTGCCGCGCTTCGCGGCCCTGTACCGCAAGCGCTACGGGACTAACCCGTCGCACACTCTGCGCGGCACGGCCTGACCCGCGCGGACTTGTTGGCCGACGAGTTCGCCAAGCAAGGGCGGGAAAACGGTTCGTTCAATGATCAGCAGCCTTCTGCCGACACGGCCGTCGATGCCAGGCTCGTGCCGCAATCAGAAACCGAGTCCGTCCGGAGTGATGTAGTGCGATTCATCCATACCACGCTGCCGCAACGAGTCCGGTTCGCTTCGGGAGCCGCGGCGGCCGGAGTGCGGGCGGAGGCGGAGCTGCTCGGTGCCCGGCGGGTCATGGTGATCGCCGCCGACGCCGAGCGGGCGCTCGCCGACGAGATCACGGCCGATCTTCCCGTGGCGCTGCGGCACCACGAGGTCGCCATGCACGTCCCCGTCGAGCTGGCCGAACGAGCCCGCGCCGCGGCGGCGGAACTTCAGGCCGACGCGATCGTCTCGGTCGGCGGCGGCTCGACCACCGGACTGGCCAAAGCGATCGCCCTCACGACCGGACTGCCGATCATCGCCGTGCCCACCACGTACGCCGGCTCCGAGGCAACGGACGTCTGGGGACTGACCGAGAACGCCGTGAAGACCACCGGACGCGATCCGCGGGTGCTGCCCGCCGCGATCGTCTACGACCCTTCGCTGACGCTCACCCTGCCCGGGGACCTGAGCGTGGCGTCCGGGCTGAACGCGCTGGCGCACTGCGTGGACAGCCTTTGGGCTCCTCACTCCGATCCGATCAACGCGGCGCTGGCGGCCGAAGGGGTGCGGGCGCTCAACGCCGGGCTTCCCGAGGTGGCCGCGGATCCGTCCGGATTGGACGGTCGCGAGCATGCCCTGTACGGCGCTTATCTGGCCGCGACGGCATTCGCCTCGGCCGGTTCGGGGCTGCACCACAAAATCTGTCACGTCCTCGGCGGAATGTACGACCTCCCCCACGCGCAAACCCACGCTGTCGTGCTGCCTTACGTCCTGGCGTTCAACGCACCGAACGCACCCGACGCCGACCGCCGGCTCGCAGCGGCATTCGGCGCCGATACCGCGCTGGCTGGCCTGCAAGCCCTGCGCGCGCAGCTAAGTGCACCGGCGGCATTGCGGGACTACGGCCTCGCCGAAGCCGACCTGCCCGCCGCGGTCGAGGCAATCCTCGAAGCCGTGCCCGACAGCAATCCGACCCCCGCCACCGGCGACAACCTCGCCGCGCTGCTGCGCGCGGCATGGGAAGGAAGTGAACCCGCATGACGACCGACCGGGAAACCCCGGCGACGGTCTCGCCGGAGCAATCCGAACGCGAGGCCGAGCTGATCCGGCGAGTGCTGAGTTCCTTCGACGGCTGCGGCGACGAACGGCTCAAGCAGCTCATGCAAGCCCTCGTCCGGCACCTGCACGCCTTCCTGCGCGAAGTGCGGCTGACCGAAGCCGAGTGGGGTGCCGCGATCGAATTCCTCACCGCGGCCGGGCACCTCACCGACGACAAACGGCAGGAGTTCGTACTACTCTCCGACGTCCTCGGCGCCTCGATGCAGACCATCACCATGAACAACGAAGCATGCGGCGACGCGACCGAAGCAACAGTGTTCGGCCCGTTCTTCGTCGAGAACAGTCCGGAGATCGAACTCGGCGGGGACCTCTCCTTCGGGGCGAGCGGCGAACCGTGCTGGGTCGAGGGAACGGTCACCGACACCGAGGGCAACCCACTGGCCGACGCGCGCATCGAGGTCTGGGAGGCGGACGCGGACGGTCTCTACGACGTCCAGTACGACGACGACCGCACCGCCGCCCGGGCGCATCTCTACACCGACGACGAGGGCGGCTACCGGTTCTGGGGCGTCACCCCGACCCCGTACCCGATCCCGGACGACGGACCGGTCGGCCGGATGCTGACGGCCGTGGGCCGCTCCCCGATGCGCGCGTCCCACCTGCACTTCCTGGTCGCCCACGAGGGCCACCGGACCCTCGTCACGCACATCTTCGTCCGAGGAGACCGCTACCTCGGCTCGGACTCCGTCTTCGGGGTCAAGCAGTCGCTGGTCAAGGACTTCAGCCGGCAGGAGCCCGGCTCCGCGGCACCCGACGGCCGCGACCTCGGCCGGGCGAACTGGTCGAAGGTCCGGTTCGACATCGTCCTGGCCCCGGCGGACACGTGACCCCCGTACTTCGGAAAACGATGGCAAAGGAGCACGAGTGACTGACTACGACCCGTTCGTCAACGAGGTGGAACCCGCGCCCGGCACGCACCGGGTCCGGCGGATCGTCACCGGGCTCGGCCCGGACGGCGAATCCACCGTGGTGCTCGAGGACCGGGGGCGATGGGCACGTACCGGCCACGGCGTGCCGGGCTATGTCGTCACGGATCTCTGGCGCACGGACACGACACCCGCCGACAACAGCGGGCCGCCGCGGGACCCGATGGACACCGACGAGAAGCTCCCCATCGCCCCGACGGCGACCGGCACCGTGTTCCGCACGCTCGAACTGCCGCCAGACTCCGAATGGCGCTTCGACCGGGACGGCAACGAAATCCGGCCGCTGGCCGTGCACACCACTCGCTCGATCGACTACGCGATCGTCCTGCGCGGCGAGGTCTGGGCGGTGCTGGACGCGGCGGAAAGGCGCATGGCGGAAGGCGACGTGCTGGTGCAGCGAGGCACGTCCCACGCGTGGTCCAACCGCTCCGGCGAGCCGTGCCTGATCGCCTTCGTGCTGATCGGCGGAACCCTCCCCGAGGACGGCCCGCCATCCTGACCGCACCGGCCGAAAGAACCCGGTCCCTCGCCGCTCACGACGCGTACGGCGAGGGACCGGGCTTTTCGTCCAACGGCACCCGGCCCGAGCGGGCGAACCGGCAGATCATCATGTAAACGCCGACGACGTACAGAAGTTCGGCGATCGCGCGCGAGGAGAGTTCTCGCGCAGCGGCGGCGTAAACCGCATCGCTCACCTCGACATTGCGCACGCAGTCCTCGGTGAAGGCGAGCGCCGCCCGGTGCTTGGGACCGAAGGCGGTGAGGTCGCCGCGATCGATCGCGGCGATCTGTGCGTCGGAGATGCCGACGCTTTTGGCGGTCACGATATTCTGCCGCCAGACGTAGCGGCAGTCCGACAGTTTGCCGACGAGCAGCACCGCGAGCCGTTCGGTCCGGGCGTCCAGCTCCAGGTCCTGAAAGAGCCCGGCCAGGCAATCCACGAACGGCGGGTACAACGTCGTGGCTCCCGCCATGGCCCGGAACAGGTTGACGTCAGGCAGCTTCGCGAACGCGGCCCGCACTTCCTCCGGGGCCGAGTCCGGGTCGATCAGCGGGAGCCGTCCGGCGTTGTCGTTCATTGCGCATTCTCCTCGGCGGTAGAGCGCCGGTCGGCGTAGTTCTTGATGGCTGTCACGATCGCGGCATAACCGGTGCAGCGGCACAGGTTCCCGCTGATGGCCTGGCGAATCTCGTCCTCGTCCGGAGCGGGATTGCGTTCGAGCAGGTCCTCTGCCGAAAAAAGCATGCCCGAAAGGCAGTAGCCGCATTGGAACGCGTTGGCGTCCCAGAACGATTCCTGGAGTCCGCTCAGACCGTCCGTGCTCATCGACTCCAGCGTCTCGATCTCCGCGCCGTCTTCGGCGACGGCGAGCCGCAGGCAGGACTTGGTGATCCGGCCGCCCAGCCGGACCGTGCAGGCCCCGCAGTCGCCGGTGAGGCAGCCGATCTTCGGTCCGGTGACGCCGAAACGGATGCGGAGTGCTTCGATCAGCAGATCACGCCGGTCCACCGCCGCCGTGCGGCGCTTCCCGTTCACGGTCAGCTCAAGGACCGTCAGGTCGTCATCCATGCCGTCCCCCCTCAGTGCCCGGTCTTGCTGCGCGTGTTGCCGATGTCCGCCCGGGCCATAGCGAGCGCCCTGCGGGCCACTGGGCCCGCGACCGCGGCGCGGTACTCCCCCGGGGCGAGGACGTCGGTCCAGGGGACGGAAACCGCGGCCGCCACCTGCGCCGCGGCCGCATCCAGTTCCTCGTCGCCGAGCGGACGCCCGAGCAGACCGGAGAGATCGACCGTGAGCGGCACCGGCTCAACCCCGCCCAGGACGAGCCGCACATCAGCGCAGCAGCCCGCATCATCGAGGCGCAGAAGCACCGCCGCGGTGGCGATCGGCCAAGAACTGCCGCCCCGCTTCACCTTCACGTAGCCATGCGCGAAAGCACGCGAAGACGGCACCTCGAAACCGGTGATCACCTCGGCGGCAGCAAGCGCAGTTCGCCCGGCGTCGAGGAACAGTTCCGCGATCGGCACCCGACGTACTCCCGCCGGGCCTGCGACGAGCACGTTCGCGCGGAGAGCGACGAACGTCGCGGGAACGTCGGACTGCGGCCGGGCAGCCGCGACGGAACCGCCGATGGTGGCCTGGTTTCTCAGTGCCGCTCCGCCGGTCACCCCGGCTGCCATGGTGTGCAGGAGCGGCGCATGGCGCGCGACGTCCTCGCTGGCAAGGAGATCGCTGTAGGTGCACATCGCGCCGAGACGCAGCCGGGATCGCTCGACCGAGATTGTCGCGAGCCCGGCATGGCGGAGGTCGACAACGCGTCGCGGGCGGGACTCGGCGCGTTCCATCTCCGGCACCACCCAGGTGCCGCCGGCCAGCAGCCGGCTCTCGCCGTCCAGTGCGGCGACGAGACCGGCGACGGTCCGCGGCGCGAGGTACTCGAAACGGGTCGGGATCATCGCCGCGCCTCCCTGAGCGCGCGCAGGATCGCGACCGGGCTCAACGGCGTGCGGTCGAGCGAAGCCCCTAGCGGCGCGATCGCGTCGTTCACCGCGTTGAACGCCGCCGCCAGCGCCCCAGAGAATCCCGCCTCCCCGACGCCCTTCGCGCCCAACGGCGTCCCCGGAGCCGGCGTACAGAGGTGGCCGAGTTCGACCCGCGGCACGTCGACCGCGCGCGGGAGCAGGTAGGTCTTGAAGCCAGTCGTGAGCGGGATCCCGTTGTCGTCGAAGAGAAGCTCTTCGCTGAAGGCCGCGCCGAGTCCCATCACGACGCCGCCGGTGACCTGCCCGTCGACCATCAGCGGATTGATCACGGTGCCGCAGTCGTGCGTCGTCACGTGCCGCAGCAGCGTCACGACCCCGGTTTCGGTGTCGACTTCGACGACGGAGGCGTGCACCGCGTAGGGGTAGGTCGTGTAGGTCTGCATCCGGCCGAGCGCGTCCGGCACCTCGCGGATGTTGGCGGGCCGGTACGTGCGGGTCGACTCCAGATGCGGTTCGAAATCGAGCTGGAGCAAGTAGGAGCGGGTGTACACGGCCGTGGCGACCTCGGCCACCGAGACGCTGCGGGACGAGTCGCGGGCGAGCCGGACGACGCCGTCCTCGATCAGCACCTGCTCCTCGGGACGCGCTCCGAGCAGCACGCGGGCAGCCGTGCGGATCTTGCTCGCCACGTCGCGTGCGGCGAGCACCGCGGCGTTGCCGCCGGTCACCAGGGAACGGCTCGAAATATTGCCAAAGCCGTACGGACAGGTGCCGGTATCGCCTTGCACCACGGAGACGGCGTCCAAGCCGACACCCAGTTCGTCCGCGACGAGCTGGCAGATGCCCGTATCGCTGCCGGTGCCGGGACTGGTGACCCCGGTGAGCACCGACACCCGGCCCGACGGGCTCATCCGGACTGTCGAGGTGTCGTACGCCGCGACGAAAGCGCCCGGAATGTCGGCGCTTTCCGGCATCAGCTCGAATCCGATGCCGATACCGAGGCAACGGCCTTCCTCCCGCAACCGTGTTTGCTCGGCGAGCAGCTCTTGGCAGGAAAGGATTTCCAGCGTCTTGTCGAGGGCGGCGCCGTAATCGCCGCTGTCCAGCTCCAGACCTGAGGTGTGCCGGTACGGGAAGGCGTCCGCACGGACGAAGTTGCGCCTTCGCACGGTGATGGCGTCGATGCCGGTCGCGGACGCGATCCGCTCCATGATTCGTTCCAGCAGCAGCGTCGCGCCGTCCTTGCCGAACGGTTTCGTGCCGCTCCACGGAGCCTTGTTCGTCACCACCACCCGATAGCGCACCTGGCAGTGCGCGATGGCGTAGCCAAGTCCCGTCGAGAGTGCGCCGACGTACGCCATGCCCCAACCGTGCGTCGGCGCCGCGGCACCGTGATCGGTGAGGGCTTCGACGTCGAGGGCGAGCAGGCGGCCGTCGCCGTCGAAAGCCACCCGGTAAGACAGCACTTGTTCCCGGGCGGCGGGCAGCAGGGACGCCGCGCGTTCTTCCTGCCAGCTGACCGGCCTGCCGACAATCCGCGAGAGAACAGGCGCGATGAAGTCCTCGCGGCTCCCGTACATCTTCAACCCGAACGAACCGCCGACCTTGGGCGCGATCACGTGGATGCGTTCCTCGGGCAGTCGCATCGACGCGGCGAGCACGGTCCGAAGCACATGGGGGTTCTGCGTGGACGCGTAGAGAGTCAGTTGCTCTCCTTCGTCGTCCCAGTCGGCCAGGTACGTGCGCGGCTCCATCGGTGCCGCGGTGCCACGGTGAGTGCGCAGTTCTCCTTCGAGCACCTGCACGGCACCGCGCGCTGCCTCGGCGAAGTCACCGCTTCCGACCTGCCCCTCGATCAGGACGTTTTCGCCCCAGTCCGGATACAGGAGCGGGGCGTCCGCAGCGAGCGCGGTCTCCACGTCGGGCACGACCGGCAGCGGCTCGTAGTCCACCTCGACAGTCGAACAGGCCGCACGGGCGTCCGCCTCCGAAGCCGCGACCACCGCAACGACCGGTTCACCGGCGTAGACGACCTTCCCGACGGCCAGCGGGAACACGGCGCTGTGATGTCCCCCGAGCAGCCCGGCGTCCAGGCCGTGCGGGATCTCGTCGCACCACGGGGCCAGGTCTTCGCCGGTGACCACCGCGATCACACCAGGAGCGCTTTTCGCCGCCGCCGTCTCGACAGACCGGATCAGCGCGTGCGCCAGCGGCGCGCGCACCAATGCGGCGTAGACCGTGCCCGGCAGCACGATGTCGCCGGTGTAGGTCGCGCGCGCCGTCAGGTAGTCCGCACCGTCGTGCTTGCGAACCGGGCGCCCCACAGACTTTCCCGTGCTCTGCATTCCCACCTCCGCAGGCGTGCCTCCGCGACCCGCCATTTCGGACATCCGCCACCGATGCACGCTAGGCCCCAGCAGGGAAGCGGTCGATCCGTTGCGCGACAGTGTGATCCGGTTCGCGCCAGAGACGGCGGCGACCCGGACACAGCCGATCGATCAGTCATTCAATGAACATGACGTTGTGCACGTGCGGGCGACCGCGTGAGCATTCCCTGCCGGCACTCAGAAACTTCGCGAAAGCACAAGGAGACCAGCCGTCGTGAAACTGTTCGACGTTCGCAGCGTTCCGTCCGGAGTCGACGCAGCACTCGCTCGCGTCGAAAATCCCCGCCATCGGCATATGCTGAAAAACTACCGCCGGCACGCGTTGCTGGAGGTATCCGGTTTCTGGGAGGACATCCTCGTTCCCGCCATGATCGTCGACGATCCGCTGTACCGGATCAGCGAACGCGGGCAGACTACGGTCTGCACCGGAATGGAGGAAGTCCGTGCCTTCTACGCGAAGGTCGTCGGGGAAAGCATGAACGTTTTCGGTGCGCTGGAAGAAGAAGTCGCCGTCTCCGACTACGGCATCTTCATCGAAGCCGTCTTCGCCCAGATACTGCGCGGGGACGACCCCGCTCTCGCCGGCGAGGGCACCGATCCGAAGCGCACCTACCAGGTGTCGCACAACTTCGCCGCCGCGTGGCCCTACCGCGACGGACGGCTGTACGGGGAGTTCATCTACGAAGACTTCGGCAGCTGGCGCGTGGACGAAGTAGACGCATCCGCGCTGACAACTCCCGAGCAGGCACGCACCATCTTGGCTCCCTGCCTCGCCGAAAGCCCGCTGTCCGAGATCGAAGAAGGGTTGAAACTCTTCGAGAACGGCCTCCGCTAAGTCTTCGAAGTCCGTTCCCACGACAGCGCAGTCGAAGGAATCAGCAATGGACGCAGAATCCGCCGCCGACGTCAACCACTCGAAGAGGATCCGCCCGCAGGTTCCGAACTCGGCCGCGCTGATCGTGCTCCTCGCGAGCGCAGCCCTCGGCGCGGAAGCCGGTGCCGTGCTCGGTCCGGTCGTCGTGCTGATCCGCGACGATTTCCGCCTTTCCCCAGGACAAGCAGGCCTGGTCATCGCGATGCACGGCCTGCTGATCGCCGCCTGCGCCCCCGTCGCCGGCGCCCTGGTGGACCGGATCGGCACGAAACGACTGCTTACCGCGGCGCTCATCGCCTACGGCGTGTTCGGCGGGCTCGGCGCTCTGGCCGGAAGCTATCCGCTGCTCCTGCTGATCCGGGCGCTGTTCGGCTTGGCCGTCGGCGTCATGACCGTCGCGTACACGGTGGGCATGCTCACCCTGCGGCACAGCAGCGGCCGCGCCGCCATCATGGGTTATCAGTCGGGAATCGGCAACGTCGGCCAGGTGCTGTGGCCGCTGCTGGCCGGAATCATCGGCGGACTGGACATCGGATGGCGCGGCCCCTTTCTCCTGTACCTGATAGCGCTGCCCCTCGCCGCCGCGGCCGTCTGGCTCGTCCCGGATACCCGCCGGGACAATTCCGAGCCTGCCGGCCCCGTGCGCATGCGGGCGGTCGTCCGCGAAGCCCCGATCCTTCTCTGGCTGTATGCGCTGATCTTCATCATCGCCGTGCTCCTGTACGTTCTCGTAGCGTTCCTGCCGCAGCGCCTCAACCAGCTCGGAGTGTCCGACCCGCTGGCAGTTGCCGCATTCCTCGCAGCGGCCACCGGCCCCGCAGCCGTCGTCGGCATGATCTACGGCCGAATCCAAACCCGCCTGCGACCTCACACGATCCTCGTGCTCGCCCTTGCCCTGCCCGCACTCGGATTCGTGCTTCTGTCTCTGGCCGCCAGACCTCCGCTCTTGCTGTTCGGCGCAGCGCTGATCGGCATCGGAATCGGTCTCGTCATGCCAGCCGTCCCCACGCTGGCCAGCGAATCCGTCCCGGCAGCCGCACTCGGTCGCGCCACGTCGTGGATCTACGCGTTGTTCCCGCTGGGAAACTTCGCCGCCCCGCTGCTGCTCGGCCCCCTGGCAGGCGGACCGTCCGGCTTCCGCGCCATCTTCGGCGTTTCCGCGGCGATCAGCCTGCTGGCCGGACTCGTCTGCTTCGCGGGCCTGCGACACGTCCAGTTCGGCAACCGAAACCTGACCGCCGCTCCCAGCCAAGACTCGGAGACTTCATGACCACGCCCCCGCATGACGGGTACATCGACATCCACGCGCACTTCACCGCTCCGGCAACCGAGGACCAATCACGGCGAGCCTGGCAAGCAATGCTCAGCCGGGGAATCTACCTCCCGGAACCGTTCGAATGGTCCCTGGAGCGAACATTGGACTACCTGGACCGGTCAGGGACCGCGATGCAGTTCCTGAGCAACATCCCGGGCGACCAAGACGCGTTGCGCGTCTCCAACGACTACGGCGCGACAATCGTGGCCCGGCATCCGGCCCGGTTCGGCCTGCTGGCCGCCCTGCCGACCGACAACCCGGCCGCCGCCGTGGACGAGGCCGTCCGCGGACGAGAACTCCTCGCCGCCGACGGGTACGCCGTCACCGCCAACTACAACGGCACCCACCTCGGCGACGAGACTCTTCTCCCGCTCTGGGAACAGCTCAACGAATGGGGCTCCGTCGTCTTCGTCCACCCCGACGCCCGACGGCCCCCGACTCTGGATCACCCGGCGCCGCTGTACGAAGTCGCCTTCGAGACCGCCAGAACCGTCTTCGACATGCTGTTCCGCAGAGTCTTCACCCTGTTCCCGGACATCACCTTCGTATTCGCGCACTGCGGCGGAGCATTTCCCGCACTCGCCGGTCGAGTCTCGTTGCTGGGGAACGAGCCATGGGTGCCGCACGGGCTCCCGGCACAGGATCTGGCGCACCAAATGGAAACCATCTACGTGGACACCGCTGCAACAGGCTTCTCGAGTTCGCTCCTGCCGGCAGCAGCGACCCTGGGCGCCGACCACCTCGTGTACGGCAGCGACTGGGGCGCACCCTGCACCACAGAAGACACCGCGGAAGCAAACCGCAACAGCCTGCAACACTGTGGTGCGCTGACCGCAGCGGAAAACGCGACCGTCCGGCGCCGCGCGCTGGACCTGTTTCCCCTCGCAGCCCGCCGGCTAGGAACCATGCCAAACACGCCAGGCTGAGCGACAGGAACCCCTTTTGATCCGCAGGTTCTGGGTTCGATCCCCAGACGGCCCGCCACGATCGACATCCCCGCTGGCCAGCGGGGATGTTCTCGTCTGCGGATCTTGCGGGTCGTCGCGGAGACCACCGCCTGCGCGCGGGCGAACTGGCTGCCCGTACCCCTCCGATCCTCCCCGCCCAGAGGTGAAGCCGCAGGTCAGGAATCGCGGTCGACGATCACTCGTTGCGGGCTGCGCAGGCCAGCGAACTGCCGCGCTGCGGCGGTTCGTCAGGTATCCCGGCCGCTGGTCCGCAGCGGTGTGCGATAGAGCTGGCGGGGTTGCTGGGCCTGCCCGCGGTCAGCCGGTCACTGCGGCGTCGTTGATCTTCTGCTCCAGCGCCGCCTCGTCCATGAAGTAGACGTCGCGGACGATCTTCAGGCTTTCCGGGTCGAAGGTGGAGTAGCCGGTGCCGATCCAGGTCACTTTCGGGCCGGTGCCACCGGCTGTTCCCGTCACTTCGAAAAGAACGCCGATGGTGTCGCCCTCCAGGAAGGACGCCGCCACTCGCGGGGTCCAGTCAGGGAAGGTCGCGAACATTTCCTCGAATCCCGGAGCCAAGGCCGATTTGTCGCCGACTGTCCCGCCTGCGCCGTTGACGACGACGCACTCGTCGTCGAAGTACTCGAGCACCTTGTCGAGGTCGTGGGCAGCGACGGCGGCGCAGATCTCGTTCATCCGCTGGACGTAGCGGGCAAGCTTGGCACTGGACACGGGTTCTCCTCCTCGGGAAGCGACTGGCTGGCCACACCACCTTGCTCGCGTCAAGGGCAGCGACCTACACCAAGGAACACCGCGCTGGCCGGCGGTTCGGTGCACTCTGCACTCGTGACGGCAGCCGCCTCTGCGCCTAGGCTGTTCGTCCGGCTCGGGTTTGGAGGCAACCGTGGACGCGGAGGACGAACGGAGCGAGCGGACGCGCGAGCTTTTTCGCGCCGCCGCGGCCAAGATGCAGGTGCACCAGGCCGAGATCGCGCACGAGATGTGGGCCGCGGGCCAGCGGAGCCTGCGCGAGCGCGCCCTCGCACAAGACCCGATTTTGTCCGAAATGGACCGTGTTTACTGTGCGTCCACTTTGGCCCATTGGCTGATCGCCAACATTGACGATCCCGGCTGCCGGGTCGAGACGACGATGATCCCCGACACCCGGCACTACGCACGCGACCTCGCGCTCCGCGGGATGGACACGAACGACGTCGAGGCATGGCGGGCGTCGCAGCGAGTCAACTGGTCCGCGTGGCTGCGGTTCTGCTTCGACACGACCGACGACAAGGACGAGCTTCGCGAGCTGGTCGAGATATCCGGCGATTCCCTGGTGACGTACGTGGACGACTCGATGGCCGCGGTCGCGGCGTACATCGACGAGGCGCGGGCGGAGCTTGCCGAGGGGCCGGAAAGCGAGCGATTGGCGACTGTGCAATTACTGCTCCGCGGCGCCCCGATCACCCGGCCCCGGGCGGAAGCCCAGCTCGGCTACGCGCTCACCGGGCATCATGTGGCGGCGATCCTCTGGGGCGACTCCCCCGATCAGCTCGCCTTCCTCGAGGACGCGGCCGAGCGGGTCATGCGCGCCGCGGGTGCCGCGCGCCGCCTGACGCTCGTTGCGGGGACGACGACGCTGTGGATGTGGATTCCGGGGAGTTCCGCGCCTTCCCGAACAGACCTCGACCGGATCGTGGCGGATGTCCCCCACGTGCGGATCGCCCTGGGACGGCCGGCGCCGGACGTGCACGGCTTCCGGCGCAGCCACCTCGACGCCGACGCGGCGCAGGCGCTGCTGACGCGCCTTCGGTCCGGATGCCGTGCCGTCCATTTCGAGGACGTGCAGCTCGTGTCCTTGCTGACCAACGATCTCGCCGAGGCGCGTCAGTTCGTCGCGGACACCCTCGGCGAGCTGGCGACCGCCGACCGGGTGCTGCGCGACACGGTCAGGGTCTTCATCGCCGAGCAGTTCAACATCTCGAAGGCGGCCGACCGGTTGTTCGCGCACCGCAACACGATCGACCGCCGTCTGGTCCGGGTGGACGAACTGCTCCCGCGCCCGCTCGCGCGGAACCCGGCCGCTGTCGACACCGCACTGGCTCTGGTGGAGCTGCAGAGCGGCGAGCAGCGGGCTTAGAGCAACGCCTGCGCGGAGAACCCGAGGTGCCCCATCCCGGCGCGCTCCGCGGCGTCGAGCTTCTTCGACACCGCGGTCGTCACCGACAAGTCGACGCCCGCGCTCTCCAGCTCTCCCAGTGCCCTCCGGGCGCCCTCGGCGAAGACATGGATCGTCGCCTGGTCCGTGTCGTGCTGCCCGGACTCGATCGCGGCGGCCGCCTCCTCGGCGGCATGGCGCAGCACCTCGATGCCGTGCAGCGTGGCGTACCGGACTTCCTCGAGCGTCCGGCCCCGCCGCAGCAGGCACGCCGCCGATTCGACGAACCCGCTCATCGCGGTCACGAAGAAAGCGCCGCAGCCCAGGTACAGTTCCTTCGCGCCGGCGATCTCGTCCGACACGTGCCGCGAACGGCCGCCGAGCAGCATCAGGACAGGCTCGTGCCGCGCCCACACCGGGGAGGGGCCGGAGAATGCCACCATCGCACCCGGTTCGCCGATCTGGTCGGGATAGCACAAGGTCGACCCGTCCAGGAATGAAGCCCCTTGCTCTCCTACCCAGCTCGCCAGCGTTTCGACGTCGTCGTTGGTTCCGTCGCTGAGATTGACCACTGTGCGCCCGGCGAGGCTGGAAGCCGATGCGAGCACGGCCCGGGACGCGTCGACATCCGACATGCAGACGACAGCCAGTCCGGTGCTCCCCACCGCGTCTTCGACGGACGCGGCCGGCCGGACGCCGTCGGCGGCGAGCGCCTCGGCCCGGCGCGACGTGCGGTTCCACGCCGTCACCGCGAGGCCGCCGGACGCGAACCTCCGCGCCAGTGCCGATCCCATCAATCCGCAGCCGAGCACGGCCACATCGTGCCGGGGCGGGCGAGTCATCGCAGCCGCCGTTTGAGGATCTTGCCCGTGGCGGTCGTCGGCAGGGAGCCGACGATCTCGACGAGCCGCGGGTATTTGTAGCCGGCCATCTGTTCTTTGCTCCATTCCACTAGCTCGCGCGGCGTCACCTCGGCGCCGTCGCGCGGGATCACGAACGCCTTGACCTCTTCGCCGTGGCTGTCGTGCGGGACGCCCACGACAGCCACGAGGGACACCGCCGGATGGGTCAGCAGCACTTCCTCGATCTCCCGCGGGTACACGTTGTACCCGCCCCGGATGATCATGTCTTTGGCGCGGTCGACGATGTAGTACCAGCCGTCGTCGTCGCGGCGGGCCAGATCGCCGGTGCGGAACCAGCCGTCGCGGATGGCGTCGGCGGTCGCTTCGGGCCTGCCGTGATAGCCCTTCATCACGTTGTGCCCGCGGACCGCGATCTCGCCGACCTCGCCCGGACCGGTCACCTCGGTCCAGTCGGGCTTGATCAGTTTCAGCTGAACGCCCCAGACCGGCTTGCCGATGGAGCCGGGGCGGGGCGGGGCGCCGGGATCGCCGATCGTCGCGAGCGGCGAGGTCTCGGACAGCCCGTAGGCCTCGATGACCCGCACGCCGAGCCGGGCGTCGATCTCCTTGATCAGCTCGACCGGCAGGGGTGCGCCGCCGGACATTCCGATGCGCAGGTTCTTGACGATGCGGGCGGCGTCGACGTCAGGGCCCAGCTCCCGCAGCAGCCCCCACCACATCGTGGGGACGCCGGCGAAGAAGGTGATGTCCTCTTCGGACATCAGGCGGACGACGCGGCAGGCGTCGAAACGGGGCACCAGGTGGAGCGTCGCCGCGGTCGAGAAGCCGGCGTGCAATTGGGCGGTGGCGCCGAAGGTGTGGAAAAGCGGCAAGCACACCACATGGCTGTCGCCGGCCGGCCGGTTCCGGAGGATCCGGTTCAGGGTGAGCACGTTGAGCATCGTGTTTCCGTGCGACAGCTCGGCGCCTTTCGGCTGGCCCGTCGTGCCGGAGGTGTAGAGGATCACCGCGGTGTCGGTCGCTTCGGTGCCGGCGGATTCGAACGTTTCCGGTTGTCCGGCGAGAGCCTCGTGCAACGTTTCCGCGGCCGTGCTCGTCTCCGGGGCGGCGGCGATCAGGAAGAAATGCTCGACGGCGGCGACGTCGTCGAATGCTTGACGCCCCTCTTGGCCGACGGGGAGTTCCGCACTGCCCTCGAAGCAGAAGTACGCGACGGCACCGGCGTCCGCGAGGTGGTAGGCGATCTCGCGCCGCTTGAGCAGGACGTTCAGCGGCACGACGATCGCGCCAGCCTTGAGGATTCCGTAGTAGACGATCGCGAACTCCGGCCGGTTCGGGCAGCTGAGAGCGACTTTGTCTCCTGACGCGATGCCGCGCTCGGCCAAGAGGTTCGCCACTTGGCTCGCCGCGGCGTCGACCTCGCGGTAGGTCATGCGCTTCTCGTCCAGCACCAGCGCGGTTCTGTCGGGATGGTTACGAGCGGAGTCCTCCAGGAGGACGGAAAGGTTCAGCATGGCGGCTCCAGTCGGCGGCGTGGTGTCCGGGCCGGGCGGCGGGTGCGGTCCCGGCGCCCGGCCCGGGGTTCATCGGGGTGCGTTCAGGCCATGGCCGACGTGATGGCGGACGCGACGCGCCTGACCGCGTCCCGGCTGGTCGCGCTGAGCGCGGTGTAGGAGAGGTAGCCGTGCACCAGGCCCGGTTCCCTGACCAGCTGCGTCGGGACGCCGCTCTCGGTCAGTTTGGCGGCGAACGCGAGGCCGTCGTCGCGCAGCGGATCGAAACCGGCGACAGTCACCAGAGCGGGCGGCAGTCCGGTCAAGTCTTCGGCGAACAGCGGCGACACACGAGGGTCGGCGCGTTCGACCGACGGCGGCAGGTAGTGATCGGTGAACCACGCGATCTGCTTGGCGGTCAGCGCGGGCGAGTCGGCGAACTCGCGGTTCGAGGGCCGGGAGCCGGCCAGGTCGGTAACGGGATACATCAGCACCTGCAGTGCCGGCTTCACCCGGGAATCGCGCAGCTTCTGAGCAAGAACCGCCGCGAGGTTCCCTCCCGCGCTGTCGCCCGCGACGACGATGCGGCCGTCCGGAACGCCCCACTCGGCGGCGTGCGCGACGGCGAACTCCCAGGCTGCCATCGCGTCGTTGTGCGGTGCGGGATAAGGGTTTTCCGGCGCGAGGCGGTATTCGACGGACAGGACGTCCATACCCGTGTAATGGGCGATCAAGCGCACCGGGCCGTCGTAAACCGCCCGGCTGCCCAGCACGAACCCGCCGCCGTGGAAGAACACGATGAGCCCCGCGGAGGAGGCGCGTGCGCGGTACCGGGTCGCGGCGAGGCCGCCGCGCAGCTGAAATTCCTCCACGACGTTCATCGGGTGCGGGCGCTCGCCGTAGATCGCCGCGTCCTTCAGTTCGGCGGCGCGCGCCTCGACGGGGGTGAGGTCGCTGAAATCGGGGGCTTTCGCGACGACGGCCATGAGCATCGCGATCTCGGGGGCCATCTGCTCGCCGTCCGCGTTCACGGGCACCTTGACCAGTCGCTTCACCAGCGACGGGGGGAGTTTGCCCATACCGATCCCGAGCTGTCGCTGTACCCAGTCCCCGGCCGAGATCCGGGTGGTGGTCGCGGTGTTCATCGCACCTGCTCCTTGCTCGAGGAGGCGGCACGGGCCGCCTGCTGGTCGCTGGCGGAGCTGAACTTCAGGTTCTCGTCGTAGAGCGGGCCGTTGAGCAGTCGTTTGTCGGCCTGGTACGACGTGAGCATCCGCCACGGCAGCCTGGTGCCCTGCTTGGGCATGCTGTCCGCGTTGCGGGTCACGTAGCCCGCGTTCAGGTCGAGCAGCGGTTCGGTGGCCATTCCGGGCTCGGCCACCGGCATGGCTTTGGTGTAGCCGTGCGCGTCCAGGTGCCGGATCAGCCGGATGACGTACTGCGCGGTCAGGCCGACCTTGAGCGTCCACGACGAGTATTTCGTGTACCCGAAGGCGAAAGACCAGTTCGGCAGGCCGGACAACAGCATGCCGCGATAGGTCACGCAGGAACCGACGTCCAGTTTCCGCCCGTCGACCGTCTGCGGGATCCCGCCGAACATGCGCATGTTGAGCCCGGTGGCGGTGACGATCACGTCCGCGGGGATCTCCTCTCCCGAGGCAAGCAGGACGCCGGATTTGGTGAAGCGTTCGATCGTGTCCGTCGCGACGGACGCCTTGCCCGCGGAGATCGCCTTGAAGAAGTCTCCGTCGGGAGTCATGCACAGGCGCTGTTCCCAGGGTTTGTACGGCGGGTTGAAGTGCGTGTCGACGGCGTAGCCCTTCGGCAATGCCTTCTTGGTCAGGTTGCGCATCAGTTTCCGCCCGGAGTTCGGGAACTTGAGCAGGTACCCGACGAAGAAGAAGTCCCGCCACACGTTCTTGAACCGGGTGGCCGCGTATCCGCGCCGCAGCCCAAGAATTCGGTACAGCGCCTGGGAGATCTTGTCGATGCGCGGCAGCGTCATGATGTAAGTGGGGGTCCGCTGCAGCATCGTGACGTGTTCGGCCGCGCGGGGGCCGGTCGTCATCGCGGGAACCATGGTGACGGCGGTCGCGCCGCTGCCGATCACGACGACTTTCTTGTCCGCGTAGTCGTAGTCCTCGGGCCAGAACTGCGGGTGCAGGATGTCGCCCTCGAAGTCTTCGCGACCTTCGAAGCCGGGCGTGAAACCCTCGTCGTACCGGTAGTAGCCGGTGGCACCGTAGACCCATTTGGTCTTCAGCGGCACAGTTTTCGGCTTCTGGCCGGGGACCGCGACCCGGACCCGCAACGTCCAGGCGCCCTCGGCGCTGGACCAGTCGGCCGACACGACCTGGTGGTGGTAGCGGATCAGGTCGTCGACACCGTGCTCGGCGGCGGTTTCTTCGAGGTACTCGCGGATCAGGTGCCCGTCCGCGATCGCGTGCTCGTGGCTCCACGGTTTGAACTGGTAGCCGTAGGTGTGGAGTTCGGAGTCGGAACGGACGCCGGGATACCGGAAGAGGTCCCACGTGCCGCCGATCCGGCCGCGCCCTTCGAGCACGACGATTTTCTTGCCGGGAAAGGCGTCCCTGAGGTAGCACGCCGATCCCACGCCGGAGACCCCTGCTCCGATGATGACGATGTCGGCGGCCTCGGGGCGGGCGTCGTTGCCGGCCATGGTGACTCCTCGTCTCGATCTGCTCAGGCCGGTCGTCCGGCCAGGAAGTCATGCTGCGCCAAGGGATACGGCCGATGCCACGCACATCAGTGGCGTCGTGGGGACGGGCCTGGTGCAGAGTGCACCGGGCCCGGCGGTCAGGAGCCGCCCGGCGTTCCGATCGGGAGCATCACGTGCTTGGTGCGCGTGTAGTCGTCGAGGGCGTAGGCGGAGTTGTCGCGGCCGTAGCCCGATTTCCCGAATCCGTTCCACGGCATTTCGCTGGCGAAGCTGAGGTGCGAGTTGACCCAGACCGAGCCGAACGCCAGTTCCTCGGTGAACCGGAGCGCGCGGGCCTGGTCGCGGGTCCACACCGATGCCGCGAGACCGTATTCGACGTCGTTCGCCTTGCTCAGCGCCTCCGCTTCGGCGGCGAACGTCTCCACCGAGATCACCGGGCCGAACACCTCCTCGCGCGCCATCTCCGTCCCGGGAGCGACGTCGGCGAGGATCGTCGCCGGGTAGAAGAAGCCGGGGCCTCCGGGCATTTCGCCGCCGAGGACGACCCTGGCGCCGTCCTGACGCGCCCGGTCCACCATCGCCGCGACGCGGGAGCGATGGGCCCCGCTGATCAACGGCCCGAGTTCGAACTCCTCGCCTGCCGCGGCGTTCCCGCTGCGCAGCTGCCGGGCGGCCGCGGTGAGCGCTTCCAGGAGCCGGTCCCGAACGTCCTCGTGGCAGATCACCCTCGTCGCCGCGCCGCAGTCCTGGCCGGCGTTGCCGTAGCCGACGGCGATCAGCGTCTGCACGAGGAGGTCGAGGTCGGCGTCCGGGAACACCACCACGGGCGCTTTGCCGCCGAGTTCGAGATGGACCCGCTTGACCGTGGTCGCGGCGCCCGCCGCGACCTGCCGGCCCGAACCGACGCCGCCGGTCAGCGCCATCATGTCGATGCCGTCGTGGTGGCTCATCGCACGGCCGACAGTCGCGCCGGCGCCGGTCACGACATTGAGCACGCCGTCCGGCAGGACCCCGGTGGCGAGGCCGGCCAGGACGAGGGTGCTGAGCGGGGTGAGCACGGACGGCTTGAGCACCATCGTGTTCCCCGCCGCCAGCGCCGGCGCTATCTTCCAGGCCGCCATGAGCAACGGGAAGTTCCACGGCGTGATCGCGCCGATCACGCCGACGGGTTCGCGCCGGATATAGGACAGTTGGCCCGCGACGTACTGGCCGGGCGCCGGGGCCTGAGCGGTTCGCGCGGCTCCGGCCATGAAGCGAAAGCAGTCGGAGATCAGGGGAATCTCGTAGGTCGCGTACGCATAGGACTTGCCGACGTTGAGCGCTTCGAGCGCGGCAAGCAGTTCGGCGTGTTCGTCGACGACGTCCGCGAAGCGGAACAGCGCCTCGGCGCGGGCTCCGGGCGTCGTCCGCGCCCACGCAGGCAGTGCGGTGCGCGCTGCCGACACCGCGGCGTCGACGTCGGCCGCGGTGCCGTTCGCCGCGACCCCCAGCCGCGTGCCGGTGCCGGGATTGGTCACCTCGATCGTCTCGGCGCTCGCGCTCGGGACGAAGCCGCCGCCGATGTACAGGGCCGGAGCCAGATCGTCGATGCGCCGCTGCGCGTCGGCCAGGATCTTCTCGGGGGTCATCTCAGGATCCTTCGGTCGGGGTGGGGAGGTAGGTCGGGCCGAGCGCGAGCACGGGGGCGAGCAGGTCGTCGTCGAGCAACTGGTCGGGCGTGGCCTCGGCCGAGGGCCTGCGGACCTGGCCGGGATAGCCGACCGCGCGGCGTGCCTCGGGCGCCATGTAGTAGGTGCTGGCCAGGAAGTAGAAGGCCGCTTCGGCGAGTTCGGCCGGCCAGTCCGCGACTGTCTCGGCCGAGAGTTCGCCGGCCGCGGCGGCCAGCTCGGCGGCTTGGATGAAGGCTGCTGCGAGGTCGGGATTGGCCTGGAGCGCGCGGTGTACGAGAGCGGCGTAGCCGGGCAGGGCGGTCAGCCGGGGCGACCGTCCGGTGCCGGGAAACCACAGGTCGGCGAGGCGCGCAGCGCCGGCGCGGGCTCGGTCGTCGGGGAAATCGATCACAGCGGAATCCTTTGGCCGGCGGCGGTTTCGACGAGGTGCTCGGCAGCGCGCAGCGCGAAGGCGGTGATCGTCGGCGTCGGATTGACCGAGGACGACGTGACGAAAACGCTGCCGTCGAAGACGTAAAGGTTGGGGACGTCGTGCGACCGCCCGTATCCGTCGACCACCGAGGTCGCCGGATCGGTGCCGCACCGGGCGGTGCCGAGCAGGTGCCAGCCGGTCTCGCCCCCGAAGTCCACGCGTTTGGCGGAGACGGCCCCGGCCGCTTCGTGGACCTCGGTGATCCGGTCCAGATGCCAGTCGAGCGCGCGTTTGCTCTCGTCTGACATCGTGTAGCGGATCTTCGGCGCCGGAATGCCGTCGCTGTCGACGAGGTCCGCGTCGAGGACGACCCGGTTGTCGAAGGCGGGCAGATCCTCGATGGACGCCGAAATCTCGAACGCCCGGCCGTAGAGCCGCTCGACGAGTTCATGCCCGGCCGTGCCGCTGCGCTCGGCGAGCGGCAGCTCCGCGAACCGCTGGAGCAGCCCCACCGGGCCCTGGAGCACGACAGCCGTCCACTTGGCCCCGCGGCGGAAGCCCCGGCTGGCATCGGTCTCCGCGAAGTGCATCGACCAGATCGGATGGCTCTCCGGCCCGAGCCAGGGCTCGACGTCCTTCTCGTACTCGCCCAGCACGGTCGCCACCGGGTGCATCATCAGGTTGCGCCCCACGTAGCCGGAGGAATTCGCGAGCCCGTCGGGGAACAACGGCGACGTGGACAGCTGCAGCAGCCGAGGGGTGCCGATCCCGTTGGCGCACAAGATCACCACCGGCGCGGCCGTGTGCTGTTCGATTCCCGCGCGGTCGATCCACGTGGCACCGGTCGCGAGGCCCTGACCGGAGACGGTGATCTCGCGGACCCGCGCCCCGGTCACCAGGTTGACTCCTGCCGCCAGCGCGCCGGGCCACATCGCGACGTCGAAGGACGCCTTCGCCCCCTCGGGACAGCCGCTGCCGCAGGTCCCCCAGCGGGCGCACGGCCCGCGGGAACCGACGCCCTTCGACAGGATCGCCGACGTGCCCGGCCACCAGCCGATGCCCAGCTTGTTCATGCCCTCGGCCGCGATCCGGCCGATGCGGCCGATGGGCAGCGGCGGCTGGGGAGGCACGTAACCGGGCGGATAGGCGATGTTGCCGCCCAGCCCGGAGACGCCGATCATCTCGTCGACAGCGTCGTAATACGGCTCCAGTTCCTCATACGTGAGCGGCCAGTCGTCGGCGACGCCGTCGAGGGTGCGCACCCGGAAGTCGGACGGGATCATCCGCGGCCACTCCGCCCAGAACAGGACGCTGCTGCCGCCGACCCCGTTGAACATGAGCGGATGCACGTCCGAATCGGAGTCGTTGACCGGATAGTCGCTCGGCCGGCCGCGGTGGTTGGGGTTCGGATTCCACGGACCGGCGACCAGCAGATCGCGTTCGGGCTTGTCGCTGGGATAGTCGGCGGCGGCAGGCCAGCCGCCCTGTTCCAGGACAGTCACGCGGAACCCGCTCTCGGCCAGCAGCCGCGCGGCGGTGGCTCCGGACGGCCCCGCGCCGATGATCAGCGCGTCGACGTCGCCGTCTCGCGAAGACGGGCCAGGCACGGTCATGGGCGCGCTCCCTCTTGCTCGGTATTTAAGTCAGACGGTTGTGTTTAAATACGGGCATGCCGAAGATCGTCGACCACCGCCAGCGGCGTGCCGAGATCGCCGACGCCGTGCTGGCGATCGTCGCCGAGGACGGCGTCGGCGCCGTCACCCTGCGCGATGTCGCGGACCGCAGCGGCTGGTCAACCGGCGTGCTGAACCACTACGTCGGCGGCCGGGACGACCTGCTGCGGCTGGCCTTCCGGCACACGTTCTGGCTCTCCGGACAGCGGCTGGCGGCCATTGCCGAGGAGACCGGTCTGGAGCCGGCCGAGCGACTGGTCCGCATCCTCACCGCGCACCTGCCGCTCGACGGGCCGTCGGTGGCTTTCGCCCGGATCACGCTGTTCTTCTACGCCGAAGCGGCCAGCTCCCCGGACAAGCTCGGCGAAGACATGCTCAACTACCTCACCTCGTGGCGTTCGACGGTCGAGGACCACGTGCGCGCGGCGCTGGATTCGCGCGGCCTGCCGACGTCCCGGGCCCGGGAGATCGGCGACCACCTCGTGGCGGTCATCGACGGCTACGCCAGTTACGAGGTGCTCGGCTCGAACCTGTGGAACGGCGGCGATCGCACCGTCGCTCCCCCGGTCCGGGACTGGGTCGAGTCGGCGCTCGCGATGAGCGCCGCGGGCTCGGCGCGGCGCTGAACCCGGACCGGCCGGCCGCCGCGGTCCGGCGGCGGCGAAGGCTCCGTTGCCTGTCATGGGTGCACTCCCGAACTCCGTCCGCCGGACCGCTCGCCCGGCGCGGTGCCCATGGTTCGACATGGCCGTCGGCGCGCGCCACACACATCTGGGGTGTCCGCGACCGCACGGGGGTGCACATTGCACCCGTCATTCGCGCCGGTCCGCCCAGTCGTCGGTGGACTTCAGCCACGCCCGGTCCGCGACCAGATCGCGGCACGTGCCCGCCCGCTCCCACTCCTCGCTCGCCAGCAACGCGCGATGGAACGGGAGCAGCGTCGGAATGCCCTCGACGACGGTCTCGTCGAGGGCCTTGCGCATCGCCGCCGCGGCGGCGGCGCGGTCCTCGCCCCAGGTGATCACCTTGGCGATCAGCGGGTCGTAGTAGGGCGGCACGGCGTCCCCCTCGGCCACGCCGGTGTCGACCCGCACTTGGTCTCCCGACGGTGCGGCGAACCGCTCGATCCGGCCGGGGCCCGGCCGGAACCCTTTGGCGGCCGATTCGGCGTTGATCCGGCATTCGATCGCGTGGCCGGTGATCCGCACGCCGGGCTGGGCGAAGCCGAGCGGTTCGCCCGCGGCGACGCGGATCTGCTCCTCGACCAGGTCGAGGCCGGTGACGAGTTCGGTGACCGGGTGCTCGACCTGGACGCGGGTGTTCATTTCGAGGAAGTAGAAGTCGTCGCCGGCGAGCAGTCCTTCGACGGTGCCGAGCGAGAAGTAGTCCGCCGCTCGCGCCGCCCGCACCGCGATCTCGCCCAGCCGGGTGCGCTGAGCGTCGGTCAGCAGCGGGCAGGGTGCTTCCTCGACGAGTTTCTGGTGCCGCCGCTGGACCGAACAGTCCCGTTCGAACAGGTGGACCATGTTGCCGTGCGTGTCGCCGATGATCTGCACCTCGACATGGCGCGGGTCTTCGAGATAGCGCTCCAGGTAGACCGTGGCGTCGCCGAAGAAGCGCTCGCCCTCCCCTGCCGCGCCCTCGACCGCGGCGGCGAGTTCGCCGGGGCCGTTGGCCACCCGGAACCCCTTCCCGCCACCGCCGCTCGCGGCCTTGGCGGCGACGGGGTAGCCGATCGCCGCCGCCGTCGCGAACGCTTTCGGTCCGGGGTGAACCGGTTCGGTGCACCCGGGAACGACCGGGACGCCGGCCTCCGAAACGGTTTCCCTGGCCCGGATTTTCGACGACATCATCTCCATCGACTCCGGGCTCGGGCCGATGAAGACCAGCCCGGCCGCCGCGCAGGCACGAGCGAACTCCGGGTTCTCCGACAGCAAGCCGTAGCCGGGATGGATCGCCTCGGCGCCGGTGGACAGCGCGGCCTCGACGATGCGGTCGATCCGCAGATAGCTCTCGGCCACCGGGGCGGGTCCGATCAGCACGCTTTCGTCGGCCGTCCGGACGTGCAGGCTGCCCGCGTCGACGTCGGAATGGACGGCGACGCTGGCGATTCCCATTCGCCGCAACGTTTTCATGACGCGTACCGCGATCTCTCCCCGGTTCGCGACGAGGACTTTGCCGAACACGAATCAGTCCTCCAGCGTCACGAGCACGTCGCCGTCGGAGACGACGGCTCCTTCGGCGACGTGGATCTTGGCCACCACGCCGTCGTCCTCGGCCTCGACCGGGATCTCCATCTTCATCGACTCGAGAACGAGCAGCACGTCCCCCTCGCGGACCTGATCACCGGTCGTCACAACGATTTTCCACACTGAAGCCGCACAGTCGGCGACGATTTCGTTCATGGTTTCTTCCTTGTCTGCACGGCGAGCGCGCCTTGGCTGGCATCGAGGAACGACGCCACGACCTCACGGGTCTCGCGCGGGTCGATCATGTGCTCCACGCCGAACGCTTCGACGGTCCGCCACGGATCGACGAGCGAGCGCATGCGGTCCTCGATCTGTGCCCGCATCGCGGCGGGGTCGTCCGACGCCTCGATTTCGCGCCGGTACGCGGCTTCCACTCCGCCTTCGATCGGAAGGTCGCCCCATTCACCGCTCGGCCACGCCAGGCGCAGCCCGAGCCGGTCCGGGTTCGAGGTCGCGGAAACGGCGAGGCCGTACGCCTTGCGCACTTGCACGGTGACGATGGGGACGGTCGCTTCGACCACCGACTGGATCGCGCGCACTCCCCAGCGCATGACGTTCGCCCGCTCCGCCTGCGGACCGACCATGAAGCCGGGGACGTCGACGAAGTAGAGGACCGGGAGGTGGAAGGTGGTGCAGAGATTCATCAGCCGCACCTGTTTCTCCGCCGCGGCGGCGTCCATCGCGCCGCCGAGGTGCTGCGGATTGCTCGCCAGTACTCCGATCGGCATTCCGTCGATCCGGGCGAGACCGGTGACGAGGCTCTTGCCCCATCGGGGGCCGATCTCGAAGAACGAGTCCCGGTCGACGACGGCCTTGATCACCTTGGCCGCGCGATAAGCCTGCCGCCGGTTCTCCGGGATGATCTCGAGCAGTTCCGATGCGCGGCGGTCGACCGGATCGTCGCAGGACGTGCGTTCCGGGAGCTGCCAGACATTCTGCGGCAGATAGCTCAGCACCGCCCGCAGCTGGGCGATCGCGTCGTCCTCGTCCCGCGCCAGGTTGTCGACCGCGCCGCTCGCGGTCGCGACGGGACCGCCGCCCAGCTCGTGCTTGTCGATGTCGATGCCCAGCGCGCGCCGCACGAGCGGCGGGCCGCCGGCGAAGAGCACGGAATCCTTGGTCATCACCGAAAAGTGGCTGGCCACCGCCCGCGCCGCGCTGCCGCCGACCGCGGCGCCGCTCACCATCGTGAGGACCGGGACCTCGCCGAGAAGCTCGAAGGAACGCGTCCAGCTCACGGAACTGGTGAGATAGGTGTGCCCTTTGTCCTCCTGGGCCGCGACGTCCCCGCCGATGCCCTCCACGAACATCAGGAGCGGGATCTTGTACTCGTGGGCGAGATCCTCGACGAAGCCGCCCATCCCGCCCTTCATCCGGTCGAGGTAACTCTGCGGGGCGCCCGCGCGCACGGTGAAGTCCTCCCCGCCGAGCGCGACCGGCCGACCGTCCACTTTGGCCAGTCCGCACACGTAGCTCGACGGCAGCGTGCCGAGCCGGTTGCCGAGTGCGTCGCGCTCCTCGAAGACCGCGAATTCGCCGATCTCGCTGAAGCTCTCGGAGATCGCGGCGATGCGTTCGCGGATCGTGTACCGGCCCTGGTCCTTCTGCCGGGCGACCCGCCGTTCGCCGCCGAGCTTGCGGGCCTGCGCGCGGCGGACCTCGAATGCGTCCAGGGCGTCCGCCCAGCTGAATCCGCCGGGTGTGCTCATCGCGGCACCTCCATGACGTCGGGCGACGTGATGTCGCGGGAGAGCAGATGTTTCTGGACCACGCCGGTCCCGGCGCTGCGCACGAACTCGGAGCCGTCGGTGACCGTCAGGTATCTCGGCATCGCGAACCGGGGAAGCACCTTGCGGCAGTGCGCCACGAACTCGCCGGGCACCAGGCCGTCGCCGTCCGGGACCACGAAGACTTTGATCTCATCCTCGCCGCCGTGCTCGTCGCGCACCGCGATGGCGACGCACTCCCGGACTCCGTCAGCCGTGTTCAGGCTGTGCTCCAGCTCCCAGACCGAGATGTTCTCGCCGCGACGGCGGAAGCTGTCCGTCCTCCGGCCGTCGAAGCAGAGGAAGCCGTCGCCGTCGAGATGGCCGGAATCACCGGTGTGGAACCACAGATTGCGCCAGACCTCGACCGTCGCCTCGGGTCGGCGCCAGTAGCCGAGGGCCGTGAGGTGCGGACGGCGCGGGCGGTAGACGATCTCGCCTGTTTCGCCCGCGGGCAGCGGGCGGTCGTTCTCGTCCACCACCCGCACCTCGATCGCGTCGTGCGGATGTCCCGCCGCGCCGCGGCGGCGCTGCTCGACACTGTCCATCGCGATGCCGTCGCATTCGGTCTGGCCGAACAGGGTCAGGACGGGGATGCCGAGCCGGTCCTCGAACGTCTCGTAGGCGATCCGCGGAATCGGAGCCCCGATCATCCGGGTCAGCCGATGCGAGCCCGGCTCCGGCAGCTCGCCCTGGGCCAGGATCGACAGCATCGCTCCCACCCCGGACGCCCAGGTCGCCCCGAACCGGCGGACGTCCGCGAAATACTCGCTGGCGGAGAACCGTTCGCGGAAAGCCATCGAGCTGCCCGACTGCAGGCACGCGACGAGCTTGACGTGCGCGTCGACGTGAAAGAACGGCAGCGGGAAGTACCCGATGTCGTCGGCGCTCAGGCCGAGCCGGTCGATCCAGACCTCGGCGAGATTCGAGAAATACGCACGCGGCAGCATCACGCCCTTGGCCGGTCCCGTCGTTCCCGACGTGTAAAGGATGGTCGCGAGGTCGCCGGGGCCGAAACTTCGTTGCGCCGCATCGAGTTCGTCCCGCTCAGCCGGGCCGACCGGATCCGCGGTCAGCTCGCTCATCGGCAGGACGTCGCCGGACGCCGCCTCGCGCACCGGCCCCAGGCATTCGTCCTGGCAGGCGATCAGGCATGGATCCGAGTCGGCCAGGACGTGCGCCAGCATCGGGCCGCGGAGTTCGACGTTGACCGACACCTCGACCGCGCCGAGCCACCAGATGCCGAACATCCACCCGACCCGGTCGATCGAATTTCCGCTCACCAGCGCGACGCGGTCCCCTGCGGACACCCCGCGGCCGCGCAGCGCCGCCGCCACGCGACGCGCCCGCTCCGCCAGCTCCCCGGTGGAGAGAACCTGGCCGCGCGTGCGGAGCAGCGGACGGCCCGCGTCCCGGGCGACCGCACACAGCAGGTCGTCCACGGGGCTCACGCGACCGGCCGCCCGCGGGCCGGACCTGGACCTGCTGACGTCGTTCACGAAGAGATCCCTTCGGTCCTCGGGGTTTATTATTTCAGACGTTTGATATAGAACAGTTCTCGTCCATCCGCTGTCAACCCCCGTGGAGGTCGCGATGACCGGGAGCCCGCCATGACCTGGACGACGACAGTGCACCCGTGGTCGTCCGACTTCGACTACCTCGGACACCTGACCGCGGCTGTCTACCCGAAGGCGTTCGAGCAGGCGCGGGTGGACTACCTGCGCGACCGGTGGCGGACCCCCGCACCGGCCTATGTGGTTGCCGCGCAACGGATGCAGTACCTCAAGGAGGTCCTCGAAGCGGACGGCCCGCTCAAGGTCGCGCTCCGGCCGGTACGGGTGGGCCGTTCGAGCTTCGATCTCGCGGAACTGCTGTGCGATGCCGAAGGCGCCGTGTGCAACCGCTCCGATGCGACGCTCGTGGCCTGGGACCTCGAGACGCGCCGTCCGCGGCCGCTCACCGCGGGCGAACGCGACGCCCTCAGCGCGGACATCACCGCATGAGCACCGGATTCCCGCTGTCCAAACAGGAGGTTGAACATCACTATGACTGCTGAACGCCGCACTGGAAAACGTGTCCTCGTCACGGGCGGCGCGGGCGAGATGGGCGCGCACGCCTGTCGTGTCCTGGCCGGCGCCGAGGAGATCGCCGAAGTACTTGTCGCCGACCGGAACGAGGCGGCTGCCACCGCACTCGCGGACGTGCTCGGCCCGCGGGCGAAGCCGCTCGCGCTGGACATCTCCGACGCGGCCGCGCTCGCCGGCGCGCTGTCCGGCATCGACATCGTGCTCAACACGACGGGGCCGTTCTACCGGTTCGGCCCGCTCGTCCTGCGCGCCGCGATCGCCGCCGGAACGCACTACCTCGACATCTGCGACGACTTCGAGCCGACCCTCGAGATGCTCGGTCTCGATGCCGCCGCGCGGGAAGCCGGCGTCACCGCGGTGATCGGGATCGGCGCGAGTCCCGGCATCAGCAACCTGCTCGGCGTGCTGGCGATGAACGAGTGCGACGCGGTGGAAACCGTCTACACCTCTTGGCGTGCATCGGGTTTCCAGCGCGCCGAGGTCGACGACAGTGTGCGGTCGTCCGCGGCGGTCGAACACTGGTTGCACAACTGCACCGCGACGATCAAGGCGTGGCGCGACGGCGGTCTCGCCGACACCCAGCCGCTCGAGGAGCGCACGCTCAGCTATCCGGGACGGGGCGAAGCGACGGTCTGGGTGTGCGGCCATCCCGAACCACTGACACTCCCCCGCTCCCGAAGCGGCGTAAGGGAATCCCTGAATCTCATGACGTCCAGGCCGCGGTTGATGGAGGCGGTGATCCGCACGGCGAACCGGGTCCGCTCCGGCGAACTCGACGTGGCGGCAGCGAGCCGAGCCCTGGTTCTCGAGCCGGGCACGATGGGCTCCGCCGCGGGTCCCGCGCCGTCGCTGCCGGTGCTCTTCGCCGTCGCGGAGGGAACGAAGGACGGCAAGCGAATCCGCGTCGGCGCCCGCCCCCTCGTCGTCCCCGACGACAGCATGGGCACGATGACCGGCATCCCGCTGGCCGTGGCGACGCTCATGACAGCGCGAGGCCAGTGCGGCCGACCGGGCGTCCACGGGCCGGAGGTCCTCGACGCGCGCACGTTCTTCGCAGACCTGGCTCAGCACGCGCGCCAGGTACCCGGAAACGAACGCCCTGCCGACGTCGTCGAGGTCGTCGTCGAGGAAATCGCCGCCAGGTAAGCAAGGAGGTGCACCTCGGCCGGGCCGAGGTGCACCTCCTTCGAACACTGTCACGGCGTTCAGGCCGCCGCGGGGCGCATCTCGATCCCGCGCGGATGGCGCAGCCGCGACATGCCCGTGGCAAGAAGAACCGCCAGCGACATCCCGACGGCTGCCACATAGCCGGTGGTGTAGAGGGATTCCTTCGGCAAACCGGTCGCGGCGTCGGTGCCGGAACCGAGCACGGCGGAGATCACCGCCGAACCGAATGCGAACCCGATGGCCATCGCGGTGCCTCCCATGCCCGAGGCCATTCCCGCCTTGTCCTCCGGGACGGCGTACTGCGGGACCGCGAACCCGCCGCTGTATCCGGCCCGGCTGCCGAGCCCGATGATCGCGGAGCCGACGAGGTAGTGCCACGGCTGTCCGTGCGCCACAGCGAGCCACAGGAAACCCGCCGCCGACACGAGACCGCCGAACACGAGAACCACTCCGGGCCGTCCCTTCGCGACGAACTTCTCGGCAGCGGCCCCGCTGGCGAACATCGACAACGCGAACGGCAACATCAACAGGCTCGATTTCAACGCGTCGTATCCGAGCCCGTATCCCGCCGCGGCCGGGGTTTGCGTGTAGTAGGTCACCAGCAGCAGCAACGCGCCGTCCGTCGCGCCGAAAAGCCCGACCGCCAGGCACGAGGCGGAAACGTAAGGCTTCTTCAGCAGGCTGACGTCGAAGACCGACGTCGAGGACCGGCGTTCCGCCACTGCCCAGACCACACCGGCGACGACGCCCGCCGCCAGCAGAATGTAGGGCAGGCTCCCGGTCCAGACCGTGCCCTGCGAGAGGGCGAGGAGAACCAGGCCGAGCCACCCGATCATCCACGCGGTTCCGAGCACCCCCATGCGGCCGCGGGACGTCGCCCGTTCCGCCGGGAGGACAGCCACGAGCGCAACAGTCGTCAGCGCCAGCACCGCCGCCATCGCGTAGAAGAACGTGTCGACGGAGAAGTACTTGACCAGCACTCCGCCGCCGGTCAAACCCAGGACCACGCCGATTCCGCTCGCGATGATGGACACGCGCACCGCGACGCCGATCGCGCTCCCCGGCAGCAGCCGCCGCAGGAAAACGAGCGGGAGCAGCATCGAACCGCTGCCCAAGCCCATCAGCGCTGCCCCGGCGACCAACGCCGGGTAGGCATGGCCGACCGCGGCGACCAGCGCGCCGACAGTCATCACGACACCCGAAGCCAGCGCCGTCGTGCGGTCCCCGCGCAAATCCGACAGGCGCGGGATCAGCACGAAACCCGCGCCGGAGGCCAGCGTCATCGCGGTGAAAACCCAGGCCCCGGACGCGACGCTGAGGTGATACTGCGCCTGCATGTCCGGCAGCAAGGGCGGCAGCATGAACGCGATCGCATTCGTCACGGTCCCGAGGAATCCCGCCACGGCAATGAGCAACCAGCGGGCCGGCTCCCTTCCGGTGCCGATTCTCGCCGGCGTTCCGACCGCATCGTTGAGGTCTGTCATCCGTTTCTCCCGTAGTCAGTTGTCGGACCGAGCCGCACGCACTTCCTGCGCTCGGCGGTGCGAGCGGGCCGCGTTCTCGCGTGGTTGGCGAGGCTGCGCACCGCCTGGCTGCTTCCCGGAGGCCTGCCGATCGGCTCCCTCCGCGTCGATCAGGGCAGCGATGTCAGCCGCCGCCCTTTCCCCGGCGACGACCGCGCCCTCCATCGAGCCGGGCCACGCCGGAGACGCCTCCGAACCGGCGAAGTGCAACCGCCCGGCCGGTGCGGCGTAGCCCGGCCCGCAGGCGGTGAGCAGCCCGGGCGACCAGATCGGGATGCAGCCGGACGTCCAGCGCTCCTCGGTCCAGTTCATCTCGTGGTACTCGTCGGGGCGCAGCGCCTGGTCGCCGAAAGCACGGGCCAGGCCGGCGAGGACTGCCTCGCGACGCTGCTCGGGGTCGCCGGGCATGGGATCGGGCAGATCCGCGCTGATCCCGCCATCGGCGCGCGCGAAGCCGACGAGTGCGCCCTGCCGTTCCTCCGGAGGAGTGTCGTCCCAGGTCAGCATCAACGGTCCGGCGTCGCTCATGCTCGCGCCGCTCAGTCCCTGACGACGCCAGAACGGTTCCGGATAGGTCACATGGACCTTGTAGGCGTGCGCCATCGACATCCGCTCGCCGATGGTCCGCTGGGGAAGCGGCAGCTGCGGATCGATCTGGATACCGGCCCGGTCCGGAGGGCTCATCGCGAGGACTACACGGCGTGCGCGATGGGTGCCGGCCGGCGTGTCGACCTCGACCCCGTCGTCGTACTGGCGGATCGCCAGGATCGGGGAACCCAAGGCGACCCGGTCGCCGAGGTCCGCGGCCATCCGGTGGCTCAGCTCGGCCGACCCGCCGGCGAACGAACGCTCCGCGCCGCCGGACAGCGACGCGAGAAGCGTCTCCACCCCGCCGATCAGGTTCAAGTGACGGACGACGAACAGCAAGGACAGGTCGCCCGGACGCGATCCCAGCGTCAACGCGCCGATGATCGCCCAGAGCGTGCGCGCTGTCGCCGTCTTGGTGCTGCGCCGGACCCAGGACTCGAAGGTGAGCGCGTCCAGCTTCGCTGCCTCTGGCGTCGCCAGCGCGTCGGCGCGGGGAGCGCGTTTGCACAGCCGGCCCAGCCGGACCAGGGACTGCGCGAAATCCGCCGATCCGAGCGGGTCGGCGATCCACGGCATCGATCCGTCGAACTTGAGCACGCGACCGCGGCGCTCGAACACCGCTTTGCCGCGCTCGTTGTGCGGCCAAGTCGGCACGCCGAGTTCTTCTCCCAGCGCGATGAGCCTCGTGTACTCAGGCCCGACCAGCTGTCCGCCTTCCTCGGCGAACCGCCCGTTCCCGAGCTGGTGGACCTTGGTGCGCCCGCCGACCCGGTCACGAGCTTCGAGCACTCGAAGGGACGTGACGCCCGCCTGGCTGAGACGACGCGCCGCAACGAGCCCGGACAGACCGGCCCCGACCACGATGACGTCGACCGTAGCGTTCTCGCGTTCCATGAATTCCTCGCTCTGCACCCAGACCTTCTGTCGCCGTTCACTGTCGTGACCGGGGTCACCCCGGCACTACGGCAACACCCACCGGCTGCGGCTCGGCGGTGGTGCACTGTTCACCAGGACCGTCGGGCAACCAGACAACGCCAGGCAGAACGGGCGACCATCCGCGTAATCGATTCGGCACGCTCTGACAGTCACTGCGGCCGGGATCAGAAGCAGGCAGGGCGGCCGAAGCAGCGGCGTCGCATGAGCACCGGCCACACGGTCAGCCCTACGAACAAGCGGCGGCTCGGGCAGACGGGTCCCACACCGCGCCGACACAGCCGACCAGGGCCGAACCCTGGCACAAGGGCACCAGCGACATTCCGCAATATCTCCGACTGCCCTGCTACATAGAGCCCCCGACGCGGCGATGCGCCAAGAATGTGCTCCGGAGCCGACACAGAACGTCGTCAATGGTCATTCGCGCATCCCCAAAAACCGCGCGCGACCTGCACAACTGACCCAGTGAGAAACAATTCGGAATTTGCCGAAACTCAACTTTTAATCCGCGGCTTCTGGGTTCGAGCCCCAGACGGCCGCCTCCGTTTGTTCTGCTGTGCCGATTTGCCGCCGGGTCCGAAAGCCTGCGGTGCAGGTCCGACCGAGGGATGGCCCAGTGCAACGGGATTCTTGCGCTAGCCCGAGTTGCCGCGCACACGACTGCGAGACCTGTCGACTCCGATCCGGTGGGTGCCCGCAGCAGCAGCCTAAGCGGCGGGCCCGTCGCGACGAGTACCTCCTCGCGTGGTGGACAGCTAACGCCGGGCGTCCTCGCGCGGCCACCAGCGCACAGTGCCGTCGATGAGGTCGGCGGTTCCGTTCGGGTGACGCTTGAAATGCATGACAGGGCTCTGTCCGGCGAGCGCTCCGAACACGTGAGGATTCACCAAAAGTTGGTCATCGAAACGGTACAGCGAGTTGTACAGAGTTGCGCCGTGCGTACGAACTTCGACACCGTCAAGGTCGGCGATCTCGGCCAGATACCGGCGCATCAGCTGTATGCGCCCCTCCAGGCCGCCAGGCGTGCCTTCGTCGATCGCGCGTTGCCGGACAGCGTCCGATTCCTCGTCTCCGACGAGCATCCTGAAACGAACGCCAGCCCGGACCTCCTTCTGGATCATCGGTACCAGGTCGTACTGTTCCACCAGAAATACCCCGGAGAACACCAGCACGTCCATCTGCTTCTCGACACCCGCCAGCAGTTCCTGCCAGCCGGCTCCGGTGATGGCCGAGCGGGACGGGCAGAGATGGACGAACTCGGTTTCGGAGGGGACCTGCTGGGCACCGCCGGTGAGGGACGGCTAGATCTCGGCTTCTCCGACCCCAGCACGGTGAGAATCCGGTGCCTGGCCGTCCGATGCGGCACCGCCTCGTCCCGGATCCACCGGGGCTGGCACGGTTGGAAACGTCCCAGGGGACGTTTCAGCCCGCGAAGCCGTCCTCAAGAGTCCCGCAAGTGCGGTGTCGACGTCCTCCACAGTGGAGTTTTCTGTGACCAGCACAGCAAAACCGCCGCAGGTCGCATGGAGGAGGTAGCGGTGTTCCTGCTGATCTGCTCATGGAGGCTCCGTCGGCACAGACTCGATCAACGCCCGCAACGCGCACGGGATCAGCACGGTCATGAAACACGCCCTCGCCGACGCCGACCTCGCCGCAGACGAACTTTCCTGGATTCTCCTGCCCCACTACGGAAAACAGCTGCTCGACGCCCACTGCCTGCGCCCACTCGGCGTCACTGCCGAACGCACGCTGCAGCACGCAGGCGATCAGTGGGGACACCTCGGCCCCAACAACCAGATCGTCGGCCTCACCCACCTGCTCGCCCGCAATGCCGTCCAACCCGGCGACCGCCTGGCGCTCATCGGCATTGGCATCGGCATGACCTGGACCGCCGCGATCCTCCGAATCGACCGCGTCCCCGCCTCACTCCGAGCACAAGCTCCGCCGCTCGGTCTTCCCTGGCGCGGCAGAACCTTCCGACCCATCTGACCCTCGCGCGGCCTCGACCCACGTCCGAACGCGACAGCTAGCAGGCACGCCATGAGCATCGAAGCAATCAACTGGGCGCTCAAACACGCCCAGATACCCACGGACCGGCGCGACTCGTCCAGCCTCGCCGTGGTCCTCATCGGACTGGCCAACCATGCTGACCCCGAAGGCAGGAACGCCTTCCCGTCACTGGCCACCCTGGCCGAATACACCCGCCTGTCCGAACGCTCGGTCAGATACGCCCTTCGCCACCTCGAACGACTCGAACTCATCAGATCGGCCGACCCGCGCATCGTCGCCGCGCACGTCCAACGCGCCGACCGCCGATCTAACGGCTACGACCTGTCCATGACCGCCCAACCCGCCAATACGGGCGGCTCCGTCGTTGACGACAGGGGGCAAGCAGTGCCGATGGGCAACCAGCGCGGGGGGCAAAACACGATCGTGCGGGCGGCAAAGAGCGCCGCGGCGAGGGGCGGTCAATGCCCCCGAACCATCCATGAACCTTCCTTGAACCATCCGCGCCGGAGGCACGCCGGCCGTGACGAAGCCAGCTACGTCCCGCCGCCTTGTGGCAGCTGCGACGCGCGTCCTGGAGACCCAGTCTCCACCCGGTCCACCACGGACGAAGACGGCAACGTCCGGCGGTGCCCGTACTGCCACCCCGCAGAGATCTACCGCGTCCCAGACGAAGCCTGCCCCACCTCGACGTTCGTTCCTGCGCTCTTCAGCCGCCCGGCTCGCCACCCCAGCGGAACTCCAGGCCGCTTGAACGCAGCCCTGGTCGATATCGACAAATCCCCTCCCCTAGCAACGCATGCCTCGGCTGGAGGACCGGATGACAAGCAATAAAGCAGGGGGCCAGGACCTCACGCCCATCCAACGATCGATGCGCGCCAGCGTGGCCGCCCACGTCTCCTGGTCACGCACCATCGATCGAGCGGCCCGGACCGCACCAGCGCGGAGAGCAGCCTTGGACCGTTTCGAGAAGCAAGTTGACCCCGAAGGCATCGTGGACGACGAGACACGCCAGAAACGAGCCCTCGCGGCCAAGCGCGCGTATTTCCAGCAGCTGGCCTACCGCAGTTCTCGCGCTCGCGGGCGCACTCACCGAGCCCAGCAAGACGGCGGGGACGCCGAACGCTAGAGCAGCGTCCCAACGAGGTTCAGCTTCCGGTGCGCCTCCTGCGCCCGTTCATCCGCCGCGGAGGCCCCGTAGCGATCGAGCATCTGGCGGCTGCGCCAACCAGCGATCCGCATGATCGCCTCGTCGCTCATGCCCGCCAGCTTGCACCGGTGTGCCCACGTGTGCCGGAAGAGGTGCGGGAACACCGGACCGATGCCTGCTTGCTCCGCTCGGCGGTCCAGCATCGACCGGATACCCCACTCGTTCAGCACGCCGGAGCGGCCGAGCCAGGCCGCGACGGTGCGTCTGCCGTACTGGTGACGTGCGCAAGCACGGAAGTAGCGTCGGAGCGCTTCCGCGGTCGCCGGGTTGAAGGGCACGTCACGTGCGCGACGCCCCTTCCCCAGAACGCGGACGACATCGACGTCGAAATCGAAGCTGCCGCGTTCCTGTTCGGCTGGATTTGCCACCGTCAACAGCGACAGTTCACCGACCCGGACTCCGCAGTCGACCAGCACCAGAATGATCGCCCGGTCCCGGAGTTCGACAAATCCTTTCCCTTTCGTAGTGGCAAGCAGCGCTTTCAACTCTTTTTCGCGCAAGACCGTCGGCGGATTTTCCGGGACGTGCGGCACCTCCATTTTGCAAAACGGGGACAGCTCGACAATCTCTTCCACGTCATCAAGCCAGCGCCAGAACTGCTGCAAGTGCCGGTACTGCTTGGCGATGTAACTGTGCGACAGCGACTCCCCGGTGCGGAAATTCGGCCGTTGGCGGAGATATTCGAAATACCGCTCCAGCTCCCGGCGTCCAATGTCAGGAGCCACCATCGAGATGTCTTCGTCGTCGAGGTAGTTGACCAGCATGGCCATGCTGTCGAGGTAGGCGTCGATCGTGGAGTCGGCGCGGTTCTTGGCCCTCAGATGCGTTCTCCAGTCCGAGACGAGCTCCCGGATGTCATCGGGCTCCAGCACCTCCAGCGGTGCCTCAACGGCGGTCATGAAAACAGGCTTACTCGAACAATCCCTGGGGTTACCAGCGCTGTGCTCGTTTCCAGCGCTTCCGCGACACCGCTCCTCAAGATCATTTTTGAGGGCGTTTTCGCAGGTCAGACCCTATATAAAGGGAGGCAGAGTGGGCCGGGTCGGGCTCGAACCGACGGCCAAGGGATTATGAGTCCTCCTGGGCCGAGCAGTGTGCTGACCTGCGAAAACACAGGTCAGCGGCGAGCATTGGGACCAAAATCCCTTGGGTTTGGGAAGATCCCCCAAATCGGGGATCACAGCCCATCGTCCACCGTACCCTCAGCGCACCCAAACTGCCGACCGCGGAGCGCGCTTCAGCACGGCGGTTGACAGCCCTCCACGGGGGTGTCAGCCGCCGTGCTCACGTCCGACCGGAGCGTCGCACTCGCCACACGGCCCGCCATCGCCGGACAGTCGCGAGTTAGCTCGGCTTGCGCTGAATGCACCTCGGAGGACAGCCGGTTTTGACTCGCAGAAACGACGGCAGCCCCATCTCGCAACTTGGTCCGCGAGCTATGTCCAATGGATCAGCTTTCGCTGCTTGCTGTTGACGCGCGGGCCAAGGAGTTATCGTGCCGCGGCTACCGCGCAGAACGCGTGACCGCGACCTTGGCGGTCACGCCAACCAGGGCGGTGATGGCTCACGGCATGGAGGCTTCACGCACCCCGAGATCGCGAAGCTGGATCCGCAGCACTTTCCCCGGCGCGCCGACTGCGCCGGGGGCCTCGCGGCTTTCTTGGTTGGTGATTCCCGGTGCGCCGCTGCCCGGACGAGCCGGTGGGGGGGTAATCGTCCAAAAAGGTCCTCGCCGTGGCCGCGCGAGGAAGGGGCTTGCACAAACGCCGCTGTGTCGCTTCCGTCTGAAGACTGACGTCGCGCACATGGCCACAAGCGTGTCCGCTCACAAGTCCTTACGGGCCTTGGGAAACGACATCTAGCCTTGGATCGAGGCACCGAACGAGAAGCCGAACCAGTTCACTGTGGCTGACCTGCGCGAAAGGTGGAACGCGTTCTTCTTCTTGAGTAGGGTTCGATCATGGACATTGGGATCGCGTTGCCGACGATGTGCCGTGGCTACGACCGCGCCGCCACCGTGGACTGGTGCCGGCTGGCCGAGCAGGGTCCGTTCTCCAGTATTTCCTGCGGCGAACGGATGACTTTCCACAACCCGGATATGTGGATCACGATGGCCGCCGCCGCCGCACTCACCGAACGACTGCGGATCTTCATCAACCTGTCCGTGCTGCCGGCGCACCCGACAGCGCTGGTGGCCAAGCAGGTCGCCACGATGGACGTGCTGTCCGGCGGCCGGGTCACCCTCGGTGTCGGAGTCGGCGGCCGGGAGCACGACTACCGTTCGCTCGAATCGTCGTTCGACCGCAGGCACGTGCGGCTTGACGAGGGTGTGGCCGACTTGCGGTCGTTGTGGGCGGGCGAGCCGCCGTTCCCCGAGGCCGACGCGGTCGGCCCCGCGTGCGTGCAGCCTGGCGGACCGCCGATTCTCGCGGGCGCGCTCGGTCCCAAGGCGATGGCCCGTGCGGCGAAGTGGGCCGACGGGGTGGCCAGCTTCAGCGTGGCCGGCGATCCTGCCGAGATCGCCGCCGCGGCGCAGGCCGCCCGACAGGCCTGGAGTGCGGCCGACCGTGAGCCGCCGCGTCTGGTCGGCGGCTGTTTCTACTTGCTGGGCGAGCCCGAACCAGGGCCGCGGCTGCGCGAGTTCACCGCCGAGTACCTGGCCGTCTTCGGGTCCGCCACCCGGCCGTTCGCCGAGGCGATGCCGACGTTCACCACCGATGCGGTGAACCGGGCGCTCGACGGCGCCGAGGACGCCGGGCTGGACGAGTTCATCCTGGTCCCCGCCGGCACCAGTCTCACTGTGCTGGAATCGACAATCGAATTGGTCAACGCTCGCGGGTAACGCCCGTGAGGTGTACGCCAAGTCGCGGTGCCACCCGCACAATGGTGTGCTGAGCGCAGGCGGCCATCAAACCCGGGGCGTTACAGGTGTCGCGTGCCGCCGCATGTCCGGTTGGCGGGCCGAGGACAGTGGGTGGTCCGCTGAGGGAGCATGTTGCGGATCAGCCGTGCGGAGCGATCATGGAGACGGCTGCCGCATGTCCGGAAATGCCGATGTCAAAGCGTTTCGCCGTTCGGCGTTGCGCCGAGTCGTTGTGCGACCCGTCGCGCTGCCCGCTCGAGTGCCGGGCTGCGATTGCCCGGTCCATAGCGGCGGGCCGTGAGTACTGCGGCCGCGACCACTGTGCCGTGTTCGGCGACGGGGAGGGCGATGGCACGGATATCGGGATCGGCGAGCCCGTCGCTGCGTGCGAGGCGTTCGCGCCGGATGGCGGGCAGCTCCGTAGTGAACGCGGCCGCGCCAGGCGTGTCCGCCGCCAGCCGCAGCAGGCGTTCCCGGTCGGCGTCGTCGGCGTAGGCGAGCAGCAACCGGCCCGCTGCGGTGCGCAGCAGGGGACGCGGGATGTGGTCGTCGGCGACGCGTTGGAGCTGCCGGGGCGCGCGCGGCCCGGCGTGGTCGAGATAGAGCAGCTGGGTTCCGACGAGTGCGGCCAGCCCGATCGGGACGCGAGCGTCGCTGCTGAGCGCCTGCAGCGCGTCGTGATCGAGTCCGCCGGGCGGGCCGGGTTGGGCGGCGAGCACGCCGAGGACGTGCGGCCGCGGCCCCAGCCGGTAGCGCCGGTCGGTTTTGCGCAGGTAGCCGCATCGGCACAGGTCGTCGACGAGGTCCTGGGTGGTGCTGACCGGCGCGCCGACGGCGGCGGCGACCTCGGTCAGCGTCAGCGGCGACCGGGCGCGCGCGACCGTGTCGAGAATCCGGTCGGCCCGCATGATGGCACGCTGCTCCCGCATGTCCACATTTTACGGATATTCGGAAGTCCCGGCGGTCCGGTGCACTTCCGGAACAAGCTGGAGACATGGACGCAATCGATTCGCAGGCAACACAAAGCACCAGGGCAGCCCACGCCGGCTCGGAGAGCATCGCGGCCTCGCTGGCCGAGACATTCGGGCAGGATGTCGGCCCGGTCCGGATTGTCGGCAGCGATCCCCTGACGCCTTCGGTACACCGGCTGGGCGATGCCTCGGCCGCCGCGATCGCCGCCTTCGGCCAGCAGATCGCCGCACTCGCGGGGAAGGCACCGGTCACCGTACACGCCGACGCCGCCATCGACCAATTGCGCGCCAGCTTTCTGACCACGATCAACGGCCAGGCCGCGCACCGGCTCGCCGACGATCCGGCATCGTTGGCCAACAACGACTTCTACGCCACCCGGGACGGCCGCTGGATCTTCCTGATCACCACGTACCCGCATCAGCGGGACGCGGTCTGCCGGGTGCTGAACTGTCCCCCGTCCGCCCAGCGCATCGCCGAGGCCGCCGCGCACTGGGACGCGTTCGCGCTCGAGGACGCGGTCTGCGCAGCCGGCGGGGTGGCGGCTGTCGTGCGCAGCGCCGACGAATGGCGCAGCCTGCCCGCCGGCCGGCACAGCGCGGCGCACCCGGTGGTGCGGATCGACCGGATCGGCGAAGCCGAGCCGCGCTCGCTGCCCCGGGGCCGGCAATGGCCCCCGCTGCACGGGCTGCGCGTGGTCGACCTCACCCATGTGATCGCGGGGCCGGTGGCGGCGAAGCTGCTGGCCGCGTTCGGGGCGGACGTGCTGCACGTCAGCCGGCCCGATCTGCCCGACCCGGTCGCCATGATCGCGTTGACCGGCGGCGGCAAGCGCAACGCCTACTGCGATGCACGGGACCCGGGCCAGGCCGCGCGGCTGCGGGAAGTTGCCGCCGAGGCGGACGTCTTCGTCAACGCGTACCGCGGGATGGCCGCCCGCGGCTTCGCGGCGCACGACCTCGCGGCGGCAAATCCCGGGATCGTCACGCTGGAGTACCACTGCTGGGGCGCGGACGGCCCCTGGGCGGCACGCGGCGGATTCGACCAGCTCGCCTGCTCCGCAACGGGTTTCGCACTCGAGGAAGCTGTCGAGGGCAGGCCCTCGCTGCCACCGACATACCTGCTCAACGACTATCTCGCCGCCTACCTCGGAGCTGCCGGGACCGTTGCCGCGCTGCGCCGGCGCGCCGTCGAAGGCGGCAGCTGGCGCGTGCGGGTGGACCTAGCCCGGGTCTGCACCTGGGTTCAGGACCTCGGCAGTTTCACACCGGAGCAGGTTCGTTCCCTGCCGCGACCGGGTGCCGCTTCGATCGCCGAGCACACCGTGCGCGGCCCGCTCGGCACCCTCGTCGAACCAGTGATCCCGATCAGCTTCACCGGCCTGCCGACACCCACCCCCGGCGCGCCCGCACTGCTGGGAACCTCGGAATTGCAGTGGTAGCCACACGATCGCATCCCTCGGCAGCCGCGTGCTGCTGACCCTGGCCCGCGACTCCGCGGAAGCCACCGCCCGACTCGTCCTCGACGCAGCCTGCACCACGGACACTCTCGCCCGCGGGTGTCGCGACGGCGACGCCGGGAGGCGACCCGTCGCCCGGCGCCCGCCGGCAGACGAACCCGCCGCACGAACGCCGCCGCCTAAGCGTGCACCTGCCGCACCCCGGCCATCCGGTCCACCGCGTCCTCGACCGCCAGCGCCGCACGCCCGCGCAACGCCACGCTCTCAAAACGCGCACGCCCCGCAGCGTCGGCGACCAGCGTCGCGCACCCGCTCAATGCTCGTCCCCGTGCCCGTTGCCATCTCCGGAGCGGGAGCCTCCTCGCCGATCCGGGCCCAAGCCTCGCTCACCACGTCCCCCGCGACCAGCCGGGCCTTCTCCGCACCGGCCTCCGCCGCACGGGCGCCTCGCTGTCCCCACGCCGTCACCGTGACCGTGGCCTGCCGGACCGCGTTCGGCTTGGCGACCTTCTTCACTCCGTCATACGCCGCCGCACCGGCCAGACCCGTCGCTACGACCTATGCCGCCTTGACGATCACGTGCCGCTGGGCAATCGCGCTGCTTCCTCCGCAGCTGCCATCGCGACCTCGCCGCAATGATCAGTCTGTCGCGTCAGCAGTGGCGTACTTCCTTCTGTTGCATGAAGAAATGTTTCAGGCAGGCGTCGCGCATCCGGCGCCCAGGTCTTGTCTTTCATGCGGGGACCAGTCGCGCCTTCGTCATCCGCGGAAGCGCTCCGCGAGCCATTCGCCGATCTCCGCCGCCGCGAGGCTGGCGCCGGTGGGTTCGCCGGAGCGGAGCGGGCCGCCGAAGTGGGTTCCGGCTACGCGTCGATGGTCGACGTCGTCAGTGCCCAGCGCGGCGACCATCGCTTTCGCATCGGCCGGGAAACAGGCCGCGTCGCCGGTGAGTTCCACGAACAGCGACGGGGTCCGCACGCCGGGAGCGCAGCGCAGGAAGTCGGCGTTCGTCGTGTTCGCCGACCAGGTCGACAGCCACGCTTCCGGGGTGACCAGCCGGGCGAAGCCGACCAGGCCGTAGTCGGTGAGGTCGGGGCGACGGCCGAACAGCGAGCCGTACGGGCGCTCGTTCGGGTCGAGGGACAGGTCGACGAACCGCAGGTCGGCATCGGTGCGATAAATCGTGAGGATCCGGGGGGCCACGGAAGCCCGGCGGTCCGCGGGGTCTTGGGTGGTCTTGAACCGGGCGCGTGCTTCGTCGGCGAGTGCGACGCGGGCGCGGGCTTCGGCGTCGATCCGGGCGATCCGGTCCGCTTGCGCGGCGCGGTAGCGCTCGACGAAGTCCGCGGAGTAGGCGGAAGACGTTGGGGGGACGGCGAAACCGTTGGCCGTCGCGAACGGGTCGAGGTCATCTAGCACGGACAGCGGGTCTGCTTCGTCGGCGACGGACGGGTCGATCAGTCGCTGCAGCAGCGCGCCTTGTCCCGGGTGTGGGGCGAGGAACACGGCGCCGTCCGGCACGGGCAGGTCGGCGGACGCCAGGTCGACCGGGCGGCCGGACGGGGCGGTGGCGATCCGGTGCTCCGGGGCGAGCCCGGCCTGCTGGTGGTAGAAGGCGAACAGGGTGCCGCCGCCGGAGTGGCCGAGGGTGATCCTGGACGCGAATCCCTTTTCCCACAGGAAAACCTGTCCGGCCGCGACGTCGAGGAGCGCCTGTTCGTGGATCAGGTTCAGGTCGTTGTTCGGCGATCGGGTGCCTTGCGTCCACACCGCGAAGCCCCGCGCCAGCAGCTCCGGGACGAGCACGTGGTGGGTCGTGTCCATGCGGGGGTGCATGATCGACACGACCGTGCGAGCGCCGGGCAACGTCCGCAGCACGCCGGAGATCTTCGCGCCGTCGGCGGTGGCGAGTTCGTGCGCGGAAGTGATTGTGCCGGACGGGATTTCGGCCGCGTCGAGGTACCGTCCGGCGCCAAGACGCGCGGTCATCGTTCTTCCAGCCGCAGTGCGTCCTTGTCCCACTGGGTGATTTTCGCGTCCAGCAGGCCCGCGAGGCTGCTGTACCAAACAGCGTGCCGACAGCCGGTGGCGCGGCGATCGATGACGATCGGGCCTGGTGCGCTGACTTTGAAATAGGACCCGACCCGGTCGACTGTGACGGTGTCGGCCTCGGCAGCAACAGCCACGATCGGCTGGTTTTCTGGGACGTCCAGCAAGAACACGGCGGTCATCGCGCGGGCACCTCCGGAGCCGAAGCCCGCTCGACGATCAGCTCAGCTTTCCGGACCAGGAGCGCGTCCATCGACGGCGCGGGGCCGGACACGACGTCGACCAGCGCGTCGATGGTGATGTTCGCGTCGAGGTCCTCCTGCGGCGTCACCGGGCGCAGGGCGCGGGTGATCTCGACCATGTAGCCGTTGGGGTCGTGGGTGTAGATCGACTCGATGGTCTCGTGCTGGATCTGCATTTCGACCGGCCACTCGCTCCCGTCGAGGCGGCGGCGGTACTCCAGGAGGTGCTCCTCGCTGTCCACGTGGATCGCGAGGTGGCGCGAGCGGATGAAGAACAGCGGTACGTCCTCGGAGAACTTCGCGTACACGTCGCCCTGTGGGCCGCCGTCGAACTGCTCAAGCCCGAAGTAGTAGAAGAACGCGAGCCGGTCGTCGTTGCCGATGTCGAAGAAGAAGTGGATGAAGTCCGGGTGCTGTTCCGGACCCCAGCCGGCGGCGCAGATCGAGTGCACCACGGGGAAACCGAGGGTGTCGCGGTAGAAGCGGACTGTCCCCGCCGGGTCGAAGGTGGGGAAGGCGACGTGGTCGACGCCTTTAACCAGATGTGCTTCGGACATGCCGGTTCTCCTTTCAGACGGTGGCGTGGGCGCGCAGGAGGCTGCCCGCGCCGTCGATCGAGACGTCGAGGCCGAGGCTGCGCAAGATGCTGTACGCGCCCGCGGTCGCTGCGGACAGGACGGGAATCCCGAACTCCTGCTCGGCGGGCTCGATCAGGCTGAGCGAGGGCATCTGCACGCAGCAGCTGAGCACCAGAGCGTCCACATCGGACAGATCGAGCGACCGCGCGGCCGCCATGACCCGGTCGCCGGGGATGCAGCCGACCTCGTTGTTGTCGGACACTTCGAGCGCGCGCCAGTCGGCGATCTCGAAACCCTCGGCTTCGAGGTACTCGACCACCTGCTGCGCGAGCGGCTTCAGATACGGCGTCACCAGGGCGACCCGCCGGGCGCCGAGCGCGCGCAGGCCCTCCGCGAGCGCACCCGCGCTGGACCGGACGAGCGCCTCGGATCCGCCGGTGGCGAGTTGCTCGGCGACGGCGGATTCGACTCGCCGGTGCTCCCCCGGACCGCCGACCATGACGGCCACCAGGCAGGCGTACAGGATCACCTCCGGCGAGGCGTCCGCGATCTCCATGACGCATCGCTCGCGCTGGGCGTTCATCGCCGCCAGCCCGGCCGGCGAGACGGTGTGCATGCGCATCCGCGTCGAGTGGAACGAGAAGTCCGCGGAGGAGTGCCTCGCGAGCAGCGCCGGCATCTCGGTCTCGACGGTCACGTTGCTGCTCGGTACGACGAGCCCGATCCGGTGGGTGCTCATGAGGATCCCTTCAATTCCTTGCGTCTGCGACGAGTATTCGACGCGATCGTCGATCAGTCAAGCCGTTCCGCTTGACTTCTTCTGCGTCAGCGTCGAATAATCGTCGTAGTAGTCAAACCAGTGATCTGAGTCACCCGGATCAGTCAGCTCAAGGGAGAGCGGATGGCATACGTAATCGGAGTGGACGTCGGCGGCACGTTCACGGACGCCGTCCTCGACGACGGCGAAGGCCTGCTGATCGCGGGCAAGACCCCCTCGACCCCGCCGGACTATTCCGACGGCGTGATGGACGTGCTCGGCGTGCTCGCGGAGCAGCTCGGCGTGCCGGTGGCGGAGATGCTGGCGAACACCCACCACATCGCGCACGGCACCACCTCGTCGCTCAACGCGCTGGTGATGAACCGCGTCCCGGACATCGGCTTCCTGACGACCAAGGGCCACCGCGACTCGATCTACATCATGAACGTCGAGGGCCGCTATCTCGGGCGCGCTCCGGAGGAACTCCAGAACCCCATCGCGCAGAGCAAATCGCACGGGCTGGTCCGCAAGCGCCACGCGCTGGAGGTCACCGAGCGCGTCGACCGCGACGGCCGGGTCGTCGTCCCGCTGAACGAGGACGAGGTCCGCGACGCGGTGCGCGCCCTCGTCGCCGACGGCATTTCGGCGATCGCGGTGTCCCTGCTGTGGTCGTTCCGCAATCCCGCGCACGAACAGCGGATCCGGGAGATCGCGCACGAGATCGACCCCGGCCTGTTCGTGGCGATCTCCAGCGAGGTGTCCCCGCGCATCCGCGAGTTCGCGCGCAACGCGACCACCATCATGAGCACCCAGGTCGGGCCCGGCCTCCGGGACTACCTCGGCGAGCTGGAAAGCAAGCTGCGCAAGGAAAACCTGTCCGGACCGCTGCTGGTGATGCAGAGCAACGGAGGGGCCGTCGCGGCCGCCGAGGCTCCGGGCAACGCGATCTCCACGGTCGGCTCTGTGCTCACCGGCGGCGTGGTCGGCGCGGTGTCGCTCGGCGAGCAACTGGGCCACCGCAACATCATCGCCACCGACGCGGGCGGCACCACCTTCCTGGCCGGGCTCGTCGTCGACGGCGAACCGGTGCGGTCGTCGACCACGATCATCAACCACCATCCGATCAACGTGCCCACGCTGGAAGTGCACGCGATCGGCTCCGGCGGCGGCGCGATCGCATGGATCGACGCGGGCGGCAATCTGCAGATCGGCCCGCACAGCGCGCAGGCGGTCCCCGGCCCGGCCTGCTACGGCAACGGCGGCACCGAACCCACGAACACCGACGCGAACCTGGTCCTGGGGATCATCCCAGAGCGCGGTCTGCTGGGCGGGCGACGGGCGCTCGATGTCGGGCTCGCACGCGACGCGATCCGCACCCGCATCGCGGAGCCGCTCGGGCTGAGCGTCGAAGAAGCCGCCGCGGCGATCTACGAGGTGCAGAACGCGCAGACCGGCGACCTGCTGCGGAAAACGGTTGTCGAGGCCGGGCACGATCCGCGCAACTTCATCGTTTACGCCTTCGGCGGTTCCGGGCCCGCGCACTGCGGTCTGTACGCGCAGGAGATCGGCGCGACCGATGTCGTGGTACCGCTGGGCCAAGTCGCCTCCGCGTTCTCCGCGTACGGGCTCGCCTCGTCGGACATCGTGCTGGCCAAGGAACTTTCCGATCCGGCGGCGCTTCCGCTGGACCCGGCCCGCGTGCAGCGCAACTTCGAGGAACTCGAAGCCGAGGTCCGTGCGATGCTCGAACGGCAGGGCATGCAGTTCTCGTCCGTGGAAATCGAGCGAGAGATCGACATGCGCTACACGATGCAGCTGGCCGAGGTGGCGACCTCGATCCCCAACGGCGCACTGGCCGCCGAGGACGTGGCCAAGGCGGCGGATCTGTTCGAGACCCGCTACGCCGCGCTTTTCGGCAAGGACAGCGGGTTCCGCGAGGCGGGCATCCAGGCAATCACCTATCGCGTGCGCGGCACCGGCGTCCTGCCGTTTTCGCCGACGCTGCCGGAACTGGAAAAGGCCGATTCCGCGGACGCGGCCGCGGCTCTCACCGGAACCCGGAAGGTGTGTCTCGGCGCCAGCCGCGGCTACGCCGACACCGCCATCTACGACTACACCAAGCTCCGGGCAGGCCACGTGCTGCGCGGTCCCGCGGTGATCGAGGTGCCCACCACCACCGTCGTGGTCCCGCACGACACCACCGGAACCATCGACCGGCTCGGCAACCTGCACATCGCGCTCGACCAGGCCTGAGCGACCAAGGAGAACTGGCATGACCGCACCGATCCCCGGCTCGGAAATCTTCTCCAGCCGCCCGCTCGACCCGGACGCGCTCAGCCGCGCCGTCGGCGGCACCGTCCCCCTGCACACCGTCACCCAGGAGCAGATCGACGCCGTCGACCCGCTCACCTACGAGGTCATCCGGCACCGGCTGTGGTCGGTCACCGACGAGATGGGCGAAGCGCTCAAGCGCATGTCCGGCTCCCCGATCGTCACCGACGCCAACGACTTCGACTTCGCCGTCAGCGACGAGGTGGGCCAAGAGGTCCAGGTCGGCCTCTACAACACGATGCTGGTCGGCGCGGTCGACCTCGCGATCTACTGGACCCTGGAGAACCGGTCGGAGAACCCGGGCATCGCCGACGGCGACATGTTCCTCTGCAACGACCCGTGGGTCGGCGGCGGGCTGCACCAGAGCGACGTCATCGTGTACCAGCCGATTTTCCACGAGGGCAAGCTGTTCGCGTGGACCAGCGCCATCTGCCACGAACCGGATCTCGGCGGCTCCGGCCTCGGCTCGTTCGACCCGGGGGCCAAGGACGTCTTCTCCGAATCGGTGCCCACACCGCCGATCAAGGTGGTCCGCGACCGCGTCCTGCAGCGCGACGTCGCCGACGCGTGGACCCGCCGCTCGCGCGTGCCGATGCTCGTCGGCCTCGACCTGCGCGCCAAGATCGGTGCCAACACCGTCGGCCGCGACCGGCTCCTCGCGGTGATCGCGCAGTACGGCGCGGACACCGTCAAGGCCGTGATGAAGCGGATGATGAACGACTCCGAATCGCGGCTGCGCGCCAAGCTGAGCGGCCTGCCCGACGGGACCTGGAAGGCCACCGGCTACCAGGACCAGGCCTCGACCGGCGACCGCGGGCTGCACAAGATCACCGTCGCGATGACCAAGTCCGCAGACCGGCTGATCTTCGACTTCACCGGCACCGACCCGCAGACCGGCGTCATCAACTGCACCTACGCCGGCATGCGCGGCGGCGTGATGCTCGCGCTGCTGCCCATCCTGGCCGGGGACATCCCGTGGGCCGCGGGCGGGCTGATGCGCTGTTTCGACCTGATCTCCGAAGAAGGCACGATCAACAACGCCACCTTCCCCGCCGCGGTCAGCCGGGGCCCGATCGGACCGGCCTGGCTCACCGGGAACCTGATCGCCGAATGCCTCGCGCAGATGCTCGACCGCGACGTCGACCTCGGCAAGAACGTCCAGGCTTCGTGCTGCGGCACCTGGGACACCGCGATCGTCGCCGGGCTGGACCAGCGCGGCGAGCAGCCGGTGCCGTTCCTGAACATCATGATGGAGCCCATGGCGGGCGGCTACGGCGCGCGCCCGGTGGCCGACGGCATGGACACCGGCGGACTGTTCTGCATCCCGATGGGCCGGATCCCGGACACCGAAATGACCGAATTCCTCTACCCGCTGCTGACGCTCTGGCGCCGCGAAGAGCCCGACTCGGGCGGTCCGGGCCGCATGCGCGGCGGGGTGAGCGCTTCGCTCGCGGTCACCCCGTACGGCAGCAGCCTGCCGATGGGACTGGTGTTCGCTTCAGCGGGGAAGGCGGTAGCGCAGAACGGCGGCCTCGCCGGCGGTCTCCCCGGCAACACCGGTCTCGAAATCCTGGCGCGCGATTCCGGGGTGCAGGAACTGCTTTCGTCCGGCCAACTGCCCGGCAGCCTCGACGAACTGAACGGCACCAAGGAAATCGGCGCCTGCTACGCGGAGAGCTACCTGGCTCCCGGCGAGGTGCTGTACATGCACTGGCAAGGCGGCGGAGGTTACGGCGACCCGCTGCGGCGCGAGGCCGACGCGGTGGCCTGGGACGTGGTCAATGGCAAGGTGACCGCCGAGGGCGCCCGCACCAACTACGGCGTCGTGATCGCGAACGGCGAACTCGACCAGGCGGCGACCGCCGACTTGCGGGCGAGCATGCTGGACGAGCGGCGCGACCGTTCCGAGACACCGCTTTCCCAAGAGGCGACGGTGGATCTGCGCAACGCCCGCCGGATCGACGACAACCTGGCCGAGGTCGCCATCGGCGAGGCCCGCGTGATCGCTTGTGCGCACTGCGGCCGGCTGCTGGGCGACACCAAATCCGGCAAGCTCTCGCTGGCCCGCTACGAGGGGCCGTCGAGCACGGCAGGACCGCAGGTCGTCTCCGCTCCGTCGGAGTACGTGGACGCCGAGGTCGTGTTCCGCCAGCAGTGCTGCCCGGGCTGCTGGTCCGCGGTCTACTCCGGCGTCGTCCCGGCCGACCACCCCGACCACGTCGGCGAACTGACCGCGCTGCTGCCCGCCGCGCCGATCGACTGAGGAGCCGTTCAGTGACCGCATCCGACTGGGACGGGCGAGTTGTCCCATACCCCGCCGATCGCGCCCGCCGCTACCGGGCCAGCGGCGAATGGAGCGACGCGCCGATCAGCGCGCGGCTGCACGAATCCGCGCTGCGGCACGGCGATCGCCCCGCGCTGATCACCGCCGAAGGCACGCTCAGCTACCGTGAGCTCGACGAGCGCACCGACCGGATCGCCGCCGCACTCGGCGGACTCGGCCTGCGTCGGCTCGATCCAGTGCTGTTCCAGGCGACCAACCGGACGGCGACCGTGCTGGCCTGGTACGGCTGCCTCAAGGCGGGCCTGGTGCCGGTGGCGACGCTGGCGCAGCACCGGATGCACGAGATCGGCCACATCAGCCGCAAGGTCGGCGCGGTGGCGCATCTGGTCGAAGCCGGGCTCGGGTTCGATCTGGTGGAGTTCGCCCGCCACGCCGCCGACGGGCACCCGACGCTGCGCACCGTCCTCACCGTCGGCGCGGCGGCTTCCGGCACACACCGCATCGAGGACCTCGGTGCCGACATCGATCCGGCTGAGGCGCGGGCGTTTGTCGAAAGCGTCGAGGCCGTAACCGATCCTCAGGACGTCGCGGTGTTCCAATTGTCCGGCGGGACAACGGGAGTGCCGAAGGTGATCCCCCGGATCCACGCCGAGTACTGGAACAACGCCCTCCTCTACGCCCAGGCATTGGGCTGGGACGCCGGCACCCGGCTCGCGCACCTCATCCCGATCATCCACAACGCCGGAATCTCGTGCGCTCTGCACGGCGCCCATTCGGTCGGCGCGGCCCTCGTCCTGGCCACCCCCGACCACGTCGCCGCGTTCGCGCTGATGGCCGAGCACGGCGTGACCGACGTGCTGATCGGGCACGGTCACTACCAAGCCGTCCGGTCCGCCGAATTCGACCCGGTCCTCCGCACGCTCCGGGGCACAATGCTGTCGGGCGCGAAGGTGCCGGCGGAACTGTTCCGGCGGGTCGACGACGGCGGGACGCGCTGGGCCGGGCAGATGTTCGGGATGTCGGAAGGCATGTTCCTGGTCGGCCGGTCGGGCGATCCGGAGTCTGTGCGGAGGACGACCGTCGGCACGCCGATCGCGCCGTCGGACGAGGTCCGGATCCTCGAACCGGGCACCGAAACCGAAGTCCCGGACGGCACCGTCGGCGAGCTGTGCTGCCGCGGCCCGTACACCATCCCGGGGTACTTCGACGCGCCCGAGCACAACGCGACCGCGTTCACCTCGGACGGCTTCTACCGCACCGGAGACCTCGCCGCGGTCCACGTCGTCGACGGCAAGCGGCATGTCTCGATCGAGGGCCGGATCAAAGACCTCATCAACCGCGGCGGCGAGAAGGTCAACGCCGAGGAGGTCGAGGTGCTGCTGATGAAGCACCCGGAGGTCGCGGTCGCCTCGGTGGTCGCCATGCCCGACGCGCGGCTGGGCGAGAAGGCCTGTGCGTTCCTGGTGTCCGCGACCGGCACGACCCTGACGATGCCCGAGGTGCAGCAGCACCTGGACGCGCTCGGCGTGGCCAAGTTCAAGTGGCCCGAACGCCTGGTCTGGGTGCCGGAGCTGCCGAAGACCAACGTCGGGAAGATCGACAAGAAACGTCTCCGGGCCGACGCAGCGGCGCCGCTCGCGGCCGAAACGACCCCGCAAGGAGCCGGAGCATGAAGCTCGACACCATCGCCGTCCTCGGCGGCGGGCCGGGCGGGCTGTACGCCGCCCGCCTGCTCAAACGCAGTCATCCTGGTGCCGAGGTGACCGTCTACGAACAGGGCGTGCCGGACAAGACCTTCGGCTTCGGCGTCGGCCTGGCGTCGCGGACCCAGCGGAACCTGCGGCTCGCCGACGAGGAATCGCTCGACAGCATCGTCGCGGCGGCACACGGGCACGAGATGTCGATGCGCGTCGGCGACTCCGAAGTACGTCTCGCGCACGGCGAACTGCTCGCGATCGGCCGCGCGACCTTGTTGGCCGTACTGCAAAAGCACGCCGAAGCCGCCGGAGTCGAACTGCGCTTCGGCGAACGCCGCGCGGTGGCAGAACTCGATGCCGACCTCGTCGTCGCCGCCGACGGGATCTCGAGCGCGACCCGGACCGAACTGGCCGGGGAGTTCGGTCCGGAAACGGCCGAAGGCGAGGGCCTGTATCTGTGGTGCGGCACCGATTTCGCGTTGCCGAGGGCAATCTTCACCCCGGTCGTCACCAAGCACGGCACGTTCGTCGCGCACGCCTACCCGTATGCCGCCGACCGCAGCACTTTCCTGATCGAGACCGACGAAAAGACATGGCGGCGAGCGGGGTTCGACGTTTCCACCCACGAGACTCCCAACGGAGAGAACGACCAGCCGTCGCTCGATTACCTCCAGGAAGCGTTCGCCGAGACCCTGCAAGGAAACCGGTTGATCGGCAACCGCACCAAATGGCTCCGGTTCCGCACGATCCGGTGCCGCCACTGGCACACGCGCAATGTGGTGCTGCTCGGCGACGCCGCGCACACCGCGCACTACTCGATCGGCTCCGGGACGAAGCTCGCCATGGAGGACGCGATCGCGCTCGACCGCGCGGTGCTCGCCGCCGGGACCCTCGACGATGCCCTCGCCGCGTACGAGGCGGAGCGGCGGCCCGCCGTGGAACACCTCCAGGACATCGCCGAGCGCTCGATGGCGTGGTGGGACTCGTTCCCGGACCGCTTGTCGATGCCGGTGGAGCAGCTGATGGTCGCCTACATGACGCGGGCCGGGAAGGTCACCGTCGACCGGTTCGCCGAGTCTGCTCCGCAGGTCGCCGTCCCCGGCCTCGCGGCGTTCGGCGGGGTCGAGGCCGGCGAGGTCCCTTCTCCGGCCGCGGTCACGGAGTGGATCCTCGACCGGCCGCTGGCCTCGGGCGGGCACCAGTTCCCCTGCCGCACCGCCCCCGAGGCACTGCGGGCCGCGGCCGGAACGCTCCCCGTCGAGATCTCGGTCCGGCCGTGGAGTCCCGAAGCGGCCGAGCTGATCACGGGCCTGCCGCCCGCCGCCGCGTACTGGCTGACCGGTCCCGGCGACCGCGAAGCGACGCTCGACCGGCTCGATGTCGGCGAGCGGATCCGCCGTGCGACCGGCGCGCTCCTGGTCGCGGACGTGCCCGCCGAGTTCCGCGCCGTCGCCGCGGGCGCGCTCGCCAGCGAGCGTGTCGATCTCGTGGCCTTCACCGGGTGATGGACTAGCCTTGGCCGCTATGACTTCCCCTGCCGCCGATCCGCCGCCCAAACGGCGGGGCCGCCCCAGCGTGCGGCGCGAACTCGTCGAACGGGAGATCAAGGAGAACGCCGCGCGGCTGTTCGCCGAACGCGGAGTCGCCGGGACCACGCTGCAGGACATCGCCGACGCGACCGGCCTGACCCGCCAGGCGGTCTACCACTACGTGGCGAGCAAGGACGACCTGTTCGCCCAGCTGGTCAGCGAAATCGCCGACCAGCCCGCCCAGCTGCTGCACGAGATCAACGCGCTGGAAGGCCTGGACCCGGTCGCCAAGCTGCGCCGCATGGCGCGGTCGCTGGCGCTGAACCAGATGGCGGACCCGGACCGGTTCCGGCTGATGATCCGCTCGGAATCGGATCTGCCCGAGCACCTCGCCACGTCCTACCGGGCCAGCCGGCGGCGCGTCCTGAAGGAACTCGTCGAGGTGATCGACGGCGGCATCGCCGACGGAAGCTTCCGCAACGTCAACGCGCGCACCGCGGCGCTGGGCGTGATCGGCATGCTCAACTGGATCGCCTGGTGGCACCAGGAAGGCGGGGACGACCAGGAAACCGCCGACCAGCTCGCGGAGATGGCCGTGCGCACCGTCCGGAGCGACGACCGCACGCCGGAATCCCCGACGGTGGAAGGGATTCTCGCCAACGTCCGGGTCGAACTGGACCTGGTCGAGCGCTTGGCGGGCGGCACCGGGGACGACCGACCGCCGCACTAGCCCCGGGGCCGCGGTGGTGCGGGTCCTGCCCGTCCGAGGCCGGAAACCGGGACCTCGGCGGGCGGGGCTCACCCGGCGGACCCGAGCAGATCGTCGGATAACACGCGGAGCTGGGCCAAGCAGGTCCTCGCCCTCACCGCAGAGATCGTCAAACGGGGTTCTGCCGATCAATCTTCTCAAGCTCGCCGCCGGCGCGCCGGAACGACCACAGCGGACCACAAGACCTCAGACAGGCTCGTCGCCCCGAGCGACGCGTCAGCCTCCTCGAACTCGCAAGCGCTCGGCGAGCCAGGCAGGATCGTCCCACGGCACGCAGGCTTAAACTATGTCCGTGACTGCGAACGAGCGTGCGCCTGTTTCAGGCGACACGCTGCCCGGCGATGGGTCCTCTCGTGCCGAACGTGTCGCGAAAGCGATCGCTGACCAGGCCAGCAGCATGGAGCCCGGTTCGCGGCTCGGCACCAAGGAAGCAGTCCGGGCCAAGTGCAAGGTGTCGGTCGGCACGTTCAACGAGGGACTGCGGTTAGCGCACTCCCGCGGTGTCGTGGACGTTCGGCCGGGCCCGGGCGGCGGGCTGTTCGTGGCACAACCGTCGCCGATGGTCCGCTTGGGAAACGCTGTCTTGGCGCTGGACAGCGCTGGGCAGGATGTTGCGTACGCGCTGAGGATGCGGAACGCGCTGGAGTCCTTGGTGATCGACGATGCCGTCCGCTTCGCCTCGGGCCGTGACCGGCGACGGCTGGGATCGCTGCTCAAGCCCATGAGAAACGCCGTGGACGAGGACGATCCTCTCGCCTACTTGCAGGCGAACTGGGCGCTCCACGCCGCGATCGCCGAGATTTCGCCGTCGCCCATCCTGCGATCGGTCTATCTGGCTCTTCTTGACGTCATCCAGAACCACACGGTGGCCGTCATTTCGGAGGGGCCGGGCACGATCGGCCAGATGACCGATCGGCTCAAACTCCACGAGGAACTCGTCGACGCGATCGTGAACCGAGACGCGGACCGGGCTGCCGAACTGGCCGGCCGGCACTCCATCGAGTCCGCGTAACCGCCGCTGGCAACCACACAACAGCTCGGAGTTCCCGTCTCGTTCGGAAGCCGTCTGTTCGGCGAGCACGACGTCCCGAACCTCGGCCGCATAGCTGCTCTTTCCTCAGCCGTGCCCGGAGATCATCAGGTCCGCCAGGTCCTCCGGTTCGAGGAGGGAGGGCGGTGGCGGCGGACCCCAGGTGAAGAGACCGCGCGCTCCTTCAAGCACTTCCGGCGTCCACAACGCGTCCTCCGGGATGCAGTCCATGTCGCTGTGGTACTCGGCGAAGTTGCCTGCTGGGTCCTTGAGGTACCAGAAGAAGTTGCTTCCCGCGTAATGCCGGCCCAGACCCCACGCGTGCCGAGCCGGGTCGCCTTCCAGCATGTCCATCGCTCCCCGGCCGACCTGGTCGACGTCCTCGACCTGCCAGCTGGTGTGGTGCAGGAAGGGCACGGGGGCGCGCTGGACGAGCAGGTTGTGGTGATCGGTCGAGCACCGAAGGAACACTCCCCGGTCCTTGACGATGTCGCTGACTTTGAAGCCCATGCCCTCGACGAAGAACCGCTTGGTGGTCTCGAAGTCGGTGGTCCCGACAACGAAATGGCCCAGCCGCCGCGGACGCACCCGATCGGTCCGCACGACCCCGTCGGCGCGGGCGTTGACGCGGTCGAAGCGCCCGGGTCCGTTATAGCTGGGAGCGGGTTCCGGTTCCTGAACCAACCGCGGTCGCACGATCACCCGCACCGTCAGCGCAGTGGCTGGCTCGACAGCGATGCACTCCCTCGTGAACGCCTCGCCGACCGCGGCGGCGTCGAAGCCGTGCTGTCGCAGGTTCGAAGCGATGCGGTCGCAGTCCTCTGGCGTATCCGCGGCCAAGGCGGCCTCCATCAACCGCCGGAAAGGGCTGTGCACCAAGCGAAGCTGCTCGCCCGCGTCGACGGTGCCGAAGACGATCGCCCCGTCGGGGTCGGGTTCCGGACGGCGGATGAGTCCGAAATCGTCGTAGAACTGTGCGGTCGCCCCGACATCGGGGACGCCGAGGGTGAGGTTCGAGACGCGATGCAGAGCCATCGCTTTCCCCGCCTTTCTGGGTTTGGGTTCGGCAAGTCAGCGGGTCAGGCGCGAGCCGTGGACTCGGCTGCCACCTGTCCGAGCAGATCGTCGACCAGGAGCGGGAGACCGTCCCGGTCGGAACCGCCGAAGACGTAGAGATCGGGACGTACGAGGACGAACTCGATCTGTTTCTCCTTCAGGTAGTCGGCATAGCTGTCGTCCGCGTCGATGAGCGCACCGGCCCCGAGGCTGTCCCGCGGCGCGTCAGACGGATCGAGCCGGATCCAGGAAACGCCAAGGCGCTCCAGGACGGAAATCTGTTCATCACGCAGGAAATCCCGCGGATCGGGCCCGACCGAAATGACGGAGAACGTGAAGGGCTCAACGAACTCGTCGAGCAGCGCGGTTTCGGTGCCGCGGGTGACCCGTGCCTGGATCCCGTTCTCGCCGGCCGGTCCCGCCAGGGCACCCGATTCGTCTCGATGAAGGACGCCGGCGATCAGCTGAGGGAACTCCGGCAGCGGCGGCGTGTAGCCGTTCCGGAACATCTCGTCCCGGCGTCGAGCCTGTTCTTCGTCGACGATGCAGGGAATCTTCCCGCTCTCCAGGGAAATGACTGTCCAGTCGCGCACGTGCGGTTCGCGCTCGATCTGGTACGAGTCCAGGAGGGAGTCGTCCGCCAGCCCCTTCAAGACCAGGTCGAATTTCCAAGCGAGGTTGCGAGCGTCGCGCATCCCCGAGCACATGCCTTGGCCCAGGAACGGCGGCATGGTGTGCGCCGCGTCTCCCGCCAGGAAGACGCGCCCGGAGCGCCACTCGCGAGCCAGCCTGGCCTCGAACGTGTAGATCAGGTGCCGGACCGGGACGACGTCCTCGTCGGTGATCCCGAACGGTTCGAGCAGCTCCCACACCTTCTCGGGACGAAGGAACTCTTCGGCATCCTCCTCCGGGCGCAGATGCCATTCCCACCGTCGATGGCTGTTGCCCAGTGGGAGCACCGTGGTGGGGCGACGCGGGTCGCAGACCTGGCCGCAATCGAAGGGCAGCGAGAACGGTCGCGTCATGCGCGCGTCGACGACCAGCCACCGCTCGTTGAACCCGAGATCGTCACGCCCGATGCCCAGGTGCTGACGGAGGCGGCTGTTCGCCCCGTCCGCGGCCACGAGGTACCGGCCGCGAAGGGTCCGGCGCTCACCAGTTCCCTGCGGAACCGGCGAATCCGGCACGATTGCCGTCGCCTCGATGGTGAGTTCGACGTGATCCGCGTGCTGGACAAGGTCGATCGCCTGCCAGCCGCGGAAAGTCTCGATGCTCGCGGCTTCGTCGACGCGCTCGATGAGCGACTGTTCGAGGACGGCCGAGTTGAGCATGTAGTCCGACGCCCAGCCCGAGATGCTGTGCTGCTCCCACGGGAACGACAGGAGGGTCTCGCCGACGCCGTTGATCCAGATGTACTTCTCGCCGACGAAACCGTCCTCGAGGACCGGCTCTTCAGCGTCGACCTGCTGCAGGAACCGCATGATCTCGTGGTCGATGTGACCTGCCCGGGGCAAGCCGTACGGCAGCGGCTGCTTGTCGAGAACAATCCCGGTGCGGCCCATCCGCCCCCACGTCGCGGCCATGGTCAGCCCCACGGAGCCGGCGCCGACGATGATGAGGTCGACGATCTCGCTCGAAGTCTCCTGATTGCCCATGTCAGGCTCCGCTCACGAAGTTCTGGACTAATTCGCCAACGCCCTCGACGCTGCTGCGAAGCTCTTCTCCCGGTTTGAGGAAGCGCGGCGGGGTCCGGCCGACTCCCACCCCCGCGGGTGTGCCGGTGAAGATCAGGTCCCCCGGGTAGAGCGTGAGCCTGGCGGACAGGTACTCGATCAGTTCGGGAACCGGGAAGATCAGCTGCGCGGTGCTGCCCTCCTGAACGGCTTCGCCGTCGATCCAGCATCGGAGTCCGATGTCGTCGCGGTCGTCGAACTCGTCGGGTGTGACGACCGCCGGGCCGATCGGCGAGAACCCGGCGAGCGACTTCGCCAGGCTCCACTGCGGGGCGGGCCCAGCGGTCTGGGACGTCCGCTCGGACAGATCCTGCCCCGCGGTGATGCCGGCGACGTACGACCACGCGTCCTCGACGCTCACCTTGCGGGCTGTCTTGCCCATGACGACGACAAGCTCAACTTCCCAGTCCACCGTCGCGGCAGGCAGGGCAACGGTCGTGACCGGCCCGGTCAACGAAGACGGGTACTTGGTGAACACGACCGGGGCCGGCGGACGCGGCAAGCCCGCCTCCTTCGCGTGGTCGCGATAGTTCAACCCGATCGCGAAAACCTGGCGAGGGGCGGGAACCGGCGCATCGGCCTCGGCGGGATCGAACGGCACGGCATCGGCGCGGGAGAAGTCGTACCGCTGCGCCCATTCGAGAAACTCGTCCCACCGCGCGTAGATCGCTTGGGGATCGGAGCCGAACCGGCCGTCGCTCGCCTTCTCCACGTCCACGCACTCGTGGTCTCGGGAGAGGACGGCGAGACGACCGCCCGCGGACACAACTCGCATGTTTGGGATGCCTTTCCGTCAGCAGGTCACGGACGCTGTGTTGCGCGTCACGCCTGACCACCCGATTGTTCGGCGGAGTCCGCGGCAGCGCATCGGTCAGACAACCCGGAGCCTGCCGTCAATTCGACGACATCGGATTGCCACGATCGGAAAGCGCGCTACGTCATTTGTCGCACTCAATGCGTTGCACGTGGAGATGAGGCATGCTTGCGCTATGTCGCTAGCGTCGGTCGGCCATGGCGCGCTGATGCAACTCGTGGACAACGCACAGGACGGCGTCGCCCTCTTCGAAGCGCCGGGATCACGTCCCACGTATGTGAACTCGGCGGGGCAACGCGTGCTGGGTCTCGTCGCCGCGGACGCGGCCACGACCGATCGAGCACTCGCCGAATTGCTGGAACGGGTCCGTGGCGTGTCGAAGGACGGCCCAGTCACCGTCCTCCACCAAGGACGGCAGCTGGAATGCACACTCTCGCAGGTCGTCGACGGCCCAAAGACCCTCGAGGTGATGCGGTTCAGCGATGTCACGACCGCCCGGCTTCAGGAGGAACGGCTCAAGACCTTCAGCCGGACGTCCGCCAGCATCGCCTTCGCGGAGTCACTGGCGGTCAACCTGGACCGGCTCGCGCACGACGTGCGGCGCACCACCGGGATGGACTCCTGCACCTTCGTCCTGATCGGCGACGACGGCGAGATGCAGCAGTGCGGCACCTCCGGGTCCTATCCGCACACCCGCGACTACGTAACGCGTCTCGCCGCGTGTCAGGCGCTCGGCGCGCCGCTGCTCTCGAAGCCCGCCCTCGCGACCCGACAACCCATCGTTGTGGACGGCTGGCGCGAACAGACATTGCGCGACCCTCGATTCGGGCCGCTGCACCCGATCAGCCGGGACGCGACGTGGCACACCATCGCCGTCTTTCCCTTGATCGTCCGCAACGCCACCGTCGGCGTTCTCGATGCGTTTTTCCCCAAGGGCCGCCGTCCCTCCGATGCCGACATCACCTTTCTGTCCGCGATAGCCGACCAAGCCGCAATTGCGGTCGACAATTCCCGCATGGTGGTTCAGTTGGAGGAGAGAGCAGCGCTCGACGAACGGCACCGGCTGGCCCGTGACCTTCACGATTCGGTCAACCAGGCGCTGTTCTCGATGAGCCTGCAAGCACGCACCCTCGAACTCGTCGCGAGCGAGCCGTCGCCTGATCCCGACGCCTTCCGTCGAGGCGCAACCGAGATCCACGCCCTCGCGAAAGGAGCCCTCGCGGAGATGCGTGCACTTATCTTTCAGCTACGTCCTGAGGCGCTGCACGCGGAGGGACTGGTGTCAGCAGTCCGCCGTCAGGCCGCCGCATTGGCCGCGCGCGATGACATCCGGGTCGACGTCGAAGATCCTGATGGCCTGGCTGGGCTTCCTCCCGAGGTCGAGGTGGAACTGTTCCGGGTCGTCGTGGAATCGCTGACGAACGTCGTCAAGCACGCCAACGCCAAGTCGGCTCGGATCAGTTTCACCCGATCCGGACGCGACCTCAGCGTCACGATCCGCGACGACGGCAAGGGGTTCGACCCCGCGGATCCCCACGCGGGACACCTCGGCCTGATCTCCATGCGCGAGCGGCTGGACCGGGTCGGCGGCCGATTGCGGGTGGAGTCAGCGCCCGGCGGACCGACGAAGGTGCACGCCACGGTTGCCGGGGCGCTCTCGTGATACGAGTCTTCGTCGTCGACGACCACGCCGTGGTCCGGCGCGGCCTTCGCGCCTTCCTGGACGCGCAGCCGGACATGGACTGCGTCGGGGAAGCGCCGGACCCTAAGCAGGCACTTGCCCAGCTGGCCGAAGCCGACGTTCTCGGGCCGATGCCCGATGTCGTCTTGATGGACCTGGTCATGCCCGCGATGGACGGGATCTCCGGAATCCAGGCGATCAAGGAGCGCCATCCCGCGGTCGAGGTCGTAGCCGTCACCAGTTTCAGCGAATCGGAGCGAGTCGCGGCGGCACTGGCCGCCGGTGCGTCCGGCTACCTGCTGAAGGACGCGGAGCCCGACGAGGTCGCGGCGGCGGTGCGCGCGGCCGCTGCCGGTGCCATGCACCTCGATCCAGCCGTGGCCCCAGCGTTGCGAGCGCTGACCGGCACTCAGGTGCTCCCCCAGCTCAGCCCGCGGGAACGCGAGGTCTTGCGGCTCGTGGCACAAGGAATGACCAATCAGGCCATCGCTGCCGAGCTGTCAATCAGCGAACGGACCGCGCGGACCCACGTCAGCAACATCCTGCTCAAGATCGGCGTGTCGACGCGGACGCAGGCGGCCCTGTGGGCGATCCGGGAAGGCGTCGCGCCGCCGCCCTGACGCGGATCGTGGAACGAGACCGGCCCCAGATACTGCTGGGTGCTTCGCGCTCGCCCTATTCGAACGTGAGCATCGCGGCTTCGGCGACATCTGTTGCCTCGACAAGGTGCGAGGGAGTACGGGGTACGACCGGCACGACACCGACAGCCCGGCCCCGGGAGTCGAGGATCCGGCCCATCCGCTTGACGTGTCGAAGGGTCAGGGCCCGGTCCATGACGTCGAGATCCGGCAGTCGCTCGCCGACGAGTGCTTCGAGGCGTTGGAGATCGGCGGGAGAACGGAGCCAGAGCGCCAGCAACAGATTGGCGGGTCCACCGGTGACCGAGGCGCACAGCCGGATCTCCGGCATCCCGCTGAAGCCCGACATCACCTGCCCGAGCCGGGCCGGCGGCACCCGGCACCACAGCGCTGCGGACACGGGCCATCCGCTCAGGGGCTGCGCCACCTCGCAGCGCAGGCTGACGGTGCTGGTGGCGATCAGGCGCTGCACCCGGCGCCGGATGGTGCTGATCCCCAGTCCGGTGCGCGATGCGATCTCGCTGTATCCCATGCGCCCGTCGCGACCGAGTTCGCGAAGCAGCGCGGTGTCGTGGTGATCGACACGGACGGGCCGAGCCTGCACCGCGGGACGCTGATCGCTGAGCTTCCGGATGGCTTCCGCCGAGAGTGCGTGCAGGCGCCATCCGGCGCCCTCGGCAGCCACGAAAGTGGCGACCTGAACCCGCGTGCCTTCCACGCCGTCGATCGCTTCCAACTCGTTCGACACGAGCGCCGCCAGCGCTGACAGGTCCGTCACCATGCCGCTGACCAGGAGATCGCGGCTGCCTGTCGTCCGCTCGATCGTCGCGGCCCACGGCTGGTCGGCGAGATCGGCGGCGACGGTGTCGGCCGTGCCGATGCGGCATGACATCTCGATGAAGGCGATCAGCGGCGCCTCCGACGCTGCCGAGCGCGGCGACGCCGACACCCAAGCGCGTCCGGATGCGGAGAGCCCCTGCCACGTTCGGCTCGCCGTGGACGGATCGACCGCCAGTGCCGCCCCGGCCGACGTCCAGGAAACGCGCGGATTGATCTGGAGGGCGTGGATCAATTTCAGCTCTGCTTCGGACAGGTTGGCAAAATCCGGCGGAGGATCTGACATCTCGGCAATTTACCTCTATGTCGGCTGGTTCAGGTGGGAAGTCTTCATTCTCTCCGCAGCACCGAACGATGGCGAATCCGCAGAAGGAGACATCCGGTGACCCATGACATCGAGGAGACGAAGCCGCGCGATCGTGGACGTTCCCGGAAGGAACTGACCGCCTCTACGGTGGGAGCGATCGTCGAGTCCTTCGACTGGAATATGTACGCGGTGCTCGCGCCGTTCTTCGCGGCCACCGTGTTCGGGGCGGGCACCGGTGAACTGCTCGCTGCCTATGCGGGCTTCGCCGTGGGGTTTCTGGCGCGGCCGCTCGGCAGCCTGCTCATCGGCCGGTTCAGCGACAAACACGGCCGCCGGATCGGGCTCATCGTGAGCATGTCGGCGATCGCGCTTGCGAGCCTGGGCATCGCGTTGCTGCCGCCCGCGGCCAGTGTCGGCGTCCTGTCGGCCGGATTGGCCATCGCGTTGCGGTTGATCCAGGGGTTGGCGTACGGCGGCGAGGCCCCGACGGTGGCGGCGTACGTCACCGAGGCCGCGCCGCCCGGGATGCGCTGGCGGTTCAGCGCCGTTTCCTACGGCGGGATGATGGTCGGCTCCCTTCTCGCCTTCGGCACCGTCACGGTGATGTACGCGGTCCTGGGCAAGGAGGGCATCGCGGCGGGCGGCTGGCGGTGGGGGTTCGCGATCGCGGCCGCGGTGGGGCTGCTGGCCGTCGGGGTGCGGCGCAGCGCTCCCGAGACGGAGTCCTTCGAGAAGCTCAAGCAAGAGCACGGCACCGTGCGTCCGCCGATCAGCTCGGTGTTCCGCGATCATCGCTGGGCGTGTGCCGCGCTCCTGGCCATCGCGATCTCCGGCACGGTCCCCTTCTACTTCGAAATGGTGTACCTGCCGGTCTACGCGGAGAACACGGGCATGACCGACAAGGCGTCCGCGTCCAGTTACCTGACGCTGGTGCTGGCGTTGGTGCTGATCGCCACGCTGCTCGCCGGCTGGCTCGCCGACCGCGTCGGACCGCTGGTGGTACTGCGCGCCGGGTACCTCCTGCAGGCGGTCCTGACGCTCCCGCTCCTGCTCGGGATGCAAGCGCATTCGGTGCCCTTCTGGGCGGGTGCGCTCGTGCTCGGTCTCATGACCGCCCCGCCCACGATGGCGATCAACCTCGTGAGCGGCCTGTTGTTCCCCGCTTCCGTGCGAGCCGTCGGCGCGGGGATCGTCACAGCGATCGCCACGATGCTCTTCGGCGGCACGTTCCCGCTGCTCGCGGAATGGCTGCACGGCAACGGCGGGTACGCGATCCTGCCGTCCTACGTGAGCGCGGTGGCGGTCGTCGGGCTGCTGGGCACCTTCGCGGCGATGCGCTCGCCCACGTTCGCCGAGGCCATGGCCGCGCAGCGGTCGCTCCGGCGCCGCGACATCACGCTCGCCTGAGCGATTCGCATCCGTTCACTCCGGCGCCGCCGATCCCCGGCTCGACCGACCCGGGGGTGGGGCGCCGCCGGGTGAGCACGGACTTCACGACAACAGACCGATCGCCGGCATGCAGGCGAACGAGGAGGCAATCAACGATGCAGGCTCCGCACAGCTCCGCCACCGTCGACGAGGTGCCGTCGGCTCCGCTCGACCGCCAGACCGAGCTCCGCCGTTATCACGGGACGATCGACGGCCTGCGCGGCGTCGCGGCGATCGCGCACGAGGCACCCACCCTGGAGGCCATCCGTGTCATGAAGGAATGCGCGTTGATGGCGGTCCACGTCGCCAGCCGGATGGTCGGTACCGTGCCGGAGGACGATCCGCGGAGCGACACCGGGCTCCGGATCATCGACGGCCTCCTGCTCGAGCTGCATCAGGCGAAGTGGGACCTCGGCCGTGCGGACGGCACCTTCATCGACTCCGCCGGGAGCGATCCGGAGCCCGATCGAGCCGGCCTGCTGGCCCGCTTCCGCGCCCTGCTCGCGTCGGCGATCGCCGTTGCCGACGCGGTGATCGACGGAACGGAGCTTCCCGGGGCGCCCGAGTACGTGCTGGGGCGCTCGGGCGAGACCCCGGTGACCGAACACGGCGCGCCCGTGGTGCCGACGGTGTGCCCGGTGGTGGTGATCGCCGGAACGAACCGAGAGATGGGTGCGCAGTACGCGACCCAGGTCATCGACATCTACGGCACGTGGATCTTCGATCATCTCGCCGATCATGTGGTCACCGAGGAGGAACGGCTCGTGCTCGCGCAGTGGGCGGCACAGCTGGACAGGCACGCTCCGGAGATCATCGAGTTCGCACGTGGCTGGTCGGAAGGGGCCAACGAACGCGGAGTGCCGCTCACCGTCGAACAGACCGTGGCGATCTGGACCGGGTACCTGCCACCCGCGGACCACCACGTCCTGATGGCCGAGGAACTCACCGAGGACCGCGCGTACGGCACCAACGTCTACAGCGGCGCGGTGGTCACGACAGCAGGCGAGACGGTGGACATGTGCAGCGGGTTCTGCGCATGGGGAACCGCGACCCCGGACGGACGGCTGTACGCGGCGTCGACCACCGATCACGACTGCACCCACCAGGCCACCATCGTGGCGTTCCCGGACGAGGGCAACAGCTTCGTGTACACCCCGTTCTCCGCCAACGGGTTCATCCCGGGCCTCGGGCGCTTCTACATGGCCGGACACCCCGGCTTCAACAGCAAGGGCGTCACCTACGTGCACCACGGGGGGCACAGCACGGAGGGAGGCAGCAACGGCGGAGGCCCGCAAGAGGAATGGGGCTACGGCGTCCGGCGAGGTGCCGCCACCTTCCACGCGCTGCAGTTCGCGAACACCGCGGCACAAGCGCGCGACATGATGCTGTCGATGCCGGTGGGAGACGCCGGCCGCATCCTCGGCACCGCGGGGGGACTGTGGGCCGACAGCGCTTACGGCGTGGCGATCGAGCAACGCACGGGATGCCCCGACCGCCCACGCCCGGTGCTCCGGGAGAGCACGCGGTCCAGGTCCGGCGCGCTGATGGACGTGCTGTACGCCAACAACAACCCGCTCAGCGCCGACCGTGGACCGTGGCGGGCACCCGACGAGGCCGAGTTCCGGTTCGACGACGAAAGCGGCTGGTACCTCGCCTTTCCGGGCACCCCCGGCACGGCGGATCCCGGCCTCGCCGCGGCGCGCCGCGGAACCCGCAACAGCGCTGCCCGCAACAGGTTCTTCGCCCGGCAGGCCAACGCCGGACTCGGCGAGATCGATGACGAGTACCTCACCGCCATGTACCGCACCTCCGGAACCATCCCCGACGGCAGCTACGAGGAGGCGGCGGCGAGCTGGAACGCCGGCGGCGAGTGGGAGTCGTCGGCGGCACACCGCGGCAATGCCTTCACCGCGGTCGTGAAACCCGATGCAGGCGAATACCGGGGCTGCATCGGGCCCGCGGATCGTTACCTCGAGGTGCGCGAACCCAGTCACGGCTACTACTACTTCGACGAGACCGGTGAGTTCTGGTCGCTCCGCCTCGGTGATGCTCCCCAGGCGGTCCTCGGCACCGCGCTGGACACCGCGGTGGCCGCCGTCGCCGACGCCCAGGCTGCCGTCCGCTCCGCGGGCCGCCGGCTGCCGAGGGCGAAGAGGTGGTTGACGGACGCGGCCGAGGCGCTCGGCGCGGCGCGGGAGCGGGGCACACCGGAACCCGCGGACCGCGCAGCGGAGCTCGCCGAGATCTCGCGCCGGGTCCGCCTCGCCTGCCGCGCTCAGGTCCGAGCGGCCCAGGTCTGCTCGCTGGTCGGTCGATCGGGCGGCTGAGCCGAACGTGGGCAGCCCGCGCGGGACGGCGACCAGCTCCACCGTCGCCGTCCCGCGCACGAACCCACGCACACAGCTGCACGGCGAGCCCGAGTTTCGTCGGCGGGCCCGCGCGGACTCGTTGGCCCAGGCCACGTCCTCCGGGTCAGCGTGAAGTACCGGCCAGCTCGTCACGGCCGAATTCCCCCGGCCAGGACGCCAGCTTGCGGATCTCCGCCGTGGAGAAGAACTGCGTCGCGAAAACTACCGGGACCCCAGTTCCCGGTTTCGGGGTCGCGGAAGAGTTTCCCGGCCGGGACTGTCCGGGCGAGGTGCCGCAGGTCCCGGATCGCTGCGCGGTCTCTTCGGCGCTGCGGCCCCGTTTCCGTCGAGCGCTTCCTGCTGCTCCGCAGCTGCGCGGAGCTGTCGGTCGCGGCGGCCTGGTCGCCATCGGAGCCGTGATGCGCTCGGGAAACGAGAGAAGCTAGACACGCGCTGCCTGTATCAATTCACCATGTCTGGCGGTCTCCTGACTAGGGCCACCCGGCACCAGGCACGTCGACACGAAGGCTGTGGATACGACCTGAGCTCACACCCCGCGCAAGGTCTTCCATAGTCGTGACCGCAGAGCACAAGTACAGGTTCCGCCGATCCGGACCGCCCAGGGTGCAGGCGATCGCGAACTGCCCCGCGACGGAGATCTTTCGAGTGACGCGCCCGTCGCTCGCGACTCGCCAGAACTCTCCTGGCCGGAGAACCGCGACCCAGACGCCGTCCTCGGCGTCCGCGCACAAGCCGTCGACCAGGTCGGGAAGCTCGATGACCGTCTCGCGATCGAGCAGATCGCCCTCGGGAGAAACAGCGAACCGCGTGACCCGAGGTCCGCGGGTTTCGGCCACCCACAGGCGACGCCCGTCTCCGGAAAGCGCCATCCCGTTGGGGAAATCCAGCCCCGTCGCGACGACTCGCGACGCGACCGGGCCGGAGCCGGAGACGTCCACCCGCAGGATCGAGCCTGGGGCCGGTTCGTCGCCAGCCATGAGATTGAACCCCGTGTCGCCGACGTAAGCGCGCCCGTGCCCGTCGACCACCATGTCGTTGAGCAGGCCGGTCACCATCTCGGACAGGTCCATGCACAATTCGAGACTGTCTCCGTCGAATGTCCACAAGCACTTGTCTTTGGCGGTCGCGACAAGCAGCCGCCCGTCAGGCAGGAAACCGAGCCCGGCCGGGCGGCTGGGCACCTCGCACAGTCTCTCCACGACGCCGTCGCGAGACACCTTTTTGAGCGCGTAGTCGTGGACATCGGAGAACCAGAGTTCGCCGTCTTTCCAGCGAGGCGATTCCGGGTAGACCGCGCTGGAGGAAACGGGCGTCAGCACATCAGTCATTTGGCCTTCAAACCCAGCATTTGCCTCGCCTCGTCCGGGGTGGCGACTTCGAGGCCCAGCTCGTCGAGAATGCGGACGGCTTTGCTGACCTGTTCGGCATTGTCCCGGGCGAGCCTGCCTTTGGCGATGTAGAGGTTGTCCTCGAGCCCGACCCGCACATGCCCGCCTGCCAAGGCCGCGTGGGTGATGAAGTTCATCTGGTGGCGGCCGGCGGCGAAAGCGGAGAACTGATAGTCCGATCCGAACAGACGATCCGCGATGCGGACCATGTGATCGAGGTTCTCGTGGTGCGCGCCGATGCCGCCGAGGATGCCGAACACGCCTTGAATGAGAATCGGGCCCTCGACGAGACCGCGGTCGCGAAAATGAGCGAGCGTGTACAGATGGCCGATGTCGTAGCACTCGAATTCGAACCGGATGCCCAGGCCCCGGCCCAGCTCCCGGAGCGCGGTCTCGATCTGCTCAAACGTGTTCGTGAAGGGAACCCGGGCCGAATTCAGCAGGTACGACTGTTCCCAGTCGTACTTCCAGTCGATTCCGGGCTTGGCCGCCCCCGCGTACACGAAGTTCATCGACCCCATGTTGAGCGACGCGACTTCGGGGGCGAGAAGACGAGCGGCCGCGAGTCGCTCGTCGATGGTCATCTGCGTGCTGCCGCCGGTCGTGATGTTGATGATGGCATCGCACTGCTCGCTCAACGGCCGCACGAACTTCTCGAACACCTCAGGCGATGCGGTCGGCCGCCCGGAATCCTCCCTGGCGTGCAGGTGGAGAATGCTGGCTCCGGCGGCTACTGCGGCCAGCCCCTGCTCGATCAGGTCAGCACTCGTCACCGGCAGCGCACTCGACATGCTCGGCGTGTGGATCGAGCCCGTCAAAGCACACGAGACGATCCGTTTGTCGGCTTCCTGCATTCCTGCTCCTCAATGGCGATCCGAAGTCGCCGGTTCCGGAGCACTCGCACGTCGCCAGCCGCGGCCTCCTCCGGAGATCAGGTCACCTCTTCACGCAAGACCGCCGCTGTCCGTTCGCGCATGCTCCGGGTGAACGAACCTCCAGGAGAATAAATCATAATGATTATGATTGTATAGGGTCAGCTCCGCCGCTCCTCGCCGTGACCTCGCAGGCGGCCGGATCCGGCCGGACGACGTCGCGTGCTCATGCGCGGAACGCGTCGTCGCCGGGCGACGCCCACCAGGGGCGGTTGCCGGTTCGAGGTCAATTGACCTGCCGGTCGCGACCTGCCCAGTACTGCTCCCGCAGCTTGAACTTCTGCAGCTTGCCGGTCGCCGTCCGGGCCAGCGCGTCGCGAAACTCCACCGACGTGGGCGCCTTGTAGCCGGCCACCTTGCTCTTGCAGTAAGCGACCAGTTCGGCTTCGGTGAGCGTCGACCGCGGAACCCGGACCACCAGGGCCTTGATCGTCTCGCCCCACTTCTCGTCGGGCACGCCGATCACGGCGACCTCGGCGACGTCCGGGTGGCTGAAGATGACGTCCTCGACTTCGATCGAGGAGACGTTCTCCCCGCCGGTGATGATCACGTCCTTCTTGCGGTCGCTGATCGTCAGGTAGCCCTCGTCGTCGATCGTGCCGCCGTCTCCCGTGTGGAGCCATTCGCCCGCCAGTGTCTTGGCCGACTCCTCCGGCTGTTCCCAGTAGCCGTCGAGGACGACGTTCGACCGGGCGAGCACCTCTCCGGACGAATCGATGCGCACCGCGGTCCCGAGAGCGGGAGCACCGGCCCGGACGAGCTTGGCGGCGCGGTCCTCCGCGGGAAGGTCGTCCCACTCCTGCCGGAGCCGGTTGACCGTCAGCAGCGGCGAGGCTTCGGTCATGCCGTAGATCTGCATGAACTCCCAGCCGAGTTCCTCGCCGACCCGGACGACCGTTTTGGTCGGCGGCGGAGCACCGGCCACGATGATCCGCACCCGGTCGCGGCCCGGGATCGGACCGTCCCAGGTTCGCGCCGCTTCCAGGACCGCGTTCACCACCGCCGGTGCGGCACACATGACGGTGACGCCGTGCTTCTCGACGCGCCGGAGGATCTCGGCGCCGTCGACCTTGCGCAGAATCACGTGCGGCACACCGAGTCCCGTCATCGCGAACGGCATCCCCCAGCCGTTGACGTGGAACTGCGGGAGCGTGTGCAGGTAGACGTCGCGGTCGGTGACACCGGCGTGCAGCGCGAAGGTGACCGCGTTCGTCCAAAGGTTGCGATGCGTGAGCTGGACGCCTTTGGGACGCGCGGTGGTGCCGGAGGTGTAGTTGATCGTGGCGGTGGCGTTCTCGTCGTGCCGCCACGGGCGCGGTTCGACGCCGGGCAGGCAGAGGTCCTCGTCCTGGCCCAGGACGAACTTGAATTCGCACTTCACTTCGGACAGCGCGCCTTCGAGTTCCGGATCCACGTAAAGCACCCGGGCGCCACTGTGCTCGACGATGTAGGCGATCTCCTCGGCCGAGAGCCGGAAGTTCACCGGGACCAGCACGCGGCCGTACCCGGAGACTCCGAAGAAGGCAGTCAGCAGTCGCGCTGAGTTGTGCGAGACGAACGCGACCCGGTCGCCGGCCTCGATCCCGAGTGCATCGTGCTTGGCTGCCATCGACTTGGCTCGTGCGCCGAGTTCGCCGTAGCTGAGGTCGCCGAGGGACGGTGCCGGTTGGTTCGGCTCGTCGTAGACGCCGATCCGCTCCGGGTAGGCCGCCACAGCACGGTCGAGAAAGTCGGACACGCTGAACGGAACAATCACAACACTCGCCTCGGGCTCTCGGAGGTGGGAGGGAACTGGCTTTACTTTGCAGTGAGCCCGGCATCGACCGGGAGCGTACAGCCGGTGAGGTAGCGGCCGGATTGCCCGCAGAGGTACACCATGGCCTCGCTGACGTCGGAGGCCTCGACGAGCTGCACGGGCAGAAGGTTCTCGAACGCCGTCAGCATTTGCGGACGATCGCCGAAATACTGCGCGGCGTAGTCATTGACCACCATCGGCGTCGAGACTCCTGTCGGGTGCACTGTGTTCACCCTGATGTTCTTGGCCGCCAAGGACTTGGCGTAATAGCGCATCAATCCGACGACGCCGTGTTTCGCGGCGTGATAGCCGGCGAAGCCGCTGGTCATCTCGTCGTATCCGGGGCACAAGGCGTTGAGCCCGGCGGTAGAACTGGTGATCACGATCGCCCCGCCGGAACCGTGTTCGACGAGGGCCGGAAGCGCGGCTTCGATCGTGTAGTACACGCCGTTGAGCAGCACGTCGACCGCATCGGTATACGGCTTCGTGTCATCGGCGTTTTCCCCGTCGGCCAGCGGAAGAACCCCCGCGTTCGCCAATACGAAGTCGATTCGCCCAAGTTCGGCGACGCCCCTCGCGACCGCCGCCTTGAGTCCCCGGAAGTCCCGCACGTCGCATTGTTCGGCCACAATTCGACGTCCGGTTTTCTCAACCAGTTCGACCGTCTCGTCAAGATCCTCGGCCGTCGCCAGCGGGTACGGCACGCTGGGAATCTGTTCGCACAAGTCGAGCGCGATGATGTCCGCGCCTTCTTCGGCGAACCGAATGGCGTGAGCGCGTCCCTGCCCGCGCGCGGCCCCGGTGACGAACGCGACTTTGCCTTCGAGACCCCGTGCCATGACCACTCCTTTGGACTTCGCGTAGAGCGAATTCCGCGCGATGCACCCAGCAGGTAGTTACTGATCGTTCAGTAACAAGGTGATGCCGAAATTAGCACGCGCACCTTGCCGCGTCAACGACTCGACGGGCGGAAAGATCCGCGGCACAGGGCGGACTAAGGTACGCATTTATGACCTACCTGAGACCAACCGGGGCATAACCGGCAGGAATCACGGCGATGTACTGACCCCGACTACACGATCCAGAGGAGAGCGCCGATGAGGTCTCGCCCGCGTGACAACGGAGCCGTCGAGCTGACCCCGCCTTCGGTCGAGGGCGCGTCGGCGGGTCGCGACATGATTCAGATCGCCTCCGAAGCCAGCGTCGTCTCGCTCGACGACGCGGACACCGCGCTCATCCAGTTGCTGCTCCAGGACGGCCGGATGAGCAACCGCGAGCTGGCGGCCGCGACCGGCATCGGGGAAGCAAACGTCGGCGTGCGGCTGAAGCGACTGGTCGCCAGCCGGGTGCTGATCTTCACCGCCCTGTTCGACTGGGAGGTCGCCGGCTTCGACTGGTTCGTCGTCGCGAAAATCCATGTCGAGGGCCGGACCCCGAAAGACGTCGCCGAGGACGTCGCTCTGCTGCCGGAGTGCGAGGTGTCCGCCACCGTCTTCGGCGACGCGGACGTCCTCGCCTACTTCCTGGTCACCGACCGGGCCGAGTTGAACGAGCTGATCGAGCGGCGTCTCGCCGACATCCCCGGCGTCACCAACGTCAGGTTCGACCTGGCCACCCGGTCCTCGGTGACCGCGCTCGGCCGGAACTTCTATTTGGCCAAGAACGTCCCGCCGATCCGGCTGCCCAGGCCCGCAGTGGCTGTCGACGAACTCGATGCGAGCATCATGCAGGCGCTCGTCCACGACGGTCGGCAGTCCAACCGCAAGATCGCCCGGGAGCTGGCTGTCTCCGAAGGCACTGTGCGGTCGCGCATCAACCGGCTGACCGACGCCGGGCTGCTGCGCATCGTCGCCATGATCGAGCCGCTGGCGCTCGGCATGATGGGCGTGCTCGCCCATGTCGGTTTCACGGTGGACCGCGGCGAAATCGCCACGGTCTCCGCGGTCCTCGAGGAATTGCCGCAGATGCTCTTCACCGCGCTCACTATCGGCAGCGCGGATCTCACCATGGGCATCACCGGCAAGGACCAGAATGACATGGTGAACAGCGTGCTCAACCGAGTCCGCTCGCTGAAGGGCGTGCGCTCGATGGAGACTCTGCAAATCATCGACATCGTGCGGTTCTCCGTGTACGTCAAGCGTCTTTCATGACCGGCCACGCGAGCCGACGGTTCAGGCGTTGTCCAGCAACGGTATCCGGTCGTCAATCCCGTAGCGCCGCCGTTCCTCGCCGGTCAGCGAATCGATGATTCCGCGCTGCGCGGGCAACGGGAGCGTGTGCAGGATGCGCATCACGCGGTCCTGACGGCGTCGTGCGCCTTGCCGCTCGCACAGGCCGGGAGTGGGCCGCAACTGGGGCACCACCCCGCGGAGATCTTCGGCGGACCCGTCGGAATGGCCGGAATCGGCGTGGGCGAGTTCGCGTGCCATCTGTGCCTGGTCCTTTTCCTCGGACATGCCGATCGGACCGAGACGCCGCCCGTTGAGGAACTGCTCGACGACCGGTTCGTCGGAGGTCAGCAGCACCTCCCTCGGCCCGAACGTCACCAGTTCCTTCCGGAACAGCATGCCGAGGTTGTCCGGCACTGTCCGCGCCACGTTGATGTTGTGCGTGACGATGAGAATCGTCGCGTCGATCTGGGCGTTCAGGTCGATCAGCAACTGGGACAGGTAAGCGGTCCGCACCGGGTCCAGGCCAGAATCCGGTTCGTCGCACAGAATGATCTCGGGGTCCAGCACCAGCGCCCTGGCCAAGCCGGCGCGTTTGCGCATGCCGCCGGAGATCTCTCCGGGCAGTTTCCGTTCCGCGCCGCTCAGCCCGGTGAGTTCCAGCTTCTCCAGGACGATCCGGCGGACCTCGCTTTCCGGCTTTTTCGTGTGCTCTCGCAACGGGAAGGCGATGTTGTCGTACAGGTTCATCGAGCCGAACAAGGCGCCGTCCTGGAACAGCACCCCGAACAGCTTCCGCGTCTCGTACAGCTCACGCTCGCCGCAGCGGGTGATGTCCGTGCCATTGACGACGCAACTGCCGCGGTCCGGTTTAAGCAGGCCGATCAACGTCTTCAGGAATACCGACTTCCCGGTGCCCGACGGGCCCAGCATCACCGACACCTCGCCAGGCGGCAGCGTCAGCGAGACATCCCGCCAGATCGCGTGTTTGCCGAACGACTTCGTCAGCCCCTCGACCACTACCTCCGCGCCCATGTGCTCTCCTTCGCTCGCGCCGAAGCGTGGATGACGGTTTTCCCGGTTTCAGGCACAGGAACCTCCTCAGTGCGGTGAACAGCGGAATCAGACCGGATCGAGGTGCGAGATCAGCCAGACATCGCCGGGCCGCTGCATCGTCACACGAAGCCGCGACCCTTCGAGCGCGGGCTGGGCGAGCTTAGTGCTGGTCGTCGTCTGGTTGACGTACATCAGCAGCACCACTTTGCCGCTCTCGGCGCTGACCACGGAAGACGCGGTGACCTGTGCCTTGGTCGAGATTTGCTGCTGCTTGGCGGCGGGCAGCACCGACTGCTCGATCAGCGAGCCCAGCGCAGCCTGAAATTCGCCGGTGGTCTTGCTTTTCGCTTCGCTGGCGTACCCGTCGAGCGAGCCGGGGTTGTAGGACAACACAGCGGGAACGGCCTGCTGGGCGGCCTTGGTCGCGTCGGCCCGGGCCTGGTCGGTAGCGGCAGTGTCGTTGGCACGGTTGAAGAGCACGATGTCCGCCGCGCCGAGGCCGACGATGAGCGCAGCCACCACGAGTGCGGCGAGCGGCAGCCGCTCGTACCACTTCCGCGGCCGGTCCCCGGCGTCCGGCTCGGCGACGTCGTCCTCCTCCTCTGGACTCTCGGCGTCCTTCTCCGAAACCGGGCCGTCGCTCGGCTCGTCCGCTTCGTCGAGGTCGACGTCGCGCGGATGCGGGCTGGGTTTGCGGTCCATGGTGCGCACGGCGGACCGGGTCTTGTTCTCTGTCACGGCACGAACTCCAATTTCGAGACCAGCCAGCGGCCGCTTTCGTCCTGCAAGGTCAGGCGCATCCGGTAGACCCGCTGTTCACCGGCCGGCGCGTCCTTGTTTTTCACCGTGGCCGTCGCGGCCGCGAGGACCACCGCCCGGTCTCCGGTCAGTTCCACGATCCCGGCCTCGGCGACCTTGCCCGCGGACACCACCTGGGAACTGGCGAGCATCTGCTGGTAGGCATTGGCCTGCTGGGAGAACTGGTCTTTGAATTCGCCGGTCGCCCCGTCGACGATCCGCTGGATTCCTTGCTGCGCGGCGTTTTTGTCGATACTGGTGATGTTCACCGCGCTCTGGCGGGCGGCGTCCAGGACCGCGGTGCGGCGCTGAGCGTCGGCGTCGGCAGCGTGGATGCGCAGGTACCAGACCGTTCCGAACGCGATGAGCGCGACGATGAGCACTCCCACTACCGCTCCGGCCGCGAGTTTGCGGAGGTTGCGGCGAAACCAGCCCGGCTTCGGCGGTGTCACGTCGTCCGCGTCCGTCGCCGCGGCGTCCTCGGCTGTCACTTCAGCAGCAGCTGTTGCCACGATCCCGGCTCCTTTCCTTGGTTCGTACCGGCTCCGCTGAGCAGATACAGCTTTCCGTCGGGCGAGAGCACCCGTCCGGACGACAGGTCGTACCCCAATGCCTTGGCCAGCAAGGAATCCCCGCCGAGCACGGGGCTCGGCTCAGTGCCGGGCTCGCCGCCGAGACACTCCTCGACACTCGCCGCTCGCCGGCCGGGCGCGTTGAGACACGGCGTGTTCCGGGCCCCGCGCACATTCCGCGGGTCGCTGTGCGGAACCTTGCAATACAGATTCGAGGGGATCTGGGACCGGACGTCCACCGCGGTGAAGTCGCGTTCCTGTTCACGGGGCAGGAATCCGTCGTAGCAGTTGGGCGGGTCGCCGACGTTCGGGCGCAGGGCCAGGTGGGCAGTTCCGGGATCCGCGCCGCCCACCGGCGAAACCGCGGTCTGCAGCGCCGCAGTCACTGCGGGATAGAGCACCAGGACCTGTTCCAGGCCGGGGAGGTACACCTTGAGCGTCTGCCCGGTCGAAGCGAGGTCGTGCAGCAGCATGGGGATCTCGGGAGAGATTTCGCCGACGAGCCCGTTGACGGCATCCGCGGCCGGTGCCCCGTGTTCGAGCACGCGACGCAGGTCCGCGTCGCTGAGCCGGAGCTGGTCGGTGAACGAACCCAGGTTGGTGGTGAAGGTGCGCACCGCGTCAGCGTTGTCCTGCTGGGTCTGCATGAACGGGCCGACGGCGTTCAGCAATTCCTTGGTAGGCCCCACGTTCGCGGTGGCGTCGTGCAGCAGCAGCTGCGCCGAGTCGAGAAGCTGCCGCAGATCCGCGGCACTTCCGTTGAACGCCGTCGTGACCTCCCGCATGACCGTTCGGATCTTGTCCCGGGGCAGCGAGTTCGCCAGTGAACTCAAGCTGTCCAGCATGGTCCCCGCCGACGGCAGGTTCTTCGTGCGGTCGGTTCCCAGCACCGAGCCGGCTTGAAGCCACGGCTCGCCGTCGCGGCGGGGCAGCAGGTCCACGTAGTTCTCGCCCGCCGCGGAGGTGCTGTGCGCCTCCGCCGTGAGGTCCGCGGGGATCCGCACGTTGTCGTCGATCGCCAGATCGACCCGGGCCACTTCGCCCTTTCCCAGGTCCAGCCCCGAGATGCGGCCGACCTGTACGCCGCGGAGCGTCACCAAGCCGCCCGGGTACAGTCCGCTGGCGTCGGTGAACTCGGCGGTGAGGTGGTACTGGCCGAACCCGAGGAGCTGCGGCAGGTTGAGGTAGTTGACGGCCACGGTCGAGATGCCGAACAAGGTCAGCACCGCGAACACGGCCAGCTGCAATTTGACCCGGCGAAGGAACATCGTCAGCCACCTCCGAGCAGGAATCCGAGCAGACCACCGTTGGCTGCCGGAGGCGACGTTGGCGTCGAGGCGGGAGGCGAAGACGGTGCCGCCGGTGCGGATGTGGGAGCAGGAGCTGGCTTCTGCGGAGTCACCAGTCCCCCGGACTGCCCGCCGACCGCGACAGACTTCCCGACGCCGTTCACGGCCGCGGTGACGGGGCCGGTAACCGGGTCGGTCGCCTGCAGCGCGGTAGCCAGCTGCTGCAGCGCGGATTCGACGGGGAGACCGGGGAACAGGCCCGTGGCCAGTGCCGGCAGGCTGGCGTCGACGGTGATCGACGCGTTGAGGTTGTCCCCCTTGACGGCGTTGGGCACCGCCTTGATCGGGAACAGGAACGTTCCCAGCAGGTCCAGCGATTTCGGCAGCGAGTCTCCCGCTTCGACGAGTTTCGCCAGAGTCGGTTGGAGGTCGCGCAGGTCGGTCAGCAACGCGTCCTTCGAGGAGTTGACGACGCGGGTGCCGACCACACCGAGGTTGTCCAGCGCCCCCATGGCTTCGGTGAGGTTGCCGCGCTGCTGGTTGAGCACGGACAGGCCCGGACCGATCTTGTCGATCGCCGTGCCGATCTGCTCGCGCTGTGCCGAGAGGGCCGCGCCCAGCTTGTCCACGGCCGAGATCGCACGGGTGATCTGCTGCCGCTGCTCCGACAATCTGCCGACAAAGGTGTTCAGGTTCGCGAGCAGATCACGGGTCGCCTGCTCGTTGCCGCCGAGCGCGTTGTTGACTTCCCGAGCGATGGTCTGCACCTGCTGAAGACCGCCGCCGTTGAGCAAGGTCGACAAGCTCGCGAGCAGCTCTTCGGTCTCGGGGTACCGGTCGCTGTGCGCCAGGGTGATCACGTCGCCGCCGCGCAGCCTGCCCACCGGCAGTTCGCCCGTCGGCGGCGCGAGTTCCACGTACTCGGCCCCCAAGAGGCTCTTCTGCCCGATCCGCGCCACCGTGTTGGCGGGCAACTGCACATCGCGCCGCAGGCTCACCGTGACCTGGGCGTGCCAGCCCTCCAGGCCGATCGCGGTCACCGTGCCGACGGTGACGTCATTGACCTTGACCTCCGAGTTGGCGACGAGGTTCGCGGCGCTGGCGAACTCGATCCGGACCGGATAACCGGAATCCCCGGTGCCGACGCCGCCGGGAAGGACCACCGAGTTCACGCCGCCGACCTGGCACCCCGTCACGGCGAGACAAGTGCCGACAGCGAGTACCGACAGGGAGCGTCGCGTCATGAGCCACCTCCGGTGAGCAGGCCGAGCAGGCCCCCGGATCCCGGCCGGCTGCCCTGGACGGGCGGTGCGGGAACCAGCGAGCCGCCGGGTTGCTGGGGTTTCGGGTCGGGTTCGCCCGGGTTCTTCTGGTTGGCCGTCCCCGGCTGCGTCGTGGGGTTCGCCGAGACGGGCAGGTTGTCCAGGTTGAGCTGGTCGAGGATCGGCCGCAGCGCGGATTGGCAGTCTTGCAGCGTTCCGCCCAGCGAGTAGATCGCCTGGCACACCGTGTTGGACAGGCCCTTCGCGTACGGCAGCACGAGGCGGCCGGTGAACGCACCCGTGTGCGGGTCGTAGCTGTTGTAGAAGTTGGCCAGCGTCGTCGGCCCGAGATGAAGCAGGTTCGCCAGCTTCATCTCGTTGTCCGCCAGCAGGTGCGCAAGGTCGGCGGTGCCGTTGACGGTCGTGCTGAGGCGGCTCTTGTTGTCGTTCACGAACCGGGTGATCGAGCCCATCGCCCGATCGGCTTCCCTCAGCAATGTCGCGAACTGCGTCCGGTTGTCTTTCAGCAGCGAGGAAATCGAGGCGAGCTGGTTGCTGAAGGTGGTCACCTGCGCGTCGCTGGAGTTGAGCGCCTGCAGGAACGTATTCAGATCGCGGACGGTGCTGAAGAGGTTGCCGCTGTCTTGGGACAGTCCGTGCACCGCTTGGGACATCGCGGCCATCGTGTCGTGGAGCTGCTGCCCGTTGCCGCCGAAGGCGTCCGCGGCACTGGTGATCGACTTGCCGAGCGCGCCCTGTTTGTTGGCTCCCTGCGGTCCGAGTGCCTGGCTCAGCCTGGTCAGCTCGCCGCTGATCTGGTCCCATTCGACCGGGATCGCGGTGCGCTCGCGCGGGATGACCGCGCCGTCGGCCAGTACCGCCCCGTCAGCGTGGGCCGGTGCGAGTTGCAGGTAGCGACCGGTCACCAGGCTCGGAGCGACGATCGCGGCCTTGGCGTCCGCCGGCAGTTTCCGATCCGCCTCGTAGTGGAGGTCGACCTTCACCTGGTTTCCCTGCGGGGTGATCGCGTCGACTTTGCCGACGGTGACGCCGCGCACCCGCACGTCGTCGCCGACATAGAGCCCGGTGGTCTTGTCGAAGTAGGCGGTCGCGTGCTTCTCGGCCGCACCGAATCCACCGGCGAGATAGACCGCGCCTCCGGCGAAGACGAGCACCACTGCGACCAGTGCCAGACGATAGGGACGGAACAGCGCCTTCATTTTCCGCCTCCGGTCAGCAGCCCGGGAAGGGTCGGCACGACGTTCGTCGCCACCAGGTTCGGAACGTAGATGTTGATTCCGGGCGTCGACGCGACCACCGAACCGAGCTCGCGGATCAGCGACACGCCCTGCGTCAGCGCCTCGTCGATACTTTTCTTGTTGTCGCGCAACAGCTTCATCGCTCCGTTGAGCTGGTCGAACGCGGGGCCGATCTGCTTTTCGTTGTCCGCGACCAATCCGGACACCTGCTGGGCGAGGCTCGTGGCCCGGGTCAGCAGCTGGGTGATCGCGTCGCTGCGGGAATTGAGTTCGCTCAGCAACGTGCTTCCGTCGGCCAGTAAAGTCTGGATCTGCCCGCGGCGCTCGGCCAGCAGCCCGCTCACATTCGCGCTGTGCCGCAGCAATTCTGACAGCTCGCCGTCGCGCGCGTTGATCGTGTCGGAGAGGCGCTGAACGCCCTGCAGCGCGGGCTTGACCTCCGACGACGCGGCGGACAGCGTGTCCGACACTGTGTTCAGTCCCTTGCCGAGCTGATCGGTGTCTATTTCGGACACGTTCTGGGTGAGATCGCTCAACGCCTCGGTGATGTCGTACGGGGAGAGGGTCCGCGCCAGCGGGATCTCCGCGCCTTCCGCCAGCGCCGAGGCACCGGAGGGCGTCAGTTCGAGCGATTTCTTGCCCAGCGCGGTCTGCGCCTTGATGGCGGCGCGGCTCTGGTCGCCGAGCCGGACGGAATCGTCGGATACGACGAACGAGATCTCGACCTGGTCGTCATCGAGTTCCACGGCGGTCACCTTGCCGACGACCATGCCCGATACGACGACCGAGTCGTCCGGAGAAATGCCGCCGGCTTCGGCGAATGCCGCGCGGTAACTGCGGGCTCCGATCAGCGACGAGACGGTGTCGCCGGAGAGGGCCAGCAGGAGCACGGCGATCAGCGCCGCCGTCCCGGAGATGCCGAGACGCGCGTGCGGGGTGCGGGGCGGGGCCATGGTCATCGCCCTCCCTGGTCGCCGCACCGCGGCAGCTGGCTCTCGATCCACGGCGTGTACACCGGCGCTCCGTTCGGCCCGGTCGTCTTGACCTGGATGTCGCAGAGGAAGAAGTTGAAGAAGTCCCCGTACAAGCCGATTCCGGAGATCGCCTTGTACGCCCCGGGCAGCCCCTTGACCGCCGCGGTGACGAGGTCGCTGTTCGCGTTGAGGGTTCCGGCGACCGTGCCCAGCCTGCCGACGGTCGCGGCGAGATCGGGCCGGAGCTGGGCGAGCAGTCCGCTGGCGGAGCCTGCCAGGTCGTTGACATGGTCGATCGACCGGGCGATCGGTTCGCGGTCGGCGGACAACCCGCTCACCAGTTGCTGCAGCTGGACCACCAGGTCCGACACCTGGGAGCCGCGCTGGTCGATCGTGCCGAGGACGGTGTTGAGGTTGGTGATCAAGCTTCCGATGACCTGGTCGTGGTCGGCCAGGGACGAGGTCAGGGTCGTCACCGAGGACAGCAACGCGGTCACCGAACCGGACTCGCCCTGGAAGACCTTGATCAGCTCGGCGGAGAGCTGGTTGATCTGTTCCGGAGCCAGCGCCTGGAACAACGGCTTGAACCCGCCGACCAGGATGTCGAGGTCGAGTGCCGGAGTCGTGTGCGAAACCGGGATGGTCGCTCCTGGAGCCAGGTTCGCGTCGCCCGCCCCGGTGCCTTGGGCCAGTTCGAGATACCGGTCGCCGAGCAGGTTCTTGTACCGGACCGCGGCCCGGACGTTGCCCGGCAGCGGCCGGTCGGCGGGTGCCTGAAACCCGACCACGACGCTGTTGTCCGGACGCAGCGCCAGCGACTGGACCTTGCCAACCGTCACCCCCGCGATGCGGACGTCGCTGCCGGTTTTCAGATACGAGGCGTTGGCGAACACCGCCCGGTAGCTCACCGCGCGCCCGGATGTGCGCGAATCGGCCAGGACATTGCCGAGGAACACAGCGGTGAGGGCGGTCAGTGTGAGGAAGACCGCCAGCTTGATCGCGGAACCGGCTACCTTCATCGTCCGCCTCCCGCTGTGGGCTGTTGCTCGCCGAAAAGCAGGACCGACAGCGGCACCTGGCTGACGGTCAGGCCGTCTTGATGCGTGGGGTACGGATTGGCTCCGGTGTCGTAGTTGACGTACGGCACCTTGCGGTCCACCCGGGGCAGGCCGTGGCAATCGGGGCCGTTGTCCGCGCCCACGACAGGCAGGTTGCCCGGGTAGGAGTACGCGGGCAGAGAGTCGGACTGCACCGTCACGGTGACGTGCGCGTCGCGGTGCGTCCCGCCCATTTCCGGACCGCCCACCACCGCCGAAAGCAGTTCGTCATTGCGGACCAGGCCGCCCAGCAGGCAAGGAATTTCAGGGGAATACCGGCCCAGCAGCTGAATCGTCGGCCGCAGGTAGTTCAGCGTCGTCGGGATGGCCCGTTCGTTGGCCGACAGGAACGAAGCGGTGTTGTTGCCCAGTTTGGTGAAAGACAAGAGGAACGCGTTCAGCTGCGCATGCTCCCGCACCATGGTGTCGCTGAGGTTGCCGACGTTGCTCAAGGTACGGACCAAATCCGGCGTCACCTTCGTGTAGTCGTCCGCGACCGCGCTGGTCGCGGGCAGATCCCCGGCGAGCGACGACAAGCTGGGGTTGATCTGGCGGAGGTAGTCGTTGGTCTCCCGGAGCACGCTGCCGATCTGCTTGCCCCGGCCTTGCAAAGTGTCCGCGACCGAGTTGAGCATCGAGTTCAGCTGTGCCGGTTCGAGAGCGTCCAGGGTTCGGAGCACGGCGTCGAACGTCGTGTTGATCTCCGCGGTGTAGTTGCGGTTGGGAATGACCGCGTTCGGCTGGAGGGTGCCCGACCGGCTTCCCTCGGGCACCAGCGAGACGTACTTCGCGCCGAACATCGTCGGCGGGACCAGGTCGGCCTCCACCCCGGAGGGGATCTTGCCGGCCATGTCGGGGTACAGCCGCAGCGCCACCGTCACCCCGGATCCGCTCAGCGCGATGTCGCCGACCGTGCCGACCTGAACACCGTTGAGCTTCACCTTGGCTCCGGAGTCCATGAGCAGCCCCGTGCGGTCCGCTCGGACGGTGGCCGGGACGTAGGAGGTGAACTCCTGGTTATACTGGGCCAGGCACAGCGCCACGACCAAGGCGAACGACAGCAGGCCGGCCAGACCGATCAGCGGGTCTTTGACCCGGTTGCTTCTCCGCATCTGCCTCACCCCGTCACGTGCAAGGTCGAGGGCCCGCCGTAGATCGCGAGGTCCATGAGCAGATCGACGATCATGATCCCGATCAGGGAGTTGCGCACCGCGCCGCCGACGCCTCGGCCGACTCCGGCCGGACCGCCGGACGCGGTGAATCCGTAGTAGCAGTGCACTGACATCACCATGATCGACATGACCAGCGCCTTGGCGAACGAGATGAAGATGTCCGACGGGACCAGAAAGACGCTGAAATAGTGTTCGTAGCTGCCCGTTGACTGTCCGAAAAGGACGGTCACCACGACTTTGGTCGCGGCGTAGGAACCCAGCAGCGCCAGCGAGTAGAGCGGGATCACCGCGACAAGACCGGCGATGATGCGCGTGGTGACGAGAAACGGGACCGACGGGACCGCCATCACCTCAAGCGCGTCGATCTCCTCGTTGACGCGCATCGCGCCCAGCTGGGCGGTGAAGCCCGCGCCGACCGTCGCCGTCAGCGCGATACCGGCGAGCACCGGCGCTCCCTCGCGCGTGTTCGCGTACGAAGACACGAAGCCCGACAACGCTTCCAGTCCGACGTTCGCCAGCGACGTGAAGCCCTGCAGCCCGACTTCGACGCCCACGGCGGCGGTCATGAACACGACCACCACGACCGTGCCGCCGATCAGGGCGAGACCACCCGTGCCGAGGCTCACCTCGGCGATCAGCCGGAAGATCTCTTTCTTGTAGCGGCGCAGCGCACGCAGGATCCAGCCGTAGGCCTGGCCGTAGAAGGACAGCTGCTTGCCCAGCGAGCGAAGCGTCTCGACGGGCTTGGCCGCCGTCGTGCGTAACGAAGTCATGGCGCCCTAGTTCCGGTGCTGCAGGAAGACCGCGGTGATGACCGAATTGGCCAGGAACAGCAACATGAAGCTGAAGACGACGGTCTGGTTGACCGCGTCTCCCACTCCCTTCGGGCCGCCCTTGGCGTTCAGGCCGAGATAGCAGGCGACGAGACCGGCGAGCATGCCGAACACCGTCGCCTTGAACTCGCTGACCAGGAAGTCGCTGAGCCCCGTCACCAACGTCAGGTTCGACACGAACAGACCCGCGCTGGCGTGCTGTGCGAACACCGAGAACAGGAAGCTTCCGGTCAGGCCGACCAACGTGACCAATCCGTTGAGCGCCAAGGCGACCAGGGTCGAAGCCAGCACCCGCGGGACGACCAGCCGCTGCACCGGCCGAAGTCCCAGCGCCTGCACCGCTTCGATCTCCTCGCGGATCTTGCGGGCGCCGAGGTCCGCGCAGACCGCGGTCGCCCCGGCGCCCGCGACCACCAGAACACTCACCATAGGGCCGATCTCGCGCACTACGGCGAGTCCGGCTCCCGCTCCGGCGAGATCCGTCGCGCCCATTTCCGTCAGCAGCTGGTTCAGCTGGAAGACGATGATGACGCAGAACGGGATCGCCACCATCAGCGTGGGCACCACCGACACCGAAGCGATGAACCACGCCTGGTTCAGCAATTCGCGCCACTGGAACGGCCTGCGGAACATCGAACGCGCGGTTTCGGCCGTCATCGAGTAGAACCCGCCGACCTGCCCGGCTATCACACTTCCGTACATGTCGTTGGACACCTCGCGCCGGCAAGGGACTGCCGCGGCAGTCCGGATTCACGATCTGGCAGGCCCTGCGCGGGAGACGTCGTGGTGCGCGTCATTGCGCCGGCCCGGATGGAGAACCGCGGAAGTCATGATCGAATGATCCGCAGTCATTGAGCAAGTTTTCTACGCATATTGATGAAGGCCTGTAGACTACATCGGCCATTCGGCGTATGCAAGACGGATCACACCCCCGCATCCAGCGGCGACCGGAACCGAAACCGGTTCACCCGCCCGGAATCCGAGAGCTGACTACCACCATGAGCCCACGGCCAGGCGACAGCGCGGTCGTCGAACTGAGGCCGTCCGCGATCGAAGGCGGCTTCGCGGCGCGGGACCTCCTCGGCCCCGGCGCCCGAGTGCCCGAACTCGACGAACTGGACACCGCACTCGTCCTTCTCCTGCTGAAAGACGGACGGCTGAGCAACCGGGAATTGGCGACCGCGACGGCCGTCGGCGAAACGACTGTCGGCGTGCGCCTGCGGCGGCTGGTCGCCAGCCGGGTGCTGACCTTCACCGCACTGTTCGACTGGGAAGCCGCCGGCTTCGACTGGCTCGTCATCGCGAAGATCAACGTCGGGGCCAGGACGCCGAAGGACGTCGCCTACGACGTCGCACGGCTGCGCCAGTGCGAAGCGGCCGCCGTCGCGTTCGGCGAGGCCGACGTGCTCGCCTACTTCCTGGCCACGGACCGGGAAGAAATCAACGACCTGCTCGAGCACCAGCTCGCGGCGGTCCCCGGGATCACCTCGGCCAGGATCGATGTCGCGACCCGGTCCGCTGTGACGGATCTGGGCAGGCGCTTCTACCTCGCCCAGCAGGCGACGCCCATCCGGCTGCCCGCACCAGTGGTCGCCCTGGACAGCCTCGACGCAGACATCATGCAGGCGCTTGTGGACGACGGGAGGCAGTCGAGCCGGCGCATCGCGCGCCAGCTGTCGGTCTCGGAAGGCACCGTCCGCGCCCGCGTCAACCGCCTGACCTCGTCCGGCTTGATGCGCATCGCGGCCTTGGTGGAACCATCGGCCTTCGGTGCGATCGGAGCCATCGCGAACATCGGCCTGCGAGTCGACCGCGGTGCCGTCGGCACGGTCTACGCCGCACTCGACAGCTTGCCGCAGAGCCTGTTCAAAGCCGTCACCGTCGGCAGTGCGGACCTCACCGTGACGATCGCCGGAAGCGACCAGAACGAGCTGCTCAACGCGGTCCTTCAGCACGTCCGCGCCCTGCCCGGCGTGCACTCGGCGGAACCCCTCCAGCTGGTGGACGTCGTCCGCTTCCCCGTGCATTTGAAACGGCTGACGTGAACAACCAAGATGCGCAGTATATTGACAGTTTTGCTACGCGAACCGCATCAACGGTACGGTACCGTCAGATCGCGCGGAGAATGTCCTCGACCCGGTCTTTCGCATCGCCGAACAGCATGGCGCTGTTGTCGCGGAAGAACAGCGGATTCCGCACACCGGCGTAACCCGATGCCATGGACCGCTTGAACACAACTACATTCTCGGCCTCCCATACGGTCAGGACGGGCATTCCCGCGATCGGGCTCGACGGATCCTCGGCGGCGGCCGGGTTGACCGTGTCGTTGGCTCCGATCACGAGCACGACCGAGGCGTCCGGAAAGTCGTCGTTGATCTCGTCCATCTCGAACACGATGTCGTAGGGCACCTTGGCCTCGGCCAGCAGCACGTTCATGTGGCCGGGAAGACGGCCTGCCACCGGGTGGATGCCGAACCGGACGTCGACGCCCTTCTCCCGAAGCTTGCGCGTCAGCTCAGCGACGCCGTACTGCGCTTGGGCGACCGCCATGCCGTAGCCCGGGGTGATGATGACCGAGTCGGCGGCGGCCAGCAGTTCGGCGACACCTTCCGCAGAGGTCTCGCGATGCTCGCCGTGCTCGGCATCCTCAGCCGGGCCCGCCGCGATGCCGAACCCGCCGGCGATCACGGCAAGGAACGAGCGGTTCATCGCCTTGCACATGATGTAGCTCAGGTACGCGCCGGACGAGCCGACCAGCGCACCGGTGATGATGAGCAAGTCGTTCTCCAGCAGGAAACCCGACGCTGCCGCGGCCCAGCCGGAGTAGCTGTTCAGCATCGACACCACCACCGGCATGTCACCGCCGCCGATGGAAGCGACGAGGTGCCAGCCCAGCACCAGCGCGAGCGCGGTGACCGCGATCAGCAGCCACGGCTGCGGCTCGGCGACAAACCAGACAGTCAGCGCTCCGAAGGCGACCAGCGCGCCGACGTTGAGGGCGTTCTTGCCAGACAGGATCAACGGCCTCGACTTGATCCGCGCGGACAGCTTGAGGAACGCCACGATCGAGCCGGTGAACGTCACCGCGCCGATGAAGATGCCGATGAACACCTCGGCCGAGTGGATGCCCTGCAGCCCCCGGGTCTGCAGGCTCAGCGTCTCGGCTCCGTGCGGATCGTTTTCCACCCGCAGATAACCGTTCCAGCCGACCAGCACGGCGGCCAGGCCGACGAAGCTGTGCAGCAGGGCGATCAGCTCGGGCATGCCGGTCATCTCGACGACCCGCGCCCGCCACAGACCGGCCGCGGCGCCGACGACCATGGCCCCGATCAGCAGGCCGAGACCCACAACGTCGAGGTCGGCGTCGACGGCTTTGGCGACGGTGGCGATCAGCGCCACCGTCATGCCGAGGATGCCGAAAGTGTTGCCCAGCTTGGCACTTTCGTGCCGCGACAAACCGGCCAGCGCCAGAATGAACAGCAAAGCGGCGACGACGTACGCGGCCGTCGTCGCGGAGACGATGTCGATCATGGCCTGGTCAGCTCCTGGAGAACATGGCGAGCATGCGGCGAGTCACCGCGAAACCGCCGAAAACGTTGATGCCGGCCAGCAGAATGGCCACGGCCGAAAGCACGGTGACGACCGTGCCGGTCGAGGAATCGTCCTGCCCGATCTGCAGAAGCGCGCCGACCACGATAATGCCCGAGATCGCGTTGGTCACCGACATCAACGGCGTGTGCAGCGCGTGGTGCACCTTCCCGATGACGTAGTAGCCGATGACGATCGCGAGCGAGAAGACGGTCAGGTGCCCCTGCAGCGCCGCCGGAGAAACCGCGATCAGCGCGAACAGGACAGCCGCCGCGGCGACCACGGTGCCGAGCCGCGCACCCGCCGAAGCCGCCGGCTTTTCCTCGGCCTGTGGCTTCGGCGGGGCCGCGACGGGCGGCGCCCCTGCCGAGACTTGGACCGGCGGAGGCGGCCAGGTGCACTCGCCGTCGCGGACCACAGTCATCGACCGCTGGACCACGTCGTCGAAGTCCAGGACCAGCTCGCCGTCCTTCTCCGGGGTCAGCAGCTTCATCAGGTTGACCAGATTGGTGCCGTAGAGCTGGGATGCTTGCGCGGGCAGCCGTCCGGCCAAGTCGGTGTAGCCGATGATGGTCACACCGTTGCCGGTCACAGCTTTCTCGCCCGCCACCGACCCCTCGACGTTGCCGCCGTTGGCCGCGGCCATGTCCACGATCACGCTGCCGGGCTTCATCGACGCGACCATCTCCGCCGACAACAAGCGCGGAGCCGGACGCCCCGGAATCAACGCGGTGGTGATGACAATGTCGACCTCGGACGCCTGCTGCGCGTACAGTTGAGCCGCGCGCTCCTGATAGTCCTCCCCCATTTCCTTGGCATAGCCCGTCTCCGACACCTCGGCCTCCGGCGATGCGACCGGCAGGTATTCCCCGCCCAGCGACCGAACCTGGTCGGCCACCTCCGGACGCGGGTCAGTCGCGCGCACCACCGCGCCGAGCGAACCCGCCGCACCGATCGCCGCCAACCCGGCGACACCCGCACCGGCGACAAGCACCTTGGCGGGAGGCACTTTGCCCGCGGCGGTGACCTGCCCGGTGAAAAACCGGCCGAACTCGTGAGCAGCTTCGACAACCGCGCGATAGCCCGCGATGTTCGCCATCGAAGACAGCACGTCCAGCGATTGGGCACGCGAGATCCGCGGCACTGCGTCCATCGCCAGCGCAGTGATCGGCCGTCGGGACAATTCCTCGACCAGTTCCGCGTCGAGTGCCGGACGGAGCACGCCGATCACGGTCGCGCCCGCACGCATCTCGTCGAGTTGGCCGTGGGTCGGCGCGTTCACCGCGAACACGATGTCGGCGTCACGCGCGGTCCCGATAGTCGCGCCCGCGTCGACGTAGGCCTCGTCGGCGAAACTCGATGCCGCACCCGCCCCGGGCTCGACCACGACGTCATAGCCCAGCTTGCGCAACTGGGTCACCGTCGCCGGGGTCGCCGACACCCGGGTCTCCCCGTCGTGCCGCTCCTTCAGTACTTGGATAATCACGTCTCGCCCTTAAAATCAGCAGACAGCTGCGCTCAGCTCAGCACGTAGTCGGCGGGGTCGAACTTCTTGAGCCCTTCCACGAACTGCTTGGTATAGCCCGGGAAAACCACCGAGGTCCCGCCGTCCGGGTCGAGGTACCAGCTGTTGCAGCCGCCGCTGGTCCACACCGTCCCCTGCAGCCGGCGCCGCACCTCCTCGGTGTAGCCGTCTTGCGATTCCTGCCGCACCTCGAGGCTGCGCTTGCCCGTGCGCTCCATGGCGTCCAGGGCCTGCATGATGTAGTCCATCTGTGCTTCGGCCCAGACCAGGATCGAGGTGTGGCCGTTGAAGGTGTACGGGCCCAGCAGGGTGAAGTAGTTGGGGTAGCCGTTCACCGCCGTGCCCAGGAACGCCCGCCGGGTTTCCTTCCACTCGTCCTGGAGCGTGGTGCCGCCGCGTCCGATGAGCGGGTCGACGATCGGCATGACCTTGTAGCCGCTCGCCAGGATGATCGTGTCCAGCTTGCGCACGGTGGTGCCGCCGTCGGCGTTGCGGGTGCGGATGCCGTCCTCGGTGACCTCGACGATCGGGTCGGTCACCAGGTCGACGTTCGGCTTGTCGATCGCGGGCCAGAAGGCATCGCTGATGACGATGCGCTTGCAGCCGATGTCGTAGTCGGGGGTCAGCTTCGCGCGCTTCACCGGGTCGCTCACGGTCTTGCGCAGCCGCCATTTCGCCACGCCCTCCAGCCACCGGCCGCGGCCCTTCTTGAGCCATGTCCACGCGATCGCCTCCTGCGTCCAGTACTGCCGGAAGCGCACCGCGCGCTGGACGGCGGGGAAGGCTCGGTACAACGCTCGTTCCCAGGCGTAGGTGTGGCGGTTCATCCGCGGGATGATCCAGCTCGGCGTGCGCTGGTACACGTCGAGGCTGTCGACGACCGGCTGGATCTGCGGCACCAATTGGCACGACGACGACCCGTTGCCGATCACTCCGACGCGCTCGCCGCGCAAGTCGTGGCCGTGGTCCCACTGTCCGGAGTGGAACATGGTGCCCTTGAACGATTCCAGGCCGGGAATGTCCGGGAGAACCGGCCGGGACAGCGGACCGGTCGCGCTGATCAGGAACTGCGCCGCGTACTCCCCTTGAGAGGTGGCGATGCGCCATTCCGCGTCCGCTTCGTCCCACACCGCGCCTTCGACCTCGTGGTTGAGCCGCACGTACCGCATCAGGCCGAACTTCTCGACGATGGAGTGGGTATAGGCGAGAAGTTCGTCGTGCGGCGCGTACGTCTGGCTCCAGTTCGGATTCGGTGCGAACGAATACGAGTAGAGATGCGACTTCACGTCGACCGCGCAGCCGGGATAGGTGTTGTCGCGCCAAGTTCCGCCGACCGCGTCCGCCCGCTCCAGGATGACGAAGTCGCGCACGCCCGCCTTCGTGAGCTGAACCGCCATCCCGAGGCCGGCGAATCCCGCGCCGACGATGACGATCTTGACGGTGTTGCGCGCAGGCGCCGAACCGTTGCTGACCATGTGAACCTCCGGAAACGCACGCCGGGCCGTGAGACCGCACACGTATTACTGATTAATTAGTAACAAGAGGGTATGGGGCTGTCAAGAGCGGCGGCGGCTCAGTCGAGGACGCCGACCGCCCGCAGCGCGAGCACGCTGTAGAGTCGTCCCAGCTCGTCCGGGCTCCCTGAGGGCCGCGGCCCGTACCAGCGGGCCACGTCGATGCCGAGCGACAGCAGGGCCGCACCGATCCCGCGCACGTCTCCGTCCGCGAACGCGCCCGCGACGATCCCGCGGCGGAGAAGAACACGGACCTTTCGTTCCGCGTCGCGCCGCAACACGAGCAACGCATCGCGATGCTCCGCGTTCAGCGCGTCGTTCTGGTAGAACACCACGCGGGCGACAGTGTGGTGCTCGGCTTGCCAACGCACGAAGGCATACATGAGCACCTGCAATGCCTCGACCGGATCGTCCATGGCGGAGGCGGCGTCGACGATCTCGACGCTGACCGTGTACCCCCGATGACTGATCTCGAAGAGCAGTTCCTCTTTGGACCGGAAGTGCACATACAGGGCGGCGGTGCTGAGCCCCGTCCCCGCGATGATGTCCCGCAGGCTGGTCCCGTGAAATCCTCGAGTCGCGAACGTCTCGACTCCGGCGCGGACGAGCTTGCGCGCCGTCTTCGACGACACGTCCGCCCATAATTCGCGCCGCGGCACAAGTTCAGCGCCCAGCGCCGCGACCCGGTCGAGCCCGGTGCCGGTGACAACGTGGCCTCGCGCCATGGGAGTCCCTTCCTTCAGCCGCCTGCCGGAAAAAGACGACGGCCTCCCCGGACTCGACTCCGATGACCGTTGCACACACGGGTCTTCGCCCTGTCGTTCGTCAACCGACGCGACGTTCGCGGCCGGCCCAGTACGGCTCCCGGAGCGCGCGGCGGTAAAGCTTGCCCACTGCGGTCTTCGGGATCTCGGCCACGATGTCCAGCGACAGCGGCTTCTTGTAGCTCGCCAAGCCCGCGTCCTTGCAGAATTGCTGCAGCTCCTCAAGCGCGAGTTCCGCGCCGTCGTGCAGCGACACGCACGCCTTCACGCACTCGCCCCAGTTCTCGTGCGGCACCCCGACGACGGCGACCTCGTTCACCGCTGGGTGTCCCGAGATCACGTCCTCCACTTCCCGCGGATACACGTTGAGCCCGCCGCTGACGATCATGTCGTGTTTGCGGTCGACGACGGTGATGAAGTCGTCCTCGGAGCGGGTGGCGAAATCGCCGGTGCGGAACCAACCATCCACATAGGACTTCGCAGTCGCCTCCGGGTTGTTCCAGTAACCCACCGACACCGCATCGCCGCGTACGCAGATCTCGCCCATGTCGCCGAGGGGCACCTCGACGAGATCGTCGTCGGCGACCTTGATGTCGAAGTACAGTGCCGGACGCCCCGCGGAAGCGAGCAGCGCCGGGTTCTCGGCGAGCGCCCGGACGTGCTCGTCCGGGTACATGATCGTGTTGTACATCGCGCCGCCTTCGGTGCTTCCGTAACCCTGCAGGAAGATCGGCCCGAAGATGTCGATGGCCTTGCGCAGCACGACCGCCGAGATCGGCGAACCCGAGTACAGGACGGTGCGCAGGCTGCTCAGGTCGCGGTCCCGGATATTCGGCACGTTGACCAGTGTGTTGATGATCGCCGGGGGCACCAGGGCATGCGTCACCTTGTCGTTCTCCACCGCGTCCAGGAAAGCCTCGACATCGAAGCCGCTGTGCAGCAGCGAACGGGCGCCGCGGAACAACCCGGGAATCACCAGCAGTCCCGACTGGTGCGACAGCGGACCGACGTGCAGGATCACCGAATCCGAGTCCATGTCGGCGGCGATCGTGGCCAGAATGTTCCGGTACATCGCCATCACGTTGCGCTGCAGGTAAAGCACGCCCTTGTAGACGCCGGTCGTGCCGGAGGTGTGGAAGACGACCGCCGGCGCCTCCGGGCTCAGCTCGATCGGCCCGATCGGCTCCGACGCGGCCACCAGTTCTTCGTAGCGCTCTCCCGGGCCGAGGGTGATCAGCTCAGCGGAAGGCGCGCTGCCGTCTTTCATCAGTCCGGCGATGACCGGCGCGAATTCGGGTCCGGCGACAATCGCCCTCGGCGCGAGATCGGTGAGCACCGCCGCCCACTCTCGTTCGCCGTCCCGGGCGTTCAGCCGGGAGCGCACCGCTCCGGTCATCGACGCGGCCAGCTCCACCTCGGACCATTCGCGTCGATTGGCCATGACCGCGACGACGCCGTCGCCGGGCCGCACGCCCAGGCCGCGCAGGCCGGAGGCGATGCGGCGGCTGCGGTCCCACAGCTCGTGGTACGTCGCGGTGCCAGCGTCGTCGATGATCGCCGGCGCGTCCCGGAATCGCTGGACCGCGGCACCGACGATGTCGTGAATCAACTCAGCCATTGAGTGTCTCCTTGTCGGTGCGGCGGTCAGGACAGTCCGGCGACGCGGTTCCAGCCGGGCTCGCGGAAGAGCTGCTCGGCGATGATCTTCTGCTGGATCTGGCTGGTCCCGCCGCCGATCGCGAGCAACCGCGCGTCCCGGTAGAGCCGCTCCACCTCGTAGTCGCGCACGTAGCCGTACCCGCCCAGGATCTGCACCGCCAGGTCGGTGGCGTGGCTGGCGTTGCGGGCGCCCAGCAGCTTGCCCGCCGAACCCGAGACGATCGCCGGCCGCCCCGAGTCCACGAGCGCCGAGATGTGCCGGTACAGCAGCCGGCTCACCAGCAGGTCGGCAGCGATGTCGGCGAGCATCTGCTGCACGGCCCCGATCCGGTTGAGCTTGCCGCCGAACGCGTCCCGGTCGGCGGTGTAGGCGGTGGTGATGTCCAGCGCGCGGCTGGTGACCCCGGCCGCGAACGCCGACGCGGCAATCCGCTCGTAGTCGAGCACCTCCATGCCGATCCGCCAGCCCTGCCCGACCTCGCCGAGCACGGCGTCGTCGGACACCGTCACGTCGTCGAAGACCACCTCGCACGTGGGCGATGAGCGCAGTCCCATCTTGTCGAGGGTGCGCGAGACCCCGATCCCGGGAGTGTCCATCGGAATCAGGAACGTGGTCATGGTGTCGCGGATCCCCGCGCCTCCGGTGCGGGCCAGCAGCAGGATCCCGTCGGCGATGATCGCGTTGGTGATGAACATCTTCCGGCCGTTGATGCGCCATCCGCTCTCGGTGCGCTCCGCCTTCGTGGCGATGTTCGCGACGTCCGAACCCGCGTGCGGCTCGGAAACCCCCCACGAGGCGATCATCTCGCCCTCCGCGAGGCCCGGCAGCCAGCGCGCCTTCTGCTCGTCGGTGCCGTACAGCGTGACCGCCCGCGCGAACAGGTACATCGGCATGGTCGACATCGCGAGCCCGGCGTTGCCGTAGGTGAACTCTTCGATGCCTTCGTGCAGCGCGACCGAATCCGGTTCGCCGGCCCCGCCGTACTCCTCGGGGATGATGGTGGCGTACAGACCGAGCCGGCCCGCGCCCCGCAGCAATTCCGCGATCAGCTCGAAGTTCTGCGGATGCCCGTCGAGTTCCTCGTTGCGCGGGATCACCTTCTCCTCGGCGTAGCGCCGCATCGATCGGGCGAACAGAGACGGCTCCGCCGTCGGGGCGGCGATGGTGGTCTGGCTCATGCTCGAAATTCCTCCTTGAACTCGGGCGGCTGATCAGCGGCCGGTGAAAACGGGCCTGCGCTTCGCCGCGAACGCCGCCAGCCCCTCGGGGGCGTCTTCGCTGGTCAGGCAATAGCGGGCGGTGACCTCGCGCTCCAGCCGAAGGCCCTGGGGCACGCCGGTTCCGTCCCACCACGCGGTGTTGAGAACCTGCTTGGCATTCGCGACCGCCAGCGGCGACTTCTTCGCCACGTCGGCCGCGAAAGCGATCCCGGCCGCGCGCAGTTCGTCGTCGGGGACGACCTTGCTGACCAGTCCCCAATCGCATGCCTCGGCGGCAGTGAGCAGCCGACCGGAGAAGATCAGTTCGCGCGCCCGCGCCGGCCCCACCGCGCGCGGCAGCAGGGTGAGCACGCCGCCCCCGCCCATCTGCCCGTAAGGCAGGTGCGCGTCGCCGATCCGCGCGGACTCGGCCGCGATCGCCAGGTCGCACGAGAGCAGCAGTTCGATACCCCCGGCGATGGCGATGCCGTTCACCAGGGCCACGAACGGCTTCGGCTGCTCAGCGATCATCGTGCACGCGCCGTGCATGATGTCCAGGAACTTCGGGAACTCCACCGGGTCGCGCTGGAGCGTCCGGTACTTCTCCATGTCGCCGCCGGCGGAGAAAGCCTTGCCCGCGCCGGTCACCGCGACCACGCGGACGGCCGGATCCTCGGCGAGATCCCGGAAAAGCCGGTGGACCACGACACCGGTGTCCATGTCGAACGGATTCATCTCGTCCGGCCGGTTGAACGTGATCAGCCCGAGAACCGAGCCGCGTTCGTCGACCGGGATCCGTTCCACGATCACCTTGCCGTCGTGGCGGTGCTCCACATCTGCGGTCATCTGCTGGCCTTTCAGACACATGCGGGTCCGGTCGACCGGAACGCCTTACTAATTAATCAGTAATCGCGCACTCTATGCAGCGGTCCGCTCGCCGTCAACACCTATGACTGAAGCGCCGGCATGCGGAGCAGCTCTTCCGCGCGCACCGTTGACGAACTCCGCCTATCAGTCAGTCGCAATCAGGGGAGCCGCCATGAAGACCGATCTGCCCATAGCCTCACCGAACTGCTCGACGTCGGGCACCCGACGGATGGGGTCGTTCCAGATCGTGGCCCTCGCCGCGGCGGCATCGGCGGACTGGACACCGTGGGCATGCCGGGCATGAGTCCTGCGTTTCCAACGCGGGTGCCCCCTGCGCCCGGAAGGATCAGGCCCTCACGCGCAGTCAGTCCGAGGACGACCCCGGATGACCGCGGAGGACCTGGGATCCTGTGCCGCCCGCCTCGCCCCGGAGGGCGTTCACCGGAACCTTTGACAGTCTCGGAGAGCCGGTGCTAGCTTCGCCACCAGTAGCCTACTAATCAATCAGTAATCTGATGGGCACCCGGTCAGACCACGCGGGCCGGCGGAATCAGCCGCCCACGCCCGATCTCGCGAGGCCGAGCCGGACTCAACTAGACGAAGGATGGGCAGCCATGACGACCCTGCGCAGCGAAATAGTGGTGGTCGGCGCCGGCATCTCCGGGATCGCCAGCGTGATCAAGCTCAAGGAGGCGGGCTTCGCCGACGTGGTGGTGCTCGAGCGCGGCGACGACGTGGGCGGGTGCTGGTCGACCCAGAAGTACCCCGGCCTTACCATCGACGTCCCCTCGATGTACTACTCGTACTCGTGGGCCCAGAAGCCGGACTGGTCGAGCGCCTGGACTCCCGGTCCGGAAATGCACGAGTACTGCCGGAACGTGGTCGAGCAGTTCGGCGTTCGCGACAAGTTCCGGTTCGGCGTGCAGGTGACCGGCTCCACCTACGACGAGAAGCGCAACGAGTGGGTGACCGAGACCGCGGACGGCACCCGGTACGTGTCGCGGTATCTGCTGAACGCGAGCGGGGTCCTGAGCGAGCTGAAATGGCCTGAGATCGAGGGCATGAAAGACTTTCAGGGCACGCTGCTGCACACCTCGGCCTGGGACGAGAACCTCGACTTCACCGGCAAGCGCGTGGCCATCATCGGCACCGGAGCCACCGGAATCCAGCTCGCGCCGGAGATCGCTCCGCAAGCCGGGCAGCTGGACGTGTACCAGCGCACGCCGATCTGGCTGCTGCCCAAACCCGCGTTCAAGCTGAAGCCGCGCACCCAAAAGGCGTTCGCGACCGTCCCCGGGCTGCTGCGCGCCGCCCGATTCGGGATCGCGTTCCTCATGGACATCGTCTTCTTCCAGTCGTTCGTGAACTACCCGACCATGGGCCCGCTCACCCGCCTCGCCGAAAAAGTCGGCCGCCGGCACATCAACCGCCAGGTCGACGACCCCGAGGTAGCCAGGAAACTCACCCCGGACTACGACTGGGGCTGCAAACGCCCGAGTTTCTCGCAGAACTTCTACCCGATGTTCAACCGGTCGAACGTCGAACTCGTCACCGACTCGATCGAGCGCTTCACGCCGACCGGAATCGTCACCGCCGACGGCGTCGAGCACGAGACCGACATCGTCATCTGCGCCACCGGTTACCAGCCGTTCTCGGGACGGTCACTGCCCACCTATCCCGTCCGCGGCCGCGGCGGGCAGGACCTGCGCGACTACTGGGAAAACAACCGTTACCAAGCCTTCCAAGGCGTCACCGTCCACGGCTACCCCAACTTCTTCCTCATCTTCGGCCCCTACAACAACATCAGCGGGTCCTACATCGCAGGCGTCGAACTGTCCGTGCGCAACATGGTCACGGCGCTCAAAGGCGCGCGCAAAAAACGCGCGAACTACATCGAAGTGGACGCCGCCGCCCAGCGTCGCGAGTTCGAAGAGATCATCGCCAAGCAGCCGAAGTCGATCTTCCAGGCCGGCAATTGCACCGGCTCGAACACTTACTACATCGACGCGCACGGCGACACTCCCCTCATGCGGCCGAGCAACCATCTGAAGGAGTGGATCGCGGCCAGGCGCGGTGACCTCAGCCCGTACCACATCCGTTCCGTCGCCGATGCCACGTCGAAGAAGCGCACCCTGTCCCGCCGCTAGCAGCGAATCACGCATGCGGCGGGGCATCGTTTCGATGCCCCGCCGTATTCCGCTGCCCACCGCCACCGACCGAGGATCAGACATGCCCGCCCCCCTTTCTCGTTCCGATATCGACTTCCTTCTCTACGAATGGCTCGAGGCCGAACGTCTCACCAGCCGCGAACGCTTCGCCGACCACTCCCGCGAGACGTTCGACAGCATCATGGACGTCGCCGCGGAGATGGCGACAGAAGTGTTCGCTCCGCACAACAAGAAGGCCGACCAGAACCCTCCGCACGTCGCCGCCGACGGCAAAGTGGCGATGATCGACGAGGTCAAGCTCGCCGTCGACGAATTCGCGAAGGCGGGGCTGCTGGCGTCGAGTTTCGACGAATCGCTCGGCGGAGTCCAGCTGCCGATGGTGGTCACCCGCGCGGCGATGGCCTGGTTCCAGGCCGCCAACCCGGGCAGCTCGTCGTACTCGTTCCTCACCATGGGCAACGCCAACCTCCTCCTCGCCCACGGAACCGAAGAACAGATCGACACCTGGGTCCGGCCGATGCTGGACGGACGCTTCACCGGCACGATGTGTCTGTCCGAACCCGACGTCGGCTCCTCGCTCGCCGACATCACCACCCGGGCGGTCCCCGCCGGCGACGGCACGTACCGGATCTCAGGGAACAAGATGTGGATCTCCGGCGGCGACCACGAACTGACCGAGAACATCGTCCATCTCGTTCTGGCCAAGGCACCCGGCGGCGGTCCGGGAGTCAAAGGCATCTCGCTGTACGTCGTGCCCAAGAAACAGGCGGACGGACAGGCCAACGGGGTCTCGCTCGTGAGCCTCAATCACAAGATGGGCAATCGGGGCACGACCAACGCGCTTCTCGAATTCGACGGCGCGACCGGCTGGCTGGTGGGCGAGGAACACCGCGGCCTGGAGTACATGTTCCACATGATGAACGAGGCCCGGATCGGCGTCGGGTTCCTCGCGACGTCGCTCGGATACGCCGGATACCTCGCGTCGCTGGAGTATGCGAAGACCCGCACACAGGGTCGCGACCTCACCGCCAAGGACCCCGCGTCGGCGCCGGTCGCGATCATCGAGCACCCCGACGTCAAGCGGATGCTGCTGGCGCAGAAGTCCTACGTCGAGGGCGCGCTGGCCCTCGGCCTGTACTGCAGCAAGCTGGTCGACGATGCCGCGACGGCACCGGCGGACGAGGCGCAGCGTGCCAGTCTCCTCCTCGACGTGCTGACTCCGATCGCCAAGGCCTGGCCGTCGCAGTGGTGCCTCGAAGCCAACAACCTCGCGATCCAGGTCCACGGCGGTTACGGCTACACCACCGAATTCGACGTCGAACAGTACTACCGGGACAATCGGCTGAACGCGATTCACGAGGGCACCAACGGAATCCAGGGCTTGGACCTGCTCGGCCGCAAGGTCGTGATGAAGGGCGGCCAAGGGCTCGCCGTGCTGGCGCAGACCGTCGGCGACACTGTCGCCCGCGCGCGGGAAGCGGGTGGCGAGAGCGCGGAGTACGGCACAGTGCTCGCAGCGGCGCTGCAGCGCCTCACCGATACCACCGCTGCCCTGTGGAAAGACCGCGATCCCGCTGTGGCGCTTGCCAATTCGTCGGTCTATCTGGAGGCGGCCGGGCACGTCGTGGTGGCCTGGATCTGGCTGGAGCAGCTGTTGGCGGCCGGCGAGTCCACAGGAGACCTCTACGACGGCAAACGCGCCGCGGCCCGCTACTTCTACCGCTTCGAGCTGCCGAAAACGGGTCCGCAGTTCGATCTGCTCGCAAGCCTCGACCGGACGACGCTCGACACGGACCCGGCATGGCTCTGAGCAAGCCGCAGAACTGACGCGGCCCCGGTCCGGGCAAGTGCCCGGACCGGGGCCGCGTCAGCTGCTGGCAAGCCAGGTCACCGGCCGGCTCGAGCACCGCTCGGCGCGTCTTCGTCTGTCGCGGCGGCCGAAGTCGCCGCAGTCCGACGGTTGGCCCGATGCCACTCGAGCCAGCGCTCGACCGCCCGGACGGCTTGCTGGGCCCGGACCGAGTTGAAGGCGTCGAAACCGTGCTGCGCGAGAGGCAGTTCGAGGTAGGTCACGACCCCGTCGCTGACCTCGCGGAGCTTCGCCGCGAAGGCGCGCCCCTGGCTGACCGGAACCACCGTGTCGGCCTCGCCGTGCAGGACGAAAAAGTCCGGGGAATCGGGCTTCACGTGCAGGAGGGGCGAGGCCAGCTCGAATACCTCGCGCCGGAATTCCGGATCGAGCTTGAACACCCGCGGCCCGAGGAATTCGTCGCGGTGATCGACCGAGGCACGGTCGCCTCCGACACCCGCCAGGTCGTGTACGCCGTAGAAGGGCACGCACGCGGCCACACTGGTGTCGACGTCCTCGAATCCGGGCTGGTACTCCTTCACCCGCGGGGTGAGCGCGGCCAGCGCGGCGAGGTGTCCGCCCGCGGACCCGCCAGTGACGGCGGCATAGTCCGGATCTCCGCCGTACTCGGCGATGTGCTCCTTGGTCCAGGCGATCGCGGTCTTGACGTCGACGATCTGCGCCGGGAAAAGATGCTTCGGCGCAAGCCGGTAATTGACCGCGACGCACACCCAGCCCCGCTGCGCCATCCGGTTCATCAGGAGCTGTCCTTCGAAGCGCTTGTCGCCGATCGTCCAGGCCCCGCCGTGGACCTGAATCAGCACTGGTGCGCCAGTCAGGTCGACGCCCGCCGGACGGAAGATGTCGAGACGCGTCCCGCGCTCTCCGTCGCGGTAGCTGATGTCCCGGAGCACCTCCACGCCAGGCTGTGTGCGCGGGAACGGACGCACCAGCTCGCGCAGCTTCGGCTTCAAACTGACGTTCGCCGCACCGCCCGGAATCTTGCTGAGGTAATCGGAACCGAGGGACTCGCTCAACGCCCGTTCCGCGAGCGGACCGGCCGCGCTCGCGCGCCGCATCAGGTAGCCGAGGCCCGCCGCGGTGAACGCGGCGACCGCGAGCGACCCCTTGGACGCTTTGCCGCGAGCCACCGCCAGAGCCGTGTCCGCAGCCGTCTGGACGAGCAAGTGCGGGGCGAGTTCGTTCACCGGCCAGCCGAGACCGAAGCTGAAGATGTTCCTCGTCGGCCAGCCGTACACGGAGCCCAGCGGGCCTGGGTAGCCGCCGAGCGGCTTGAGGGCGTTGGCAGTGGCGAGCGCGGTGACGACCCGGCGGCGGAGGAATCCCATACAGATAGCTTATCAACCAATTAGTAAGTGTCGAGAGCTTCGCATGCTTCAGAGCCTGTTTGACACTCCTGATCGCCCGATGTTAGCTTCAGCGAACCTACTGATCGATCAGTAATCGAGGAGCCATGGGAGACAACAAGACCACGTGCCGCGAGTTCCTGCTGGCGATGGGCAACGGCGACATCGACGGTGTGAAGGCCCGGGCCACCGAGGACATCGTGTTCACCACCAAGGGCTCGAGCATGTTCTCCGCCGCCCGGACGCTGCCTGAACTGCTCGAGCTGATCGGCACGCTCGACCAGCTGACCGCCAGCGAGTTCACCGCCGAGTTCCCGTCGATGACCGCGGAGGACGACCGGGTCTCAGTGGAGATGGCGGGCCACGCCGACCTCGTCGGGGGCGGCCGCTACGACAACATCTACCACTTCCTGTTCCGGTTCCGCGGCGACAAGATCGCCTCGGTCGAGGAGTACCTGGACACCAAATACACCGAGGCCGCGATCCTCCCGGCGCTGTCCGCGCTCAGCGAGCAAGCGGGAGCCCCTGCGGAATAGGTTCTGCCACAACGAGAAAGGCGGTGACACCGGATCCGGTGTCACCGCCTTTCTCGTGCTCGTCCCGGCGCGCGAACTACCGCACGCGTTTCGAGACGAACTCGCCGATGCGGTCGATCGCGTCGCGCGCCTGCGGCAGGAACGACGCGAAGATCTGAAACACGTGCGGCACGTCGTCGACCACGTCCACGGTGACGTCGACACCCGCGTTCCGCGCACAATCCGCGACCCTCGTGGCATCGTCGAGAAGGCACTCGCGCGAGCCGACTTGGATCAGGAGCGGCGGAAGGCCGGCCAGGTCTGCGTCGAGCAGCGCGATCCGTTCCTGGTGCGGGTCGGCCTTGCCGATGTACAGCGCCCCCATCATCTTCACCACCAACGGGCTCACGACAGGATCGGTTCCGGCAAAACGGTCCATGCTTCCGCCAGTGGCCGCGAAGTCGATCAGCGGCGACATCAGCACCCCCGAGGCGGGAAGCGGGTCACCGGCCTTCCGGAGAGTCAGGAGAGCCGAAAGGACCAAGCCGCCTCCGGCCGAGTCTCCGGAGAAGGTGGTCCGCGCCGGATCCAGCCCCTCCGCGACCAGCTGCCGGTAGACCCGGACCGTGTCTTCGATCGCCGCCGGGAAAGGATTTTCCGGAGCCCGCCGGAAATCCACCAGAACCACCGTGGCCCGAGCGGCACGGCTGATGCGGGTCGCGACCTCCCGGTACGCGTGCGCCGACCCCAGAACGTATCCGCCGCCATGGAAGTGGATGACGTTCCGGCCCGGCAGCACACCGGGCGTCGAGACCCTCGTGACCGGGACGCCCGCAACCTCGCCGACCTCGACGACAGCGTCTTCGGGGACCGCGAAACTCGAGGTGATGCCGTCGAATGCCCGGCGAAGAACTCCCATGCGGGCGCTCAGATAGCGGCGGACGGGCGGAGTGGCGACCACCCAGTGCAAGCGCCGGGGCCGCAGGGCCGGGAGAAGAAGAGCCTCAAGCGCAGGCATCCAGCTGCGGTAGAAGCCTTCGGCCTTGTCGATCTCGGGACTGCCGGCCATGATCGCACCGCCTTTCGGAAAGCTCAGTCGGCGCTGGCGCGGACGCGGGATCTCCGAGACTTCGCCGAACGCTTATCACTAGTCAACGAGGGGACAAACTGACGTCGTGAATGCCGCTGAGGGCGTCCGCGCCGCGCTACGCGACGCTGGAACTCTCTTGGCGGGGAACGAAAATCGGCACGCGGTAGCCGCTGTCGCCGAGGTCGACGATCCGCGCCTCGACTTCCTGGCCGATCTTCACCTCTTCCGGGGCGGCGTCCAGGTACGCGCTGAGGCGTACGCCCGGCTGCTCCGCGATGTCGACCAGAGCGATCACGTAGGGAGCTTCGCGGCCGGGGATCAGCGCCTGGCGCACCACGATGTAGCTGTAGACGGTGCCTTTGCCGCTGACTTCCTCGAAGCGGACAGGGCCGCCCGTGTAGCGGCTCCGCTCAAGCGGCGGGTGGATCCACTTGCCGGTCTCAACGCACCGGCAGAGCTTCAGCTTGCCGTCTTTCAGAGCGTCCCAGTAGGGCTGGGTGTCCGGGTTGGGGACCGGCACGGGCGGAAGGGTCGCGAAGTCGGTCACGGGTGCTCCCTGCTGTAGACGACGGCACCGCCGTGCGGGCCTCCGCCCGCGGTGACGAGCGCGAGCCCGGCGTCGTCGACCTGGCGCTCGCCCGCAGCTTGCCGCAGCTGCAGCGCAGCCTCGTAGTGGTGGTTGAAACCGTGGATGTACCCCTCGGAAAGGAGGCCGCCGTGGGGGTTGACCACAACGTCGCCGCCGTAGGTAGCACGGCCCTCGCGGTAGAAGTCGCCGACCCCACCGCGCTCGGCGAATCCGAAGCCCTCCATCTGGGCCAGGACGGTGTAGGTGAAGCAGTCGTACATCAGCGCGACGTCGATGTCCGCGGGCGAAAGACCCGTCTTCTTCCACAGCTCAGGGCCGGTGGTGGCGGCGTACATCTTGGTCATGTCGTCCCACTGGCTCCAGCCGCAGCCGCTCTGCGAGTGCACCGAGTCGACGAGCCAGACTGGAGGCTGCTTGGTGTTGCGCGCGATTTCCTCGCTCACCACGAGAACTGCGACCGCACCGTCCACTTCGGACGTGCAGTCGAGCACCCGGAAGGGCTCGTTGATCCACCGCGAGCCGAGATAGTCGTCCATGGTGAGCAGATCACGGCGCACCGCGTGCTCGTTGCGGGCGGCGTGCGCGCGCTGCTGGATCGAGATGGCGCCCAGATCCTCCGCCGTGGTCCCGAATTCGTGCTTGTGCCGGCGGGCCCACATGGCGAACCAGTTCGGCGGCACGAGATAGCCGGACTGGGTGTCGAACTGCTCGTTGTCGGGCACCTTCAGCGGGCCGTCGACGGTCCCGAAACGGTGGCCGGAGCGGCCGTTGAGCGAGCGGTAGACCAGAACGGCGGTGGCTAGGCCCGCTTCGATCACCGCCGCGGCGGTGGAGATCTGATCGACGGCGAGATTGCCGCCGCCGAGCATGGCGTTGACCCAGGTGAGGTTGTCGATTCCCAGGGCATAACCCACGTTGATCGGCAATTCGGAGTCGTACACCATGAAAGTCGACAGGCCGTCGATGTCGGCGGTCGTCAGTCCCGCATCGTCGACCGCCTCCCGGCAGGCCGACACCGCCATCGCCCGGGTGGTCCGTCCCGACCGGTTCGAAAACGCGGTGCGGCCGATTCCCACGATCGCACAGGTCATGACGCGTTGTCCTTCCCACGCAAAATTACTGACCAATTAGTAACTCTTGCCAACGTACATGTCAAGGCTTGCCTCTCGTGACCTCTTCTTGACACAGCCAGGAATCCATGGTGTCTACTTATCAATCAGTAACCTCCGTCTCCATGATCAAGAATGCGAGTTGACCCGATGTCGGCAATGGACCTGTTCTCGGTACGCGACAAGGTCGTCGTGATCACCGGCGCGTCGTCCGGTCTCGGTGCCGCCTTCGCACGCGGCTTCGCCGAAGCCGGTGCCGACGTGGTGCTCGGCGCACGGAGGGCGGACCGCTTGGCGAAGACCGCTGCGACGGTCGAAGCCGCCGGTCGCGCGGCACTTCCCGTCGCCACCGACGTCACGGACCCCGCACAGTGCACCGCGCTGGCAGAAGCGGCGATGCAGCGCTTCGGCCGCGTGGACGTGCTCATCAACAACGCCGGCGCCGCCGCCGCAGTTCCGGCGACGCGCGAGACGCCCGAACACTTCCGCGGCCTCGTCGACCTGAACCTCAACGGTTCGTTTTGGATGGCGCAGGCGTGCGCCCGTGTCATGCGGCCCGGCAGCGCGATCGTCAACATCGCGTCGATCCTCGGCGTCACCACCGCCGGACTGCCGCAGGCCGCCTACTCGGCGAGCAAAGCCGGGGTCATCGGGCTCACCCGCGACCTCGCGCTGCAATGGACCGGACGCAAGGGAATCCGGGTCAACGCGATCGCCCCCGGCTTCTTCCAGACGGAGATGACCGACGAGTACCCGGAGGAGTACCTGCGGAGCCAGGCTCCACGGCTGATCGCCGGGCGGATGGGCGATCCCGACGAACTCACCGCCACGGCGATCTGGCTGTCCTCCGCCGCGGGCGGGTTCGTCACGGGTCAGACCGTCGTGGTGGACGGCGGCATTTCCATCACCTGACAGCCCCCTCACGCCGGCGCGTAGTGCCGTGTGCCGTCCAGATCGGACGCGGCGAGTTCGCCTTGGTGCGCCAGAAGCTCCAGGTGCGCGACCACCTCGAGCACGGCGGCCATGCCGTGGAAGAGCCCCAGTTCGTCGACGGTTCGATCGTGCCGGGTCCAGGACATCCGTTGCGCGACCTCGTATCCGGTAGTACTCCCCTGCGCGACAAAGCTCGCGACAAGGGCGAGTCGGGACTCGTGGTGCGCCAGCAGTTCCCGCGCTCGAGCCGTCACGTCACCGTCCGGCTGTCCGTGCGCCGGCAGCATGCGCAAACCCGGTCGGTCCAGATACAGCTGAAGCGACCCGAGGTAACTGCGCAACGGCAAGGCTTCGGGGACCCGTTCGAAACCGATCGAGGGCGTGATCCGCGGCAGGATGTGGTCGCCGCTGGACAGGAGCCCGTCCTTGGCTGCCTCGAACACCACGTGACCGCGGGTGTGCCCAGGCGTCTCCGTCACGGTCAACGTCGTTTCGCCGCAGTCGATCACATCGCCACCGTCGAGCCAGGCGTCCGGGGGCGCCATGACGATGCCCTTCGCGTAGGGCTCGTGTTCGACAACCTCGATCTCGCGCGCCAGACGATGCGCGCCAGCCTGAGACAGCATCTTCGCCTGCGCAGGGAAGGTTCCCGCAGCAGCACCGAACGAGGTGACCGTGTGAGATTCCTCGGCACCGAGCGCGATCGGGATTCCGTACCGCTCCCGCCAGTCCACCGCGCGGCTGTAGTGATCCCAGTGCGAGTGCGTGGACAGGATGCGGGAGACGTCGGCAGGACGAAAGCCGAGTTCGGCGAGCGCGGCGAGCAACACCGCCTCGCTGGGCTCGTCCGCCCAGCCGGGATCGATCAGGACGATGCCGTCGCCACCGAGAACCGCGTACGCGTTGACTACTCGCAGATCGTCCATCGGCAGCGGCAACTGGATTCGCACGACAGCATCGGTCAGGTGCTCGACGTGTTCAGCCGCGGCAATGCGCTCTCCCACTCATACCTCCCAGGATGCATTGGGGCGCAATGAAGACGGGACCGGGAGCGACAAACGCGTCCCGGCCCCGCCTTGGTCTCTTGAATGCCGGCCGCTATCCGGAGATGCCGCCGTCGATCTTCACCGACTGCCCGGTGAGGTACGAAGAGGCGTCGCTGGCAAGGAAGGTCACCACGTTCGCGACCTCCTCCCCCGTACCCGACCGTCCCAAGGGAGTCAACGTCGCCTGGAACGCCAGGGCCGCATGCACATCCGGCAGCGCTTCCTGGAGGTTGGTGTACATCGGGGTCTCGATGACGCCGGGCAGCACCGCGTTCACCCGCACTCCCTGGCGCGAATGATCGGCCGCCGCGCAGCGGGTCATGCCGAGAATGCCCGACTTGGTGGTGGAGTACGCCATCATGCCTGGGAAAGGCATCACGCCAGCGAGCGACGAGACGTTGACAACGGCACCGCTGCCCTTCTTGAGCATTACGGGCAAGGTGTAATGCAAGCCGAGGAACGTGCCGCGGAGGTTGATCGCGACGGTCTTGTCGAAATTCTCGATCGAACAGTCCGCGGCCGCGGCGTAGCCGCCGTCGATTCCGGCATTGTTGACCAGGATGTCGACGGTGCCGTAGTGCTCCACCGCAGCGGCGACCATCGCCTCCACGCTCTCCGGCGAGGAAATGTCGACGCTGTGCGCCCGCGCGTCGCCGCCGATCGATTCCGCGACCGCCTTCTCGTCCCCGCTCACATCTGCGACCAGCACCTTCGCGCCGTTGGAGGCGAGACTGCGAGCGATCGCCTCACCGATGCCACGCCCGGCGCCAGTCACGATCGCGGCCTTGCCCTTGAGGTCCTCGTACATGCTCAACCCCTCACAACGAGAGTTACTGATTGATTAGTATGTAGATGCGCTGAAGTTAACACCGAGGCAGGGGGCTGTCAACAAAACGCCGCGGGCTCACCGAGTCGCGCACACAGACCTGATGAGCGTTGGGTAGAGTCGGGATTACTGATCGCACAGTCAGTTCTGTGCGCCGCTAGGGGAGGTTCACCGTGGTGAGAGTCGAGACCATGACCAGTGCCGCGGTCAACCGCGCCGCCGAACTGGGCGCTCCGCTCGTGGCAGGCCGCGACCCGTGGGCGGGCGTCCCGTCCGCCACCGCACGGACGATCATGGAAGCCGGAGTGAAAGCGTTCGGGGCACGCGGCTTCCACGGCACCAATCTCAAGGGCATCATCGCCGGAACCGGCCTGAGCACAGCAGCGCTCTACGTGCACTTCAGCTCCAAAGAGGACCTGCTCTTCCAGATCAGCAAGCGCGGCTACGTCGAGACCGTCGAGATCGTCGAAGCCGCCACCGCGATCAAGGATCCTGTCGAGTCCCTGCGGGTGCTCGCGTACGCATTCACCCGCTGGCAGGCCGAACAGCACGCCGCCGCGCGCGTCGTGTTCTACGAGAGCGAAGCACTGACCGCGGAACACGCGGAGGAACTGGCCGAACTTCGCTACGGAGGCGAGCTGAAGATCCGGGCGATGATCGAGCAGGGAGTGGACGACGGGGTCTTCCTGCCTGGCGAGGTCCGCGGAATCAGTGCCGCGTTGTTGTCACTGAGCATCGACGTGGCTCGCTGGTATGGACCGCGGGCACCGTATACGCCTGACGAACTGGGGCGGTTGTACAGCGTGCTGGCTTGCCGGATGCTCGGCGTCCGGGACTGACGTCGGCTTCAGTCCACTCGGGATTTCCGTGGCCAGACTCCGGTTTTGGCGTCTCAGGCGGCGGGGATCAAAGCGACGAGCCGCTGGTGGGGGTCGTCGACCGCTTGCAGGACAACCTGTTCCCAGGTTTCTTCGCCGCCGTCGGGCATCCGGAGCCGGACGCGGATCCGGGTGTGCGGGCGGACGACGTCGTTGCGTTCCCAGAGGGCTTTGAAGTCGGGGCTGGTGCGGAGCAGCTCGTCGATCCAGTCCCCGGCGGGCGGGCCTGCCGGGGTGCTCGCGCGGACGACGCCGATCACGGTGCGCCGCATGGCTTCCAGGTCCGTGAACCGGCTTTGCAGGACGGGGTCGGTGAACACCATCTGCACGAAGCGGCGTTGCGCTGGCGGGGTCGCGCCGAAGTCGGTGAGCAGCCGGGCGGCGGCGAGGTTCCAGGCGAGGATCAAGGTGGCCGGTCCGACGAGGAGAGCGGGTACGTCGCCCATCCGCTCGACCAGGCGGCACAGCGGATCGCTCGGCTGAGGGTTTTCCGGCGGGGCCACGGGGTCGGTGAGGAGGTCCAGCGCGTAGCGGGTCTGGTCGTCGTCGAGTTCCAGGGCGGTGGCGACGCGGCGGACCACGTCGGCGCTGGGCAGGACCCGGCCTTGCTCGATCCTGGTGTAGTACTCGTCGCTGACGAACGCACGAGCCGCTACCTCCGCGCGGCGCAGACCGGGCACCTGCCGCCGCCCTGGGTCCGCGTCGGCGGGCGGCGGGGCTTCGTCGCGGCGGGCGTGCAGGAACGCCCCGAGTTGGGCGAGCCGCGGGTCGCGGGCCATCAGCGCGACCCGATCAGGTGGGGGATCGAATCCTCCCCCTCCCGCCGCCGGCTCCCGGGAGAGACGGTGGAGTCATGAGCGAACACGAACGCATCGACGTCCACACCCACCTGGTCCCTCCCTTCTGGGGCGAGGCCCTCGCACAGCACGGCGGCGACCCCTCGGGCTGGACCGTTCCACAGTGGACGCCGGACGACCACCTGAAATTCATGGACGCCAACGGCATCGCCACGAGCGTACTGTCGCTGACCGCCCCGAGCGTCGTCGGCTGGGAAGGCGCGGCGCGTCGCGAGATGGCGCGGCGGGTCAACGACTACACCGGCGAACTCGTCCGCGAGCGCCCGGACCGGTTCGGGAACTTCGCGACTCTCCCGCTGCCTGACGTCGAAGGCGCGGTCGCCGAAGTCGACTACGCGTTCGACCAGTTGCGCGTCGACGGCGTGGTGCTGCTGTCGAACTACGAAGGCGTCTACCTCGGCGATGACCGGTACGCGCCGTTGTGGGAGGCGCTGGACCGGCGCCGCGCCGTGGTGTTCATCCACCCGGGGCATCCGCTTCTCCCGGTGCTGCCCGAGGTTCCGGGGCCGATGGTGGACTATCCGTTCGACACCACCCGCAACGCCGTGCACATGGTGGTCCACGGGATCACCGAACGGTACCCGAACGTGCGAATCATCCTCTCGCACGCGGGCGGCTTCGTGCCCTACGCGGCCCTGCGGTTCTGCCAGGTCCAGACCGCGCTGAACCCTGCGGGGCCCACCGAAGACGAACTCCTGGCCCGGTTCCGCAGCTTCTACTGGGACACCGCGCTGTCGTCGGGCGAATACGTCTTCGGCGCGCTCACCCGGTTCGCCGACCCCGCAAAGATCCTCTACGGCAGCGACTTCCCTTACGCCCCGCTGCCCGTAGCCACCCACTTCACCGAAATCCTCGACACCCAGAGCGGCCTGACCGCCGAGCAATCCCGCGCGATCGACTCCGAGAACGCCCGCGCGCTCTTCGCCCGGCTGGGCTGACCGGTTGCCGCCCTGCGGTCCTCCCGCCCCGAGCAAGGGCGGGAGGACCGCGGCGCGTTCAGGCCAGCGCTCGTTCATCGGTGCCGTCGAGTCCTTCGGCATACCGGACGAGAGCGGCAGTCGTGCGTTCGATGTGGTCGCGAAGCGCCTGGGTCGCACCGGCTTCGTCGCGTGCGACGGTGAGTTCGGCGATCAGCTTGTGCTCGGCGGCGACGTCGCGGCCGGTGTCGCCGGCGAGTTCCTGGGACCAGTGCTGGTAAAGCTCCGCGCAATCGCGCAGACCGGTCGCGATGCCTTCGAGCCGCGCGATCCCGCAGCCGGCGAGCAGCGTGTGGTGGAACGCGCGGTGGGCGAGGGTGAACGCCGGGTCGACATGGCCCTCCGCGGTCAGCATCGGGGTGCGCGCCAGCGTGTGGTGCGTGGCCAGGACCGAGCCTTCCCATGCCAGATCGCCGTGCTTGATCGACTCCGCGAGCGCGAGCGTCTCGATCAGGACGCGGGTGCGGGTCAGGTCCTGGAGGTCGCTGACCGTCAGCTGCGCGACGGCGAAGCCGCGCTGCGGCGACGCTTCGACCAGGCCTTCCCCGGCGAGGCGGGTCACGGCCTCGCGGACGACGGACAGGCTCACCTCGTACCGCGCGGCGAAGTCGTTGAGCTTGAGCTTGCTCCCGGGCGGCAGCTCGCCGCCCAGAAGGCTGCCGCGGATGCGGTCGTAGACCTCGTGGACGCGCGTGGGCTTAGCGGGGGTGGCCATGCCGCCAGTCTAAGGGCAACCAGCAGAAAAAAGGTACTTGAACTGAATATCGATTTTTAGTTGACAGATCGAAATTCGGCGCGCACGCTGTGAGCCACGCCATGCATCGACGATGACTGCAGCGCCGGGGCCTTCGGGAGCTTCTCGACCGCGCATCGTCGGTCCCGACGAAGGAGATCCTCATGTCCGACATCCAGGTCCCCGTCCTGATCGTGGGCGGAGGCGGCGCCGGTCTCACCGCGTCGATGACCCTGTCCACCCTCGGCGTCGACTCGTTGCTGGTGAGCGCGCTGCCGACCACGTCGACGCTGCCGAAGGCGCACGTGCTCAACCAGCGGGCGATGGAGATCTTCACCGAGGTCGGCGTGGCCCCGGAGATCTACCGGCGCAGCACCCCGGCGGAGAACATGCGCGCGACCGGCTGGTACGCCGGGCTGGCGGGCCCGCACGAGGGCTACGGCCGCAAGCTGGGTGAACTCGAGGTCTGGGGCGGCGGCTACACCGACCCCGACTACGTGGCGGCCAGCCCGTGCCGCACCTGCAACCTGCCGCAGATCCGGCTCGAGCCGGTGCTGAAGGCGCACGCCGAGAAGCTGAACCCGGGCGGCGTCCGGTTCAACCACGAACTCGTCGGCCTGGCGCAGGACGACGACGGCGTCACCGCGACCGTCCGCGACAAGGACGCCGGCACCACGTACCAAGTGCGCTCGCAGTACCTGATCGCGGCCGACGGCGGCCGGACGGTCGGCAAGCTGACCGGGGTGGAGATGAACGGGGCGAGGGACATCATGAAGATGCTCTCGATCCACATGACCGCGGACCTGTCCCCGTGGGCCACCGACGACGACGTGCTGATCCGCTGGCTGGTCAACCCCGACTTCGGCGGCTCGTGGAGCGGCGTGCTCGTCCCGATGGGGCCGGACCGCTGGGGTCCGGCGTCGGAGGAATGGGTCTTCCACATGCAGTACGCCACCGACGACCCCGACGCGATGCAGGACGAGAAGGTCATCGCGCGGATGCGCGCCACGCTCGGGCTGCCCGAGGACTTCGTGCCCACGGTGCACCGGATCAGCCAATGGGTCATGGAAGGCGTCATCGCGGACAAGTTCCGCGTCGGCCGGGTGTTCTTCGCCGGCGACGCCGCGCACCGGCACCCGCCGACCGGCGGTCTCGGCCTGACCTCGGCGATCCACGACGTCTACAACCTCAGCTGGAAGCTGGCCGCGGTGCTGGCCGGGCGCGCGGGCGACGGCCTGCTGGACACCTACGAGTCCGAGCGCAAGCCGGTGGACCAGAACAACATCGACAACGCGATCGCCAACGCGATGAACCACTTCACGCTCGACCAGGCCCTCAACCTGTCGACGGAGAAAACCGCGGAGGAGAACTGGGCCGAACTCGCTCCGCTGTGGCACGACCTTCCGGGTTCGGCGGAGAAGCGGCACGCGCTCAACCGCGCGATCGGCTCGCAGACCATGGAATTCCGGCACCACAACGTCGAATTCGGCTACCGCTACGACTCCGCCGCGATCGTGCCCGACGGGAGCCCGGAGTACGTGCCGCTCGACCCGGTCCGCCTCTACGAGCCCAGCACCAAGCCGGGACATCCGATGCCGCACGCGTTCGTCGAGAGCCAGGGCGAGCGTCTCCCGCTCGGGACCCTCGTGCACGGCGGCAAATTCCTGCTGCTGGCCGCCGAGGAAGGCCAGGCCTGGGTCGAAGCCGCCAACAAGCTGTCCGCGGAGAACGACCTGCCGCTCGTGGCGGGCACCGTCGGCGTCCTCGGCTCCGACTTCGTGGACGTGCGCTGCTCCTGGCTGAAGAACCGCGGCGTCTCCCCGACCGGCGCGGTCCTGGTGCGCCCGGACCGTTACGTCGCGTTCCGCTCGGCAGACGGCGTCGACGACCCGCACGCCGTGCTGCGGGCCGCCCTGGCCCAGGTGCTGGCCGCCGACCTTCGCTGATTCCTGACTACAGGAGGAGAATCCCCATGCGCATCGCCAATCTCTCCGGCCGGCTCGTCCTGGTCACCGACAACGGCGCCGTCGACGTCGAAAAGGCCAGCAACGGCAAGTTCGGCCCCGATCCGTCCACTGTGTACCGTGACTGGGCGGCCTTCGCGGCCTGGGCCGAATCGGCCTCCCTGCCCGCAGGAGAGCCCTTCGACCAGGCCTCGCTCGGCACACCGGTCCCGGAGCCGGCCCAGGTGTTCGCGATCGGCCTGAACTACCGCGGCCACGCCATCGAGGCCGGGCTCGATTTCCCCGTCGAGCCACCGGTTTTCACCAAATTCCGCAGTTCCCTCGCCGGGCCGGTCGGCGACCTCGCGCTGCCGGGCGACACCGTCGACTGGGAAGCCGAACTGGTCGTCGTCATCGGCCGCGAGGCCCGGAATGTCGCCGCGGAAGACGCGTGGCAGTACGTCGCCGGCCTGACCCTCGGACAGGACTATTCCGAGCGCACCCGGCAGCTCGTTCCGCCCGCGCCCCAGTTCAGCCTCGGCAAATCCTTCCCCGGTTTCGCGCCGGTCGGCCCGGTCGTGGTCAGCCTCGACGAACTGGACGACCCCGCGGACCTGGAAATCGGCTGCTCCGTCAACGGCGAGCAGGTGCAGAAGGCCCGCACTGGCGACCTCATCTTCTCGGTCCCGGTCCTGATCGAACGGCTCTCGGCGGTCCTGCCGCTGCTGCCGGGCGACCTGATCTTCACCGGCACGCCCAGCGGCGTGGGCGGCGGCCAGAACCCGCAGCGGTTCCTGTCCCCCGGCGACGAGGTCGTCACGTGGGCGGAGGGAATCGGCGAACTCCGCCAGCGATGCGTTCCCGGCACCCCGCACACCACCGCGTCCGCCTGAAGCCAAGGAAGGAAACCCGCCATGGCTCTGCATCGTCTTACTTCCATCACCGTCGGCGTACCCGACGTCGAGCACACCGCCGCCTACTACACCGATTTCGGCCTCACGCCGCTCGGCGGGAACGCCTTCGCCACCGCCGACGGCGGAGAACAGTTCAAGCTCGCGCACGCACCGCAGCGCCGCCTGCTCGAACTGGGCGTCGGCGCGGAAAACCCGGACGACCTCGACCGGATCGAACGCCAGATCCGCGCCCTCGACCTGCCCGTCGAGCGAACCGCCGACAAGCTGGTGACCGAGGAACCGATCGCCGGGTTCCGCGCCGTCATCTCGGTGGCGCCACGGATCGAGCAACAGCCCGTCGACCCGACGCCGTACAACGGCCCCGGCCGGATCGACCGCGTCAACAACCGCGCGCCGGGCATCCTGCGCGAGGGCCGGGTGACCCCGCGCAAACTCGGCCACGTCGTCATCGGATCCACCGATCAGACCGCTACGCAACGGTTCTTCACCGAGGGCATCGGGTTCAAGATCAGCGACGCCGTCCCCTCGATGGCCGCGTTCATGCGCTGCTCGACCGACCACCACAACGTGCTCGTCCAGCAAGCCCCGGTGAACTTCCTGCACCACACCTCCTGGCAGGTCGAGGACATCGACGAGATCGGCCGCGGCGCGATGGCGATGCTGGAGGAACACCCCGAACGGCACGTCTGGGGCCTGGGCCGCCACCACATCGGATCGAACTTCTTCTGGTACCTCAAGGATCCGGCGGGCAACTTCTCCGAGTACTACTCCGACATCGACTGCATCGTCGACGACGCGCTCTGGACCCCCGGCACCTGGGAAGGCGCGCGGAGCCTGTTCAACTGGGGCCCGCCCCCGCCGCCGTCGTTCCTCATGCCCGAAGACCTCGCGGCGATGATGACCGGGGCGCACAATGCCGGCTGACCCCGTCGGCTCTCCGGCGTGGACTCCCACGCCGGAAGCCGCTGCCCGCACACAAATCGCCGCATTCGGCCGATGGCTGGCCGCCCGTGGCCACGACTTCGCCGACTACCACGCGCTCTGGCGCTGGTCGACCACCGAACTCGAAGAGTTCTGGGAGGCCATCGCCGACTTCTACGACGTCCCGTTCCGCACGCGGGCGACCCGAGTGCTGGCCGACGACGAGATGCCGGGCGCGGCCTGGTTTCCCGGTGCCACGCTCAACTACGCCGACCAAGCGCTGCGCCACACCGGCGACCAGCCCGCGATCGTCGCCGTCTCCGAAGGCGGGCACCGGAACGAGGTGACCCGCGACGAACTCCGCGCCCAGGTCGCCGCCCTCGCGCACTGGCTCCGGCAGCAAGGAATCGGCCCAGGCGACCGCGTCGTCGGCTACCTCCCGAACATCACCGCCACCGTCGTCGCATTCCTCGCCACCGCCGCCGTCGGCGCCACCTGGTCGGCCTGCTCCCCCGAATACTCCCCCGACGGCGCCGCCGACCGCCTCGGCCAGCTCGAACCCGCCGTCCTCTTCATCGCCGACGGCTACCGCTACGCAGGCAAAGAACACGACCGCGCCGCCCAGAACGACGAACTCCGCCGCCTCCTCCCCACGGTCCGGGCCACCGTGTGGGTCCCGCACCTCGGCCGCACCCAGCCATCCGGAACAGCACACTTCGACGCTTTAACTCGGGACGCGCACGACCTAGAAACGGCCGCCGTACCGTTCGACCACCCGCTGTGGGTGCTGTACTCCAGCGGCACCACCGGCCGCCCCAAAGGCATCGTCCACGGCCACGGCGGCGTCACCCTCGAACACCTCAAATACCTCGGGCTCCACACCGACCTGGACGCCGGGTCGCGGTTCAGCTGGTACACCAGCACCAGCTGGATGATGTGGAACATCCAAGTCTCCGCCTTGCTGCTCGGCGCGACCGTCGTGCTCTACGACGGCAGCCCCAGCTGGCCGGGCCCCGACGCCCTGTGGCAGCTCGCCGCCGACGAACAGCTGACCTTCCTCGGCACCAGCGCCGCCTACCTGATCGCCGCCCACAAACAAGGCACCGACCTCACCGCGCTCCGGCTGTCCGGCCTGGGCAGCACCGGCTCGCCGCTGCCCGCCAGCACCAGCCAATGGATCCACAAGGTCCTGCCCGACACCTGGCTCGCCGCGGCCAGCGGCGGCACCGACATCGTCTCCGGCTTCGCCGGCGGCGTCCCCACCCTCCCCTCCTACCCGGGCGAAATGCAGGCCCGGATCCTCGGCGTCGCCCTCGAATCCTGGGACGAACAAGGAAACCCCCGCACCGACGAGGTCGGCGAACTGGTCGTGACCCGGCCAATGCCGTCGATGCCCCTGTACTTCTGGAACGACCCCGACGGCGCGCGCTACCACGACGCCTACTTCTCCACCTACCCCGGCGTCTGGCGCCACGGCGACTGGACCACCATCACCAGCCGCGGCGGCGTCCTGGTCCACGGCCGCTCGGACGCCACCATGAACCGGTACGGCGTCCGCATGGGCAGCGCCGAGATCTACGAAGTCGTCGACCGCTTCGAGGAAATCACCGACTCGCTGGTCGTCGGCATCGAGGAACCCGACGGCGGTTATTGGATGCCGTTGTTCGTTGTGCTGGCGAATGGACGCGAACTGCCGCCCGCGCTCGTCGCCCGCATCCGCGACCGCATCCGGGCCGAGGTCTCGCCGCGGCATGTGCCGGACGAGGTCGTGGCAGTGACTGCATTGCCGCACACGATGACGGGGAAGAGGGTCGAGGTTCCGGTCAAACGGATCCTTCAGGGTGCTGCGCCGGACAGTGTGGCGAATCCTGCTGCGCTCGACGATGCTGACGCGCTCGCGCAGTTCGCCGCTATCGCGAACGACCGGAAAGCCGCCCGGGACACGGCTTGAGGGTCCGGACAACGCTGGCCGAACGTCTCGTTCGCGACCATTTCGAGGTGGTCTCCGCTCCAGTCGGGCACAAGTCGCGGATATCATTTTCGTTAAGCAGCAACACGTACCGCAACCTCCGGAACGGCATCGTCCACGGCTATCAGAACGACCGGCAGCCTTCGGGAATCATCGAGAAGCTGCAGCGCAACCTGTCACCGCCGCCCTGAGCGGGATGCGATCTAGCCGGACCGAGACAGCCAGGTCCACAGTGAACCCGTCGACGAACAAAACCGGCCTGTGCAGTGGGCTTGCCCGAGGGGCATTGCCTGCTCTCTGGTCGTCGCCCACGCACCCGAGGAACAGATCAGGCCTCAGTCCTGTTCAAAGCCCTCGCCGACCCGCTGGGCATCCGGCTTGTGCCGCTCATCCGCCACCCGCCCGGCCGCGAAGCCTGCTTCCGCGACCTCGCCGAGGAATTCGCCATGCCGCGGGCCAGGCTCAGCCACCACCTCCGGATCCGCGTTTCCGCCGGCCTGCTCACGCGGGAAAGCCGCGGTACCTGGAGCTGGTACCACCTTGTCCCCGAACCTCTGGAAACACTGCGGGCACCGCTGGACGACGGCGGACCTCTGGTCGGCCCGATCGCTCCGGCCGACAACTCGGACGCCGCGTGCTGCTGACCGGACTGCACCTGCCGCGCCCCGTCTTCGGCGGATTGGCATCCAGCGGCGCAGCGCACCGGCACAACGAGTGACGGGACTCTCATCGACGCCTTGCTTGCTTCGCACCGCCGTTTCGGCCGCCTTTGCCGATGCTTGTTCAGCTCGGCGGTCCAGCATCGACCTTCAGCACGCCGGAGCGGCCGAGCCAGGCCGCCACGGTGCGTCTGCCGTACTGGTGACGTGCGCGAAGACGGAAGTAGCGTCGGAGCGCTTCCGCGGTCGCCGGGTTGAAGGGCACGTCGCGCGCGCGACGCCCCTTCCCCGGAACGCGGACGACATCGACGTCGAAATCGAAGCTGCCGCGTTCCTGTTCGGCTGGATTTGCCACTGTCAACAGCGACAGTTCGCCGACCCGGACTCCGCAGTCGACCAGCACCAGAATGATCGCCCGGTCCCGGAGTTCGACAAATCCTTTCCCTTTCGTAGTGGCAAGCAGCGCTTTCAACTCTTTTTCGCGCAGGACCGTCGGAGGATTGTCCGGAACGTGCGGCACCTCCATTTTGTAAAACGGGGACAGCTCGACAATCTCTTCCACGTCGTCGAGCCAGCGCCAGAACTGCTGAAGGTGCCGGTACTGCTTGGCGATGTAACTGTGCGACAGCGACTCCCCGGTGCGGAAATTCGGCCGTTGGCGGAGATATTCGAAATACCGCTCCAGCTCCCGGCGTCCGATGTCAGGAGCCACCATCGAGATGTCTTCGCCGTCGAGGTAGGCGTCGATCGTGGAGTCGGCGCGGTTCTTGGCCCTCAGATGCGTTCTCCAGTCCGAGACGAGCTCCCGGATGCATCGGGCTCCAGCACCTCCAGCGGTGCCTCAACAGCGGTCATGAAAACAGGCTTACTCGAACAATCCCTGGGGTTACCAGCGCCGTGCTCGTTTCCAGCGCTTCCGCGAAACCGCTCCTCAAGATCATTTTTGAGGGCGTTTTCGCAGGTCAGACCCTATATAATGGGAGGCAGAGTGGGCCGGGTCGGGCTCGAACCGACGGCCAAGGGATTATGAGTCCCCTGCTCTAACCAACTGAGCTACCGGCCCCTGGGTTCGCTTCCGCAGGTCGATCCCCCCAGTTCGATTCAACTTAGCACAGGGCCGGACGGCCCCGGGGCCGTAGGCCGATCGGGTCCAGACGCGTCGCCGGGGCCGCCGGTCGCCTAGATTGCTGGGGGTCGGGTCCCGAGAGGAGACCGCCATGCGCATCCCCGGACGGGTTCCGCTCGCGCTTCTCGACGCCTTCGCCGCCGGTCTCGGGCTGGGCTATCTCGCTCGCGACTACCGCGACACCCTCGTCTCGCACGGGCCGGTCCTGTCGATCGCCGTGGTCGTCGGCGTTGCGTTAATCGTGCTGGCACATCGCGGATACCGCGCGCTTCGCAGTGCGAACACCCGCATGGACGCGATAATCGCCGACGAGCTGTCCCGGCGTAAGCCGTCGCCCCGGCCTCGGCGATGAGGAATCCTTGCGTCCCGGGGAAAGTCACCCGCCCAGCTCGACGATGGCGGCGTGCACACCCGGCGCGAGCGCCGCCGCTAGGCCGCCCGATGGGACCGCTTCACGCAACAGGTGCAGCCAGGCGAAAACGGATCCCAGAAGCATCGCGTGCACGACGACCACCTCGGGGTGCCGGGCAAGCTCGCCGCGGGCGACCGCGCGGTCGAGAACCTCCGTCAGGTAGGCCCGTTCCCGCACCAGGAACAGTTCGCCGAGCCTGGCGGTGGGTGCGTCCTCGCCCTGGAGGTCGGCGAGCAGGCCGGGCAAGGCGTTTCGCACTTGCGGTCCGTCCAAAGCGGACTGAATGTCGGCGAGAACCCCCGCTACGTCACCGCGCAAGGTGCCGGTGTCGGGCGGCGCGGCGAGGGCGTCATCGTGCACGACGGCCGCGAAGACGAGTTCCGCCTTCGACTTCCAGCGCCGGTACAGCGCCGCCTTGCCGACCCCGGCGCGCGCGGCGATGGCGTCGACCGTGCACCGCTGGTAGCCGACCTCCTCCAGCAGCTCGTTGACCGCGGTCCGCACCGCGGCGTCGATCCCCTGCTCCCGCGGCCGTCCGCGCCGGTTGTGCGTCATAGCGCACAGTTTACGAGACTGGCAGTTCCGTATATCTTCGGGGGCATGACTTGGGACAAAACCTCCGTCCGCACCCTTCCGGTCGAGCCCGCCGCGCTCTGGGACGTCCTCGCCGACGTCGGGAACTGGCCGCGCTGGGACCCGGACGTCGCGCGCGTCGAACTGCACGGGCCGATCGCCGCGGGTTCGACCGGATTCATCCACCCCAGCGGCGGATTCCGCGGCCGCGTGCACGGCAAAATCGCGCAGGACTTCACCTTCACGGCCTGGCGGCCCGGGCACGAGGTCGGGCTGTGCCAGCCCGTTCCGCTCGGGCAGATGAACCTCGGCTTGCGCGTCGCGGCCGTTCCCGGCGGCGCCGAGCTGACCCAGCACATCGTCATCGACGGCCCGCTGCGCATGATGATGGTGCGGATCATCGGCGGCGACATCGTGGCGAACTTCGACCGGAAATGCGCCGCGCTGACCCGCCTCGCGACCGCCGCGAAAGCGAGCTGAGGCCCTTGCGGCCCGGCCGGGACCGCAAGGGCGCCCGCGCTAGTTCCGGTACCGGAACAGGATCCGGCCCCGGTCGAGGTCGTACGGGCTCAGCTCGACCAGCACCCGGTCGTACGGCACGATCTTGATGAAGTTCTTCCTGATCTTGCCGCTGATGTGCGCGAGCACGTGGTGCCCGTTCGCCAGCTCGACCGTGAACCGGGCGTCGCGCAGACACTCGACCACGGTTCCTTCGACTTCGATCCCGCCCTTACCGGCCATGGCGCACCAGCTCCACCGTGCTGTTCGCGCGCCGGGCACCGACGCTCTCGAACAACGCCGCCGCCGCTTCGCTGGCCTCGTTCACCTCGGCCGACGCCGTTGTGATCCCCGCTCGATGCAGATCGCGGAGAGTGTGAATCATTAACACGCGCGCGATGCCCCGGCGTTGCCGATTTGCCCGGACGGCGATCAGCCCGATCCGGGGCAGGCGCCGCACCTGAACCACCCGGACGAAACCGGCATACTCGCCGTCCGCGACAGCCACGGCGTACTTCGACGGATCCACCACGGTGTCGCCGGCCGGGCGGGGCAGCACCTCGGCCGGCATCTCCGACCAGCCGACGGTCGCCTCGACCTCGGCCCGGACGACGCGGTCCAGCTCCCGCAACGGCCCGTCTTCGGCCGCTCCGGCGGGCACGATCGTGACGCCCGGCGGCAGGAGAACCGGCCCGGTGACCCGCGGATCGGTGGGCACGACGTACTCCCACTCGCGCCGCCGGATCGTCAGACCGGCCTCCTGCCAACCGTCCAGCAGTTCGCGGTCGGTCTCGTCGACCACGGTGTGCACGGTTTCCGGCAGCGCGGCCAGCATCTCGCGGGCGAGCTGGTCGAAGACGGAGCGATGCCAGGCGTCGATGCTGAGGAAAACCCGTCCGTCGGGCCGGATGCTGGTCTCGCCGCGACCGGCGAGCCGGCCGTCGTCGTCCAGCGCCTGCCACAGTCCCGGTTCGACCCGGGAGATTCGCACCGCGGGTTCGCCCGCGGTGAAACGCAGAGTGTCCAAGATGGTCACCTTTCGGAGTGCCTTGATCAAGGCGCTCCTGGCAACCCCTACGTCAGTCGCCCGACCGTGACGACACGGGGAGCACCCACATCGAAACAGCGTTCATGGGGCTCACCTCCTCGCGTCGAGTCACGGTCGGGGCGAACCATAACCACGCGGAACGGCCCCCGTCCACCGAATTAATCCGCCTCAGCCGATCCGGAGCACCACCTTGCCGCGCCCGTGCCCGGTCGACACCTCGCGATGGGCGCTCGCGGCGGCTTCGAGCGGGTACTCGGCCCGCACCTCGACCCGCAGTTCTCCCCGCGCGCACAGGTCGAGCAGCTCGCGAAGCCGCCGCGCGGACCGGTCGCTGGTGATCCACTGACCGCCGGTTTCGGTGGCCAGCGCCGGTTCCACGATGGACCCGATCCGCCCGCGATCAGCCACGATCTCCGCCGCGGTGCGCAAATTCCCGTGCCCGGCAGTGTCGAAAGCGAGGTCGATCCCGTCCGGCGCGGCTTCGCGGATCCGGTCGAGTTCGCCGTCGCCGTACACCACCGGCGTGGCACCGAGGGCGCGAAGGTACTCCTGGTTCCGCGCGCTGCCAGTCCCGATCACCCGCAGGCCGCGGTGGTGTGACAATTGAACAGCCATCGATCCGACGCCACCGGCCGCGCCGTGAATCAGGATCGTCTCGCCGGAACGCGCGCCGAGCCGTTCCAACGCGGTGTGCGCCGTCTGCCCGGACGCGGACAACGCCCCCGCCGTCAGCCAATCGACGCCCTCAGGCTTGAGGACCACCTGACTGGCCGGCGCACTGACGTACTCGGCATAACAGCCCAGCACCCGGAACCCGGCAACCTGTTGTCCTGCCTCGAATCCAGTCGCCCCAGCACCGACCTGGACGATCGTTCCGGCGAACTCGTTGCCCAGAACCTGCGGGAACTCGATGGTCGCGCCCGGCGGCGTCCACCCGTCCCGGATCGCGACGTCGGTCGGCTGAACGCCAGCCGCCTCGACGCGCACCAGCACCTCCCCCGGACCCGCGAGCGGAGTCGGCAGTTCGTGGACGGCCAGCCGTTCCGCAGGCCCGAACTCGTCGATCGCGGCGGCGCGCATCACCTCCGGAATCCCCGTCATCAGGCCGCCGCCTCCGCTGCCGACCGGACGAATTCCCGCAGCTCCGCAACACTTCGTGCCCCGGCGACAAGGTGGTCACCCCACCCGACAGCAGGCACGGAACGCACCCCGCGCGACTGTCCTTCTTCGTGGTCCGCAAGCACTTCCGCCGCATATGCGGTGTCTTCAGCGAGCGCGAAAACCTCGTCGCGCTCTAACCCGGTTTCCATTTCTGCCAGCACTTCCCAATCCTCCAGATCAAGGTTGTCCCGCAAATGCGCGGCGAACATCGCTTCCCACGCCACGGTTTCGTCCAGTCCGCGCGCCGCGACGAGCTTGAGCACGCGATGAGCAGGCCGGGAATCGAGCGCCCAGGCGGTATCCATCCGAATGCGCAACCCGTCCGCGCGCCCCGCCTCCTCGATCCGGTCCCGGCGCCGTCCCCATTCCGCCGCGCTCATCCCCCATTCGCCCACCGCGACCTCAGAGATCCGCCGACGCCGCGGGCCGGGCCCGGCCGGGGACAGAAGAAAACTCCGGTGCTCGACGCGCGCCGGAACACCGGATTCCGCGATCGCTCGCGCGAGGCGGCGGTGCCCCATCCAGCACCACGGGCACAGCACATCGGCCCACATCCGCAGGGTCGCAGTCGTCACAAAATCCCCTTCACGCGCTGTCGTCGCCGCTGGCTGAGCGGTGCTTACAGTGGACTTCATCAAGCGGACTTGATGTCAAGCACGGAAAGAGCTGCGATGCCCCAGATCACAAGCGAGGTCGTCTGGCTGAAGCCGGGACAGATCGCCGAACGCGCCGGCGTGAGCGTCCCGACGCTGCACTATTACGAAAGCCGCGGCCTCATCACGAGCAGGCGCACGAGCGGCAACCGGCGCGAATACCGCCGCGACACGCTGCGGATGATCGCCTTCATCCGTACCGCGCAACGAGTCGGGGTGTCGCTGGAGGAAATCAAGGACGCGCTGGCCGAACTGCCCGACCAGCGCATCCCGACCAAACGCGACTGGGCCCGCATCTCCCGCCGCTGGCACGACCGGCTCACCGCCCGGATCGAGGAACTGACCGCGCTGCGAGACCGCTTCACCGACTGCATCGGCTGCGGCTGCCTGTCGCTGAAATCCTGCCCGTACTCGAATCCGGACGACGTCCTCGGCCAGACCGGCGCTGGGGCGCGGAGGTTCCCGCATTAGCGGGGAGGAACCTTTCGGCGATGCTGTTGCCCGCCAAGCCTGCTGGCCGTCGCGTGTGAGCCACTAACATTGGTGCCAGACTCCGAGTGTGATCCGTTAACACGACCAAGCGCATCGACACGCCGGGGCCACGCGCGTCGCGGAATGTGATTCATTAACGCCGCCTCGGGTTCCCGCCCCTCGCCGAGCCTCCCGCGGCGACCACCCCGCTAACCTCCCAGCGCGGCCCGGAAATACCGCCCCGTCGCCCCGTCGTGCTCGGCGAGTCCCTTCGGCGTGCCGGTGTACAGCACCTGGCCGCCGTTCTCGCCCGCGCCGGGGCCGAGGTCGAGGACCCAGTCCGCCGCGGCGACCACGTGCAGCGAATGCTCGACCACGACGAGCGTCCGGCCCTCGTCGACGAGCCGGTCCAGCAGCGCGACCATCCGCGTGGTGTCGCTGGGATGCAGGCCCGCCGTGGGTTCGTCCACGAGCAGGTCGTCGCTGGTCGAGTCGAGCTGGCGGGCGAGTTTCAGCCGCTGCCGCTCGCCGCCGGAGAGCGTGTCGAGCGTGCGGCCGCTCGCCAGGTGCCCGAGCCCCAGTTCGCCCAGCAGCTCGGCCAGCCGCACCACGTCCGGATGCGGCACGTACCGCGCCAGCGCTGACATCGGCGTGCTCAGCACCTCGAGCACCGTCCGCCCGTCCAGCCGCGTTTCAAGTGCCTCAGCACGGAATCCGGTCGCGTTGCACTCCTCGCACGGGGTGTCGACGTCCTCGAGAAACGCCAAATCGGTCCGCCGCACCCCGGTGCCGCGGCAAGCCGGGCAGCCGCCCCGCGAACGCGGGTTGAACAGGCGCGGCGACTCCCCGCTCACCTCGGCGAACGCGCGCTGCACCGGGTCGGCGAGCCCGAGCCAGGTGCCGACCGTCGACCGCGCCGTCGCGACGATCTGGCTTTGATCGACCACGGTGAACCGCGGGTGCCGCTCGGCGAGTTCACCGGCGAGGGTCGATTTCCCGGAGCCGGCCACCCCGGTGATCACCGTGAGCACGCCCGTCGGCACGTCGACGTCGATGCCGCGGAGAGTGTGCCGGTCCAGCCCGCGCAGCGGCAGCCAGCCCGTGGGTTCCCGCAGCGTGTCCTTGAGCCGGACACCCGTGCGCAACGCCCGCGCGGTCGTCGTGTCCGCCTTTCGCAGCTCCGCCGGCGGACCGTGAAACACGACACGCCCGCCGGCTTCCCCTGCTCCCGGGCCCAGGTCGATCACGTGGTCTGCGGCCACCATCACGGCTTCGTGGTGATCCACGACCAGCACTGTGTTGCCGTGATCACGCAGCCGCCGCAGAACGTCGACCAGGGACGCGACGTCGGCCGGATGCAGCCCGTCCGTCGGTTCGTCCAAGACGTACGTGAGGTCGGTGAGACTCGATCCCAGATGCCGCACCAGCTTCAGCCGCTGCGATTCACCGCCGGACAACGTCGGTGTGGCTCGATAACAGTGCAAATGCCCGAGCCCGAGAGTGATCATCGACTCCAGCCGCAGCCGCAGCGCCGCCACCAGCGGACGTGCCCACTCATGGTCCAGCCCAGCGCAGAATTCCAGCAGCCCGGCGGCGTCGCGGTATCCGAGGTCCACAATGGACACCCCGTTGATCCGGCTTTCCCGCGCGGCCGGGGCGAGCCTGCTGCCGCCGCAGTCCGGGCATGGCCGCTGCCGGGTGACTTCGGCGAGCGCCGCCCGCACCGCCGGACCCGGCTTGGCCTCGCGTTCGACGAGCAGCCTGCGGATCCGCGGCACCATCGACTGGTACTTGGCGCTGGCCGGGAAGCGGGGCAACGGGTTCGGCGGCTTTTGCGTCGGCCCGTGCAGAAGGAACTGCACCAGGTCTTCAGGCCACTCCCGCAGCGGCAGGTCGTTGTCGAAGAATCCCGAGTAGACATAACGCTTCCAGATCCAGCTGTCCACCGCGAAACTGGGGAAGACCATCGCCCCGTCGTTGAGCGAACGGCTGCGGTCGATCATCCGCTCGCCGTCGATGTCGGTGACCGTGCCGAGCCCCGCGCACGCCGGGCACATGCCGGACGGATCGTTGAACGAGTAGGCGGGCGAGTATCCCGCGGACGGTTCGCCCAAGCGGGAGAACAACATCCGCAGCATTGTCCACACCTCGGTCGCGGTGCCGACCGTCGACCGCGAATTCGTCCCGAGCGGCCGCTGATCCACCACGACGACCGTGGTGAGCCCGCTGAGCGAACTGGCCTCGGGCTGCGGATCGTGCGGCAGCTTGGTCCGCACGAACGCGGGCATCGTCGAGTACAACTGCCGCCGCGACTCGGCCGCGAGCGTCGCGAACGCCAGCGACGACTTGCCCGAGCCCGAAACCCCGGTGACCGCGACCAGTTGATGCTTCGGAATGTCCACGTCCACATCGGCGAGGTTGTGCGTGCGCACACCGCGGAGGCTGATCATGTTCGACGGCATGTCCGCCAGCCTACGTCCCGGTCCGGGTGGTGCGGGGACGGGTTGAGGAGGCTGCCGCCGGGTGTTCGAGTTCGGGTGGTGCTAGTTTTGGAAACCCTTGGCGGACAAGGGAAACTTTGAACCGGTGGCCGCTCCGATCCGGGACGCCATCGTTCACCGCGCATCTCGGCCGAGTCCCGGCCTGGACTATTCCGTGCGGAACATTCGGTTCCTCGCCTGTGCCCGCCTAGGTTCCTTGACGTGCCTGCCGAGGTTCCCTAGCTGTGCCTGCCGATGTTCCTTGGCTGGCACTGTTATTCCTTCTCACTCCGCCGTCAGCCCGGTGTCATTCAGTATCAAGCCTCCGCGCGGGGTGAGCGCTCCGATGTGACGCGCTCACGATCCGGTTCCGCGCCAGTCCCCTCCGGCCCGGCCGAGCACAGAACAGCCGCACTCCCCTTGTGACTCATGTTCTCGCCGCTCGGCTGACCCTTGTGAACGGATCACACTCACTTTGGACTTGCTGGTCCATTTTTGCGCGGGCACCCTGGCCAGGCTAGGCGGGAAGCACCCGCGCGTGTTCTCGGAAACGGAGCGATGACCCCGATGTCTCTTGACCAGTACTACCTGCTCGGCCGGTCCGGATTGCGGGTCAGCAGGCTCGCGCTCGGCACGATGAATTTCGGCACCGGCGGGTTCCACGCCGCGTACGGGAAGTCCGAGGAGGAGGCGCGGCCGATCTTCCGCAAGTACGTCGAGGAGGGCGGCAACTTCATCGACACGGCGGATTTCTACACCGCGGGCGAGAGCGAGCGGCTGCTCGGCACGTTCATCGCCGAGGCGGGCAACCGGGACCGGCTCGTGCTGACGTCGAAGTTCACCAACAGCGTCGACCCGGGCGATCCGAACGCGGGCGGCAACGGCCGCAAGCACATGATCCGGTCGGTGGAGGCGTCGCTGCGCCGGCTCGGCACCGATTATCTCGACCTGTTCCTGCTGCACACGTGGGATCGGATCACACCGGTCGAGGAAGTGCTGCGAACCTTTGACGACCTGGTCCGGGCGGGGAAGATCCGGCACGCCGGGTTGTCCGACGTGCCGGCCTGGTACGCGAGCCGCGCACAGACCCTCGCCGAAGCGCATTCGCTGCCGCCGATGATCAGCCTTCAGCTGCCGTATTCGCTGATCGAGCGGACGATTGAGACTGAGCACGTCCCGGCGGGTCAGGAACTGGGCCTGGGAATCACCGCGTGGAGCCCGCTGGGCAGCGGATTCCTGAGCGGCAAATACCGCAGCTCGTCCGCGGGCCTGACCGGCGAAGGACGGCTGTCCGGCGAGGGCGGGGCCTGGACCGCGCAGCAGTGGGAACTGCTGAAGACCCTGGAGACGGTCGCCGACGAGCTGAACGTGACGATGGCGCAGGTCGCGATCAACTGGGTCGCGACGCAACCGGGCATCGCGTCGGCGATCGTCGGGGCGAGCAGCGCGGAACAACTGGGCGCGACAATGCGCGCCCTCGACTTCACTCTGCCCGCCGACCTGCGCGACGCCCTGGACCGGGCGAGCGAGGTGCCGCCGGCCGGGCCGTACCGGATGTTCACGGCGGATTACCAGTCGTGGCTGGTCAACGCCGGGGCGAAGGTGGGCGACAAGCCGGAGGGCTATCGACCGGTCGTGCGCAACTGGGTGCCGGCGAAGCAGCCGTGAACCGCGCGGGAATCCGCGCTGTGTGAAGAATGATTTCCCCCGCCCTTTTCAAGATATAGCGCACCCCGGGGCTTGCCGCAAGCCCCGGGGGATGCCGCAGAATCGCTGCTCGACCGTGAAATTCGAGCTGTCCGGGGGCGACCGTGCGATTGATGTGGGCAAGATCAGGGTGCCGGGTGTGCGGGGGCGTCGAGGTGCCAGCGAGTCGCCCGGTGCGGCTGGCGAGAGCGCGGCCGCGCGGGTCTTGAGGGCACGTGCATTCCGGCGCGGTCGAGCACTCCGCCGGGCTCGCCGACGTGCCGGATCCGCTGGGTGCGACGGAGTGGCGGCTGGGTCGCGGTGCCGATGGTGGGCGGTGGCTCGGGTGAGCGGGCTGGCACGCTGTGCGGCTGTCTCGGTGTCCGATCCGCCAACGCTGGACACCACTCCAGGACCTAGCCGCCGCAGCCGGACCGCGCTGGTCCTTGCCCCAGGCTCGACCTGCCACAACCCCTGGTTCGGATGGAGACTCGGCTCGGCCCTAAGGCCCGGCCCGCCGCACCGCGACCCAGCACGCCAAGGGCTGAACCCGACCCGGCCCGCCCCTGATCTGACCGACGCCTGGGCATCCGCCCGACCTCGGCTCGGCCAGCCGCCACAAGCCAGCCACGGCGAGAAAAGCCAGAGAAAAAGCCCCAGTCCCACCAGCCACTTGACAGAAGGTGGACAATAAAAAATCGACGCGTCTTCAATCCCTACCAGAAGTTCGCGCCGAATCTGAGTTCAGAATAACAGCAGCGAGGGGCACGTGTCAACTCAGGGGTACGAAGAAGAACTGCGGTCCGAACAGGACTACGTCGCCGGGTTGTATCGGCGGCTCGACGAGGAGCGGCGGCGGGCCAGCGAGCGGTACACCGCTGCCCTCAAACGAAATGACGAGGCTCCGGGCGAGCGGGACGTCGAGGTGCGTGCGCTTACTCGGGAAACGCGGCGGTTGTCCGTCGCCGACTCCGGGTTGTGTTTCGGGCGGCTTGATTCGGCGGAGGGCGACCATTCCCACATCGGCCGGATCGGGCTTTTCGACCAGGACGACGAGTACAAACCCGTCCTTCTCGACTGGCGGGCGCCGGCGTCCAGTGCGTTTTACACCGCGACCGCCGCTACGCCCGAGGGCATGCGGCGGAGGAGGCAGTTTCACACGCGCGGGCGGCAGGTGACCTCGTTCACCGACGAGGTTTTCGGGCGCGCCAGTGGCGAGGAGAACAACGATGCCGACGCCGCCCTGCTCGCCGCGGTCAATGCGCCGCGTGGCGAGGGGATGCGGGACATCGTCGCGACGATTCAGGCTGAGCAGGATCGCATCATCCGGCTCGACCATCCTGGCGTCCTGGTCATTGAGGGAGGACCGGGAACCGGGAAGACCGTCGTGGCGTTGCACCGTGTCGCGTATCTGCTCTACACCCAGCGGGAGCGGATGGAGCGGCACGGCGTGCTCGTTCTCGGGCCGAATCCGGCGTTTCTGAATCACATTGGCCGGGTGTTGCCGTCGCTCGGCGAGTCGGACGTGGTGTTCACCACGCCTGGCGGACTGCTGCCTGGGCTGCGGACGAACGCCGAGGATGAGCCGGAAGTCGCGCAGTTCAAGGGGTCGCTGCGGATGCTCGATGTCCTCAACGCGGCGGTCGCGGATCGGCAGGAGCTGCCGGACGAGCCGATTCTGATCGAGCTTCGCGACAGCACTCTCCGGATCGACGCGGCGACCGCCGAGTGGGCCCGGGACGAGGCGCGGCAGAGCGGGCGGCCGCACAACGAGGCGCGGGCGACGTTTGTCGAGATCGTCACGTACGTGCTCACCGAACGCGCCATCGCCCGGATCGGGCGCGGTTGGCTTACTCGCGAGGACAAGGAGGAGTGGGAGGATCTTCGTTCGACACTCGTGAAGGAACTCCTGTCCGACACTAGCTTCGTCAAGGCGATCGATCGGCTGTGGCCGGTTCTCACCCCGGAAAGCCTGCTGTCCACGCTGTATTCCTCCCCGGCACGGCTCGACGCGGCCGGCGCGAGCCGGGCGCTGCTGCGCGAGCGGGGCGACGCCTGGACGGTGTCGGACGTCCCGCTCCTGGACGAGCTGATCGACCTGCTGGGCAAGGCACCCGACCGGACGAAGCAGCAGGAGAACAAGGCCGAACGCGAGGCCGAGGCCGAGTACGCGGCCGGCGTTCTGGACATCATGCGGCTCGACCGCGAGGAGATGGACGAGGACATCGGCCTCTCCGCGGAGCATCTGCTCTACGACACCGACCTGGCCGAACGGTTCGTCGAGTCCGACACCCGCGACCTCGCCGAACGCGCTGCCGCGGACCGGGACTGGACCTACCGGCACGTCGTGGTCGACGAGGCCCAGGAACTGTCCGAAATGGACTGGCGGGCGCTGATGCGGCGCTGTCCGAGCCGGTCGTTCACCGTGGTCGGCGACCTGGCGCAGCGGCGGTCGGCGGCGGGGGCGACGGACTGGGGCTCGATGCTGGAGCCGTATGTCCCCGGCCGCTGGGCCTATCGTTCGCTGACCGTCAACTACCGGACTCCGGCCGAGATCATGGCGGTCGCGGGCGCGTTGCTGGCGGAGTTCGCGCCGGGGGTCGAGCCGCCGGAATCGGTGCGCGCGTGCGGGGTCCGGCCGTGGTCGAAAAAGGTCACCGACGACGAATTGGCCGGTGCGGTCGAGGAATTCGTCCGCGACGAGGCGGGCCGGGAAGGGACCAGCGTCGTGATCGGGCCGCCGGACGTGCCGGGGGCGGTGCCGGCGTCGGACACGAAGGGGCTGGAGTACGACGCGGTGCTGCTCGTCGATCCGGACCGGATTCTCGAGGACGGTCCGCGCGGCGCGGCTGAGCTATATGTCGCGCTCACCCGGGCGACGCAGCGGCTCGGCGTGCTGCACCGCGGCGCGTTGCCGGCGGTGCTGAACGGGCTGGAGGAGCGGAGGTAGCCGTCAGGGGCGCAGCTCGGGGGCGAGGACGCCGCTGCGCTTCAACGCTTTCAGCACCACCCCGGTGTGCACGGAGTCCGCCTGCCGGGACCATCCCGAGCTGCCGACGAACTCGTGCAACGCGGCGATGTCGGGCAAGGTCACGTCAGCCAGCAGCTGATACTCGCCCGTCATCGCCGCCGCGTACCGCACGTAGGGCGAGCTGAGCAGGGCCCGCCCTAGGTCGTCGACGTGGTGCGGGCGGCACCGGATCCACAGCAGCGCTTCCACCGGCAGCCCGAGCACGGACGGCTCCACCACCGCCCGGATGAACACCTTTTCCTCCCGCCGCAACGCTTCCAGCCGGCGACGGACGGTCGATTCCGAGATCCCGGCGGTGCGGGCGAGTTCCTCGTGGGTCTGCCTGCCGTCCTCGCGCAGGGCGCGCAGGATGGCGCGTTCGTCGCCGCTGAAAACCACTCCGTCGGGTTGCCGGGGCTGTGGGGTCGGCTGCGGCAGCGAGGAGATCGCCGTGGTCTCGGCCGGGCTGAGCAGGCCGGGCTGCCATTCGTGGATGGTGCGGTAGTAGCGGGTGACGGTATCAGCCGTCAGATCGTGCAGGCCGGGGATTGCCGCCATCTCATCGAACATGAAGGTCGGCAGCCGGTTGCGGTCGCAGAAGACTTCGGCGACCAGTTCGCCCTGCCCGGTGATCAGGTAGCAGAAGCTCGTCTCCGGCCGTCCGGCGAGCGCGGTGCCCGCGGGGCGGCCGAGCCCGGCCCGGCAGCGGCCGCGCACCAGCAGCGGCACCCCGTGCGGCGAAACGGCGACAACCGTCACGACGCCGGTGCGCAGCAGGTGCGTCCCGCGGCGGGCCACCGTGCGCTCCGGCGCGTCGAGCACCTCGGCGATCCGCCGCCAGGACGCGCGGCCGTCGACTTGCAGCGCGCCGGCGATCCGGCGGTCGAGAGGGTCCAACCGTGCGGTCATCAGCCAATATTGTGGCTGATTCCGTCATTTGTCGAGCAGATCTTGTCCGGCCTCAGCGCCGCGCGGGAGGCTGGCGTCTCGAACGGACACCGCGGTCGGGAAGGACACCAGTGCGCAACGAGGAGATCTGCTACCTGCCCGCCCGCGAGCTGGCCCGCCGGCTGCGCACCCGCGAGCTGTCCGCCCGCGAGGTGACGCAGGCCCATCTCGACCGGATCGAGCAGGTCAACCCGCAGATCAACGCGATCGTCACGCTCACCGCCGAACGCGCGCTGACCGAGGCCAAAGCGGCCGACGAACGGCTCGCGCACGGCGAGGAGGTCGGCCCGCTGCACGGGATTCCGGTGGCGCACAAGGACACGCACGACGTCGCCGGCGTTCGCACCACCTACGGCTCCCCCATTTTCGCCGACCACGTGCCGGACAGCGACACGCTCGTCGTCGAACGAATCCGCGCGGCCGGGGCGATCACGCTCGGCAAGACGAACGTGCCGGAGTTCGGCGCCGGGTCGCACACGATCAACCCCGTCTTCGGGCCCACGCGCAACCCGTACCGGCGGGATCTGTCCGCGGGCGGCAGCAGCGGCGGTGCTGCGGCAGCGCTCGCCGCTGGCCTGCATCCGCTCGCCGAGGGCAGCGACATGGGCGGTTCGCTGCGGAATCCGGCGTCGTTCTGCAACGTCGTCGGCCTGCGTCCGTCGCCGGGCCGCGTGCCGACCTGGCCGGCGACGCTGCCGTGGGAGGCGCTGGGCGTGCAGGGGCCGATGGGCCGGACGGTCGCCGACGTCGCGCTGCTGCTGTCCGTCATCGCCGGGTACGACGAGCGCAACCCGATCGCGCTCGACCAGCCCGCCGCGCCCTTCGCCGGGTCCCTCGACGCCGACCTCACCGGCCTGCGCGTGGCGTGGTCGCCGGATCTGGGCGGGCTGCCGGTCGACCCGGCGGTCAGCGCCGTGCTGGAACCGGCGGTGCGGACGTTCGCCGATCTCGGCTGTCACGTCGAACCGGCCTGTCCGGACCTCTCCGGCGCGGACGAGGTGTTCCGGACCTTGCGCGGCTGGCTTTTCCACGACGGGCTCGGCGGCCTGCTCGAAGAGCACCCCGGCAAGATGAAGCAGACGCTCGCCGAGAATATCGCCTTCGGCGCAACGCTTTCCGGTGCGGACATCGCGGGTGCCCAGACGCGGCAGCTGCAGCTCATCAGCGGGATGCGGGAGTTTTTCACGCGGTACGACCTGCTGCTCGCGCCGGTGAGTCAGGTGCCGCCGTTCCCGGTGGAATGGGAGTATCCGGAAACCGTTGCCGGGCAGCCGATGCACGACTATCTGGAGTGGATGCGCTCGGCGTGGTCGATCTCGGCGACCGGTTGTCCGGCGCTGTCGGTGCCGGCGGGGTTCACCGAGGACGGGCGTCCGGTGGGGCTGCAGATCATCGCGCCGTTGCGGGGTGAGATGGGGTTGTTGCGGGCTGGGCACGCGTTTGAGCGGGCTACGGGGTATGGGGATCGGCGGCCGGTCTTTTGAGGCTCGTGAGTGGCTAGGCCGCCACTCGTCGTGAGTGTTTATCCCGGTTCTAACCGGGATAAACACTCACGAGCCCCTCCTCGCCGCCTGTGCGGAACTCGGCCGCGAACTCCGCCGCGCCGATGGCTTCGCTTGCGTGGGCGGTGATCCGGTCCACGTCGTCCCGCTCGGCTGCGGGCAACGGCGCGCCGACCCCAGCCCGGGAAGCCGCGGCCGCGCCCAGCAGCCGTGCGGCTTCACGAGGTGCCCCGGCCAGTGCGTGCGCGCCTGCCAAGCCTTCCAGTGCCAACGCGATCGCCCGTGGATCCTCCGTCCGTTGGGCGATCTCGAAGCCTTCTCGATGCCGTCGCAGCGCGGTCGACGGGTCACCGCGCAGTTCGGCGATGAAGCCGAGTTCGGCGAGGATCAGCGTGTTGCCGGGTTCGAAATCGACCTGCCGGTTCCACGCTAGCAACGTCTGGAGCTGCTCCTCGGCGAGATCGAGGTCGCCTTCGCGGCGGGCGCCGAGGGCGAGGCCGGTCAGTGCGTACATCTCCCCTGGCGTGAAGCCGTGCTCCGCGGCGACCTCGTGTGCCCGGCGGTGCAGGTCTCGCGCCTCGGCGTAATCCTTGCGCAGCAACGCGACCCGGCCCTGCCACGACAGCTGGTACGACACCTCCGGCCACAGGCCCAGTTCCTCGGCGATCCGCAGGCCTTCGGTGTACCCGGCTTCGGATCGGGCGTAGTCCCCGGACAGCGTGCCGAGCGTGCCCTGCGCGAAAATCGCCTGCAGCTGGCCCCATTTGTCGCCGATTTCGGCGAACAGGTCCGCGCAGCGATCCGCGTAACGCCGTGCTCCGGCGATGTCGCCTCTCGCCAGCGCCTGGCTCGCGCGGTCACCGCTGGCGGCGGCGATGCCCCACCGGTCGCCGGTGGCTTCGAAGGCGGCGAGGGCGTCCAGGGTGAGCGGTTCGGCGCCGGGCAGATCGGCCACTGTGGACAGTGCGTAGCCGAGGAACCACTTGGCCCGCGCGCTCATCGGCTGGTCGGCGACGGGACGCCAGTCCGGCCGGTCGCTGACCAGGACGGCGAGCGCGGTGAGCGTCGCTTGCGCTTCCGCGCGCAGTTCGGCGTCGCCGCCGGGTGCGCTGAGCGGGGCGCGCAGGGAGCGCATCGCCTCCGCCGTCCGGCCGCGCAGGAACCGGTACCAGGCCAGGCGGTTCGCCAGCCGCAACGCGTCGTCGGCGTTTCCCCAGCCAGCGAGGTTTTCCGCGGCGGAGCGGAGATTCGGCAGGTCCGCGTCGAGCCGCTGCAGCCAGCGCCGCTGGTCCCGGCCGCGCAGACCGGCGTCCGCCACGCCCGCGAGCCGGACGTAGTACTCCGCGTGCCTGCGCCGCGTTTTCTCGGTCTCGCCGGCTTCGCGCAGCCGCTCCAGGCCGTATACCGCTACGGATTCGAGCAGCCGGTACCGCGGCACGCCGGTGTTCACGGGCACGCCGGTATCCGCAGCCACACCGGCATTCGCGGGCACGCCGACATCCGCAGGCACACCGGTGTTCACGGCCACACCGGTATTCGCAGCCACACCGGCATCCACGGGCACGCCGACATCCGCAGGCACGCCGGTGTTCACAGGCACTACCAGAGAGCGGTCGACGAGCTTCGCCAGCAGCCCCAGGACCTCGCCCTCGTCGATGCCGTCGCCCGCGCACACCGCCTCGGCCGCGTCCAGCGCGCAGTCCTCGGTGTGCACCGACAATCGTTGCAGCACAAGACGTTCGGGTTCACTTAATAATTCCCAGCTCCAGTCGAGCATAGCACGCAAAGTCTGCTGCCGGGCGGGAACGCCCCGGCGGGTGGCGTCCAGCAGGCGGAACCGATCGTCCAGGCGGCGCAGCAGTTCCGGCACGCCGAGCGCGCGCACGCGGGTCGCGGCGAGTTCGAGTGCCAGCGGCAATCCGTCCAGTTTCCGGCAGATCTCCGCGACCGCGGCGGCATCGGCACTGTCCACAGTGTACCCAGTGTCCGCCACCCGTGCGGTGAACAGCCGCGCGGCGCTGTCGTGGTCCAGCGGCGGCACCGGGAACTGCGTTTCCCCGGCGAGCCCGAGGGGTTCCCGGCTGGTGGCGAGGATCCGCAGTCCGGGCGCGGCGGCCAGCAGCCTTCCGGCAACCGCCGCGACCGGTTCGATCAGCTGCTCGCAGTTGTCCAGGACGATCATAATTTCCTTGCCCCGCAAGGATTCCGCCAGCCGCGCGGCCGGATCCGCCGGCGCGGGCGCAGCCGCGTCGCGGATGCCCAGCGTCGCGGCGATCGCCTCCACGACCCACTCGTCCGGCGGGCACTGGCTCAGTGCGCACTCGTGCCGGTCCATGCCGGTCAGCTCGACCAGCCACGCCCCCGCGGCGAAGTCCCCGCCGAACCGGTGCGCGGTCTCCAGCGCGAGCCGGGTCTTGCCGACGCCGCCGGGTCCGGTGAGCGTCACCAGCCGGGATTCGCCGACGAGCGTGCCGATCGCGCGCACCGCGGCAGTGCGGCCGACCAGTTCGGTGAGCGGCACCGGAAGCTGCGGAGCGACGTCGGTGAGCGCCGGGTCCTGCGCCAGGATCGACCGATGGAGCGCGGTCAGCTCGGGACCGGGATCGAGGCCTAGCTCGTCGGCGAGGCGGCGGCGCAACTCCTCGTACGAGGCCAGCGCTTCACTCTGCCGTCCGGCCGCGTACAGCGCGCGCAGCTGAAGGCCGCGCAACCGTTCCCGCAACGGATGCAGCTGGACAAGCTCGGCGAGTTCCGCGGTGAGCGCCGCGTGTTCGCCGAGCGCAAGCCGGGCGTCGGCGAGATTCTCTTGTGCGACAAGGCGATCCTCTTCGAGCCGTTGGATCATCGGCTGCGCGAAGGGTTCGTCGGCGAACTCAGCGAGCGCCGGGCCGCGCCACAACGCCAGTGCTTCGGTGAGCAGCGGGACCGCAGCACGCGGGTCCTCGCCTGCCGACGCGGTCAACGCACGGAACCGGCCGACGTCCACCGCCTCCGGCTCGATCCGCAGGACGTAGCCGGGCGCCTGATGGACGAGCGCGCCGCCAGACCCCGGTTCGGCGCGTTCGAGCGCACGGCGCAGCTGCGAGACCTTCGTCTGCAGGGTGTTGGCCGGGTTGCCGGGCAGCCGCTCGCCCCACAGGCAGTCCGCCAGCCGGTCGGCCGGCACCGGGCGGCCCTCGTGCACGAGCAGGACCGCGAGCAGGGTCCGGACCTTGGCCTCGGGCACCCGGACCGGCCGGCCGTCGTCGCTGTACACGGCCAAGGGCCCCAGGATGCCGAATCGCACGAATCCACCGTAACCGCACTCGTGCGCGGACCCGCAGCGAACCGTGCGAGCGCCCCGGCACCGTGGTCGGCAGATCGAAGAACGGGAGGGACGACATGTCCGGGAATGCGACCTCGGCGACTGTGCTGGGGCTCGGCGACATGGGCAGCGCGCTGGCGGGTGCGCTGCTGGGAGCGGGACGGCCGGTGACGGTCTGGAACCGCTCGGCGGACAAGGCGAAGCCGCTGGTGGCCAAGGGTGCGGTGGCGGCGGAGTCGGCCGCCGGGGCGGTCGCGGCGAGCGAGCTGGTGATCGTCTGCCTGCTGGACGACGCGTCCGTGCGCGAGGTGCTCGGCACCGTCTCGCTGGCGGGCCGGGCGGTGGTGAACCTGACCAACGGCACCCCTCGCCAGGCCCGCGAGCTGGCCGGATGGGTGGCGGAGCAGGGCGGGACGTTCCTCGACGGCGGCATCATGGCGATTCCGCCGATGATCGGGCAGCCGGGCGCGTTCGTGTTCTACAGCGGGCCCAAGGACCTGTTCGAGACGCACCGCGCGGCGTTCGACACGTTCGGCGGCAGCAACTACGTCGGCGAGGACCCGGGACTGGCGGCACTGCACGACCTCGCGCTGCTGTCCGGGATGTACGGCCAGTTCATCGGCATCCTGCAGGCATACGCGCTGATCCGCAGCGAAGGGCTCTCGGCCGTCGAGTTCGCGCCGTTGCTGAGCGGATGGCTGGGCGCGATGGGCGGCTTCGCCGAAGAAGCCGCCGGGCAGATCGACAGCGGCGACTACTCCAAGGACGTGGTGTCGAACCTGGGGATGCAGGCGGCCGCGTTCGAGAACCTGCCCCTCGCGGCGGCTGACCAGGGCGTCAGCGCCGAACTGCTCGCACCGCTGCATCAGCTGCTCCTGCGCGGGGCCGCCGAAGGGCACGGCGCGGAAAACCTCGCGAGCGTCATCGAACTGCTGAAGAAGTAAGGAGAAAACCCCATGAGCGTGACATTGATCGGCCTCGGTCCGATGGGCCAGGCGATGGTGCGGTCCTACCTGGCCGCCGGCCACGAGGTGACGGTGTGGAACCGCACCGCGAGCCGGGCGGACGCGGTGGTGGCCGAGGGCGCGAAGCGCGCGGCGACGGTCGCCGAGGCGCTGGCCGCGAACGAGCTGGTGATCCTGAGCCTCACCGATTATCAGGCGATGTACGACATTCTCGCGCCGACCGAGGACGCGCTGCGCGGCAAGATCGTGGTGAACCTCAGCTCGGACACGCCGGAGCGGACCCGGGTGGCCGCGGAATGGCTGGCCGCGCGGGGTGCGGAGATGATCGCCGGCGGGATCATGGTGCCCGCGACGGTCGTCGGCACCGAGGGCTCGTTCGTGTTCTACAGCGGCGCGCAGCCGACGTTCGATCGGATCGAACCGGCCCTGCGCGTCATCGGGCGGCCGGACTACCGGGGCGCGGACCCGGGCCTGGCGCAGCTGTACTACCAGGGGCTGCTGGACCTGTTCCTCACGACGCTGTCGGCGTTCCTGCACTCCGCCGCCCTCGTCGGCACCGCAGGCGTGTCCGCCGCGACGCTGGTGCCGTACGCGACGGAGCTGCTGACGCTGGTGCAGACGTCGCTGGACGAGACGGCGAAGAACATCGACAGCGGCACCCACCCCGGTGACCAGGCGAACGCCCAGATGATGGGTGCGACGGCCGACCACATCCTCGCCGCGAGCCGGGATGCGGGCATCGACGTCTCCCTGCCCGCCGCGGTGAAGGAGCACTACGACCGCGCCGTCGCGGCCGGGCACGGGCGGGACAGCTGGACCCGGCTGATCGACGTGATCCGCAGCAAGGCGTGAGCATCCGCGGAACCGGTTAGGCCCGGCCGAAGCCCCGGACCCGTCCGCCGACGGATCCGGGCCGGTCGCCGGACGACGGCTTCCCAGACCGCGTCCCGGGCCGCATCCTGGACGCAGAGCCGCGCTGGGGAGCCGCGGACCGGGGGTGGTTGCGATGCTGCGCATGGTTTTCACGGCCGAGGACCTGTGCCGGGTGCGCGTCGCCGGCGGCGCGCACCCGACGTGGGAGCTGATCCTCAGCATCAACAGTCTCCAGGATCCCCACCTGCCCCTGGAGTACCACGGCTGGCGGGCGGCGGTCCTGACCGGGGCCCGGCGGTCGCCTGCCCGCTGGCACTGCCTGAAAGCCGCCGCCGAAATCGTCCCGCTGGGCAATTTCCCGGACTTCCTGACGCCGGCGCTGGACGAGACCGACGTCGACGCCCACTTCGAAACCATCCTGTCCCAGCCGAAGGCCGCCGTGCGCGAGGACCTCGTCCGCACCTTCGCCCGGCACCGCCGCGTGCCGCGCTGGGCCCGTACGGTGTACGCCGACGGCGACACGCGTGGGGTCGTGCACACGCTCCGCCAGTACAGCGACCTGGTCCTCGGGCCGGCGCGGCCGATCCTGCACCGCCGGGTCGAAACGGAGCGCGACCGGTACGCCGAACGCCTGCTGAGCGGCGGCGTCGAGGCGCTACTGGGAAACCTGCACCCGTCGATCCGCTGGCACAACCTGGTGCTGGAGGCGGACTACCCGCGCGACCGCACGATCGCCCTGGACGGCCGCGGGCTGCTCCTGGTGCCGGCGCATTTCTGCTGGGACGCGCCGGTGACGTTCATCGACGCGGCGCACCTGCCGATCCTGGTCTGCCCGGCGGCCAGCCTGGTCCCGGGGGAACCGCTCGGTACGCGTGAGGAGCAGCTGACCGGCCTGGTCGGACGCACCCGGGCGCGGCTGCTGTGCGAGCTGGCGGCGGACGCGTCCACGACCGTGCTCGCGAGCCGGCTCGGGGTATCACCGGCGGCGGTCAGCCAGCACACGAAAACGCTGCGGACCGCCGGGCTGATCACGACGACCCGGGCAGGCGTGGCGGTGCATCATTCGCTTACCCCGCTCGGGAGGGCGTTTCTCGGCAAGCGGTAGGGCGCTTAGCCGAAGGCCGCCAGAGAGACCGGTTGCCACTCGCGCCAGGTGCTCAGCCGCCGCTCGTAGAGGTCGGCGACGTCGGGGAAGGACTTGCCGAGGAAGATCCGCAGCGGGGGCTCGTCCGCGTCGACGACCCGGAGGATCGCGTCTCGGGTGGCCTGCGGATCGCCGACCTCGAAGTCCGGCGCGGCGGCCTCGTGAGCCTCGGCGTAGTCCGGATGCCGTTCGCTGTGCCGGGCCCCGCGAGCCAGCCAGTCGGTGGCATACGGGCCCGGCTCGACGTTGGTGATGCGGATTCCGAAGGCCGACACTTCCTGTGCCAAGGATTCCGAAAGTCCCTCCAGCGCCCATTTCGAGGCGTGGTACGCGCTGATCCCGGGGAACGCGCGCACCCCGCCCTCGCTGGTCACCTGCAGAATCCGTCCCGAGCGCTGGGCCCGCATGAACGGCAGCGCGGCCTGCGTGACCCATACCGCGCCGAAGAAATTGGTCTCCAGCTGTGCCCGGAGTTCGTCCTCGCCGAGTTCCTCGACCATGCCGAAATGGCCGTAACCGGCGTTGTTGACCACGACGTCCAGCGAGCCGAAATACGCGTGGGCGCGCTGGACGGCCTCCCGCACCGCGACGCGATCGGTGACGTCGAGCTGAAGCGGCAGGACCGCGTCGCCGTACCGATCAGTCAACGAGGACAGGTGGCTGACGTCCCGGGCGGTCGCCGCGACGTAATCGCCGCGCTCGAGGGCGGCGTCCGCCCACTCGCGGCCGAACCCTCTCGAACTGCCGGTGATGAACCATGTTTTCGCCATGACCGATGCTCCTTGCGAACGAATGTGCTGTCCATCGTGCTGGCGGCGAAGGCAGTCCCACCAGCGAAGGTTTCGCACAGCAGCCATGCGCTCCGGGAATGTGCCAGGATGACGCCGTGGCCGACTTCACGCTCACCGGCCTGCGCGTCGTCCAGGCGGTCGCCGACCTCGGCTCGTTTACCGCCGCGGCCGACGCGCTCGGCTACACGCAGTCCGCGGTGTCCCGTCAGGTGGCGGCGATCGAGGCCGCCGCGGGCGTGCCGCTGTTCGTCCGGGGCGCTCGCGGCGTCGCGCCTTCTCCCGCTGGTGCGCTCCTCGCCCGGCGAGCCGCGCGGGCGCTCACCGAGATCGACGCGGTCGGCACGGATCTCGCCCGGCTGCACGACCATCTCGCCGGACGGGTCGTCATCGCCGCGTTTCCCGCCGCGGCCGCCGTGCTCATCCCCCGGACGCTGGCCCGGCTGCGCGAGGAGCACCCGGGGCTGCTCGTCGAGTTCGGCGAGGCTTCCTCGCCCACCCAGCTTCGGCAGCTCCGCGCGCACCGCGTCGACATCGCGGTGCTCGGCGTGGGGCCGGGCCTGCCCGATTACGATTTCGAGGGGCTTTTCCGCGACCTGCTCCTGGACGGCCGGCTCCTGCTGGCGGTGCCCGCGAACCACCGGTTCGCCGATCGCGGGAGCGTCCCGGTGGCCGAGCTGAGCGACGAAAACTGGATCGTCGGCAAGGGGCTGCGCGACGATCCCCAGTTCGGCGCCTGGCCGACCCTCGAACGCCCGCGGATCGCCTACGCGACGCGGGAATGGCCCTCGCGCCTGGGTTTCGTCGCCGCCGGGCTCGGCATCGCCGTCCTGCCCGAGCTGGCCGCCGCGTCGGTTCCGTCCGGTGTTCGCACGGTCCACGTCGACGACCCGGCCTGGCTCGGACGGGCCACTGTCGCGGTCACCGCCCGCGACCGCTCTCCCGAGGTGACCGCCGCCGTCGAAGCGCTCCGACGGGAAGCCGCCCAGCTTCGCGTGGCTCTTTGACGGGCTTCACCGGCCAGCTGCCGGAGCAGTTCAATAATGGCGAAGACCATTTTTAGCGGGTCGCCTTCCGCCGAATCCGCGTCTGTTTCGAGCCGCTCGGCTAACATTTCTCGTACTCGGTTCTCGTCCCGGCTAAATCCGGTCACCACCGCCACCGCACCCCGTGGATTCCCGGTCCCTGCCCGGTCCGGATCACGTGCACCGGCACGCCGGGCCGCACCCGCACCTCCGCGGTCTCCAGCTCCGGGCCGGCGGGCGAATCCTGCCGGTACGACACGCATTCCGCGGGCAGCGCCGCCGGGTCGAAGTGCACTTCCAGCAGGTGTTCGGCCACCGGCAGGCGGAACCGCCGGTCGTAGCGCGAATCCGCTTCCTCGTCCCGGAACGCGAACCGGTACTCGACGATCGCCGTCTCGCCCGGGGCCAGCGGATAGTCCAGCACCAGCTCCGTCACCGAGAACGCCTGTTCCAGCGTCAGCTGCACATTCCCCGGCCGGCAGTACCGCGCGGACACGAGCGCCGGCGCCTGCCCGGGCGTGAAGCCCCGCATCGCGACAATCCGCCCGAACACCGGTTCGTCCAGCGCGCGCACCACTTCCCGCACGTGGAGACTGCGCATCCGGCCCGCGGCGTCGACGCGCAGCACCTCGTGCACGCTGACCGACTCCGGCGACGCGTCGTCGAACGAGTTCAGCACCGCCGGCAGCAGGCTGCGGTTCTCCCACAGCCGGTCCCAGCGCGTCGGGCGCGGGGCCGGGGTGCCGGTGCGCGGGCGGTCCAGCAGCGCGCGCAGGGCGTCCGGCGGCACGTCCAGCATCCGTTCCAGCAGGGTCAGCGCCCGCAGCGATTCCGGCCGCTCCGGACGGCTGCGGCCGGTGCGCCACGAGCTGAGCGTGGTGGTGCTGACCGGAACGCCGGACGTCGCGAGCCGTTCGCGCAGCCGCGCCAGGCCGAGGCCGCTGCGCTCGATCGCCAGCGTCAGCGCGTGCTCGAACGGCCCCTCGGCCAGTGCCTGGGCGAGCCGTTCCCGCACCGGGGCCGGGGCGAACAACCGCATTCCGCTCCTCCTGGAAAAAACGGACCGGTCGAAACGGATTCTCGGCATTCGTTCACCGATTGGCAACCCGACGAAAGTCGGGTCGCCGCCGCTTGCCCGCCACCGGAGTTTCGGCGGATTCCGCCGTGCGGCCGCGCTGCTTACGTTCGAAAGCGTCCCCATCGAAACAGTTCCCAAGGAGCGACATGCGCGCACTCACCCGGGCCCTCGCCGTGCTGACCGGTTCCTGCGCGGCATTGGGCGCGTTCGCCGTGACCCCCGCGTCCGCGAGCCCCGCCGCGCCCGACGCGCAGCCGTCGATCATCGGCGGCAGCACCGCGCAGAACCCCGGCTACATCACGCGCTTCAACGGCCACGCCAACGGCTACACCTTCTTCTGCACCAGCACGCTGATCGGCAGCCGCTGGGTCCTCACCGCGAAGCACTGCATGTACGACAACAACGGGCAGCGCCTCACGGACATCGACCTGTACATCGGCTCCAACAGCGCCAGCGGCGGCGTGCACGCCAAGGCCGCCTCGACCTACGTCTACTCCGGCGGCGACCTGGCGCTGATCAAGCTGAACGCCGACGGCGGCAGCACGTTCGCGCGCCTGTCCAACAGCTCCAGCGACGCGCAGGAGGGCGACAGCGCCACCGTGTACGGCTGGGGCGCGACGCAGAGCACCGACGAGGGGCACCACCAGTCGAGCGTGCTGAAGCAGGCCGTCGTGGAGATCTCGAACACCCAGGACAGCGACAACTCCGGCGGGCCCGCGATCACCGCGAGCACCCCGAACGGCGCGGTGGCCGGCGGCGACTCGGGCGGTCCGATGGTCGACAACGGCGTCCAGGTCGGGGTGTGCTCCACGAGCGACCGCTCCAGCGTCACGACGTACGGGAGTGTCGCGGCGGGACGCGACTGGATTCAGCAGACCTCCGGCATCTGACCGCGGCGGCCCGTGCCGGGAGGTTGCGCCCGCCGGCACGGGCCGCTAGTTCTCCAGAAGACGATCGTCCTGATGAGACCCGTAGAACTGGGTCTGCCGGGCCATGATTTCGCGCATCGAGGTGCCCCTCGGCACGCCGTACACCGTGCCGGGGAAGTCCATGGTGCGCTGGATTTCCCACAGCTCGTCGTGCTGGTCCGGGGAGAAGAGGGCGGCCGGGTCCCCCACCGCGATCCAGCCGATCGGCAGCACCGTGCCGGGTTCGAGGCGGGAATTGACGTGCAGCACGCTGTTGATCCGCAGCTCCGCGCCTGCTCCGGCTACCGAACCCGGGAACAGGGAGGCACCGGTCGCCACGAAGACCTCGTCCTCGATGACCGCTCCGTTGACGTGCGTGTGCGGCCCGAGCAGGACCGCGTCGCCGATCGTGACGGGATGGCCGGACCGGCCGCGGACCAGCGCGTGCTCCATGACGACGACGTCCGAGCCGGTGCGGATCTCCCCGTCTTCCGCGGTGAGCACCGCGCCGTGCAGGACCCGGGCGCGCTCGCCGAGGACTACGGCCCCGCATAGCACTGCGGACGGGGCGACGTATGCGGATTCGGGTACTACTGGGCGTTGGCCTCGGTGTTCGATCAGCATCGTTCCACGCTAACCCGCCGCGCAGCCGGTTTTGGCGCTGGCCGAAGGCTGCGTTATGGGTACGACTGCGGGAGCTGAGTGTGTCGTCTGTGAGGGGGTCCCCGAGGGAGTCTGATTCCCTCAGGGTGCCCCTCACGGACTTGAAGAAACGGGCATTTCACTGGCACGGGTGTCCTTTACGGCCGATCAACCGCCCCCGCACCTCCGAAGACCGCGCCGCCTCGGCGATCGTCCGCGCCATCGCCAGTCCGGCGTCACGAACGAACCGGTCTCCCTCGGGACCTCCCGCCGCCACCGCGAAAGCCGCCGTGTGGTTGCCCTCCTCCGCCGGGAGGCCGAAGGACAGCATCGGGTGGATCGCCGGGACGCGCAGCGACACGTTGCCCATGTCGGTCGAGCCGAACATCTTGTCCGGATAGTCCGGGAAGGTCCGCCCGACCGCCTTCGCGTGCTTCTCGAACAGCGGGGCCAGGTCCGGGTCGTGCCGGAATTCCCGGTACACCGACGGCAGCGTGGTGTACTCGACGCTGGTGCCGGTAGCGATCGCGCCCGCGTCGAAGCAGCGGCGCACACGCTCCCACACCTCGTCGACTTCGGCGATCGTGTCAGCGCGGATCATGCAGTCGACGATCGCGTGATCGGGGATGACGTTGACGGCCGCTCCTGCCTCCTGGACGACGTGGTGCACCCGGATCCCGTCCCGCAATTGCTGCCGCAGCAAGCCAATCGCGGTCTGGGCGACCACCGTCGCGTCCGCCGCGTTCAGTGCGTTCCACGGGCGCGAGGCGTGTCCGCCGACCCCGGTGTAGGCCACCTGCCAGGAGCGCGAAGCACGCAGCGTCGGGATTACGACGTCCTTGAGCGCCGGGTGCACCATCATCGCCGCATGGGTGCCGTCGAAGACTCCGCGGTTGACCAGGATTTCCTTGCCAGTCCCCTTTTCCTCGGCGGGAGTGCCGAAAACCCGTACGGTCAAGCCGAGTTCGCCGGCGAACGGGGCCAGCGCGAGGGCCGCACCGATCGCGGACGCCGCGATGACGTTGTGCCCGCACCCGTGCCCGATGCCGGGGAGTGCGTCCATTTCCGCGCACAGGCCGAAAACGAAGTCCCCTGTGCCGGCCGATGCGACGAACGCGGTCGGCAGGTCCGCCACGCCCTTCTCCACGGTGAACCCGCCTTGTTCCAACGCTTCGATCAGCGCCGCCGAGGTTTCGTACTCCTCGAAGGCCAGTTCGGGATTCGCGTTGATCCGGTGCGAAAGCTCCAGCATCGCGGCCAGGTTCCGCTCGAAAGCGCGCTCGATGCGGTCGTCGACATCGGTCATCGGGCCAGGTCCTTCCCCTGCGACACGTGTTCGGCGACCTGGGCGTGGGTGGCGAACCAGACGCCTTCGCGCGAGGCCATGTGCTCAAGCAGTTCGGTGAGGATCGCGATGCGGGACCGGTGCCCGATCACGTGCGGGTGGAGGGTGAGCTGGAAGACGCCGCCTTCCGCGTAGGCGAGGTCGAATTCGTCGCGCCAGATCGACAGCACCCCGCGCGGCGGCGTGTACGGCCGCTGCGCCCCGAACCGCTCCATCATGAAGTACGGCATGTCGTCGCGGATCCATTCGACCGGCAGCTCGACGATGCCGGTCGGCTCGCCGTCGGCGACGATCTCGTAGCAGTCGTCGTCGGCCATCAGCGAGGAGTCGTAGGTCAGGCCCAGCTCCCGGATGATCCGCAGCGACTGCCCGGAGAAGTCCCAAGACGGGGTGCGGATGCCGACCGGGCGCGTGCCGGTGAGGCGTTCCAGGGTGTCCGCGGACCGGAACGCGAGGTCGCGTTCGGCTTCGGGCGGCAGCTGGGTGTTGCGTTCGTGGATCCAGCCGTGCAAAGCGACCTCGTGCCCAGCGTCCACATAGGACTTCGCTTCGCCGTCGTGCAGCAACGCGGACACGGCGGGCATGAAGAACGTCGACGGCGCCTGGAACCGGTCAAGCAGCTTCAGGACCCGGGGCACGCCGACCCGCGCGCCGTACTCGCCCTGCGACAGCTTACCCGGCAGCACTTCGCCGTCGCGCAAAGGAATCGTCTCGTGGTCGGAGTCGAACGACAGCGTCACCGCCACCTTCGCGCCGCCCGGCCAGGACTCCGGCCGCAACAGACGTCCGGCGCGCACACGGTCGACGTGCCCGCGCCAGGTCTGTTCGTCCCATTGCCACGGTTCGGTCATGCTTCCTCCTCATTCACGGTGTTCTTCGCTGCCCGCCGTACGCTGCCGTCCTGTCCGACCACAATGGACGGATCCAGTTGACGGCACATTTCCGAGAACCGGGCCAGAATCGACGCCGCCGCCTCGGGGCGCGGCAGGATCGGCTGGCTGTCGTGGTCGAGTTCCACCGGGTCCAGGCGGAGCGCGGGCCCGTCCTCGCCGCCCAGCCGCACCCGGAACACCGCGCTCTCGAACCAGGGCCCATCGACCAGCGCCGCTTGATACGGCGGCGCTGGGTGCGCGTTCTCCTGCGCGGTCATCGATTCCGCGTTCCAGCCGTCGCACCAGTCGAAAAGGAAGTTGCCGGTGGAGTACAGAATCAGCCCGTTTCCGTAGAACTCGGCCGGATGCAGGCAGTGCGGATGGTGTCCGATGACGAGGTCCGCACCGGCGTCGACCAACTGCCGAGCCAGCGGTCGCTGATACTCCGCCAGCGGCCCCTGCGTCGCAGGCAGATAGCAGAACGGCACGCCCCAGTGCAGGGCGACCGCGACGAAGTCATTGTGCCGCTTGGCTTCGGCAATCTGCGCGGCAGCCGCGCGCACGTCCGGTTCGTGCGCGTTCGAATGCACGAACGGCGGCGTCCCCGGGGTCTCGTCGAGGAACGTGCTGTCGAACTCGAAGCTCTGGCGCACCCGGATCGGCCCGATCCCCGGCCGCTCGGCCGTGGCGTTGAAGCCCAGCGGAAGCGCGGAGCAGAAACTGAAGAAGGCCAGCGTCTGCCCGGCAGCGGAGACGACGCGGGGCCGGATCGCCGCCTCGATCGTCTCACCGCCCCCAGCGTGTCCGACGCCCGCAGCGTCCAGCGCACGCATCGTGTCGCGCAGGCCTTCGGCACCGAAGTCCAGCGCGTGGTTCGTCGCCAGGGAAACCAGATCGAAGCCGAACGCCGCCAGTTCCGCCGCGCCGGACTCCGGGGCCCGCATCGTCACCAGCTTCTCGGCCCGCACCCCGCCGCCGGTGAGCGGCACCTCCAGATTGCCGATCGCCAGGTCGCCGCCCTGGAGCAGCCCGAACGCCGGATCGCCCGGCCCGCCCCGCGCCCCGGCCGGACGCCGCGGCCGCCCGGCGGGGACGACGTCGCCCACCACTACGAGTTCCATGCTCCTCCGTTCCGCAATGCGATACAGCGTGTCACATTATAGTCCAGATGGGCTCAGGTGAGCCGATCCATTTTCGCGCCGTCGGGCATGGTGAGGACGGTGACCGCCCCGACCGCCGCCGCGGCGACCACGTAGCTCCAGATCGCATCCCGGTGCCCGATCTCAGTCAGCCAGGTCGTGAAATACGGTGCGGTGCCACCGAAAACGGCGACGGCCACCGCGTAGGGCAGGCCGGTCCCGGTCGTGCGCACCCGGGTCGGGAACAGTTCGGCGTACATGGCCGCCACGTTCGCCGAGTTGCCGACGAGCAGCACCACCCCGACGAGTTCGACGAGCAGCAGCGTCCAGAAACCGCCGCCGTCGAGCAAGCGGTACGCGGGCCACGCGAACACCGCGAAGCCGACCAGGAAGACCAGGAACGTGGGCCGCCTGCCGAACCGGTCCGACAGCAGTCCGCCGAGCGGGAGCAGCAGGATGAACACGACGACCGACAGCGAGTTCGCGATCAGCGCCTGGTTCAGGTCGAGGCCGGCGGTCACGCTCGCGTAGCCGGGCATGGCGGTGATCCACAGGTAGTAGATGATCGTCCCGGGAACCGTGATCCCGACGACGCGAAGCAGGCTCAGCTTGTGGTGCGCGAACAGCGTCCGCACCGGCCGATGCTCCCCACCGGACGCGACGGCATCGTCGAACTGCTGCGTCTCCTTCGCGCGGACCCGCAGCCACAGCACCGCCAGCCCCAGCGCGGCGGCGACCGCGAAGGCGATCCGCCAGCCGAACACGTGCAGCTGCCGGTCGTCCAGGAGCGACGTCACGGCGAGCGCGAGCAGCGAGGCGAGCAGAATCCCACCGGCCGTCGAGACCTGCTGAAAGGACCCCGCGAACGCTCTCCTTCCGGCCGGAGCGCTTTCGACGATGTACGACACCGAACTCGGCCACTCCCCGCCCGCGGAAAACGCCTGCACGAGCCTGGCTGCCAGCAGCACCAGCGGAGACCACACCCCGGCCTGCTCGTAGGTCGGACACACCGCGATGGCGAGACCGCCCGCCGACATCAGGCTGACCGTCAACGTCAGCGCCTTCTTCCGGCCGCGCCGGTCGGCGTAGGCGCCGAGCACGACCCCGCCGAGCGGGCGGACGAAAAAGCCCACGGCGAAAATCGCCAGCGTGGACAGGAACGCGGCGGCCGGATCGCCCGAGGGAAAGAACTGATCCGCGAAAACCGGGGCGAGTGAGGCGTAAATCCCCCAGTCCACGTATTCGATCGCGTTCCCGAGCGCGCCGGCCACAATCGCCTTCCGCTGCTCGCCGGTCGTCTTGACGCGGGACGCGGCGGCTCCTTGGCTTCCGACCACGACGATGTGTTCCTCTGCCATGACTCTCCTTGAGACTCCAGAGAGTATTACCGTAATACGGTAATACTGGACAGCACAGCACGCCGAAAGGGCGCACTAAAAAGATCGGCCCGGCTCAGCCCGCGGAATGCTCAAGGCTGCGCGCCTCAAGCTCTCGAAGCGCGGTGGCCGCGGCATTGCGGACGTGCACCTCGCACGCCTCGCGAGCGGCCGCGGCGTCACGGCGCACCGCCGCGGCCTCGTAAATAGCGGTCAGTTCCTTGGCGCTCTCCGGCCCACGACCGGCCGCCCGCATGGACAGCCCGCGCAACATCTGCACCCGGGCGTGGATGCCGCGCAGCGTCGAGTCGATGATCGGGTTCGCCGCACCCGAGATGAGGGCGTCGTAGAACTCGTCCTTCATCTCCAGCCGCTCGGCCAGCCCGGCCTTGCGGTGCGAGCGCGCGTACCGCCGGACTACCTTGCCCATCTGCTCGCGCCGTTCGGCGGTGGCCCGCTCGGCGAACAAGGCCCCGGCCAGGCCTTCCAGCGCTTCGCGCACCTCGTAGAGCGCCTCGGCGTCGCGCGACGTCAGCTCGGTGACCACCGGCCCGCGGTTGGGCACCGTGGTCACCAGGCCCTCGGACTCCAGCTGCCGCAGCACCTCGCGCACGACCGTGCGGGAGACCTCGTACCGTTCGCAGAGGCGCGCCTCGACCAGCCGCTCCCCCGCCTCGAACTCGGCGGCCAGGATGTCCTGCCGGAGCGCTTCGAGCACCTGGGTCCGCAGCGGCGCGGCGACCCGCTGAACTCGCTGCCCTGCCACGTGCCCGCCTCCCTGTCGCTGGTCTGTGACGGTATCACGGTAGTACCGGCGGCGAGCCGGACCGACGCGGTCAGCGGACGAGGTCGACGCCGGTCGCCTTCGCCAGGTAGCGGGCGATCTCGGACTGGTCCGGATTCCCGCCGCCAAGGCCGTCGAGCGCGGCCCGGCAGAACCGGACGCACGCCTGCGACACCTCCGGCGCCAGCCCGAGCGATTCCGAGAGGTCCAGCGCGGTGGTGATGTCCTTGACGGTCAACGGAAGCGAGAACCCGACCTGGAACCGCCCGTCCAGCACCTCCGGCCCGATCTTGACCTCGGTCGACTGGTTGCGCCCGGTGGAGGAGTTGACGACGTCGAGCATGACGCGCGGGTCGAGGCCGAATTTGGCGCCGATGGTGAGCACCTCCAGCGCCCCGACCAGCCCGATGGCCGACAGCAGGTTGTTGAGCGCCTTCAACGCGTGCGCGGACCCGACGGCGCCGACATGCGTCACCGACGTGCCCATCGCCCGCAACAGCGGAAGGGCTCGCTCGTAGTCCTCGGCCGTCCCGCCGGCCATGATCGTCAACTCGGCCGCGGCGGCCTTGCGCGGGCCACCGGAAACCGGCGCGTCCACCAGCGCCACCCCGCGTTCCCGGAGCCTTCCGGCCAGCTCCTGGGTCGCGTGGGGCACCGACGATCCCATGTCCACGACCAGCGCGCCCGGCCGCAGGCTGCCCGCGAAGCTCCGCGGATCGGCCGGATCGCCCAGCACCTGCTCGACGATCGCGCTGGTGGGCAGCATGAGGATCACGACGTCCGCGCCGGCCCCGTCGAGGAGGCGCGGC
>NZ_JBHUKS010000033.1:287688-344559 GCF_042684085.1 Amycolatopsis silviterrae
CTGCCCGCGCGAGATTGCGGACCATGGGCTGCCCCATCGTGCCCAGTCCGATGAAGGTGACGGCGTCAGCCATGGAACGCTTCCACGGTCGGTTCGAGCCCGTCCGCGCCGACGACCTCGCGCCAGGCTTCGAACCCGGTCTGGAAGGCCACGATCCCGGCCTCCGGCAGGGAAATCTCGATCGCCTCCAGGATTTCCGCCGGGGTGACGCCCAGGTCGAGCGCGACCTTGATGTGGCTCTGGATGTGCCCCTTCGCCGCGCGCATCACGGTGAGGCTGACGATGAAGATCAGCTCCTTCGTCCGGCGGTCCAGCGTGCGCTGGTCGAGGTACGCGGCCCCGACCAGGCCATTCGCGGCCTGCAGCACCGCGAAGTCCTGTTTGGCCATCACCTTGTGGTAGTCGAGCACGTAACCCCGCTTGCGCGCCATGTCGTCGATGTAGCCCTGCGGGTCCTGCTCAGTGGCGGCGGTCATCCGGTCCTCCGGTCGTTGGCTGCGCTTACCGTAATACCGTAATACAGGAAGACCGCGAAGGGAAGGCGCTCAGCGCGGCGGGCGCTCCGGGGCGGACGCCGAATCGAAGCTCGCGCCCATCCCGACGCCGGCCCCGCCGTCGACCGGGATCACCGCGCCGGTGACGAATCCCAGATTCGGCGACACGAGCGCGGCGGCCACGTCGGCGAACTCCCGGGGCTCCCCGATACGTCCCCTCGGCAACCCGCTCCCCAGCCGGGCTTTCGAGAGTTCCGGCTGCCGGTCGAGCGTCCGGCCGAGCAGCGCGGTGTCGAAGTAGCCGGACAACAGGGTGTTCACGGTGATGTCGTGCTGCCCGGCCTCCAGCGCCAGGGTCTTGGCGTAGCCGATCACCGCGGACCACACCGAAACGGGTGCCGCCATTCCGACAGCGGGGCGCTCGACGACACCCGAGACGACGTTGAGAATGCTGCCCCCTTCGGCCGTCATGTGCGGCAGCGTCGCCCGCACGGACCGGACCACGTAGAAGAAGTGGCGTTCGAAGGCTTGGCGCCACACGTCGTCGGAGAGTTCCGAGATCCGGCGGATCGGCGGTCCGCCGTCGTTGGTGACCAGGACGTGGACTGCCTTGCCGAACCGGTCGAGCGTCGCGGCGGTGACCCGCTCGAGGTCGGCTTCGACCGAGCAATCGGCGGCGAGCCCGAGAACCCGCTCCTCCCCGTATTCGCCCGCGAGCTGTTTCGCGGCGGCCAAGATCTTCTCCGCGCGCCGCGCGAAGATCGTGACCGAGGCGCCTTCCCGCAAAAGGCGCTCAGCGATCGCGAAACCCAGGCCGTCGCTGCCACCGCCGACAATGGCTGTTTTCCCGGTCAGTCCCAGGTCCATCACTCGACTCCGATCGACGCGAGGAATGCTTCGGCATTGCCCGAGAAAACGTCTTCGAGGACGTCCGGCGAAAAGCCTTGCGCACGCCACTCCGCTACCAGCCGCTCGTGGCCGAGCATCGGGTAGTCGGCGCCGAAGAACACCCGTTTGCGAAGCCGCTTCCCGATCTCGCGCTTGAGTTCCTCCGGGAAGTAGCGCGGCGACCAGCCGTGGAGTTCCATCCAGACGTTCGCTTTGTGGAGCGCGACCGCGATCATTTCCGCCTGCCACGGCCACGCCACCCTCGCCGCGATCACGTTCAGGGCGGGATACGCGGCCGCGAGGCGGTCGACATACCGGGGGTGGCAGCCCTCCAGGGTGATGCCCATGCCGCCGCGGGTGCCGGCCCCGGTCGCCGACATGCCCACGTGGACCAGCACCGGGCGGTTGGCCTCGACGCACAGGTTCAGGCAGTCCTCCCACCCCGGCTGGTCCGGCGGTCCGGCCGGGGTGAACGAGTGCACCGTCAGCCCGGTCAGCCCCGGACCCTCGCTCAGGCAGCGCTCGAACTCCTTGACATGGCCCGGCCGCGTCGGGTCGATGCTGATCCAGTTGCCGAGCACGACGTCGGGATGCTCGCGAGCGAAGCCGAACGCGTAGTCGTGCTGGTCCCGGAGCGCACCGTCGTCCATTTGGTAGGTGAACGCGAAGTCGAGCATCACCTTGGCGTTAGCCTGCCGGAACTGCGCCGCCTGCTCTTCGTCGCTGACGAAATTCATGCCCCATTTGAAGTAGCCCCGGAGGGCCTCTCGGTCCTCGGCGGTCTCATACGGGCTTCCTTTCCAGCCGCGCTCGGTTCCCCAGTGCGAATGGAAGTCGATGAGCCGGGGTGCCGGTGTCGTCAATGCCGTGCGCCTTTCGTGAATAATGGAGAAAAAATCAGTGGACTTCGCGCGCCGAGTCGCTCCAATAAGGTGCGCGCAACGCCTTCTTGTCCACTTTTCCGACCGTCGTCCGGGGAAGCGAATCGACGACCACGACCTTTTTGGGCGAGTACATCGAGCCCTTGACCCGCTTGACGAAGGACCGGAGCGCGGGAACGTCGACGTCGTGGCCGGGGCGCGCGACGACGAACGCGGCGACGCTCTCGCCCCACCGGTCGTCGGGCACGCCGATCACCGCCGCCGAGCCGACCGAAGGGTGCGCGGTCAGTGCGGCCTCGACTTCGCTCGCGTAGATGTTGAACCCGCCGGAGATGATCATGTCCTTCTTGCGGCCGACGATGTAGAGCAGCCCCTCGTCGTCCTGCCGGGCCAGGTCTCCGGTGTGCAGCCAGCCGCCTTCGAGCGCCGCCGCGGTCTCCTCGGGAAGGTTCCGGTAGCCGAGCATGACCCCGCGGTTGCGCATGACGATCTCGCCGACCTCGCCGACGGGGACGTCGTGCCCGTCCTCGCCGGCCAGCCGGACGCGGTTCCCGACGACCGGACGGCCGCAGGACGCGAGCCGCTCCAGGCTCGCCGTCTCGTGCGCGGCCTTGGGCAGCACCGTCCCGATGCCCGTCGACTCCGTTTGCCCGTAGATCTGGGAAAAGACCGGCCCGATGCGCTCGCGGGCCTCGGCGAGGCGCACCGGGGACATCGGCCCGGTGGCGTACCAGATCACCTCGAGGCTGGAGAGGTCTCTCGTCTCCGGGCGCTCGTGGTCCAGCAGCGTGTAGATCATCGTCGGGATGCCGCTGGCGCAGTTGACCCGTTCCGCCTCGATGACGTCGAGGAACCGGCCGGGATCGAAGCCCGGCTCGATCACGACGGTGCCCCCGCGAAGCAGCGTCGGGAGAACGCCGAGCCCAGCGGCGTGCGTGAGCGGAGCCGAGGCCAGGTACCGCGGCGAGCGCGGCTGTTCGAAATCGGCCAGGTGCGCGTAGACCATCTGCACCATCGACCGATGCGGCTGCTGCACGCCCTTGGGTTTACCGGTCGTTCCCCCGGTGTACTGCAGCCACGCGAGGTCCGTTTCGGCGGCCGGGCCGGGATCGAGCGGCCGCGCCGCGGGATGGTCGCCCTCGGGCGGGCCGCCCGCGGCCGGGATCACCAGCAGCTGCCGCAGCGAGCCGGCCTCGGCGACGAGCTGGCGTCCGTGCTCCTCCAGCGGCGCGGTCACCACCAGCACCTCGGCCCCCGCGTCCGCGCAGACGACGACATGGTCCTCGATCGAGGCCAGCGCCTGAAGGCCGGTGAAGCGCGCGCCAAGGAGGTACGTCGCGGCCTGGACGATCCATGACTCGGGCATGTTCGGGCTGAGCATCGCGACCCCCGTTCCGAGCCCCGCTCCGCGCCCGGCGAGCGCGGCGGCGTACCGCGAGACGAGATCTCGGACCTGGAGGTAGGTCAGCCGCCGGTCGCCGGCGACGAAGGCCTCGGCCGAGCTGTGCCGGGTGAGAGCCTGGACGATCAGGTCGCCCAGCGTCACGCCGGAGGAAGCCGTTGCGGCGCAAGCGCTCCGCTCGTGGACGGGATCAGACATGCCTCAACCATCGGTGGTGCCCCCGTGGGCGTGCCACCGATGTTCCGCCAGCAATTACGGATAACCCGCCACACTGGTGCCGGCCGCACGCGCCGCGGCGCGGTAACGGCCGGGGGTCTGGCCGACGAGATCGGTGAAGGCTTCGATGAAGCTGCTCGGGTTCGCCCAGCCCAGCCTGATCGCCGTGTCGGTGACCGAGGTGCCCTCGCCGAGTTCGAGCAGCGCCCGCTGAACGCGGAGCAACGTGCGCCACTGGTGAAAGCTCATCGACAGTTCGCTGCCGAACAGCCTGCTGAGCGTGCGTTCGCTGGAGCCGGTCCGGTGCCCCAGTTCCGCCAGGGTCGCCGGGCTGGCCGGGTCGGCGTGCAGCAGGTCGGTGACGGCCTTGAGGCGGGCGTCGCTCGGTTCCGGGAGACGCAGCGGTTCCCGCCGGGCGCGAACCAGCTCCGCGAGGACGACCTCGAGCAGCAGCCGCGCGCGGGGGCTGTCGGCGGGTTCGTTCTCGCAGAGCAACGCCAGGTACGCCTCGCGCATCAGCGGGCTGGCCACGAACACCGAGGGCTCCGCCGGAAGGCGCTCGGCGAGTTCCGCCGGGACCCCGAGCAACCGGACGTCGGTCTCGCCGTACGAGCGGCTGCGGTGCACGTGGAAAGGCGGCACCCAGGTGATCCGGTTCGCCGGTGCCGCCCAGGTGCCAGCCTTGGTGACGGTGACCAGCGCTCCGGAAGCGGCGTACCGGAGCTGGCCGAAGTCGTGGAAGTGCGCGGCGACGTCCTCGCCGTGGGCCAGCGGCCCGCAGAACGCCGAATCGTCGGTCCAGAACACCGGCTCACTGGCAGCTTCGGTCATGGGCACCCAGCCTAGTCCCCGGTTGGCGGGTTATCGCATTTTCCTGGCGGGACACCGGTGGCACGCCCGCCGCGCGGCGACGATCGTCGAGGTGTGCCGGTTTCACCCCAAGCCAGGAGAATCATGCGAGTCATCACCCAGCAGAAGTTCGGCGGTCCCGAAGTGCTCACGATCGCGGACGCGCCCGAACCCCGGCCCATGCCGACCGAAGTCGCCGTCCGGGTCAAGGCGATCGGGCTGAACCCGCTGGAGGCGCGGCTGCGCGACGGCGAGTTCCCGCTGCTCGGCCAGCCGCCGTTCATTCTCGGCTGGGATGTCAGCGGTGTCGTCGAGGAGGCGTTGACCTGGCGGTTCCGGCCCGGCGACGAGGTGTTCGGCATGCCGATGTTTCCCCGCGCGGCTAACGCGTATGCGGAGGTCGTAGCGGCGCCGGCCTTGCACCTGGTGCGCAAACCGACCGCCCTCTCGCACGTCGAAGCGGCGGCGCTGCCGATCGTCGGGCTGACCGCGTGGCAGGGACTCGTCGACCTCGGAGGCGTGACCGCGGGCGACCGCGTCCTGATCCACGCCGGCGGCGGCGGAGTCGGCCACGTCGCGGTCCAAATCGCGAAAGCACTGGGCGCGCACGTGATCACGACCGCCAGCGCGAGCAAACGGGACTTCGTCACGGGCCTCGGCGCCGACGAAGTCATCGACTACGCGACGGTCGACTTCGCCGAGGTGGTCCGCGACATCGACCTCGTACTCGACACGGTCGGCGGCGACACCGCCGAGAGGTCGCTCGGCGTGCTCCGGCCCGGAGGCCACCTCGTGACCGCAGTCGCCGACGAAGACACGGACCTGATCGGGAAGTTCGAGGCCGCGGGCATGCGCTTCAGCGGCATCGGAGTCGACCCGGACCCGATCGCCTTGCGCGGCCTCGTCGAACTCGCCGAGCAGGGCAAGCTCCGCGTCCACGTGCAGGCGACGTTCCCGTTCGAACGCGTCGCCGACGCACACCGGCTGCTGGACGGCGGTCATCTCCAGGGCAAGGTGGTCCTCACCCTCTGACCCGCCGCGGTCAGCCGAGCCGCTCCGCCATCAGCTCGCCGGCCATGATCGCGGCCAGGTTGGTGTTGGCCCGTGGCACGAAAGGGAAAATCGACGCGTCGACCACCCGCAAGCGGTCGAAGCCGAGCACCCGGCAGTCCGGATCGACCACGGTGTCCGGGTCCCCGGGGTCGCCCATCCGGCATGTGCTGGTGGCGTGCTGCGAGTCGCCGACGGTGGCCAGCAGGTGGTCGTCGAGTTCGCGGTCGTTGTCCAGCGCGGCGAACAGCGCCTCGTTCGCGCTCTCCAGCGAGCCGCCGAGGATCGGGGCGGTCTCGGCGCTGCGCGCAAGCTCGACCACCGCCCGCACCCCCGCGCGCAGCCGCGGCAGGTCGCGTTCGTCGGAGAGCATCCGCTGGCGCACCAACGGCTGGACGCCCGGGTCGGCCGAAAGCAGGCTGACCTCGCCGCGCGAGTAGTTCTGGTTGAGCCACACCCCGTAGGCGCCCGCCCCGGCCCCGGTGTCCGCGAACGCCATGGCGAGCACGCTCTGGTTCATCGAGACGAACATCAGGTCGCCCTCGGGCGCGCCGGGGCCGCTGGTGAAGCGGACGCAGACGTTGGTGTGCCGGTCGTCCGGCGTCTTGATCGCGGCGGCTTCGGTCAACGGGAGCTGGACCATCGCGATCGGATGGTCCTGCAGGCCGCGCCCGGCGGGCAGGTCCGCGCGGACGTCGATGCCGAGCCGCCGCAGGCGATCCGCCGGTCCCACGCCGGAGCGCTGGAGGATCGCCGGCGTGTGGATCGCGCCCGCACTCAGCACGACCGTGTCGGCGAGTTCGGTCGTGACCGTCCCGCCGAGAACGACCCGGACGCCGATCGCCCGGCTGCCTTCGAAGAGCACCTGATCCACGAGCGCGTCCCCGCGAACGGTCAGGTTCGGCAGCGCACGGGCAGGTTCGAGGTAGGCGTCGTTGACCGAAACCCGCCGCCCCGCACGGGAATTGATCGGATAGGGCGAGACACCGCCGCCCGCGGGCGCGTTCACGTCCGGGGCCCAGCCGTATCCCGCCGCGATCGCCGAGCGGTGCAACGCCGCGTCGACGGCACCCCAATTCTCTTGCGGCGTCCGGTAAATCGGGATCGGGCCGCCGCGGCCATGCCCGGGCTCGTCGCCGAAACCCTCGTCGTCCTCCAGTTTCGCGAAGTACGGCAGCACGTCCTCCGGAGCCCAGCCCGGCAGCGCCCAGTCGGCGAAATCCGCCATCGGCGGGCGGATCGCGATCTGCCCGTTGATCGACGAACTGCCGCCGACGCCCCGGCCGCGCCAGTACAGCGCGGGCTGCTGCCGGTCCGTCCGCGTGGCGTCCAGCCCTTGCCACACCAGGTCTTCGGCCGCGGTCGGATGCAGCAGGGCGACGATCGGGTTGGGCGAGCGCCACGCCTCGTGCATCTCGGCCGACCGGTAGTCCGGACCGGCTTCGAGCAGCAGCACCCGCTTGCCCCGCTCGGCCGAGCGCACCGCCAGCGCCGCTCCGGAAGATCCGGCACCCACCACGATGAGATCCCAGCCGCTCTCCGCCATGTGCCTGCTCCTTCGCCGTCGTGGCGGCTAGAATGGTCCCCGGCCGAACGTTCAGTCAAGAGTGAACGTTCAGTTTTTCCTGAGTTACAGTGAGGTGCGCCGATGACCTTGCCCGCGAGCGACCGCCAGCTCGTCGAGAACGCTCTCGTCGAGGACTTCGGCCTGCGCATCGGCCGGGCCATGGGCTGGCCGCCGACGGCGGGCCGCACCAGCGGCGTGCTGATGCTGAGCGAGAAACCGCTGACGCTCGCCCAGCTCCAGGCCGCGCTCGGCGCGAGCAAGGGCTCGGTGTCCGAAATGACCCGGCTGCTGATGGTCAACGGCGTCGTCGAGCGCACCAAAAACCCCGGCAGCCGCCAGTTCGTCTACCGCTGGCGCGACGACGCCTGGCTCGGCTGCCTGCAGCACCAGGTGACCGCGACCCGCGAACTGCTCGAACTGGCCGAGAGCGCGCAGGAACGCGGGAAGCACCTGGCCGCCGAACAGCGCGGCCGGCTGCGGCAGATGCGCGACTACTACGTCTTCATGACCGAACAGCTCGAAGCGCTTCTGGCCGAGTACTCCCACCGGGTCCGGACGGATTCCGTTCACCACGCGGAGTAGGAAAAGACCGGCGTCGCCAGGCTCAGATGCCGGTTCGGGCCGGGACTGACCCGCACCGGCGAACCCTGGCAGCCGCGCCGCGGATACAGGAAATAGCCGTAGTCGGAACCGTTGACCAATGCCTGGAAACCGGGATCGCCCGGGACGACCGTGACACAGCTGACCGGATCGCCGGTCCGCGGCAGGTCGTACCGCGCGCTGACGGTTTCCGCCCCGCGATAGAAGCACAGCGCGTCGAACGCGCACGGTCCCCCGTTGACGATCCGAGGCCCCGGCTTGACCGGAATCGGGCGCGAAGCCCTCGGCGGCGCACTCGTCGTCGAGGCCGCTGCCGAGCGCTCCGGGGCTCGCATCGCCGGACTCGCCGGCCGCGGACCGGAACTGGCGACCGGCGGCGCGGCCGACGTCGACGGCGGCACCGGGACGGTCGGCGGCGCGGCCGGTGAAGGCATCGGCTGGACTGGCTGCTTGTCCGCCACCGGCCACCATCCCGCCCGGCTGACCGCCAGTCCCGCCCCGACGGCAAGCAGGGCGGCCAGCACGACCCCGGCGGCCACCGGCCCGCGGCGACGCCGTTTCCGCAGCGGGCATGGCGGCGTCGAGATCCGGACGGTATTGATGTCTCTCCCCTGCACCACGGCACCGTTCGCCGGGCCGGAGATCGTGTTCTGCGTGGCGCCCCCGTCTACAGCACGACCAGGATCAGGATCGTCCATGGTCACCACCCCCCTTGGGCCATTCAGACTCTGTCATTACGCCAATTAGCGCAATCTGGTCACCCAAGGCTACCGCTCGGCCATTCTGCGCTTACGCCATCCCCGAGCACCCTCCGGCAGCCGAAATAACCCACTCCGGATCCCGTCAACAATTTCGGCATTCGGCGCTGATTCGACCGCCGGACGTCCCCGCGAGGAACGATTCAGGCAGACGGCCGGGTCTCGCCAGGATTCAGCCGCGCCAGCACCGCGATGTCCGCCTGCCTGATCTGGTTGCGGCCGTTCTGCTTGGCCCGCAGCAAGGCACCGTCGGCGGCGGTGAGCAACTGCTCGGCGGAAGCACCGTTCTCCGGATAGGACGCGACCCCCATCGAGGTGCTCACCCCGGAAAGCGTGCGCGTCTCCCCGTCCGTGGTGGCCGTGAGCACGATCGGCGTATCCGCGAGCCGGGAACGGATCCGTTCGGCGACAGTCAGCAACTGATCAGGCCTCAGCCCCGGCAACAGAATCGCCAATTCGTCCCCGCCATAACGAGCGACGAGGTCTTCGGAACGGACCTCAGCGCGGACGAGGTCGGCGACGGCGCGGATGGCCTGGTCGCCGGCCGGGTGCCCGTAGGTGTCGTTGATGGCCTTGAACTTGTCGAGATCCAGGAACAGCACGCCGAGACGGGTCTGACTGAGCTTGGCGCGGTCGAGCGCCGCCGTGACGACGTCGGCCCAGTACACCGGCGTCGCCAAACCGGTTTTCTGGTCGGTCCGGGACGCGCGCAAGTACTGGGGCAGCAGGAGATCGCGATGCACGCACAGCACGGCGATCATCGGCGCGGGCAGCGCCCACGGCTCGTGGACCAGCAGAACCGCCATGGTCGCGCCAAGCCCCAGCGCCGAGGCGACGACCAACTGGTCGCCCGGAGGCCCCAACGCCTGCCGGACGGTCATTTCCTCGTGCGCCGACAGCCCGATCGCGACGACGACCAAGGCGTAATTGACCAACCACCAAATAGCCGCCGCGACCGTCACGAGCAGCAGCGACCACGCGTCGTGCGGCAGCCTCGCGCCGACCGCACTGGGCTCGACACCGTGCAGGACAACGGAAGCGGCGGCCGACGCGAGCACGAAGGTGGCGGCGGAGTAGGTCTTGCGGAACAGAATCGTCGGCCCGTAAACCCGGTACCAGCAATACCAATACGAAACCGCGGCCAGCGCGATGACGAGCGGCAGCGGAAGCACCAGCAGCGCGGCGAACACCCACAGGCTCTTGAGATTCGTGTACGGCGCTTTCTTCGACGCCTGCTCGCGGCGGCGCTCGATCGTGCGCACCGCCTCCAGATGCGCGATCGCGGCCGCGGCGAGGACGGCGAACCACAGCCACTGGGTCCGGGTGACCGCAACGGAAACCGACGAAAGTACGGTGATCGCGACCGCGACGGCGTCCACGGCGAGCACCAGGCACAGCGCGGGGCGCGGCAAGGACCACAGCCCCCACCTCGCTATGCGCCTGACACCCTCACCAGTCACGCTGGTATCCGTCCCTGTCAACTAAGAGTCACCACACTAATCGCATGTGTCACCGGCCGTCGATAGGCCGGCCGGACCATTCCCCCGCGAGAAAGGCATCACAATGCGCAACGCACCCGGCAACGAATGGACCCGTTTCGGCCGCGGCAACGAATGGACCCGCTGCCAGGGCAACGAGTGGACGCGCCGAGGAAACGAGTGGGACCGCAGCCGCGGAAACGAGTGGACCCGCTAACCGGTCGCGAAAGCACGGCGGGCGCGGTGCCAAGCCGCGCCCGCCGTCAGCACTCCCAATCCCCCGGCGACCGCGAGAACCGTGCTCGCGCTCGCCGCGGTCGCCGCCAGCCCGGCCAACGCGATCCCGGCTCCTTGGCTGGTGGTCAACGCAGTCGCGGCCAGCCCGTAAGCCTGCGCCCGCCGATGATCGGGAACCGCCAACGTAAACGCCGCCGACGCCGGCAAGTGATAAGCACTGGCCATCCCGGACAGTCCCCACAACACCACCGTCACCACCAACCCCGGCCGGACCGCACACACCACAAGCGGCACGCAGGCCGCCACCGCGAGCGGCCCGAGCAACCGCATCCGCACCGGCGACGGCAGCCGGGACACGATCAGCATCCCGAGCACCGTCCCCGCCGGACTGGCCGCGAGCAGCACCCCGACCGCCTGCGCCGACCCGCCGATCGACTCCGCATACGGCGCCGCCAGCCCCTCGACCGTGACGTAAAACCCAGCCACACAAGCCAAAGCCACCAGAGAACGCAACCGGGGCGTCCGCGCGACCAGCACCGTCCCGGCCCGCAGGTCAGCCCACCACCGCCCCAGCCGCGTCCCGTCCCGCGCTTCCGGCACCCCCGGCGCCGGCCGCGCCCGGACCCCGAAACCGACCGCCACCGCCGACACCACGAACGTCACCCCGTCCGCGACCAGCGCCTGCCCCGGCCCGAGAAACGCGACCAGCGTGCCGCCCGTAGCGAACCCCACGACCTGGGCGAGCTGGACCACCATGTCCAGCATTCCCTTGCCGAGCACGAACTCCTCGCCCGGCAACACCGCCGCCGCAGTCGCCGCCCGAGCCGCGTTGCCCGGCGCGCCAGCCGCCTGCACCACCACCAGCAGGGCGGCCACCACCGGCAACGGCAGCGCGGGAATCGCCATCAGAGTGACCAGCCCCGCACGCACCAGATCCGCGCCCACCATCACCCGCCGCCGCGGCCACCGGTCCGCCAGCCCTGACAGCAAGGGCCCGGCGAAAATGGACGGCACATAGGTCAGTGCGTAAACCCCCGCGGTCCAGCCCGCCGACCGCGTCCGGTCGAAAACCAGCAACGACAACGCGACCCGAGCGAACTGGTCCCCCGCGACGGACACCACCATGCTCGCGAACAGCGCCCGGAACTCCGCCCTGCCGAACACTTGCCGATACGTCGCCACCCGCCCAGCTTGGCCGATCACCGGCGATCGGGCACACCCCCGCAGGTACGGGATTCCCGGGTCGCCGTCCTGAAGCGCGCACCGCCGAATTCGTCAACGATTCGTCAACGGGGGCGGATTCCGTCGTTTCGTTCCATCGCTTCCCGCACGGCCTTCGCGCGGCGAACGACCTCAGGCCACTGTGCACTGTGCACTGTGCACGTACTCGGCATCGGAAACGTCCCCGAGTTCGTCGATCAGCGGACTGAGCACCTCGCCCAGCCGAGCGAGCGGAACCTCCTCGTCGGCGTGGATCAATTCCCCGACACAGCCGGGAGCCGGCGACGGAAGAATCGGCGAGTCGTCGAAGAGCGAGTGCACCGCCAAGTCGAATTCATCGTAGTAACCCGGCCGCGGGAGTTCGCGACGGATCCACACCCGTTCCTGGTACTCACGGTCCGACAAACTGACGATCGCAGAGACGATCTGGGTTCTGATCCCCGGAAAGCGAATCTCGCGCACGATGTGGTCAACTCCGCCCGCCGATCCGCCTGTTCTCGGCGATTTTACCATGATCGACCCGCCGCGAGCCGGGAATTCAGGTGCCCCCTCCCCTCCTCCAGCCGTACCCTCCACCAGGTGACCGAAGACGATCTCCTCGAGCAGTACGGCCTGCACCCCACCGGCAGCCAACTGGACGAGGTCCGCAGCCTCCTCAAGACAGCGATGCAAGACGGACTCGACGCGGACACCGACCTGATGAAGGTCTGCTGCATACAGCTGTTCCACCACGGCTCGCTGGACGACGTGCTGCTCATCTGGGAGGCCAAAACATCCGGCTGGGACTCCCAGTTCTCGATCGACGTGCAACTCTTGTGCGGCGCGGGCCTGGACGCGACCAAAACGTTTCTCGGCGCTCACCCAGGCCCGCTGGCGCAGAAAGCCCTCACCTACCTGACTGAGTGCGAAGAAGCCGGCGACTTCGAGCAGTTCTCCGTCGAAAGCCGGTCAGCGGAATACCACCGGTACTACGGTGTACCCGCCACGGACTGAACCAAGTCGTAGAGTCGGGCGTATGACGCGCATTGAAGTCACCACCGCCATCGCAGCACCCGTGCAGCGCGTCTTCGAGGTCTCATTGGAGGTCGAGATACACACCGCCTCGATGGCCGGCTCCGGCGAACGGGCCATCGGTGGCGTCACCTCCGGCCGGATGAAGCTGGGCGACACCGTCACCTGGCAAGCCAGGCACTTCGGCCTCCGCTGGCGGATGACCTCCCTGATCAGCGCCTGCGACCCGCCCGGATACTTCGTCGACGAGCAGGTCGCCGGTCCGTTCAAGCGATGGCACCACGCCCACTACTTCGCTTCGGGCGGGAACGGCGGCACCCTCATGCGCGACGTCATCGATTTCGCCGCCCCGCTCGGCCCGCTGGGGACCGTCGCCGAACTCACCGTGCTCAACCGGTACCTGCCCCGGCTCATCCGGATCCGGAACGACCACGTCAAGGCCGCCGCGGAAGCCGGCCCGGCCAGCTGACCGCCTTTTCCTTCCGTGACAAGACATCCGCCGGAGACGAAGCCTTCCAACGCGATTGCCATACGGTGTTTGCAGCCGTCGACGGCGGCCGCTCTGTGCCGCGCTCACCGGAGTGGCCCAGCCTGGAGCAGCGCGTCGCCCAATGCGGTGCGACGGTAGAGCACGCGATGCCGGCTGCGGTCGCTGACCAGCAGCCCGGCCGCGCGCAATGTGGTCAGGTGCTCGGACACTGTCGCTGGCGCGAGGCGCAACTGCTGAGCGAGGTCAACGGTCGCCGAGGGCCGTTCCAATGAAGCCAGCAGGAGTGCGCGTGTCCGGCCGATAAGCCGGGTCAGCGGGTCGGGCGGTTCAGCAGGCGGAGCCCACAGCGACGCGACACCGCGAGCGGGATACAACAGGGCGGGCTGCCACGGCGGCACTGTCACCACTCCGACGTTCGGCCACGCGAACACGGCCGGGATGAGCAGCAACCCGCGCGCGTCGATGTCCAGCCGTGCCCGGGATTGGACGTCGACGAGGATGGACGTCCCAGCCAGCCGCACGTGCGGGTGCAGTTCGGCCAGCGCCTTGGCGAGCCCGCCCTCGCCGAGCAGCCGCGTTCGGTGTGCGATGTCGGCGGTGAGCAGTTCGCGCAGCGTGGGCCAGGCCGGTGCGAGCAGTGCGTTCCAGACGGTCTCGAGCTGATCGGCAAGCAGGTCCCGCGCGGTCGCCGGGTCGTCGGGCAGGCCGCTCAGGTCGGCGTCGACCATCGCCAGCTCCAGCGCGACCTGGCGGGACGGCGTGGCGCGAACGGCGTCCAGCTGTGCTTCCGCGGTCGTTTCCGGGCCATCGGGCGGCGGGCTCAAGAACTCCGTGATGTAGTGCGGCGCACTCAGCACCGCTGCCAGGTCGGGGACACCGAGGTCGTCGAGAGCCGGAGCGCTGGACACCCACGGCAGGTGAATCGGATGCCCGCGGACGCCCAGCAAGGTCTGCACGGCACCGAGCACTTCCTCCAGCGGCGAGATCGCGAACCGGATGCGCTGACTGCCCGCCGCAGTCATGGCCAGCTCGATCACGACAAGCCCACCTCATTCGGCTCCACCCGAATCACTATGCCGCACCACGGGGCCGGACGAGCGTTACTCGCATGTCGTTGTTCACGCACCGGGCTTACTGGCGCTGGTCGGCGGGCGTTCAGTTCGCCCGGCTCCCAGCGACCATGGCACCGCTCGCGTTCACCTTGCTGACCACCGCCACCGTCGGGTCGTATCGGCTCGGCGGCGTCCTGATGTCGGTCTATGTCGTAGCCGAGATGGCCGGCGCAGTGCCGCTCGCGCGGGTCCTGGATCGCGTCGGTGTGCCGCGCGGCCTCACCACCTTGCTGCTGCTGGCCGCAACCGGATTCGCCCTGCTCACCGCCGCCGCGGCCATGCAAGCGCCAACCACCGTGCTGCTCGCGCTCGTCGTGGTGCCCGGCGCTGCTGCGGGCGCATCCTCCGGTGGTTTTCGGACGCTGCTGGCCGACACTGTCGACGACGAACTACTGCCGAGGGCCGTTTCGCTCGACGCGGCCATCCTCGAATGCGCCCTGGTCGGCGGACCGGTGCTGGTCACCCTGCTCGCACTGGCCGGACCGCTGCTGCCACTGGCCGCCATGACCGTCGTGTGCCTGCTGGCCGCAGTCCTGGTCCCGCGCCGCGTGAGTGCGCGCCACGAGGCTGTGGCCGCTGATGATGTCCCGTCACCACCGCTGAGCACCTACCTGCCGTGGCTGTGCTGCGCGTTCACCGTCGGGCTGCTTCTCTCCACCATCGAGGTCGCACCCTTGCCCCTGGTCCATCGCCTCGGCGCGCCCGATACGGCCGCGCCGGTGGTGATCGCCGTGCTGAGCGCCGCCAGCATCGCGGGAAGCGCGCTCTGTGCGTGGCGGGGAAAAACGGGCGACCCGCGGCTGTTCCTCGCCGGTCTGGCCACCGGCGGACTCGCGCTCGCGGCAAACCTGGGCTGGCCCGGGCTGATCGGCTCGCTGACGCTGATCGGCGGATGCACCGGACCGCTGGTGGCCGCGACCTCGGTCCACCTCCAGCGGCTGCTGCCGAAGAACCGGAGATCGGCGGGGTTCTCGCTGTCGTTCACCGTGCAGGCGTGCGGATTCGGGCTTGGGTCATTGGCGGTGGGCGTGCTGCCGTTGTGGCTCGCGCCGCTGTTCGGGGTCGGCTCCGCCGTCATCGCCGCCGGGATGCTGGCGGCCTCGACGATCACCTGAGCAGCGATAAATCGTCATCGAAATCATCCGCAATGTTCGCCCGGGCAATTTCGAGAACGTGGCACATAAAATCTGACACACTGTTCTCGACGACGCCGGGCCCGACAGAATCAAGGGAACCTTGGTAAACTGAGTCGACAATCTCGCCCACCGGGACCCGGTAGACTTTTCCGCTGTCGCACCCGACGCAGAAGGCCCGCCCGCCGCCGTTGCCAGCAAAGGCGATGACCCTTTCCTCGGTCACCTCCGGTATCCATCCAGGCTGATCCGGGAGGTTGATCCCGTCAAGGACGAACCCGAGAGGCCGGACGTAGAGCCCGTTGGGCACACAGCCCAGGTCGACCTCGGCGACAACGGCGTAGAATTCCCGAAGACTCGCAGGAACCGGAGGCTCGGACAGCGCCGCGCGGCGCAGCAAGTCACCGTCCGCACCGGTTTCCGCAACCTGGTCCGTCACGTAACCTTCGGAGAAGATTTGCTCGATCCTCGGCCTGTACCGGCGTATACAGCCTTGGACCTCTTCACGCCATTCAAGATAATCCATGTCGCCACTCTACCGACCCGACACCCCGATTCACCGGCCAGCAGTCGCCAACTCCCCGCGAGAAGCCACCTTCAATTTACGCAGCACACTAGCCACATGCTGCTCCACCGTCCGACGAGACAAAAACAACACCTCAGCAATCTCCCGATTAGTGTGCCCGTCCGCAAGCAGCCGAGCGACATCCCGCTCTCGCGGAGAAAGCTCATTGCCATAACCACGTCTGCCCCGCCTCGACGGCACCACCGCGCCGGTCGCGCGATGGGTATGGCGGCAGCGGGCGGAAGCTAAGGTCGCACCCAGGCTGGCGAATACCTCCGCCAGAGCCGGAAATTCCTCAGCCGCACCCGGTTCGCCCATCGCGAGCTTGCTCCGCGCGGACTGTTCCCTGGCCAGCGCCGCCGGATACGGCGCAGGCAAATGGTCATACCCGTCGCCCGCTTCCTGGAAGAACTTCGCCGCAGGAGCATGGTCGCCGTGATGCGCGGAAAGAACACCGTGACACAAGACCAGCGCGACGGCCGCCAGGGGCGCGTCGAGATGGCGCACCTCTCGTTCAGCCTCCTCGACCAGTGCGGCCGCAGCTCCGGCGCGACCGGCGCGGCAGTACGCCTCCACCGCGACCGGCAGCAGCTCGCCGGACCAGGCCCAGACTCCCTTGGCGCGCAACAACTCCAGCCCGAGGTCCGCCCGCGCCGCGGCCGCCTCGTCGGCGGAGTGCGACAGGAGCATGCTCGCGATCCCGGCGTGCGCGGCGAGTACCACGGGGGTCACCGCGTTCTCCGGTTCGTCGGGGCCGACTGCCGCGAAGTGGGCCGCGGCCCGGTCCCGTTCTCCCCGGGCGGTCGCCAGCAGTCCGAGCACCAGGGAAAGCTCGCCGCTCATCGGGAGCAGCTCGCGGTAGTCGGCCAGCAGCGAGCGGGCCTTGTCGTCGAGTCCGTCCCACCTGCCGGTGAGCCAGTCGGTGTGCACGCCGGTGGAGCGCGCGATGCCGATCAGATACGGCGCGCCGCAGTTCGACGCGAGTTCGATCGCGCTGCGCACCATGCTGCCCGCACGCCGGTGGTGGCCGATCCAGGCGCACGCATCGGCGACGTTTGCGTGCAATCGGGCCAGCTGGCGTTGTTGTTCGGCCGACGTGACCGCGGTCGAGACGGTGTCCATCGCCGCCAGCGCGTCGGGGTCCCCGATCTGGAGCCGGGAAGGGAGGCCGCTTGCCAGGAGAGTCAGTACGAGGGTGCGATCGGCCGTGTTCGCGATGACCTCGTCCACCCGGCCGAGCCAGCGCAGGTGCTCGGCGACCGGCGTGGCCCCGAACCACGGCTGGCCCAGCACCGCGATGCCGCGGCCGGCGAGATCGGGCCGGTGGCCAAGCTCGTGCACGGCGAGTTCGACCTGGGTGCGCGCCGCTTCGATGCTGCCCGCCTGGCGGATCAGCAGCAGGCCGCGGCTGAGCCGGATCTGCCCACGATGCGTACGGGACAGCCGGTCGTCCGACAGCAGCCGCTCCAGCGCGCTCGCCACTTCGTGTTGCGCGGTGCCGTAATTGGCCAGCTCGCTCAGCTTCACCGCCATCCGGTCCACATCGGACGAATCGAGTCCCGGTTCCGACAGCAGGGTGCACAGCAGTTCGGTCGCGGTCGCGAGATCGCCGGCGGACGTCGCGGCGTCCGCGGCCGCCTCTCCGTAGCGCCGCGCGTCGGCGAGTGCGCCTGCCTTCCGGCTGTGCTGGGCCAGCTGCGCCAACGGCACCGGATTCTGTTGGCGGAGAAGGGGAACCGCGCGACGGTGCAGTTCTTGCCGATCAGGACCGGGGATGGCGTCGTACACCGCCTGTTGCGCGAGCGGGTGCCGGAAGCCGTAGTGGAAGTCCGCGAGTTCGACCAGCGCATGCCGTTCGAGAGCGAGGACGAGAGCGTGTCTGGTCCGCTGTGGCGGCAGCCCCGCCAACGCGCCGAGGAGTTGCGCAGACGCGGGTGCCGCGAGCACCGCGGCGGCCTCCGTGATCCGTCTCGAAGGCACCGGAAGACCGGAGAGGCGTTCTCGCGCGGCTTCGCGGAGCCGCGCGGGCACAGCGACGCCGTCGAGGATTCGGCGCGCAGTCATGCGGTCGGCTTGCATGGCAGCCTGTGCGTCCAGCGTGCGCACTGTTTCCTCGATGACGAACGGAATGCCGCCGGTACGCTCGTGCAGCAGCGCGGCGAACTCGGCGGACACGCTGCCGCCGAGCAGTTCGCTTGCGAGCAGTCGAGTCCGGTCGGCGTCGAGGGGACGCAGCTCCAGCAGCAGGTTCGTCGCGCCGGCTGCGGGGCGGAAGGCGCTGCCGTCTGGAACCTCCTCCCGGCGGTAGGTGAGCAGCAGGCTGGTGTCCCGCGGCAGGTCGGCCGTGAGAAAACGCAGCAGCCGACGCGATCCGTCGTCGCACCAGTGCAGGTCTTCGACGACCAGCAACACCGGCCCGAGCGCGTCGAGCACCTCGCGGACCGCGCGGAAGAGCCGGTGCTGGTCGGCACGGCGGTCACCGAGCGTAGGCGGGGCCTCGGGAAGGAAGGCTCCGAGTTCGGGCAGGTACGGGCGGAGCGCACCGGTGACGCCGTTGAGCGGCCGCGCGTCGGGCAGGTAGCGACCGGCGTCCTGCAGCGCTTCGAGCACCGCGCCGTACGGGAACGGCTCGCGCATCGCCTGCCCGCGCCCGGCGAGGATCCGGCGTCCGGTCAGCTCGCGGCACCGGAGCGCTTCCGTGACCAGCCGGGTCTTCCCGACGCCCGCCTCGCCCTCGACCAGCACGACCGACGGCGGCCGGACACTGGCCGCCACCACCGAGCGCAGCTCCTCGGCCCGGCCGACGAGCGCGGCGTCGCTGCGCACCATGGCCTCCCGAGTCCGGAAAAAGCGGCACAGCACCCAAAATTCTTCTCGTGAACGGAGTTCAGGTCGCGGCGGGTGCGCACGGAACCCGCCCGGCCGGTTACCGGACTTTCGTAGGACGGCCCCGCGCGGGCCAATAGATACGTAGTCCTACGGACCGCAGCCTCGCTTGTTCGGACCCGGCGGGCAGCCGAAGAGTGGTGGCTCTGTGGCTCTCCGTCACAGGCAACCGACGAGTTTCGGGGTGAGTTCCAGATGCGCAGAAAGGCAACCACGGCACTGGCACTCGCCGTGTTCGGCGCGGCGGCGCTGGGCACGGCGGGCGTGGCACAGGCGGCCGAGGGCACTGTCGTGCCGGCCAAGCAGCATTACGGCGACCAGTACATCGTGATGCTCAAGGACGCTTACCGCGGGCAGTCCTCGGCGGCTTCGCTCACGCAGCGTTACGGCGGCGAGGTCCGCTCCACCTACTCGGCCACGATGCACGGGTTCTCCGCGCGAGGGATGACCGCGCAGCAGGCGCGCCGCCTCGCCGCCGACCCGGCCGTTCGGGCGGTCTACGAGGACGGCACCGCCAAGATCGCCGGCAGCCAGCAGAACCCGACCTGGGGCCTCGACCGGATCGACCAGAAGAACCTGCCGCTCGACCACGCGTACGCCTACCCCAACACCGGCGAAGGCGTCACCGCCTACGACCTCGACACCGGGATCAAGCCGGACAACCCGGAGTACGAGGGACGCGCGAGCGTCGGCAAGGACTTCGTCGGCGGCGACGGCATCGACTGCAACGGGCACGGTTCGCACACCGCGGGCACGATCGGCAGCAAGACGTACGGCGTGGCGAAGAAGGTCAAGATCGTCGGGCTCAAGGTGCTCGGCAACGACTGTTCCGGCAACGGCCCGGACTCCGCCGCGGTCGACGCGATGGAGTGGGTCACCGCGAACGCGGCCAAGCCCGCCGTGGCGAACATGAGCCTGACCATGGACCAGGTCGGGGTCGGCGACGACGCGATCAAGAAGTCCATCGCGTCCGGCGTGGTCTACTCCGTCGCCGCCGGGAACTCCTCGACCGACGCGTGCAACACCAGCCCGGCCCGTGTGCCGGAGGCGATCACGGTGAACGCCTCCGACGAGAACGACAACCGGGCGTCGTTCTCGAACTACGGCTCCTGCACCGACATTTTCGCGCCCGGCAACAACATCACGTCCCTCGGGCTGTCCAGCGGAAGCTCCGCGAACATGAGCGGGACGTCGATGGCCACGCCGCACGTCACCGGCGCGGCCGCGCTCTACCTCGCCGCGAACCCGGGTGCCACCGCACAGCAGGCGCGCGACGCCCTGGTGTCCGGCGCGGTCGACGGCGTGATCAAGAACGCGGGCAGCGGGTCGCCGAACAAGCTGCTGAACGTCTCCTTCATCAGCACCGGGCCCGCCCCGAAGTGCGGCGTCAAGTCGAGCACCGCTCCGGTGGCCATTCCGGACGCCGGCGACGCGGTGACCACTTCGGTCACCCAGGACAGCTGCGACGGCAAGGCGGCGACGGCCCTTCCGGTGAAGGTCGACATCGCCCACACCTACACCGCGGACCTCGCGGTGGACCTCATCGGCCCGAGCGGAAAGGTGTACTCGCTGCGTAAATCCGGCGGAATCGGCGAGGCGACCGGCGTGCACACCACCTACACCGTGGACGCCTCCGGCGAAGCGGCTAACGGCACCTGGAAGCTGAGCGTCCGGGACGTCAACCGCTTCGACACCGGTTCGATCGAAGGACTCTCGATCACCTTCTGACCCAGGCGACGGTGCGCCGCAGGCCTGCTGGCCGCGGCGCACCGTGCTGTTCACCGAACGGTGAGGGTGTAAGTGGCGCTGCCGCTCTTGCCACTCGCGTCGGTGGCGGTGACCGTGATCGGGTAGTTGCCCGCCTGGAACGGCGCGAACACCTGCATCGCCGAACTGCCGCCGGACGAGATGGTCTGCGGGTTGAAGAACGGCGAGATCGGCAGCCCGGAACCGGACGCGGACAGCCGGAGCGAGCCAGTCCCGCCGGTCGCCGACACGGTCACGGTGCTGAACGAGCCCGCTCCGGCCGTGCCGCTTCCGGGCGTCACGGTGACCTTGACATCACCCGTCGGGGTGCCCTTGCCGACAGTCAGCGTGAGCTTCGCAGTAGCGGTGTCCGTAGTTCCTTTGCCAGAAATCGTGACCGGGTAAGCACCTTCGGGAGTGCTTGCCGCGGTTTCGATGGTCAGCTTGGCAGTGTCGCCCGACGTGATGCTGGCGGGCTGGAACGTCGCCTTCGCACCGCTGGGAAGCCCGGACGCGGTGAGATCGACCTTCTCGGCGCCGTTCTTGCCTGCCTTGCTGGTGACCGAGGTCGAGATGTACCTGCCCGGGTCGACCTGGACCGAAGCGGGGCTGACGCCGAGGGTGAAGCTGTCGCTGCCGACGTTCCCGATCTGCTCGGCGACCCAGTCCCCCATGTCGTTGTTGAGGCGGCCGTAGACGCTGTACCACTTGAAATCGCTGCGGCTCCACGACGCGACGCCGACCACCTTGCCGTCCACGATGAGCGGGCCGCCGCTGTCACCGGGCAGGATCGTCGGGTCGCCGTTGGAGTAGCCGGCGCAGATCATCGTGGCGTCCTGGAAACCGGCGCCGACGCCCTGGCAGTTCGAACCCTCGCGGATCGGCAGAGTGGCTTTGTCGACGGTGACGTCCCGCGAGTCGTCGTTGAAGTCCTTCTTGCCGTACCCGACGCCGACGCCGTTCTTGCCGGGTTTGTTGAGTTCGGTGTCCGCCGAGGTGGCCACCTTGGCGTACTGGCCGTTCGGCACCGGGATGTCCGCGTCCGTGGTGACGACCGCGACGTCGTAGCCCTGGTCGAAGTTCACGTACTTGGGATGGGTGTCGTAGCTGACGACGCCGAGCCGGGTGCCGCCGCCCGCGTTCAGGTCGTCGAGGCCGTACAGGAAGGTCTTCTTGCCCTCGGCGGCCTTGCAGTGCGCCGCGATGAGGATCTTCCGCGGCGCGACGACCGAGCCAGTGCAGGTCTGCCCCTGCGGACGCGAGCCGCCTTCGCGCAGGCCAGCGATGATGAACGGGAACTCGGCGACCGAGCTGTCCTGCCCGTGGTAGAACTGCGCACGCATGCTGGGCGGGATGTGCACGTCGCCGGTCGGGGCCACCGCGACGGGAGTCTCGGTCGCTTGTGCGGTGCCGTCGAGCAGCGGCGCGGAGAGGACGGCCAGCCCAGTGGCCAGCAAGCCGAGTATCCGGTGGGGTCTCTTCACAGCGGTTTCCTTTCCTAGGACTGGAAAGTCACCTTCCGGTGCCCGGGTGTGCGGTAGCAATCCGGGAGCTGGACCGTATGGGTACGGATCTATCTCCGTCGGCGCGTTCGCGGGGCACGGCCCTTGTGCTGGCCGGAGCCGGGCCGCGCGGGGAGAACCGAGGAGACCGTGGCTCGTCCATAGTTGGACACTTAATTGTCGCAAACCATTTCGAGTCGATGCCATTCGATCTGTCGACCTCGTCCGACCTTCAATTTCGGCTTTAAGTCGTCCCTAGTTGACAGATCACGTTCGTCGACCACACAAAATCAGGTACGTACGGCCACCGCCGGGGAACGCCCCAGCTGAAAAATCCCGCGACTTCCTCCGAGGCGCGCGGACCGGGCGACGATCGCAGGCGAGTGGGCGGGGCGGCCGCGCGGACCTGGGCGGACGTCGCGACCTCCCAGCTCGTGCACCCCGAGGTCACCGACCCGCTCACCGGCGACCGAGCGTTCCGGATCCGGCTGTTCGCCGCCGCGCCATCCGTTCTCCCGACGGAGGTGCTCGCACAGCGGCGTGCGAGGGTGCCGCACCGCTGTCCCGAGCCGGGTTGTCGGGACGAGGTTGGTTTCGCTGGTCGACGCGCCTGCCGACCGCCAGGATCGACAGTGCCGCGGAGCGCACGAGGACTGCCCGGTGCTGACGCTCAGCACCAATTCCCAGAAAGGATGCGGGTACCGGGCGACCCGGATCCGGCCGCGGTCCGCGGCGGAGAACACCACCCGCGACACCGTGCCCCTCGACCCGTGTTTCCGGCCGGGGCGGCCCCCCTACCACCGCCCCGGCCGGTCCGCCTGCTTTGTCCAGGCGTCCGCGGCGGCGACCTCCGACAGCTCGTGCCGAGCGGTGCCGCCTGGCTCTTGTCTAGCCCGATGAGGTTGTTCTGTGTCGGTCCCTGGACTCCGAACACCAAGCGCCGAACAATAGGCAGCGGGCGGAGGGGGAAGGCTCATGCCGAGGCGGGAGCGGCCGCTGGATCCAGGCGGCGACGCGTTGTCACGGTTCGCACAAGGCCTGCGGGACCTGCGCGAGAAAGCCGGAAATCCGACATACCGGGAATTGGCGCGGCGCGCGCACTACGCCGCGGGCACGTTGTCCGAGGCGGCGGGCGGCCGCAAGCTGCCGACGCTGCCGGTGACGCTCGCGTACGTCCGAGCCTGCAGCGGAGACGTCTCGGCCTGGGAGAAAATCTGGCACTCCCTCGCCGCGGAACTGGCCGCGGAAGCGGCGGCGTCGTCCGGCGAGCAGGATTCGGCGGACGACGCACCCTACGTCGGGTTGCGGGCATTTCGGGCGGAGGACGCGGACCGGTTCTTCGGCCGCGAGCGAGTGCTCGAAGAACTGGCGGACAAACTCTCCCGTCGTCAGTTCCTCGCGGTGTTCGGGCCGTCCGGGGCCGGTAAATCGTCGCTGCTGCGGGCCGGTTTCGTGCCGCGCCGGGCAGATTCCACCACAGTGTTGTTCACCCCGGGGCTCCATCCGTTCGAAGAATGCGCACTGCGGCTCGCCCCGCTGCTTTCCACCACCGCGGCTCAGATCCTGGACGAATTGACTTCGGCCCCGGGCAACTTGCGGCTGCTGTTCCGCCAGGCGGGGCACGACCGGGCCGCTCTCGTGGTCATCGACCAGTTCGAGGAACTGTTCACCCTCTGCTCCGATCCGGCCGAACGCGCCGCGTTCCTCGACGCGCTTCTCGACGCCGCCACGACGGGTGCGGCCGAGGTCGTCATCGGCGTCCGCGCCGACTTCTACCCTCGGTGCGCGGAGCACCGCGGACTCGCCGAAGCCGTCTCCGAAGAGCACCTGCTGCTCAGGCCGATGAGCCCCGGAGAGCTGAGGGACGCGATCGTCAAGCCCGCGACTCGAGCCGGGCTCAGTGTCGAAAGCGCTCTGGTGACCGAACTGGTCGCCGAAGCGCACTCCGAACCCGGCGTGCTCCCCCTGCTGTCGCATGTGCTTCTCGAGACCTGGCACCACCGTCAGGGGGTGGCCCTCACCCTTGCCGCCTATGACCGCACCGGCCGCTTGGAACATGCTCTGACACGAACCGCCGAGTCGGTGTACAGCTCGCTGGATGCCGCACAGCGGCTCGTGCTTCGCCACGTGCTGCTGCGGCTGACCGCGCTCGGCGACGGCACCGCCGACACCAGGCGACGGGTCCCGTTGCCCGAACTGACCGCCGACCCGGACCACGTTGCCGTGCTGGACGAACTGATCGATGCCAGGTTGGTGACTGTCGATCGCGACACCGTCGAGCTGGCACACGAGGCGCTCATCCGGCAATGGCCTCGCCTCCGGGACTGGCTCGCCGACGATCGCGAAGGACTCGAGATCCGCCGGCAGCTCACCCTGGCGGCAGCAGCGTGGGAAGCGCTCGGGCGCGACACCGGATCGCTGTACCGCGGGCGGCGCCTCGAGCTCGCGCTGGCTTGGTCGGCCCGCGACGGTGGCGTGCCGATCCGAGGCGCGCCGAACCTGGCGTGGAACGAACACGGCACCGCGCAGCTCAACGACCTCGAGCGGGAATTCCTGGCCGCGAGCGCCCGGGAAAGGGATCGCGAACGGCTGGCGAAGCGCCGCCGGATGCGGATCGCGCTGACCAGTCTGAGCGCCGCGCTGGTCGTAGTCCTGGCGCTGGCGACGATCGCCCTGGTGCAGGCCGGGCAGGCGCGGCGGCAGCGTGATCAGGCCCTGGCCGACAAATTGGTGTCCGCCGCGAGGGCTCAGCTGCTGGCGGATCCCGAACTGTCGGTGCTGCTGGCCAGGCGCGCCCTGGAGATCGCGCCGAGCGCGCAGGGCGAGTCGGCCCTCGCTCAGGCAATGGCCGACTCGCACGTCCGCGGCGCCTGGCAAACCGAGCAGGGCCAATCGATCGGCGTCGCCTTCAGCCCGGACGGGAAATGGCTCGCGTCGGCGGGGCACGACCACACAGTGCGCATCCGTGCGGTCGCCGACGACCGCGCACCTCTCGTGCTTCGCGGCCATGCGGACCGGGTGCTCGACGTCGCGTTCAGCCCGGACAGCAGCAAGCTGGCCAGCACGAGCCAGGACGGCACGGTGCGGATCTGGCGCACTGACGGCACCGGGGTCCCCACGGTCTTGCGCGGTCCGAAGACGTACGTGCACGCAGTGTCCTGGCACCCGGACGGGCACCGCCTCGCCACCGGGAGCGAGGACGGGGCGGTGCGGATCTGGCGCAGCGACGGCACCGGTGAGCCGGTCGTGCTGACCAGGCATCCCAGCCGAGCGCTCACGGTGGCGTTCAGCCCGGACGGCACCCGGCTCGCCAGCGGCAGCGGGGATTCCACTGTCCGCGTGCTCGACACCGCCACCGGCGCGACCGTCACGACGCTGACCGGGCACACCTCGTCCGTCGAAGATCTGGCTTTCGGCCCGGACGGGCAGCGCATCGTCAGCGGGAGCACCGACGGCACCATGCGAGTCTGGCGGATCGACGGGACCGCTGCCCCGATCGTGTTCTCCGATCACCAGGACACCGTGGAAACGGTCGCGTTCAGCCATGACGGGCGGCACGTGGTCAGCGGCGGCAACGACCGCACGGCGCGGATCCGGCGGGCCAGCGGCGGCGGGGACCCGGTCGTGTTGCGGGGCAACGGCGGGCCGATTTGGGGCGTGGCGTTCAGCCCCGACGACCGCATGGTCGCGACTGGCGGCGACGAGGGAGTGGTCCGGCTGTGGGAATCCGCCGCGAAGCCGGGACAGCACACCTTGGCCGGGCACAACGGCGCGGTCTGGAACACCGCGTTCAGCCCGGACGGCACGCGGGTCGCGGCCGCCTGCGACGACGGCACCGTGCGGATCCAGCAGGCCGACGGCCGGGGGACGCCGGTCCTGCTCGCCGGGCACCGCGGTGCGGTCGAAGCCGTGGCATACAGTCCCGACGGACGATGGCTGGTCAGCGGAGGTGACGACCGGACCGTGCGGATCTGGCGTGCCGACGGCCAGCCGGTCAGGACTATGACCGGCCACCAAGGCAGGGTGTGGAGCGTGGCCGTCAGCCCCGACGGCACGCACGTCGTCAGCGGCAGCGACGACCGGACGGTCCGGATCTGGCCCGTGACCGGCGACGCCGCGCCGGTGGTCTTGCCGACCGCCGCCGGTGCCGCCCGCGACGTCGCGTACAGCCCGGACGGCAGGCGGGTCGCCAGCGGAAATCGCGGCGGCGACGCCGAAGTCTGGAATCTGGCCGACAGCGGCCGCCCGGCGGTCCTGCCCACCGGGCACGAAGGCGTGGTGTGGAGTATCGCGTTCAGCCCGGACGGCGCGGACCTCGCCGGCGCGAGCAACGACGGAGCCGTCCGCATCTGGCACGCCTCCGGCGATCCGGCCCCGATGGTGCTGACCGGCCACGAGGGGCTGGTGTGGAACCTCGCCTTCAGCCCCGACGGCCAGCGCATCGCCACCGCGGGCAATGATCACACCGTCCGCGTCTGGCGCCGCGCGCCAGCCGTCGACCCGATCACGTTCACCGGGAAAGGTGCGTCCTTCGAAAGCGCGTCGTACGGACCGGGCAACTTGCTCGCCGCCGGGCGGAACGACGGCACCGTCGACGTGTGGACGTGCGAGGAATGCGTGCCGCTCGACCAGTTGCTCGCTCTGGCGGCGCACCGCGTGACCCGCGACTTCACTCCGGCGGAGCGGCAGCGCTACCTCGATTGACCACGGGGCGACCGGGAACCCGCTCTCGATCCGGGTGAAGGCACCCGCCATTTGTCGTGAATATTCACTGAGCACGGCCTCTGGCAGTTCAGAGATTGTTGTTCGCGACCGCACACCCGACAACGAACAACGAAAGCGGGCTACCACAGTAGTGCGTTCGCGGAACATTGCCGGGAAAAAGAGTACGACTGCTGCCCGAAGCGGGGTGTCGTCCGGATCGCGAATGCACGAGCCGATGGCGGGAACTGCTCGCCATCGACACAGCGAAGAGAAAGGGGAAGAAACGTGAATACCCTTCGAAAAGTCACGGTGGGCGCTACCGCGGCGATCGCGCTGGCCGCACTGCCCGCGATCGCTCAAGCGACAGAGCCGCACCGCGCGCCGGAGGCCCAGCCCATGGACGAGTGCAAGGTGAAGCCGTGGTTCTGCGGATTCATCCGGAACTTGCCGAGTTCGAACCAGGCGCTGCGGGTCACCACCGACTGGCCCCGGCGCAACAACCCCAGCACCTGGGTGTCGGTGCCGCGCGGGAAGAACTCACGCGAGGTCGGGGTTCTGGACGCGGACGGATACTGGGTCGCTCGCGGCTGCACCGCTTACCAGGGCATCTTCACGTACAAAGGGCCGCAGTGGGTGCAGGTGCACGACCTGCCCAGCGCGGAATGGCAAGTCAAATACCGTTGCTAGTGCCTAGAGCCGGAATTTCACGTTCGGTATCGCGTGCGATCGCCGCGGCGGCCGCACGCGATACCGTCTCTGGCCCTTCCCACCCGCTACGACGGTTGAACAGCCGGTGTCGCGCGGTTCGCCGTCGCGAGAGCGCGCCCGTCGGAGGTGAAGTCCGCGGAGTTGTCCATGCGCCGGCGGGCGGCAGGGGCCCGCGCGGGTGCCGGTGCGCAGGTTCCAGAGCGCCAGAACGCCGGTGGCGTCGGGTGAACCGCAGCGCGTCGGTCGGTGGCGGCCGACAGCCGTCCGTGCTGAACCGCAGTATCGCGACGGGGGTATCGGCCTCCGCAACCGTGAGCGAGGCGACGATTCTGCGAGCGACCGTAGGGCGACGACCGGGAACCCACAGGGTGAGGCGGCGTCTTTCTCCCGGTGCGCGCGACACGGCCAGCAGCACCAACACGGCCGCAGATTCCTCCAGACACGCCGCTTCCCCGCCGCCGAGATCCCGTGGACCGTCCTCGCCACCGACGGCGCTTGCAAACCCAGGCGGCATCTGGGCCTCGACGACTGGCCGAAACTCGCAGGAATGGACGAAGACGCACTCCGCCGCCTTCTCCTGCACTGCGAAAACTGGGAACGCCACGGCGACCCCGCCGCGCAACAACTCCCCCGCGCCAGTGCCACGACGACAAAGCCTGGCTGTGCTGCGGCGTTCCGGTACGCCCACGAACCCGGCCTGAGCGTGCGACGTGCTCCCCAGCCCGGGTACGGGACCACCGAGCGGATCAGCAGAGCATCGCACCGCGGTCGAGTTCACTTGCCGCCAGGTCGGAGAATTGGCGTCACCACTTGGTTGTCGGCAACGTCGAGCGCAGGAAATCTCGTGAGATCCGGGTGCGGGCGCAGCTCGGGGAGCCGTCGGCTCGGACCGCGGTCAGCGGGAGTGCTCGCCGCTGGGCGGGCACGTCGGATCCCGATAGCCCGGGCCGGTGATCCTGCTGCGGAAGTCGGTGTCGTCGCTGACTTTCCGGGCCGCGGGGAACTGGACGCGGAGCTGTTCGGCGAAGCCTTCGGTGTCGGCCTGGTTCTTCGGCACCACGGTCACCGAGGCCGGTACGGCGTCGGGCTCCAGCAGGTCCAGCAGGTCCGGCTGGTTCGCGAACATCTTCCGGAACCTCGCGTAGCCGTCTTGCCGGGTCTGGGTGCAGGACCGCAGGAGCCGGGGATCGCCACGCAGCACCCGGGCGACGGCGGCCAGCACGACCGCCGCCGCCAACCGGATTCGGCGAGCCGCGCGCCTCGTCGCGGAGCAAGGCGGGCTGTCGTCTCTGGCTCATCGTCCGGACCGGATTCCCCGTCGCTGGCCGCGGTTCCTTGTTCTGGATTCGACCGCCGCAAGGTCTCGCACACCGAGCGTTCAACACTGCTTCACGCTTGCCCGGGCGGGTCGTCGCGGTCTCTGCGGGCGATGGAGGCGAAGTCGCCGAACGCGGGGTATGGTTCCCAGTTCGCGTCGATCGGCACATCTCGGTAGCCCTCGACGCTCACCGAGTTCCCCTGCTGCAGCTCACGGCGCACGACGCCGTCAGGTTTCTCCCAGAAAACGTCCTCGATGAGCGTGGCCTCGTTCATGCTGTGGAACACGCCGTCCTCGGGATACTCCCACCGCACCACGTGCTTCAGGAACAGCTGCCCCGGTTCCATGAGCCAGAATCCGTAGGACAATAGCGTGCTGCCGTGGCCGTCGAAGAATTTGACGGTGATCCGGTACGGAGACTGCGGATTGATCTCCAGCACGCAGTCCGGTTCGGACACGTCCCCGATGACCGCGCTGAACCACTTTCCCCCGTCTTCGTAGCGGCGCTTCGCGGTCCGTTCCGTGAGTGGCTGCCACATGGTGCGGTCGTCACCGCCCCACGCCCGGCAGTAGTGCACCGTCAGCACTGAAACGACTCCTTCATGTTGCACTCAGTTGTAAATCTTGTTGTTGGTGTCGCGGATCGTTACTGGAGGTCTCCCTTTGGCGGCGGCGTCGAGCACGGCCTGCGGGACAGCTCCCTCCTGAACGGGGATCTCCAGGATGAGCTTTCCTTGCAACCCCTTGTCTCGCAGATTGTACTTATCGAGATACTGGCGGTTGTACGGAGTGTCGGGGATCAGGACGCCCGGACCGTACTTGGTGCGCATTTCGCCGACGTAACCGACGCCGGTCTGGTCGGCGACCTTGGCGAGCTGGGTGAATTTCCGTGACACGATCTCCTGGTTGGGAACGTAGGAGTCGAGTCGTTTATAAGGAAATTGCGTGCCGACGTACAGTTCGTTGATCGGGTATCGGCTCCAGTTGTCCTTGTTGAACTGGACGCCTGCCTGGAGGCGCTGCTTGATCCAGTCGTCCATCTTGGAAGGACCGGACGGGCTCGGCGGGTCGAGGGTGGGCTCGCCGTTGATGCCGACCCGGTAGTCGGGGAAGACGAGGCGGCCGCCGGTGGCGATCTGGCCGATGACTTCGCCCCAGTCGAAGGCCTTGTTGAACCCGTCGGTCACGCCCGTCAGGTACCGGTTGAAGGTCTCTTCGAGCAGCCAGTCGAGTTGTTCGATGGTGGCGCAGCGCGGGTTGTTCTGGCACGCTTTGACGATCTGCAAGGCCATGGAATCGGTGCCTGTGCCTGCCTTGCCCGCAGCACACGCCAGCTTGCCTTCGATGCTGCCGCAGAGCTTCCCGATCCACGCGCCGACGAGCTTCTTTTGTTCTTCCGGGGTCAGCGTCTCCCCGGGCTTCTTGTCGGGGATGCCGCTGGCCTTGCGCCACTCCTCCAACTCCTGGCGCTCGAGCTCAGCCGCAGCCCTCCAAGCGTCGGTTTCGGCCTGGGCTGCCGCGGCCGCGTCGCGGCCCGCGTCCATTGCCGATCGCCGTGCCCAGGCGGCGTATCCGTAGGCCGCCGAGGCATGTCGGTCCGCGGCGACGAGTTCCTGTGGGTAGACGGCGAGGACTGAGGAAAAACCGTCGGTGGCGAAGCTGACGAACTCGGGCGTTCGTGCCGCCGTACCCGGATCTCGCGAGACTCCGCGTGTCCGGCGCAGCCTGTAGCCAAGGCTCGCCGGACGAGCGACGGCGAAACTCGATCGCGGTGCGGTGTCGCGCAATCCAGCCCGATGGTCCCGCGCCGCAGTCCGGGAGTGCGCTGCATGCTCACGCTGCGGGCAACAGCGGCCGGATTGCCGCAGCACGACCTCTTGCCGTCGTGGCGCTTGTAGGCGCGGTTCGGTGGCGAGCGCTCGCAGCGAGAAAGTCCTCCGCGCCAAGGGAACCTACGGCGCGGATACCGATGATCCGTCCGTCCGCTTTACCGGCCGCAAACCGCCCACCGGCTGGCAGAGCGGTCAGGGACGGACGTTCCAACGGATCCAGGAACCGTGCGAGTCCCGGACGCTGCAATAGATTTTCTTGCCCACCTGAACCTCGATCTGCTTCAAATTCTTGCCGTTGTAAAAGCAATTACAGGCATCGTCGTCCCTCGGCCTCGAATACTGGGAAATCGGCCGCTATCAGGACGCTTTCGACCTCGGCCAGGAAGCGCTGAGCGAAATACCGCGAGGCAGGCGACCGGTTCGGCACCGGCTGGGCGCTCAGCAGCGCCCATTGGCACGACGCACTGGCGATCTTCGACCAGCTCAGCGACCCCCGCGCCGGGGAAATCCGGCCCTGTCTGCACCAAACCGCCCCTGACAATGGGGCCAGCACCGCATAGGCATACAGCGAGAGGACATCGCCCCATTCCGCGTCGGCCGGCGTGCGCTGGTGGCAGTAATGTCGCGGGGTCAGTCGTCGGCTGCGACAAGGAGAGCGAGCGACGCCGCGGACCGGTCGATGACGACGAGTTCGTGGTAGTCGATGTGGATGGGGCCATAGTCGTGGAGCGCGTCCTCCGCGAGCTGTCCCAGCACGTAGGTGCTGGTCGCCCTGCGGATCAGGCGGTAGACCTCCTGGCTCAGACGCGCTTCGAGCGGCTCTGGGATGTTTCCGTGCTGGTTGGCCCAGGAGCGGATGACGTCGACCGCCGTCGCGGCATCGACCGCCTCGTAGCGGTCCGGGGTGATGCGGTTCAGCCACCACTGGCCATGCCGCGGCCAGTCTTGAACGCCGCCTCCGTCGTACGTGTCCCGAAACTGAGGGTGTGCGATCAAGGCCGCTAGTACCTCCCGGTCGTCCAGCACCTCGGACGGCAACCGGAAATGCTTGGCGTCAACCCAGCGGTAGCCGTGATGGGATCCCTCGCCGAAGTCGAAGTCCCGGAAGTTGATGAAGGGACTGACCAGGTGGACGAGGGCGGGCGCTGCTTCCATGCTCGTCATCGTAGGTCGCGCCGCTCGTCACGTTTCCGTGGTTCTTGACGTAACGTTGCCTCACCAGGAAGTCTTTCCCACCTGGAGGAGTGACTGACCCGGGCGAAGGTGGCATGCAGGACGAACGGCAACGGCTGGAATCGGCCCTTCGCGCGGCCACGATCCCGCTGTCGCTGGACTCGGGAGCCGTGTGCGGCACCGGGTTCTTCATCGGGCCGGGACTGGTGCTCACCTGCGCACACGTGATCACGACGCCGGACGGACCGGCCGAAACGGTGTACTCCGAGCCGACCGACGCCTGGCCCGCCGATCGGCTCGAAGTCATGCCCGGCTCGTATCGGCCCGGCGGGCAGGACGGCGAAGACCTGGTTCTCTTGCAGACTTCCCGGTCCGGTTGCCCGGGCCCGGCGTTGCTTTCGGACGTCTCCGCGGTCGGCGACGACGCGTGGGTCTTCGGGTATCCAGAGGGCCGGTACCGCACTGGCGACGTCGTGTCCCTGCGTCTCGAAGGCAGGTCCGAGCGGACTGACGGCGCGATGCTGCTGAAGGGTTCGCACGGACGAATCCGGCCGGGAATGAGCGGCGGCCCGGTGCTGAACTGGCGTACCGGCGCGGTGTGCGGGATCGTCCGTTATCGGGACCGCAGGTATGACGACATCGCCAGATTCGTACCAGTCACCACAGTATTCGCGTGCTATCCGGGATTGCCGGACCTCAACCTTCGTACGCCGTCGACGCGCCGCTGGCTCGATCTCCTGGACGACGGGCACCTGGCCGCAGGCGGAATGCGGTACCCAGGACCCCGTCTGCGCCAGTACCTCCGTGCGGCGAGCCGTGCCGACGACACCCATCCCTACGCCGGTTTGCTCGACACGAGGCCGCCTCTGTCCAAGGTCTACCTTCGCCAAGAGGCCAGTCCGGAAACCGCGGTCCCCGGCACCACACCGGAAACACGAGAACGGGTGCCCGCCGACGACCTGTTCACCAGCCATCCGGGCGTGCAGATCGTCGGCGGGCCGGGAGCGGGCAAGTCGAGCCTGGCCCGCCATCTGACCGCGGTCACCGCCCGGCGCTGGCTCGACGACGCGAGCGGCGAATTCGTGCCTGTGCTCGTTCCCGCCGACGCGCTGGCCAAACCTGGCGGCCTGAGCGAACTTCTCGCCGAGGGAACCGTCCGCATGCTGGACGTCGAACTCGACCGCGCGACACTGACCAGGCTCTTCAGCGGCAGCCCGCTCCACGGTGCGAGATGGATGGTGCTCGTCGACGGCGTCGACGAAGTCCTCGACCCGTCGTTGCGCAGGCAGGTGCTCGCCAAGATCGCCCGGCACCGGGCGGACTCCGAGTACCGCTTCGCCCTGACCTCGCGCCCTTTGCCGTCGTATCTGATGAGCGAGGTGACCGAGGACGGTCAATGCCCGACCTACGTGATCGAGCCGTTCGCCCGCGGCCAGCTCGGTGATTTCGCCGCTACGTGGTTCGTCCAGCTAGGACTGCCCGAGCCCGAGGCCGCAGCCGAACGATTCCTCGCCCGGCTGGAGCAGACCGGCCTTGGCGACCTCGTGACCATCCCGCTGCTCGCGACAATGGCGTGCATCCTCTACGCCGAAGCCCCCGACGAACGCTTGCCCGGCAACCGGGGCGAACTCTACGCCCAGTTCATCGCACTGTTGCTCACCAAGCGCAAGCTCGCCGAAGTCCGCGGCCGGCTCCGCCGCTGGACCGAGGCGAGCGGCCCGGACGCGGTCGCTGCCGCCGAAAGCCTCCTGGACCGGACGCGCGAACTGCTGCGGCGGATGGCTTACGAGGAGTACCGCCTCGGCACCGATCCGTTCACCCGCGCGAGCCGGGTGGACCCGGCCGTCGCACTGAGCGGATACGTCGGCAAACCGGCGAACATGGGGGCGGCCGAGTGGGCCAGTGTGGCGCAGGAAGTCCTGCGCAGCTGCGGTTTGTTCGTCGAGCATCGCGGCACGTTCACGTTCATTCACCAGACGGTGCAGGAGTATCTCGCCGCCGCGTATCTGGCCGGACGCCACCCGAATCCACGCTCGCGGCACGCCCGGAAGCTGGTCGCACCGCAGGAATGGCCGTGGCGCGGACTGGAGGTCAAACTCTTTCTCGTCGCGCTGTGGGCAGCCAACGGGCAGGATGTCACCCCGGTGTTGATCCGCCTGTTGAGCCGGCGCAACCGCGAAGCGTGCTACCCGTTCCTCGTCGAACTCCACCGTCAACAAGTCCGGCTGCCCGCCAAAGTCCACGCCAAACTGGTCGACATCCTCACCGAATGGGTCACCGGAAGCGCAACCGACCACGCCGCATGGCGGGACGCGGCCAACGCCGCACTCACTGTCGCCCCCGACCGGGCGATCTCGCTGCTCCGGCACACCTCGGCCAGCCCAGGCAACTGGCGTCGGCGACTCGATTCGGCTCTGCTCCTGCTCGACCACGACCGACCACACGGCACACACGCGCTTCGCGCACTAGCACTGGACGAAAACCTCGAGGGATTCGCACGGTTGCGGGCCGCACAGCTTCTGCGCGAACACCACCCGGACGCCGGGACCGCCACTCTCGACGCGGTAGCGCGATCAGGGCCGGCAGACATCTTTCGGACTGATGCGGCCCGCCTCGTGGGCGAGAACGACCCTGCCCGCGGGCAAGTACTGCTGACCAGCATCGCTTATGACGCCCAGGCCGCAGGCGCCGCCAGGCTCGATGCCGCACAACGTCTTCCGCGAACGGAGGCAGCCGACGCCCTGCGCTGGCTCGCGGCCGACGACCACGCCGATCCCGAAACCCGGTTCAAGGCCGCGTCGGCCCTGGCCGACTGGTTCGAAGATCGAGGCCCGGAGCTGCTCGCGAAAATCTGCCGAAATCCCAAACTGGACCGCGAACTTCGCATCCGCGCCGCAGCACGGGTCACGGAATTCTCCCCGGCATTCGGCTCGCGACTGCAGCTCGAACTCGTCGCGGACCCCTCGCTCGGAGAGAAGCGGGTCGCGGTCGCTGCCACAGCTGCGGTCCACGACCCGCGCAACGCGGCAACAGCCCTCGCCGAGCTGGCCCGATCAGCCAACGAACACCCGAAGTTCCGGATCACGGCCGCCGAAGCAGCCGCCGGACTCGACCGAGAGGTCGGCGTCGACGTTCTCACCTCGCTAGCCGCCGATCGCTGGTTCGAGCAGCGGTTCGCCGCGATACTCACGCTGGAGCGATTCGACCGGCAGCGCGCGGCGAAACAGCTACAACGCATCGCCGACCATCCTTCTGAACCGCTAAGGCTGCGCCTTGACGCGGTGGACGTGTTGTGGGACCTGGACCCAGACGCGGCGCGTCCCAAGCTGCTCACCATCTTCTCGGCGTTGATTCTCCCTGACAACCGCCCCTTCGACCTGATCGAACGAGTCGGGGCGGTGGATCCGGGGCTCGCGGCGAGGCTGCTGAGCGCACTGTCGCTGAGCCACCGGCTCCCGGCGGACTACCGGCTCAGAGCAGCAGATCGACTGCGGCGGTACGACAGGCACCAAGCAGCCAAAGTCCAGGCCCGGCTGGCCAACGACCCGGTTGTCATGGCTTATCGGGAGGCTCATTGACCGCGGATGGTCCGTCGGCCTGCTGCTCGGCGGGCTTCCATTCGAGCGACACCTTGACGTTGGCCTTGGCCGTGCCCTTCACCAGGATCGCCGTCAACTGGCCGCTTTCCACTCCGATCTCGCACCCGAACTCGACCGCCACCTTGCTCGGCTTGACCTTCCGAAGCCCGCCGACCACCGCGTCCGTCACCGACTCGGTCAGCTTCTCCAGCGACGCGGCGAATTCTGCGAAACTCGGCAGGCGCGCCGCGACCTCCTCGTCGTCCTCGCCTACCAACGAGACCTCGGCATACGCCGTCCGCCCGTCGACCTCGACAGGAAGATAGACCGGCCGCGAGACCGTCTCCGGGTATTCGTCCATGAATGCGCCTCCAACCCCAGATGTGCACGTTCTCGCAGAGCCTAGAGAACCGCCACCGGACCGGACAGCTCGCCACGAGAAGCGCCGTCGTCGATCCAGGCAGCGAGGGACCGTCGATCCATCGCTGTGGCGAGGCCGGTGCGGTCAGCCCCGCCTGACTGCCGTGTCGAGTGGCGGGAGAACATTTCTCGATATTCCGGCGATTTTCCGCCCCACAGTTTCCTGCGCGGCGTGCACGGTGCCGATAACGGCGTCCGCGAGCGCACGCGAGTCGGGATCGCGAAGTATTCGCGGATGTAATTCCAGTTCGACGAGTTTCCCGTAGCCGTCGACGGTGGCCCGGATCAGACCGTCTGGCGAGTCGGCGGTGGCGTTCTGCGTCGGTACCGCGTCCCGCAATGTGCGGATTCCCTCGGCGAGTGCGGCGATCCTGGCCGTATTGTCATCCATTCGCTGGCTCCGGATCCACTGCGATCAGATCGAAGTGCTGCGTCGCGTGCAGTTCGCCCAGGTGCTCGGCGGGCAGCGCCAGCCACGGGTGGTTGTCTCCCCAGCCCGCGTTCAACGCTTCCGGGGTGGAGTACACGGTCATCAGCAGTCTGCCGTCCGCGGCTTTCGCCATGACCGGACGTGCGGTCGCGGGATCGGAGACATGTTCCGCGCACGGCACGTAGACCAGTTCGGGAAGGTTCGGAACGCCCATGGTCATCGCCCCTCGCCAAACCGGCTTTCCGGGAGGGGAGCCTGCTTGAGGGCTTCCCATTCGTCCCAGACATTGTCCCAGCCCTTTTCCAGCGCGGTCGCGACGTGCGTCGGACCGTGCTCGTACAGTGATTCCAGGGCTCCGGAGGCGAACGCTCCCGCGACGAAACCCGCGGGCGGACCGAGCACCGGTCCAACGATGGGAATCCTCCCCGCGGCCTCGCCCACGGCCGTGGACGCGACCCACCCGCCGACATTGGAGAGGATGGCCTCGTCCACGGGCTTTCCGCCTTCGTTGACGTCGAGCGCGATCATGGCGGGCAAGGTGAAAATGCCGGGTGCCTTTCCGAGAAGCTTGATCGGGCCCGGGATCTTCTCGCTCAACCCGGTAAGAGTTTCCACTCCTAGCGGGACCAGGCCCGCCCTCGCCTTCAGCCGCCGTACGCGCGCGTCGTTCTCCTGTTTGGCCTTAGTGTTCTTCACGGCGTCCGCCGCCAAATCGATAATGCTCATGCATTCCTGCGATGCCGCGGAGACAACCTGTTCCTGCATATCGCCGCTGGTGACTCCCGATCCGGGATGGCCGCCGGAGGTCGCCGCCTTGGCCAGCTGCGGTTCCCACTTGGCGATGGCCTTGCGGACGTCCTCCTTCGCCTTGCGCACGATGCCGCCATACCACCCGGCCATGATCCCGAGCTTGCCGATCTTCAGCGCGACGTCCCTCGTCTGCTGGGCGAGGACGCCGGACTGGCCCGCGGCGTCCTGGCCGGGACTGTCCTTCCACGCCCCGCCGATGGCCGCGGACGACTGCCTGAGCTGCTCGCCCGCGTTGCCGACGCCGTCGCCGACCCGCGTCCACGCCTCCGCCAACCGGTCGGCGGCGTCTTCGTCGTCCATCGGCCACACCGCCTCGACGCCGCCGGCCCGCTGGACTACCAGCTGCCATAACGTCCCGTTCTCCGGTGGCGGGACAGCCATCTCAGTTCCCCTCGCGAAGGCCCGCGAACGCGGACTTGCCGCCGTCGTCGGAACGCAGGTAGTCCGCGATCGATGCCCGCCCCGCGCCGAACAGCTGGGCCCCCTTACCCGTGACCAGCTGGACCGAGGTGCCCGCGTTCTGGACTTCGGGCTGGTAGACGCTCATGAACGCCTGCCCGATCTTGCCCTTGCCGAGTTGCCCGTTCGCCCCGTCGATCGCCGACGCGCCGCCGGTCCACGCCTGTGCGATCGCCTCGCGGGCGCGCGCCAGTGCGTCGAACGCTTTCTCGGCTCCCGCGGTTTCCATGTGCAGCCCGGAGTTGCCTTCCGGCATTTCACCACCTGCTTTCGTTCGGGCCCTTGCCGATCAGCTTCTCGAGTTCGTGCAGCAAGGGGTCATACGCGAGCGCCGCGGTCGCGGAGTCCGCACCGTCGGGCAGCAGAACGCGGCCCACCGCGAACGCCTTCCGGTCCACCTCCGCACACGCGGCACGCATGGCCTCGGTGATATCGCCGGCCAGCGCCTCGACGTCGCGTTCGCGGTACACCCGCGGGTCGATCGACAGCGACCGGAGTTCATGGCATACCCCGACAACCGCTTCCACCAGCCCGCTCCGCGACTCCGCGTGGCCCTCGAGCGTCCCCAGTTCGCGGTTGATTTCGTCGATGCGTGCGGCGGTCAGATCCATTGGCCCAGCACTCCCCGCAATCGTCAATCACCAAGCAGAAGCATGTCGGCGATGCGCGGCCTCAAAGCCCTGCTGGCCGGTTCCGGCCAGCAGGTGCGCCAACTGCGAAAAGCAGGCCGGTCCGGCGGCAACCCCGGCAACTTGCCCGGTATGGACGAATACCCGCGGCGGGGCACGGTTTCAGTAGCTCGCCTCGGTCAGCAGGGCCTGGGCGGACCGGCGAAACGCGGCCACCAGGTGCGCGCTGTCCCCGGTGCGGGTGGCGAGCACCACCTGACACGGCTCGACCCCGTGCAGCGGGATCGCGGTCAGGTCCGGCCGGGCGCCCTCGGCGTGCAACCCGGCGGGCAGGATGGCGACCACCTGCCCGGACGCGACCAGTTCCACTGCGTCCTCGAGGTGACTGGCCAGCGGCCCGTCGGGCGCCGGCGTGCCATCGGGGCGGGGGTCGACCCGCCAGAACGCGTCCCACTCGGCGGCGGGCAGCCTCGGCACCGGCTCAGTCGCGATGTCGTCGAGGGTGACGGATTCCCGGCCGGCCAGCCGGTGGAACCGGGCGACGAGCAGCACCCGGGGCTCGTCGTGCAGGACGGTGACCCGCAGTCCGTCGGTGTCGAACGGCAGCCGCGTCACGACAGCGTCCACCCGGTGGCTGGACAGGGCCGTCCGCACCTCCGCCAGCTCCAGGTGCAGTGTGCGCACCTCGGCCTCGGTGTGGTGGTGGCGCAGGTGCCGTACCGCCGGAGTGATGATCAGCCCGCGTGTATGGCCGACGGTGAGCCGGCTTGGTGCCTCGGCCGCACGGGCATCCGCCACCGCCATCGCGGCGACCGCCAGCAGTTGCCTGGCGTGCGGCAGGAACGCGGCCCCGGCGGGGGTCAGGCGGGTGCCCTGCCGGTCGCGGTCGAGCAGCCGGGCTCCGACCCGCTGCTCAAGGGTCCGGATCTGGCGGCTCAGAGTCGGCTGGGTGATGTGCAGCAGTGCCGCCGCACGGGCGAAGTGCTGCTGTTCGGCGACCACCGTGAAGTAACGGACCAGTCGGAGGTCGAACTCGGCCGACGGTGTCGCGCTGGCTGTGCCCACAACACCGCAAGATAGCCCACTCGCGGCCCGTGATGCCTGCAACGCATCACGGGATGCGAAACAAGCCTTGGACGCGCCCCCTGAGCAGCGTGGAGGGTGGATACAGGCAAGGCCGAAATGTTCCGGACCGGGCGACGGGGAAACGTTGGTATCCATTGTTGGCCGTTCTTTTCGGGGCGAGCTGATTCCCGCCATGCACGAAAACCGCTTTGCCAGAATTGAAGTGGAGTGAAATCATGATTGAGTACCACGAGACCGTCGTCGTCGGCGGGGGTTTCGGCGGAATCTGCGCCGCGCACGACCTCCTGGAGGAGGGCCGGGACGACTTCCTCATTCTCGAGCGTGCCGGAGAACTGGGCGGGGTGTGGCGGGACAACCGCTACCCCAATGCGGCCTGCGACGTCCCGGCACATTTCTACAGCCTGTCGTTCGCGCTGAACCCGGCGTGGACGCGCAGCTACGCGCCATGGGACGAGATCCTCGCCTATATCAACAAAGTGGCCGACGATCTGGGAGTCCGGGACCGCATCCGGTTCAACACCACTCTGGTGTCGGCGAGGTGGGACGAGGCCGCCGGCGCGTGGAACCTGCGTACCGCCGAGGGAACATCGCTGTCGTGCCGGTTCCTGATCTTGGCAAGCGGTTCGCTCAGCACCCCTCGCATTCCTGATCTTCCGGGGCGCGAAACGTTTCGCGGCAAGGTGATCCACACGGCGGAATGGGACGAACGAGTTTCCATGGAAGGCCGGCGCGTGGTGGTCGTCGGTGCGAGCGCCAGTGCCGCGCAGGTTCTCCCCTATGCCGTCGACGTGGCCGAGAGCGTGCTGGCGGTGATCCGCACCCCGCCCTACGTGATGCCGAACGACGAACAGTTCTACGACGTCGAGGCGCAGGCACGGTTCCGGGACGAACCGGAGCGGATGGAAGCTATCCGCCTCGACGCCGAACACAGCTTCAACGTCGAGGCGGAAACACAGGCAGTCATGGACGAGGCCCAGCTCGCCCGGATCGAAGGACAGTGGCGGGACTATATGGAGTCGGAGATCGCCGATGCCGGCCTGCGCGAACTCCTGACACCGTCGTACCGGTTCGGCTGTCGCCGTCCGGTCCTCTCCAGCACGTTCTACCCCGCCCTCGCCGACCGCAGAACCACCGTCTGGTCGACCGGGATCTCGGCCATGACCGAGACCGGCGTCGTGGCCGGCGACGGACGCGAATGGGACGCCGACGTGGTCGTTCTCGCGACCGGCTTCACCGCGACCGACATGTACGCCGGGATCGAGTTCCACGGTGAATCCGGGCGATCGCTGAAGGCGGATGCGTGGCGCGAAGCGCCACATGCGTACAAGGGCACCGTCGTCGCGGGGTTCCCCAACCTCTTCCTCGTGACCGGTCCGCACACCCAGGCGAGCGGGTCCATCATCGCGGTCATCGAGGCGCAGATGAAGATGATCATGCAGTACATTCAGCTCGTCGACGAGAGCGGCGCCGTCTCCGTGCAGCCGTCGCAACGGGCTCAGCAGAGCTTCAACACCTGGGTCGACAGCGCGATGGCCGACTCCGTCTGGGAGGCCGGTGCGTGCCACAGCTGGTATCGCCTTGGCATGGCGGGCAAGGTCGTGACCAAATGGCCCGGAAACCTCGCGAGCTTCCAGAAAATGACCAGCACGGTCGATCTGGGAGATCTCGTGCTGAAGTAGCGGGACACTCGCCGACCTGCCACGACGTGCCTGAGACACTCCGCTCGGCCCGTCCCCATCACGCATCTGCCGGGACCGAACCGTGGCTATCTCGGTCACCGACGGCGCGGGCGGTCAGCGCTGAGCCGCAACAACATCCGGAGTCTGGCTCGGATATGCCACGGGGGCACCGAGCCAGGTCCGCAGTGCCTCGTCCAGCGAGTCCCGGCCGGGTTCGCCGGCCCAGGCGACGTAACCGTCGGGTCGTATGAACATGGCCGCCGGAGCGTCGTCGGTCAGCGGGGCCGTGGTGATCGTCCGCATGCGGTCGCGGTATGGGGCAACGAGATCGTGCCGCGCACCGGTGGGGTCCAGCAGGAGCGCCCTGCCGTCGTGCATGTGGTCGGCGAGCCGGGATCCGTCAGCCAGCTCGTAGTCGGGCGCGCTGGCGCCGACCAAGGGATTGTCGCCGGAAAGGTCGTATCGCTGACTGATACCCGAGATCTTCTTCGCGAAGTACGTGGCGCCGTCCACGGTTCGCGCGAGGTCGGCCACCACCTCGCGCAGCGCACGGGCATGGGGCTCCGGGCGCATCACCGCGATCTGGGCGCGGGTCCAGTTCAGCACCCAGGCGCCGAGGGGATGCCGCTCGGCGGTGTAGGTGTCCAGCAGCCCGTCCGGTGCCGTCCCCCGCACGGTGGCGGCGAGCTTCCAGCCGAGGTTCATCGCGTCGCCCACGCTCAGGTTGAGCCCCTGCCCCCCGAACGGAGGGTGCACGTGGGCCGCGTCGCCGGCGAGCAGCACTCGCCCCTGCCGGTAGGTCGTGGCCTGACGGGTGTTGTCGGTGAACCGGGTCAGGCTCGTGATCCCGGTGACCGTGGCATCGGCGCCGGTCACGTGGCGGATGGCCGCCTGCAGGTCCTCGGCGGTCGCCGGGGTGTCATGGCCGGCCGGTGCGCCGTCGAACGCGACCGTGGTGATCCGCCCGCGCGGCGGGTCGTTGAGGTAGACGCCGGTGTCGGTCGCGTGCCAGCCGACACCGAGGTCCTGCACGCCGGTGATGTCGGCGACCCCGTGGTAGCCGGTGATTTCCGGGGCGGTGCCGGGAAAGTCGAACCCGGCGAGCTTGCGCACCGTACTGCGGCCGCCGTCGCAGCCGACGAGCCATCCGCACCGGATCGGCCCCTTGCCGGTCGTGACCGTCACCCCTTCGGCGTCCTGCTCGAAACCGGTCACCTCCACCCCGCGGCGAACTTCCGCGCCGAGCCCGGCAGCGCGGTCGGCGAGGATCGCCTCGACCTGTTTCTGGTGGACCAGGTCGACCATGTCCGGGGGATTGAGCCCGGCCAGGTCCGGGTCGGACTCGTCCAGCAACTCCTCGCTGAGCATGATCGCCGCGAAATGCCCGGAGAACCTGGGCAGCGTGCTCGTGCCGTCCGAGCGGCGGCTGGAAATGTAGGAGACGGTCCACTCCGTCTCCTGCTGGGCTTGCCGCAGCACGGGAAGCAGGCCGCGCCGGTAGAACGCCTCGATGTTGGGCCGGTTGAGGGTTCCTGCCTTGAGGAGAGGATTGATCTCGGTCAACCGTTCCAGCACGATGACCGAGGCTCCTCCGGCTCGCAGCTCACCGGCCAGCATCAACCCCGCGGGGCCTGCTCCGGCGACCACCACGTCGCAGTCGACCGGACTCTCGGCCGCACGGGACCGCAAGGAGCCGGCAGTGGATGGCGTGGTCATGGTGTACCTCCCGATGGATCGAGTGGCCAAGTCGTCAGGACCTGGCCGGTTTGTCTGACCGGCGGGCGGTTTCGATCAACCGCTGGATGATCGGCCGGGCCACATTCATCGCCAGCCGCAGCGAGGCGTCGTCCTCGGGGGAAAGCGTCTCCAGCAACTCCGCCAGGCGGCCGCGACGATCGCGGAGACGGGTGGCCACCAGGGTGCGGCCGGCGTCGCTGAGCGCGATGAGCGACGCCCTCCCGTCCTGCGGGTCCTTGACCCGCTCTACCAGCCCCTGCCGCTCCAGGCGCTGCACCAACTGGCTCGTCGAGGGCTGGCTGGAACCCTCCACCGCCGCCAGTTCGGTCAGCCGCGTCGGGCCGTCCCGGTAGAGCCTGCCCAGGCACATGATCGCGGTGAACGTCAGGCTTCCGTGGTCGGCCAGATGCCGGATCATCAGGCGGACAACTTCGTCGAACGCCTCCGTGACGTCGTCCCGCCCCTGGTCGCGCTCCAGCTCATCCATGGCTCATTTATATCACGGGGTTATGTAAAACTCCTCCCGAGTTCGATGACAGCTGTCCGCTTTGTCACCGTATTACCTGTTATAGCTTGATTATTGCCCCGGAAGCGCTCTTCGCGATTTCTCGCACCTCAGGAATCTATATAATCTTATTACTCAACTGTGGTCATCGTTGACCAAGCGGGCTAGCGGCGAGACCGCGGTACCGCTGTTCTCCGGACTGCGGCGGCATCGCCAGGACTGTCCGGTACCGATTCGATCGCGGCACGCCGCGCCACCGACCAACGGCGGTTGTCCCGCCCTGACCAGCGCTATAGGAATAGCCCGTTCACTGGCGAAATACCCAAAAGGGGCAACCATATGAGACGACTCCGCTACGCGGTGGTGATCCCGGCGATCGCCGGCACCTTGCTGGCCGGGTTCACGCCCGCCTTCGCGGGCCAGGAGGCTGCCGCCGGCAAGCAGCCGCCGAACCCGACCGGCATCCCCGCGCAGTACGCGAGCCAAAAGCTGGACTGGCACCCGTGCGCGGTCCCCTCCGAGCTGCCGACTCCCCCGCCCGAGGGTGCGAAGGACATGGAGTGCGCGACCTACCGGACGCCGCGCAACTGGTACCAGCCGAACGCCCAGATCGACCTGACCATCGCGGTCAGCCGGCTGAAGGCGGCCAAGAACGCGACAGCCAGCGTCGTCACCAACCCGGGCGGCCCGGGAGCTCCCGGGCGCAACTTCCCGGCGCGGCTGCGCAACCAGGCCAAGCTGCGAGAGCACCAGGAGATCGTCGGATTCGACCCGCGCGGCACGGGCAAGAGCACCAACATCACCTGCGGCGGCGCCATCGGCACCGGCTCGGACCTCGACCCGCGCGACCGCAGCAAGCAGAACCTGAACCTGATCCTCCAGGCGACGAAATACGCGGCGCTGTCCTGCCAGCAGAAGTCCGGCGAACTGGGCCCGCTGATCAACACCGATCAGACGGTCAAGGACATCGACCTGCTGCGCGTGCTGCTCGGCCGCGACAAGATCAACTGGGTCGGCTATTCGGCGGGCACCTGGATGGGCGCGCACTACGCCCAGGCCTTCCCCGTGCACACCGGCCGGTTCGTCCTCGACTCCGCGACAGAGTTCACCACGACCTGGCAGAAGTCGTTCGACGCGCAGCCGCTCGGCTTCGAGCGCCGCTGGCGGCAGGACTTCCTGCCGTGGATGGCGAGCTACGACAAGCTCTACCACTTCGGTGCCACCGGCGAGGCGGCCCGCCAGACCTACGAGCAGGTCCGGTACGCCCTGACCCAGAACGCGGTCACCCTGCCGGACGGCTCGCACGTGTCGGCCAACGGTCTCGACTCGTTCATCGCGGCGCAGATCTACTCGAAGCGCGCTTTTCCGGGGCTGGCCGACTACCTGGTCAACGTCCGCGCGCTGACCCAAGGCACGACTTCGGCCCAGGCCAAGGCGTCGGCCGCACAGCGGGTCAAGGCCGCCGACAAGAGCACCACGACCTCCGGCCCGCAGCCGCTGATGGTGCCTGCCGACGGCGACTCCTACGACGCGTCGTTCTGGACGATCCCGTGCAACGAAGGCCCTTGGACCGGCTCGCCCCAGAGCGCCGTCAAACAGTCGCAGAAACTGATCGACCGGCAACTGCCGCTGCTCGGCGCCGGCTGGTTCATCCAGCCGTGCCTGTTCTGGAAGAACCCCCCGGCCCCGCTGCCGGTGCTCAACGGCAAGGGCGTTCCGCCGGTGCTGATCGTCGAGTCGGAGCACGACCCGGCGACACCGATCGAGGGCGCGCGCCGCGCACACAAGGCGTTCGACAACTCGCGGATGCTGACGATCACCGGAGAAGGCGACCACGGCGTCTACGCCGGCGGCAACGCGGGCGTGGACAAGGTCGTGGAGGCCTACTTGGTCGACGGCGTCGTGCCGAATGACCAGAACCTCCCCGGCATGCCGCTGCCGGTGCCCCCGGGAGCCTGACGCCGCCAGGGCCTTCGCGGCCTTGAGGAATCGGCATTGTCGGCCGGGCATCGAATTTCGCTGCCCGGCCGACGCGCTGCGGCGGCAATGATCAAGTTCGCCGCGGATGCGGTACCTGATCGTGTTCTCGCTTGACGCGTTGCCAGCGGCCCCATGGGCCGACGCTCCGCCGTGCCGACGAGGAACACGCCACGCGCTAGCGGGTCCGGCAATCGCACGCCCCGCGTCGCCGAGGCAGCCGCGCCCAGGATTCCGTCTTCACCCGGTTCCCGCGCGGATCGGCGGCCAGCCGTTTCGCCTGCTATCCAATTCAACTACCTATAGCAACGCGGCAAAATAGAGTTCCGGCAGCAATTAAACCTTCAGCACTGTGCCGTTTCACCCCGCAGCATGTCGAGCGGGTTCGACCGCGCCAGGTCTACAGCGGGCAACGCGGCGTCGCCCCGAACCGTCACCGGCCCAGCGAACCCTCAGCGGCCCGACCACCAGCCGGTTGGACGACCGTCCCCAAATCGCCCCGGCCCGCAGACAGCAAAAAAGCCCAGGTCCGAAGACCTGGGCTTTGGCTCCCCCGCTTGGACTCGAACCAAGAACCCTCCGGTTAACAGCCGAATGCTCTGCCAGTTGAGCTACAGGGGATCGTGCTCCGCCGGTCCGGATCTCTCCGGGCTGACAGGAAGAACTTTAGCCCATGCCCCTCCGCCCTCGCACAGGGGGGTGGGTCTTCGGCGGCTCCGCGCGGAAGCCGGTTGTGTTGGACAATGGACAGTCGGAAGTCCTGCGGAGAAAGAGGTGTGGCCGTCGATGAAGAAGTTCCTGCTGGGCGTGGGCCTGGGGTACGTGCTGGGCACCAAGGCCGGCCGGGGACGGTACGAGCAGATCGTGCGCACCTACCGCAAGCTGGCCGACCATCCGATGGTCCAGGGGGCCGCCGGGGTGGCCAGGGCGAAGCTCGGCGAGAGGTTCGGGCGCGGGAGCAGCTGACCGGCTCAGGACGGTTTCCGCCAGGTGAGCGAGTACCGCCGCAGCACGTGTCGGCGGTATCGCACTCCTGGCAGCAACCGTCGCGCCGTCGTTCGGACCTCGCGGTAGCTCATGCTCGGCTGCATCGCCGGCATGCCCTCCGGACCGTGTGCGCGGCGCAGCGTCTTCACGATGCGCACAATCGGCGCGGCGGCGATCGTCTTCAGGCGGTCCGGCAGGCTTGCGTCTCGGGCCAGGCCGACCACGACCAGGGCGCCGCCTGGGTGCAGGACGTCCCGCATCCGGCGCAGGGCGGCTTCGAAGTCGAGGTGGTGGATGGTGGCCACGGAGCAGACGAAGTCGTAGGTGCCGAGGTCAGCGGCCAGAAAGTCGCCTTCGATGAAGGTTCCGGGAGCCTGTGAGCGGGCCTGAGCGATCATCTCCGGCGAGCTGTCGACGCCGGTGACCGAAGGCACCACGGCGGCCAGTTTCCGCGCCAGCAGGCCGTCTCCGCAGCCGACGTCCAACGCAGTCGAGCACCCGGCGGGCACGGCGCGGAGGATGCCGGGATGACGGGCGACATTCGTGTTCCAGTACGTCATCAGCCCGGGATCGTAGCGACGAAGAAGATCCGCCGGAATTCGAACCACGTCGTGCCGTCCGGGCGGGGCGGGTAGGCCTCGTCCAGCAGCGGAGCCAGGTCGTCTTGGAACTCGGCCCAGTCCGCGTCGCCCAGGGCCGCGCGGATGGGGCGCAGCGCGGTTCCGGTGATCCACTCCAGCACTGCTCGCGGGCCGGAAAGACGTTGCACGTACGTGGTTTCCCACGCGTCGACCAGGCAGCCGGCGTCGGCGAGGAGGTTCGCGTAGTCGCGGGGTTCGCCGACGGCGTCTTCGGCCCGCAGAGTGACCGAGGAGAGACGCGAGGCCCAGGCGGGCGAGGCCGCCAGCTGACGGCTGATGGCGTGCGAGGGGGCGGAGAAGTTGCCGGGGACCTGCACCGCCAGCACCGCTCCAGCGGGGAGTTCCCTGGCCCAGCGGCGCAGCAGGTCCTCGTGGCCGGGCACCCATTGCAGGACCGCGTTCGATACGACGACGTCTGTATCCGGCTTCGGCGTCCACGACCGGACGTCGCCGACCTCGGCGGCCACTCCGCGTTCGCGGGCCGCGGCGACCATTTCCGGCGAGCTGTCCATCGCCTCCAGTACCGCGTCCGGCCAGCGCATCGCCAGGTCGAGGGTCAGGGTGCCGGGGCCGCAGCCGAGGTCGGTCACCCGGCGGGGCGAAGCGGACGAGATTCGCCCGATCAGGTCGTAGAACGGCCGGCCGCGCAGGTCGGAGTAGTCGAGGTACTTCGCCGGATCCCACATGAGCAGCCTCCCGCCAGTAAACAGTACGTCTGTACTGAGTACGAGCGTACTGCTACTCCGCGCGGTTGGCCAGCTTCTCCCCGACCTCCGCCGCGACCGCCTCCACCAGCTCCGGGTCGGTGCCGGGATCGGGGCGCACCTGCAGTTCCACGCCGTCGCGGCCAGGGACCTTGCGCTGGACGAACCACGCGCCGCCCTCGGGGAACTCGTGCCGGTGCCGTCCGCGCACCGAGCCGTCGACCCGCAGCCGCACCTGCTGCGGCACCTTGCCCGGCTGCGGCAGCCGGAACCGCACCGGCTCGCGGTCGGCCAGCACCGCGACCGCGCCGGTCCGCCCGGTCTCCTCCGATTCGGTCAGCGTGAACACGCCGTCGCCCCAGGTCGCCTTGCCCACCAGATGCCAGCCGACCCGCCGCGCGCCGTCGCCGGACGGGATCCACAGGCCCAGCGACGTCACGACGAGGTGCCCGCCCGATTCGACGGCGGCCGCGGCGACCGGGTCCTCGCCCGGAGACAGTTCGCCCGGGAAGCCCTTGGGCAGCCCGCCGCCGAAGAACCGGTTCAGCAGTCCCACGTCACTCCCACCCGCTCGCCGCCTGCTCGCGCAGCGACTTCCGGTACTGCTCCAGCGCGACCAGGTCGCCGAACAGCGCGCGGTAGTCGTCCGGGGCCTCGACCGGCGACAGCCGCTGCAGCTTCGACTTGATCTCGCCGATCTGCCTGCCGACCAGGTTCTCCTGCACGCCCGCGAGCACGCCCGAGATGTAGCGCGAGTCCACTTCCCCCAAGGCGCGCAACGGTTCCACCGCCAGCTCGCTGAGCACCCGGCGGACCGTCCCCTCCGGACAGTGCGCCGACGCCGCGTCCAGCAGCGCTGGCCCGGTAAGCCCGGACGCCGCCCCGCCCGCCTTCAGCACGGCCAGGTGCACCGCGATGTACACCGGATGCGTGAACGCCTCTTCCGGCAGCGAGTCGTACTCCGGACCGGCGATCGCGGGCTGCTGCAGCGCGGCCTTGAGCGCTTCCCGCTGCCCGACGAACCGCGGATCGTTCGGCGCGGGACGCGGCAGGTCCTGCTTCTCCGGTTCGGGCGCGGGGGTTTCCTGCCGCGACGCGCCGCGCCGCAGCTGCGGTTCGGCCGGGCCGCGCCGGGCCGCCGCTCCGGCTGCGCCGCGCACCCGGTTGACCACCTGCGCGACGTCCTGCCAGCCGACCCACCAGGCCAGCTTCGACGCGTACCCGTCCCGGCTGGCCCGGTCCTTGATCGCGGCGACCATCGGCACCGTCTTCTGCAGCGCGGAAACCTGGCCGTCGACCGAATCCAGGTCGAACTGCTTCAGCATGCTCTTGATCACGAACTCGAACAGCGGCGTGCGCCGGGCCACCAGGTCGCGCACCGCGGTGTCGCCCTTCGCGATGCGCAGCTCGCACGGGTCCATCCCGTCCGGCGCGACCGCGATGTAGGTCTGCCCGGCGAACGTCTGGTCGCCCTCGAACGCCTTGAGCGCCGCCTTCTGCCCCGCCTCGTCGCCGTCGAAGGTGAAGATCACCTCGCCGCGGAACGCGTCGTCGTCCATCATCAGCCTGCGCAGGACCTTCATGTGGTCCTCGCCGAACGCGGTGCCGGACGACGCGACCGCCGTCGGCACACCCGCCGCGTGCATCGCCATCACGTCGGTGTAGCCCTCGACCACCACGACCTGGTGCCGTTTCGCGATCTCCCGCTTCGCCTGGTCGAGGCCGAACATGACCTGCGACTTCTTGTAGATCTGCGTTTCGGAGGTGTTGAGGTACTTCGCCGAGATCCGGTCGTCGTCGAAGAGGCGCCGCGCGCCGAAGCCCACCACGTCGTTGCCGACGTCGCGGATCGGCCACACCAGCCGCCGGTGGAACCGGTCCATCGGGCCGCGCTGGCCCTCCTTCGACAGGCCGGACGCGAGCAGCTCCTTCACCTCGAACCCGCGGTTGAGCAGGTGCTTGGTCAGCTTGTCCCAGCCGCCGGGCGCGAAGCCGCAGCCGAACTGCTTGGCCGCCGCCGCGTCGAACCCGCGCTCGGACAGGAAGTCCCGCGCCGCCCGCGCCTCGTCGGTGACCAGCTGCTCGATGTAGAACTCCGACGCCGCGCGGTGAGCCTCGATCAGCCGCGACCGGGTGCCCCGGTCGCGCTGCACGGACGCGCCGCCGCCCTCGTAGGTCAGCCGGATGCCGACCCGGTCGGCGAGCCGCTCGACCGCCTCCACGAACGACACGAGGTCGATCTTCTGAATGAACTTGATGACGTCGCCGCCCTCGCCACAGCCGAAGCAGTGGAAGGTCCCGTGAGTGGGGCGCACGTTGAACGACGGGGTCTTCTCGTTGTGGAACGGGCACAGGCCCTTCAGGCTGCCCCCGCCAGCACGGCGCAGCGCGACGTACTCCCCCACGACCTCGTCGATCCGGTTGCGCTCACGCACCTCCGCGATATCGCTCTCCCGAATCCGTCCTGCCACGCCAACCACAATAGTTCTCCCTCCCGGCCGGCCGTGCGGCACACTCGGGACATGAGCACCACGACCGCGCTGGACGACTACGCCGCCGAGTTCGCCGTCCACCGGCCGCACCTGATCCGGGCCGCCTACCGGCTCACCGGCACCCGCGCCGACGCCGAGGACGCGACGCAGGAGGCCTGGCTGCGGCTGTCCGGGCTCGACGACGCGGGCCGAGCCGCGATCCGCGACCTGCGCGGCTGGCTGACCGCGGTAGTCGGCCGGATCTGCCTCGACCGGCTGCGGTCGGCGGCCGTGCAGCGCGAGAAGTACGTGGGCGAATGGCTGCCCGAGCCGATCGTCACGCCGGTCGGCGCGCCGGCGAGCGAGGACCCGCTCGAAGCCGCGGTGCGCGACGACGGCCTGCGCATGGCCGCGATGGTGGTGCTCGACCGGCTCACGCCCGAGCAGCGCGTGGCGTTCGTGCTGCACGACGCGTTCGCGGTGCCCTTCGCCGAGATCGCGGACGCGCTCGGCTGCAGCCCGGCGGCGGCGCGCCAGCACGCGTCGCGGGGCAGGCGCGCGGTCGAGGACTCCGACCCGCCCGCCCGGCTCGACCTGGCGCAGCAGCAGCCGGTGCTGGAGAAGTTCGTGGTCGCGCTGCTCGCGGGCGACATCCGCGCGGTCACCGAACTGCTGCACCCGGACGTGGTCATGATCGGCGATTCCAACGGCCGCACGCGCACCAGCCGCCGGATGATCACCGGACCGGACAAGGTCGCCCGCTTCGTGCTCGGGGTGCTGGCGAAGTACGCGCCGGGCACGATGGAACTCGGGCGGCCGGTGCTGGTCAACGGCGATCTCGGCCTGTGGCTGCCGCAGCTGCCCGCGGCCGGCGGCTACCTCGCCCTCGACGAGCGCGTGCAGACGTTCAGTGTCCGCGACGGCCGCATCGTCGGCGTCTACGACCAGGTCAACCCGGAGAAGCTCACCCGGATCACCCGGCCGGAGCAGTGACGCCCCGGCCGGGCCGGGCGGTCACGGGATCGGGACGCGGCAGGCGTCGCCCGAGGTGAAGCCCTGGTCGACGATGCCGAGCGCGCTGTTCATCCGCGCCCGCGAGTTCTCCAGGCCGATCTGATAGGTCAGCTCGACCACGCCCTTCTCGCCGAATTCGGCCACCAGCTCGGCGATCTGCTCGTCGGTGACCGTGACGACCGGGCCGGACATCGCGTCCGCGAGCGCCAGCGCCAGCCGCTCCTGCCGGGTGAACAACGGCGACGTCGCGTACTCGTCGATGTGCTTGAGCCGGTCGATGTCGAGGCCGTCGTGCCGCTGCAGCATCGTGCCGAAGTCGACGCACCACGAGCAGCCGATCTGCGTGGCGACGCGGTACACCGCGAGTTCGCGGATGTTCGCGGGCAGGTGCTTCGACGCCTTCTCCGCCATCAGCTCGTGGACGACGCTGGTCCGCAGCAGACCGCGGTGGTGCGCCACGACGGCCATCGGCTCCGGCACCGCGCCGTACCGCTTGCCGGCGATCCGGTAGAAGAGCTTCAGCACCGGGCCGCCGTCGGTGGCTCGTTTGACCGGGATACGAGGCATGTCGGGTCCTCCTTCTGAGTGGTTCGCAGGAGGAACGGGACAGCCGCGCGAGATGTGACAGCGTCAGCGGCGGCCCGTGATCGGGCGCACATCCCAGATCCACACGCCGTCCACGAACTGCGCGGGTTTGCGCAGCAAGAGGTCCACCGTGGCGCGATAGGCGTCGCTGTGCTCGCGCGGGATCAGCACGAGCACGCTGGCGTTCCAGTAGCGCAGGTCCTGGATGGCCTGGTCGCGGTCGGCGTCGGTGATCTCCTGCGCTCGCTTGGTGTCGCGGACCCGGTCGAACAGCGTCGAGGTCGGCCGCTGGTAGGAGCCGTAGCGGCCGCGTTTGTCGTCCGGGCCCTGCGGTCCGACGAAGTAGCCCTCCGGCATCGCGTACCGCAGCCCGGCGTCCATCTGCCAGTGCAGCGGCTCCGACTCCCCCGAACTCGGCAGCGGCACCGGCACGACGGTGCCGCCGGGCGCGACGTAGGTCTGCCAGGTGCCGTCGGCGAAGAACGCGGGCGTCGGCGGGCGTTTCTGCACCAGCAATTGCGTCGGCGCGATCGGCAGCAGCACGGCCGCGACCGCGCCGAGCCAGATCAGCCGCACCGGCAGCTTCAGCTCGCCGCTCTCCGCAGCACGGAACACGCGGTCGGTCGCGATCGCCAGCAGCGCGCCGATCGCGGGCACGCACGCCATCGCCAGCCGCGATTCCAGCAGCGATTCGAACAACGGCAGGTCCGCGAGCAGCTTCCACGGGCCGGGCACGCCGGTGTTCTCGTGCAGCACGGTGATTTCGGAGCCGAGCGAAAGCCAGGCCATCAGGAACATCGAGATCGCCAGCGAACGGGCCACGGCCTCGCGCCACAGCCACGCCGTGACCACGACCATCAGCACGATCAGCGGCCAGCCGAAGAACGCGTTCTCCTCGGTGCGGTTCAGCGACACCGCGGCCGCCGCCTCCGGCTGCCCGGACACCGACTGCGTCGCGAACCGGGTCATCGCGGCGGTGTCGTTGCCGACCTGGCCGTGCTCCAGCCCGGTGTAGCTGTCCGGGCCGAAGAACTGCCACCACAACGGGAACGCGACGACCACCAGCGTCAGCGCCACCGCGATGCCGCCGCCGAGCAGCACCGGCCGCACCATCGCCTTGACCTCGCGCGGCCGCGAAGCGCAGTAGACGACCGCGAAAATCAGGAAGCCCAGCGCGAAGATCAGCAGCGGTTCTTCGCCGAGGAAAATCTGGTACGCGGTGAGCACGCCGAGCCAGATCCCGTTGCGCACCGGGCGATTGCCCTTCGCCAGCTGGATCACCTTGAGCGCGATGAACGGCAGGACGAACCACGCGACGAAGTTCGGATGCGCGTTGGCGTGCGAGATCATCGGCGGCGCGAACCCGGCGAACGCGCCGCCGACCGCCGCGGACACCCGGTTGCGCACCAGATGCCGCGAGAACACCCAGTACCAGGCCGCCGCGCTGCCGGCGAGGCTGCCGGTGAGCGCGATCGCCCAGGTGACCGTCGGGCCGAAGGCGAGCGTGATCGGGGTGAGCGGGACGCCGACGCCCAGCATGGCCGTGTTGGCCATCATGTTCACGCCGAGCGGGTAGTTCTGCAGGCCGCTGGTGAGCGGGTTTTCCAGGTGCTGCACCGATTTCGCGGTGACCGCGAAGAACCATTCCCACAGGTTCTGGTCCGACGCGCTGTTCCACAGGTAGCCCTGGCCGAGATCGGCCCACAGCCCGCCGAACAGGATCACCGAGAACGCCAGGTACGCGCCGATGATCCCGGCGTCGGCCCAGGACCGGCGCATCCGCGGTTCGGCTTCGGCGAGCGCGGCCGGATCGGGTTCTCGGGGCGGTGCTTCGGTTTTCGCTTCGGGGCGGAACACGCTCACGCGGGGCGCACCACCCGGGCGAAGAAGTACACCGCGCCGGTCTCGGCGTGCCGGACCAGCAGCAGGAACGGCCGGTCGACCCGGACTTCCAGCGGCTCGCCGGAGATGAGCGACATCGTGCGCATCTGGATCGCGGTGGCCGCGGCGCCTTCGAGACCTTGTTCGTCCAGCCGCAGCACGGCCTGGTGCAGGATGCTGTCCACCCACAGCGGCCGGTACTCGGTGAGACCGGTGAGGTCCGCCTCCCGGGTGAACAGCTCGCGCACGCCGAGGGCCTGCAACGCCCGGTCCAGATCCGCCCGCACGTCGAGGGAGATTTTGGGCAGCGAGAGCTGGACCTTGCGCTGCTTCGGGCTTTCCAGCAGCCCGCGCAGCGCAGGCCCGTCGAGCGCGGCTTCCGCGGGATCGAGGTCGCCGTCCGGCAGCAGGATGACCGTCTCGACGCCGCCCTCGGCCGTCAGCCGGACGACCTGCCAGCCGTTTTCGTGCGCGTAGCCGACGGATTCGTCGAGGTGCATCGTCGGCACCTGGCGCACGCCGTCGGGGGTGTGGAAGTCCGCGTCCGCCGTGGCCTGCTCGGGGAACGGGTGCCGCCAAGCGGTTTTCAGGTAGAGCGCGTTGACCAGGCTGGCGCGTGTGTCCGCGTGGATCGCGCCGTCCGGCAGCAGTTCCGGGATCAGGCCGTGCGTGGTCTGGTCCACGTCGGCGTTGATCCGCTCGCGCGTGCCCTCGGGGTCGGTCTTGAACGGCGCGGTCTCGACCTTGCCGCCGGGCCAGCGCACCAGCTCGGACTGGAAGCCGTCCTCGACGGTGACCAGGTCCGAGGCCCAGAGCGTGTTCGCGACGGCCAGCTGGACGTCTTCGCCCAGCTCAGCGGCGGCGCGCAGCAGCTCGCCCTGATCGTCGCCGAGTACCGCGCCGAGTTCGTCCGCGGTCCGTCCTCGCGCGGCCAGGTGGGCGAGAACGAGCGCGCTCGCCGCCGAGTACGGCGAGAGACACGCGTCAGCGCCCGGGAGCGCGGTCGCACCGTGCAACGCCAGGGTGAAAGTGAGGTGGCTGTCCAGGGCCATGCGGCGACCGTACCGGAACGGGTGGTTCCGCGGCTCACGGTTCGGCAGGCGGCGCCGTTCCGTGCCGTCCGGTGTGCCATCGATGCCACTCGTACGCCTGCGCGTCGGTGAGCGACGCCACCTGGTCCACCACCACGCGCAGCCGCTCGGCGTCGCCGGACGCCGCGTGCCACGCCGGGACCAGCAGCGGATCCAGCGCCTCGGGAGCGCGCCGGCACAAAGCCGCCACCAGCTCGGTAATCACCTCCCGCTGCCCGTCCTGCATCGCCAGCCTGCGGCGATCGCTCATCACGTAGCGCAGCGCCAGCGCCTTGAGCAGCGCCACCTCCGCGCCGACCTGGTCGGGCACCGCCAGCCGCGCGCCGTACCGGGTGAGCGGGCCCTCGCCGTAGCCCGCGCGGGTGCCGGTGACCGCGGCCGAGGCGAACCGGCCGACCAGCTCGCTGGTGAGCCGTTTCAGCGCGACCTGCGCGCGCAGCGAACCGTCCGGCTCCGCGCGCACCAGCTCGGCGACCACCGGCAGGTCGAGCAGCTCCTTCGCCGCACCCTCCAAAGTGGACACCGAGAGCGTGGAGAAATGCCGCGCCGCGGCCTCGGCGACCGCCACGCGTTCCTCCGGATCGGCCAGCAGCCGCAACCGGATCCGGCCCGCCAGCACGCCGTCCTCGACGTCGTGCACCGAGTACGCCACGTCGTCGGCCCAGTCCATGATCTGCGCTTCCAGGCACCGGCGCAGGCCCGGCGCGCCCTCGCGGATCCAGCCGAACACCACCGTGTCGTCCGGGTACACGCCGTACTTCGGCTCGCCGGACCGGCGCGGCCACGGGTACTTCGTGGTGGCGTCGAGACACGCCCGGGTGAGGTTGAGCCCCGCCGTCGCGCCGTCGGCCGCGACCGCCTTGGGCTCCAGCCGGGTCAGGATGCGCAACGTCTGCGCGTTCCCCTCGAAGCCGCCGCACGGCTGGGCCACCTGGTCGAGCGCGCGCTCGCCGTTGTGCCCGAACGGCGGGTGGCCGATGTCGTGCGCGAGCCCGGCGGTGTCGACCAGGTCCGGGTCCGCGCCCAGCTCCTCGGCGATGCCGCGGCCGATCTGCGCGACCTCCAGCGAATGCGTGAGCCGGGTCCGCGGCGCACCGCTGACCTCCGCGCCCTCGCCCGGCCCGACCACCTGCGTCTTGCCCGCCAGCCGGCGCAGCGCGGCGGAATGCAGCACCCGCGCGCGGTCGCGGGCGAACGCGCTGCGCCCGTCCGGCCGCGCGCCGGCCAGCGCCGCGCCCTTCGGTTCCTCGGCCAGCACGCGGGCGCGGTCGTGCTCGCGGTAGCCGTCATTCACCACCCCGCCAGCTTAAGCGGGACCACCGACAATTCAGCCCATCGTCGTGCCGAACAGATCGTCCGCGGGCGACTTGGTGAGTTCGTAGAACAGCAGCGCGCCGGTCTCGCGGAAGATGTAGCGCACCTGCGTCGACCGCTCCTGCACGATCGGCCCGCTGTGCGTCGGCGCGGTCCACGCCTCCAGCCCGAGGTCCTCGGTCATCGTCCGCGACCGGTAGGAATGCCACGGATCGCTGACCAGCACCACCGAACGCCAGCCGCGCGCCTTCACCTGATCGGCGACCGCGCGGAGGCTGCGCAGGGTGTCATTGCCCTCGCCGACCGGCATCGTCGCGGCCTGCGGAACCCCGTGCTTGGTCAGCCACCGGGCCCCGGCCGTCGCCTCGGTGTAGTTGTCGCGGCTCTTTTTGCCGCCCGCCGTGATGACAGTCTTGGCGACGCCCTCGGTGTAGAGCTGCCGCGCCTTCTCCAGCCGCGCTGTGAAGATCTCCGACGGCTTGCCGTTGTACTGCGCGGCACCCAGCACGACGATCGCGTCGGCCGGAGTGCGGTCGTTCTCCCGCGCGACGTCCCACACCCGGAACGCGGTGCCCCCGATGACCGCGACCAGGGCCAGCACCGCACCGAAAACGACGCGGCGCACCCAGTTTCCCGCAGTGGGACCTGTCCACGCATCCATGGCGGCCATCCTCGCAGAGCCGCCTTCCGGCGCCGGGAAGGCGCCCCGGGGGGTTCTCAGCAGCACGGTGCGGCGGCGGGTCAGCCGTGGCGAGACCCGGCAGGGTGATACGGAAACCAGCCGGACCAAGACCCGCCCCGCGCCCTCGCCGCGGAGAGAACCCCAAGGTGGCATTGGGCGCACTGCTCAGGCACCGCCGCGCAGCATCTGTGTCGGGGCAGCGGCGAGGGCGCGACCGCCACGTCGAGGTTTCTCAGTGGCGGCTGCGGTGTCACCCGGCGCAGGTTCCCCCTTGACCCGCGCGCCCGGCGCGGAAGGCCGCGCGGCATGCCGACCGTCCACAAAGGACGTCAACCTCGGTGAAATGACCAATTTATACCCATACGATCGT
>NZ_JBHUKS010000033.1:344598-401345 GCF_042684085.1 Amycolatopsis silviterrae
CCCTCAGGGCGGCCCTCACAGACGGCAAACCCGGCCCTGACGGGAGCCGCGCTGACCTCGTCGGCCCAGGCCACCACGCCTCGGCCGTGCCCAGGAAACCGCGTTAGGTCCCCAGGCAGGGGTCCCTCAAAGACCCTTCACTGACCTCTGCCGGAGCGAGGCCAGCATCCGGCTGGTGCTCCGCACCGCGCTGGCGAGGCTAGAGCCAGCCGCGTTCCTCGGACAGCCGCACCGCCTCCGCGCGGGTGCGCGCGCCGGTTTTGCCGATCGCCGACGACAGGTGGTTGCGCACCGTCCCGTCGGACAAGAACAGCGACCGCGCGATGTCCGCGACCGTGCTGCCGTCCTTGGCCGCGCTCAACACGTCGCGTTCCCGGGCGGTGAGCGGGCTGGCGCCGGTGGCCAGCGATTCCGCGGCCAGCGCCGGGTCGACCACGCGCAGTCCACTGTGGACTCGGCGGACCGCCTCGACGAGCTGTTCCGGCGGCGCGTCCTTCACCACGAACCCGGCCGCCCCCGCGGCCATCGCCCGGGCGAGGTAGCCGGGGCGGCCGAAGGTGGTGCAGATGATCACCCGGCACGCCGGCAGCGCGGTCTTCAGCCCGGCCGCCGCGGTGAGCCCGTCCATGCCGGGCATCTGTACGTCGAGCAGGGCGACGTCGGGCGCCGACTCCTTCGCCGCGGCCACCACCTCGTCGCCCGTGCCGACCTGGGCCACCACCTCGATGTCGGCCTCCAGGCCGAGCACGGTGGCCAGCGCGCCGCGCACCATCGCCTGGTCGTCGGCCAGCAGCACCCGGATCACGCCAGTCCTCCAGCGGGTTCGGCCCGCACCGCGACGGCGGATCCGTCCGGGCGCGGCTCCGGGACCTCCGCCCGGACCACCCATCCTCCCCCGGGCCGCGGCCGCGTCGCCAAGGTGCCCCCGACCGCGGCCAGGCGTTCGGACAATCCGCGCAAGCCGTTGCCCCGCGCCACATCCCCCGCGCCGCGGCCGTTGTCTTCGACCTCCAGCCAGTCCCGACCCAGCCGCACCTTCACCGCCTTCGCGCCGGAATGCCGCAGCACGTTGGTGATCGCCTCGCGCAGCACGTAGCCGAACGTGCTCTGCAGTTCCCCGCGCACGTTGTCCACCGCGTGCGGCAGGTCCGCGTCGATCTCCGCCGCGCGCAACGCCGCCCGCGCCCCCGCGATCTCCGCGGACAGCGACACCTCCCGGTACTCCGACACCGTCGCCCGCACATCCGACAGCGCCGAGCGCGTGAGCCCCTCGACCTCGCGGATCTCCCGCACTGCCTGGTCGATGTCGCCGGAGCTTTCCAGCACCCGCCGCGCCAGCCCGGACTTGACCGTGATCGTGGTGAGGCTGTGCCCGAGCAGATCGTGCAGATCGCGGGCGACCCGCTCGCGCTCGCCGGCCACCGCCAGCGTCGCGATCTCCTGGTTCGCCAGCTCCAGCCTGCGGATCACCCGGACCAGATTGGCCATGAAGAACATCGCCGACGTGACCGAGGCGACCGTGATCAGGTCGCCGATGCGCTCCGTCAGATCCCCGCGCAGGTGCAGGACCAGCACCAGCAGGCCGAGCGCCGCCACGTTGAAGATCACCGCCCACGCCGCCGGGAGCAGGAAAGCGAGCGTCGCGGTCGCGTAGAGCACGACGTACGGGCTGGCGCCGGTCGTCAGCGCGGACAACAGGCCCAGCACCAGCATGCCCCCGCCGAACCAGAGCTTCACCTGCCGGGGCTTGCCGAAGACCAGCGGGAAGACGGCGTAGCAGGCGCAGTACGCGTAGACCAGCACGCCGAGCAGGATCCGGATCCACAGCGGCCCGGGGTCCTCGATCAGGCCCCGGGTCGCCGGGATCACGAGCGGCAGCAGGAACGCCACCGAGACGATCGGCCAGCCGGCCTTCTTCGGGCCGCTGCCGGGGCGCGCCGGCGGATCGTCCCACCAGGACGCCCGGTCGTTGAGCCCGAACCGGTGCTCGCCGGTCGCCGCCCGATGGCCTTGTGGCCGCACGTCGTTCTTCCCTCCCCGCCCGGTCAAACCCGGGCGCTGTCCTTACGGTAACGCCTGACCACGACAATCCCGAGAATCAGCGTCCACGCCCCGAGCACCCCGATCGCGGCGGGCAAGCTCACCAGCAGCTGGTTCGTCACGGCCGGGCGGACCAGCCCGATGACCCAGTAGGTGGGCATGATCTGCGCGACGTCGTGCATCCAGGACGGCATGCCCTCCAGCGGAATCCAGAGCCCGCCGAGGAAACCCATGCCGAGCGTGACGATCATGCTGATCGGCTGCATCGACTCCGGCGTGCCGAACTGGCCCAGCAGCAGTCCGAGCAGCACGAGCGGGATGGTGCCGAGGAAAACGCCGAGGAAGACGCGCAGCCAGCCCGCAGGGTCGAGGTGCACGCCCTGGGAGAAGGCCGCGATGACCGGGACCAGGATCAGCGCGGGCAGCCCGGCGAGCATCCCGGACAGCGCTTTGCCGCCGAGGTAGCCCGCGCCGGACAGCGGGGTCAGCCGCAGCTGCCGCTGCCAGCCGCCCGCTCGCTCGATCGCGAGCCGGGCGCCGTTCGTGGTGGCCGCGGCGAAGGTGCCGAACGTCATCATGTTGACCATCAGCACGGCTGAGACCGCGACGTGGTCCGGCGCGGATTTGTCGGTGAACACGGTGGCCTGCAACAGGAACATGACCACCGGGAAGGCCACGACGAAGACCAGGAACCGCGGCGAGCGGAACAGCCTGCGGGTTTCGACGAGCAGATAGGCGGGATTCATCGGACTGCTTCTTCCGTTTCGTCGGAGGTCAGGGAAAGGAACGCGCCTTCGAGGCCGACCGCGCCGATCTCGATGTCGCGCACGGCCGGGACCGCGGCGAGCAGCGCGCGCAGGGTGGTGTCGGAGTCCGAACTGGACAGTGCGACGCGTTCGCCGCGCAGTTCGCAGGAAGTGACCGCGGGCAGCGCCGAGACCAGCCGGTCGCTGACCCCGGCGGGCAGTACCGCGCGGATAGTACGGCCGCCCGCCAGCGCGCGGACCTGCGCGACGGACCCGTCGGCGACGATCTCCCCGGCCCGCATCAGCACGACCCGGTCGGCGAATTCCTCGGCCTCTTCGAGGTAGTGGGTCGCGAACAGCACGGTGCGGCCGGTGTCGGTGAACGAGTACATCGACTTCCAGAACTCCCGCCTGCTGCCGACGTCCATCGCCGCGGTCGGCTCGTCCAGCACGAGCAGATCGGGGTCGGACACCAGCGCGACCGCGAACCGCACGCGCTGCTTCTGCCCGCCGGAAAGCTTGTTGGCGCGCCGGTCGGCGATGTCCTCGACGCCGGCGCTGCGCAGCGCGTCCCGCACCGGCATCGGACGGCGGTGCAGCTTCGCGACGAGACCGACGGTCTCGCGCACGGTCAGGTCGTCCAGCAGCGTGCCGCCCTGCAGCATCGCGCCGATCATCCCGGCGCGGACCGCGTCGGCGGGCGTCCGGCCGAACACCGAAACGGTGCCCTCGTCCGGCGTGGTGAGCCCCAGAATCATGTCGACGGTGGTCGATTTGCCCGCCCCGTTGGGCCCGAGCAGCGCCACCACTTCCCCCGGCGCGATGGTCAGGTCGACCTGCTTGACCGCCCGCACGTCCCCGTACCGCTTGGCGATCCCGCCCAGCCGGATCGCCGCCCCCGCCGCGATTTCCTGTGTGTTGTCCATGCGGTGAAGCCTGCCGCGCCGAGGCGGCCGGTACGCAGGCCGAGCGTCACGACCCGGCCGTGACAGGTGTCAGGGGTGCGCGGAGGCGGAAACGCCGGACGGCCCTCCCCCGCAGTGCGGGAAAGGGCCGTCCGGAAAGGGTTTCGCGCCGGTCAGCAGCCGATCAGGCGGCCGGCCAGGTACGACTCGACCTGGTCGATCGAGATGCGCTCCTGCTTCATGCTGTCGCGCTCGCGGATGGTCACGGCGTTGTCCTCGAGGGTGTCGAAGTCGACCGTGACGCAGTACGGCGTGCCGATCTCGTCCTGGCGGCGGTAGCGGCGGCCGATCGCCTGGGCGTCGTCGAAGTCGACGTTCCAGTGCTTGCGCAGCCGCGCGGCCAGGTCGCGCGCCTTCGGCGACAGGTCGGCGTTGCGCGACAGCGGCAGCACCGCGGCCTTGAACGGCGCGAGCCGCGGGTCGAGGTGCAGCACGGTGCGCTTGTCGGTGCCGCCCTTGGCGTTCGGCACCTCTTCCTCGTCGTACGCGTCGACCAGGAACGCCATCATCGACCGGCCGACGCCCGCGGCCGGCTCGATCACGAACGGCCGGTAGCGCTGGCCCGAGGCCTGGTCGAAGAACGACAGGTCCACGCCCGAGTGGTTCGAGTGCGTGGTCAGGTCGAAGTCGGTGCGGTTGGCGATGCCTTCCAGCTCGCCCCACTCCTGGCCGGCGTTGAACGCGAACCGGTACTCGATGTCGACGGTGCGCTTCGCGTAGTGCGAGAGCTTTTCCTTCGGGTGCTCGAAGTGGCGCAGGTTCTCGGCCTTGATGCCGAGGTCCTTGTACCACTCGGTGCGCGCGTCGATCCAGTACTGGTGCCACTGCTCGTCGTCGCCCGGCTCGACGAAGAACTCCATCTCCATCTGCTCGAACTCGCGCGTGCGGAAGATGAAGTTGCCCGGCGTGATCTCGTTGCGGAAGGACTTGCCGATCTGGCCGATGCCGAACGGCGGCTTCTTGCGCGAGGCCTTCTGCACGTTGAGGAAGTTCACGAAGATGCCCTGCGCGGTCTCCGGACGGAGGTAGGCCAGGCCTTCCTCCGTCTCGACCGGGCCGAGGTGCGTCTTCAGCATCATGTTGAAGTCGCGCGGCTCGGTGTACTTGCCGCGGGTGCCGCAGTTCGGGCACGGCACCTCGGACAGGTCGTCCTCGGTGGTCGCCTTGCCGGTGCGGGCCTCGAAGTCCTCGGCGAGCTGGTCGGCGCGGAACCGCTTGTGGCACGACAGGCACTCGATCAGCGGGTCGGTGAACACGTTCACGTGGCCCGAGGCGACCCAGACCTGGCGCGGCAGGATCACCGACGAGTCGATGCCGACCACGTCCTCGCGGCTCTGCACGACGGTCTTCCACCACTGGCGCTTGATGTTGTCCTTCAGCTCAACGCCGAGCGGCCCGTAGTCCCACGCCGACCTGGTGCCGCCGTAGATGTCTCCCGAGGGGAAGACGAAGCCACGGTGTTTGCACAGACTGACGACGGTTTCGATTTTGTTGGCGGGCACTCCACGCTCCGGACGCATGCGGGGACGGTTATCGGACTAGAAGACCCAGCGTATCCGGCCGGTCCCGGGCACCTCCGCGCAGGTCGGAGGTCACGAACGGGTGACCGGCGAGGCCGTCACGACCCGGTTGTCGTCGTAGCCCTCCTGTCCGCCCACGTAGTCGCCGCCGCACGTGACGAGCACCAGCCGGTGCGGCCCCTCGGGGTCGAAGAGCTTCGCGGATTCGGCGGCCAGGTCCGATTTGTGGATCGTGCGCACCTCGTCGATCTTGTACTCCCACTTCTTGCCCGCGGCGTCGGCGACGGTCACGATCTGGCCGGTTTTCATCCGCCAGAGTTCCTGGAACGGCCCCGTCTTGCCCGCCCAGTTGACGTGCCCGGACAGCAGCGTGACGCCCTGTGCGGCCCCGACGCCGGATCCCCACCAGGCCGCCTCGGAGAGGCTCTTGGGGATCGGCAGCGCGCCGTCCTCGCCGACCTCCTCGGCGATCAGCTTCGCCTGCCCGCCGCCCGGCAGCTGGACGGAGCCCGGGGTCTGGCCGGGATCCGGCTGGCTGTTCCCGGCTTGGCTGCTTCCTTGCTCAGTGCCCTGGCTGGTGCCGGTCTGCTGCTGCGGCTGCGCCGAGCCGGCGCTGTCGTCGCCGGTGAAGATCAGCACCGCGGCGATGATCGCTGCCACCACTACGGCGGCGGCGACGATCAACGCGCCGAGCTTGCGTGCCGGTCGGGCTTCTGTCCCCTGCATCGTGCTCCCCTGGTCCGGAGGTTTCTCCGGGGAGACATGCCGCGGGGACGCGCCGGGGTTGCACGGTTTTTCGCCGGGATGCCCGGCGGGGCCGCTCAGTCCGGCCGGGAGACCAGGTCCGCGGTGACGATCCGGTTCTCGTCGTAGCCCTCGGTGCCGCCGACGTAGTCGCCGCCGCAGGTGACCAGGACCAGGCGGTGCGGGCCGGTCTGGGCGAACCAGCCGGGAGCCTGCGCGGGCAGCTGCTCCTTCGGGATCGTGGCCGCGCCGGTGACGCGGTACAGCCAGCGGCCGCCGGACGCGTCGACGATGCTGACGTTGTCGCCGTCGTGGACGCGCCACAGGTCGTCGAACGGACCCTTCGTGCCGGCCCAGTTGACGTGCCCGGACAGCACCGCCGCGCCCTGCGCCGCGCCGAGGCGAGCGCCCCACCACGCCGCGTCGCCGAGGCCGCGCGGGATCGGCAGGATGCCTTTCTGGGTGATCTCGACGCGTTTCAGCCGGGCCTCGGATCCGTCCGGCAACCGGATGCTGCCGGGGCGCTGCAGGCCGATCGCCTGGCCGTCGGACGGCAGCTCGGCGGGCGCGCCGTCCTCGCCCGGCAGCGAACCGGGCGGCGGATCGGCCACGACGGCGGGCGTCGACGCGGGCACCCAGGTCAGGACGATCACGCCAGCCGCGATCGCGAGAACGGCGATCACCGCTGACGCGACCGTCAGCACGGTGCGCGGCACTATTCGCCGCGGGAGCGGACGACCCGCGCCGCGCGGCGCCGGCCGAGCACGATCGCGACCGCGCCGAAGAGCAGACCGCCGCCGAGCAGGCCGAAGCCGAGCGGCAGGCGCAGGTCGCTGGACGGAGCGGCGGCCCCGGCGTAGCCCGCCGGGACCTCGGTGGGCACCGACGGCTGCTGCACGGTGTTCGCGGAGCCCGTGCCGGAGCCGTTGCCCGCCGCGGCGACGAAGTTCTTCGGGATCGAGCAGCTGACGCCGCCGAGCACCATGCTGGTCTGCACGTCGCTCAGCTTGGTGTTCTTGTCGTCGCGCGCGTGCGTGGTGATCTGGACGCGCCAGCCCGCCTGCGCGGTGACATCGCCGGAACGCCAGCCGTCCTGCTTGATCAGCTGGTCGAACGCCGAAACGCGGGACACGACGAGGTCCGAGGTGGTCTTGCCGGGGTCGCTCTGCGGCACGTCCGTGGGCGAGCCCATCTGGAGGCCGGTGACGTTGAGCGTCCCGCTGGCCGGCATCGCGATCTGCTTCAGCGCGTCGTCCGCGCCGCGCACCCAGACGCGGGCGGCCGTGGTGGCGCTGGTGACCTTGCCGGGGCCGGAGCAGTCGACCGAGCTGCGCGCGCCTTCCAGGACCAGCATCGTGTTGTCGAGCGCCTTGGGCTTCTTGCGGCCGTTGTCGCGCAGCGCGTAATTGGTCTCCGCGACGGCGGTGGGCACGTGCGTGGTCTGCAGCGCGGCGATGACCTGGTGGTCCCGGCTGGCGATGCCCGCCGGGTACGGGCTGGCCGCGCTGTCCCCGTACTTGCCGAGGTCGATCTGGTAATTCGGGCCGAACGTGGTGCGCTCGCCGTCGTTCTTCGGCACCGCCACGCGGTCGGTGCCGAGCTGCGACTGCCCGGGCGTGAGCGGGGACCGCTGGGTCTCGGTGATCAGCGCGCCGCCGTGCTGCGGGTCGCCGCCGAGCCGGACGGACGCCACGTTCGCGAACGACACCGGCCCCGTCTTCTCGTCGACGGCCTGCCCGGCCGGGGTCTGCGCCGCCGCGGCCGGAGCCAGCGCCGGCAGTGCCACCAGGGCCGCCACCGCGGCCTTCGTCACGAAACGAGTCATGTCTCCCCACTGCCCTCCGGCAACCCCGAGCGGTCCGCCACTGTACGAGACGCGACGAAACGCCCCCGCGACCACCTTGCACCGTCCGCCACCACTTGCGAAGCCGACAAGCCACATCTTCACGAACTCACCCGATCGGGTCAATCCGGAACGCGGCTCCCCCGGGCCCCGGCGATCACCGCGCCCGGGGAAGGGAACACTACGATGGCGGCGAAGGTTATCGGCAATGACATCCGGCTTCGGAAACGCCGCCCCGGTCCCGCCACGGTTCCCGCCGTCGGCCCCGGAAGCAGCGGCCGGATGCGGCGGCGGGACGCGAGTGGGAGGCAGCGATGACATCGGCACCTTCGAGCGCCCTGTCCGACGGCCTGGGGGCTGCGGCTTCGGCTTCGGCGGCCGGGAACGCTGCGGAGCCCGGGGGGAACGACGACGTCCGGGCCGGGGCGACTCCGGCGGCGTCGGCCGGCACGGATGCGGCTGGCTCGGGCGGGCGGGTTGCGGATTCCGCTGGTTCGGGCGGGGCTGTCGGCGATGCGCGGGCGGAGTTGTCGGCAGACTCGCCGCATTCCGCCGACGGGCCAGCCAGCCGATCTGGTGGTGCCCGCGCCGCGGACGAGACCGCCAGCAGCACGCAAGCAGAGCCGCCCGCGGGCCCACCGCATCCCGCCGACGCCGACGGATCAGCCAGGCGACCCGACGGTGCCCGCACCACGGACCAGGCCGCCAGCAGCACGCAAGCAGAGCCACCGCATCCTGCCGACGCCGACGGGCCGGCTGGCCAGTCCGCTCGTTCCAGCGCCACGGACGAGACCGGCGGCACGCAAGCAGAGCTGCCTGCGGATCCGCCGCATCCGGTCGACAGGCGCGGGTCGGCCGGGCGGTCCGCGGGCGCCGGACCGGCGGCCGTGCCTGCGGGCGCGCTCGCCGACGCGGGCGAACTGCTCCGGGCGCTCGCCGCTCCGGTGCGGATCGCTATCGTGCTGCAGTTGCGGGAGGCGGACCGGTGCGTGCACGAACTCGTGGACGAACTCGACGTCGCCCAGCCGTTGATCAGCCAGCACCTGCGGGTCCTCAAGACCGCGGGCGTGGTGCAGGGTGAGCGGCGCGGCCGCGAGGTCGTCTACCGGCTGGTGGACGACCACCTGGCGCACATCGTCGTCGACGCGGTCACCCACGTGCAGGAAGGGAAGTGACGATGTCCTCGGTCCCCAAACCGGTCCCGGTGCCAGGCCGGCGTTCCACGAAGCAGCGCGCGGCGGTGGTCGACCTGCTCAGCACCGTGGACGACTTCCGCTCCGCCCAGGAGCTGCACGACGAACTCCGCAAGCGCGGCGACGGCATCGGCCTGACCACCGTCTACCGGACGCTGCAGTCGCTCTCCGAGGCGGGCGAGATCGACGTGCTGCGCACCGACTCCGGCGAAGCGATCTACCGCCGGTGCTCGTCGCACCACCACCATCACCTCGTGTGCCGCGTGTGCGGGCGCACCGTGGAGGTCGAGGGTCCCGCGGTGGAACGCTGGGCGGAGAAGATCGCGGCGGACCACGGGTTCACCGACATCAGCCACACCGTGGAGATCACCGGGACCTGCGCCGAGCACTCGAGCTGACCGCTCCGGGCTGCGCCGGAGCAGGTCGGTTCGCCGAGCACGGGGCCGAGCCGAGCACGGGAGCTGCCGAGCACGGGAGCTGAGGCGGCCAGGACGGCGACCTGTTCCGCGCCTGGCCGGGGGCACTGCCTGCGCTGGCCGGGCACTACCTGCTCGTCTAGGACGTTCGCTGCCGATCCTCGCGCCCGAGCTGTTGCCAGTTTGGCCGGCCGTCCGGGCCGATCCAGCACCTGGGCCAAGGAGGTTGGGGGCCTGCACGGGGTTGGCCGGAGACGCGGGTCCTCGACCACCGTCCTCGACCGCCAAGGCCGCCCCTTCCGACGACGGACCTGCTCCGTGGCTGGCCGAACCGCTCCCGCTCGTTGATCGGCTGGCGGTGCCGATCGTATGGAGCAGGGGCCGCTGCGCCGTGAGCTGCCCGTTCGGCGGCGGGACCGTCCTGGGGCTGGCCGGAGACGTGGGTCTCGAAGCTCGCGTCAGGCGAGCGGGGCCGCTGCGAGGCCGTCAGGCCGCAGGGTTTCGCAGCTCTGAGCAACTCGTGCCGATCGCGGTCAGGGTTCCGTCCACGGGGCTGTCTCAAGCGGCGGCCTTGAGACGAGCGCGCGAGGCGGAACTTGCTCCGGGATCAGCCGAAGTAACTCAGGTGCACCGGGCGCGTGGCTGCGGCGGCCCGCGTTCCGAGACGGTCGCCGCCGGGGAGTCGGGGGCGTTGCTCCTTTCAGTACTCATACGGGTCCTTCGGCGCGGTGATTCGCTCGACTGTCGCCGGGACCAGGTCCGGCGTGTAGCTGTTCGCCTCGGTCGCCGTGCCCGGGACGATCTGGCCGGTGACTCGCAGCCAGGTGTCGCTCGGGAAGCGGTCGGCGTCGCCGCCCTTCAGGTGCACCGTCACTGGCGCCGCGTCGGCCGCGCAGCAGCTGATGACCAGGCGGGCCAGCAGGGTTTGGCCTCCGGTGTGGACGACGAATCCGGAGATCTCGACGGTGCGCCCGTTCATGGTGCCGTTGGCGTCCCAGCCCGCGCGCGTGACGACCTCGTTCATCGCCATCGGCACCACCGCGCCGGCGGGCAGCGGGGGGAACGCGGCTGCGGACGTGGTCGCGGCGCTGGCGGGCAGGCGGGCTTCGGTGCGGGTGACGGAATCCGCGCCGAGGGCAGGCGGGGCGACGAGGAACACCGCTAGCACCGGGACTACCAGCAGCCAGGCCGATCGCGCCGGGTGGTGGTGGCCGTGGCTGTGGTCGGTGTCCGCTTCGGACTCGTGGGCTGCTTTCGCCGCGGCGCGCGCGGTGGCGATGTCGCGGACGATGGCCGCCGCACCCAGCAGCAGCATCACGGCACCGCCAGCGATGATCCATAGTTGCTGGGCTGGTTTCACGTAGCGCAGGTAGTCGCCGTTGAGGGCGATCTTCACTAGCGCGCCGCCGAGCAGAATCAGCAGCACGTTCTGGGTTTCGCGCCTCATCGGACGCCGCCAAGGAAAATCACGCCGGCCACGGTGCCGCAGGCGATCGCCACCACGAAGGTGACCGGGGCGAACCTCGCCGCGAACGAGCGGCCGAAAGTGCCGGTCTGCAAGGCGAACAGCTTCACGTCGACGGCCGGGCCGACCACCAGGAACACCAGCTTCGGCAGCAGCGGCACGGCGGTGAGAGAGGCGGCGACGAACGCGTCCGCTTCGCTGCACAGCGCGAGGACCACGGCGAGGACCGCCATCACGACTACGCCGACGATTATCTGTCCGGACAACACTTCGAACCACTTCGCGGGCACGAGAACGTTGAGGGACGCGGAAATCAACGCGCCGAGCACGAGAAACCCGCCTGCCTCAACGAGATCGGTGCGGGCGGTTTCGGCGAATACCCGCCATCGCTGTCCCGGCGCGACGTCGGGCAGCCGACGCAGCGCGCGTTCGGTGATCCACGAGAGTTTGCCCCAGCGGGCCCAGATCCAGCCCATCGCCATCGCGGTGGCGAGCGAACCGGCGAACCGCGCGAACACCATCTCCGGACGGCCGGGGAAGGCGACCGCGGTGGCCACCAGCACCACCGGGTTCACCGCGGGCGCGGCGAGCAGGAAGGTAAGCGCGGCGGCGGGCGCGACGCCTTGCCCGATCAACCGCCGCGCGACGGGGACCGAAGCGCATTCGCAGCCGGGCAACGCGACACCCGCCAGCCCGGCAACGCCGACCGCGGCCGACGCTTTCTTCGGCAGCACCCGTTCCAGCACCCGGGCGGGCACGAAGGCCGCGATCGCGCCGCTGATCAGCACGCCGAGCACGAGGAACGGCAGGGCTTGCACGCACACCGCGACGAACACGGTGGATCCGGTGCGCAGCGCGGGCACGTCGAAGAGATCCTGGAGCTTGCTCTGCGCGAGGACAGCCACGAGCAGCACGGCGCACAGGATCTCGATGGAGCTGATTCGGAACCGCCGCGTGCGGGGGCGCTCCTCGGCGGCGTTGTTGGAAAGGGTTTCCACGAAGGCGATGATGCCAGCCGGGTACGACAGAACCCCAGCCGCCGGTGCGGCGAGGGGACCCCTCGCGCCGGTTTTGCGTGAATGTCACCCGATTGGGAGGGAGGAAGGGGCGGAATCGGGCAGGTTGCTGAGGCGGCGCGACGGGGGACGGGCAGAGGAGCTTGAGCAGAGGGAGTTGGCGGCAGGACGGGCAGACGCGGGGCGACAAGGGGGCCGCAGGCGGGAAGGAACTCCGAAGCGGATAGAGAGAACAGCCAACGATGCGCGGCAAAGCAGCACTTCGGGTGCGCACAAAGCAACGGCTGCGGGCGCGGGACGGAACACCGACCGAACCAGCCAACGAAAAGGCTCCGACAAAGCAGCAAGCAGGCAAGGCCGCGGAGGCAGGTCACAGGCGGAAGCCAGGACGATCCCGAATCCGGGAGCCAGCGGTGAAACCAAGCAAACGAAGCGAAGTTCAGCCCGACCGGAGCGATGCGAACGGGCATCGGCTACGCCGCGCGCGGGCAAGGCGGGCCAAGAAATTCACCCCGGCGACGAAGCACGCGGCGAAGCCCAAGGCAAGCTCAGCCGCGACCACCCAGCCACCACAAAGCAAACCCAACCGCGAAAACCCAGACAGCGAAAGAAAAACCCAGCCGAACCCCGGCTCAGGCCTCCACGCCGGGCAGCTCCGTCCGCAGCTGCGAAGCCGTAGACACCACCAGCATCAGCAACGTCCCCAGCGGCGACGGGTCCATCCCCTCCGCCGGGAAGGCGTACCGCAGCGTCACGTCCATCCCGCGTTCCGTGTGGCCGACCCCCAAAGTCCCGAACAGCCCCTGCCCGGCCCGTTCGGCGACGGCGACCGCGAGGGCCGGGTCGTCGGGCAGGTCCCAGGCCACGACGCAGGTCAGGCTGAGCACCGTCAGGCCGTCGGCGAGGCGGGTCGCCTGGATGACGCACGGGACGTCCGCGTGGGAGAACGTGATGGCGCCGTCGTCGTCGACGTGGACTTCCAGGTAGCGTTCCAGTGCTTCGCGCGCCCGGGTGAGCAGTGCGCCGGTCTCGGCGGCTTCCGCGGTGCTCATTTCGTGCTCCCTGCCTGGTCCACCGCGCCGCCGAACCGGCGGTCGCGTTTCGCGAAGTCGAGGCACGCCTGCCACAGGTGCGTCCGGTCGAAGTCCGGGAACAGCGTGTCCTGGTAGACCATCTCCGCGTACGCCGACTGCCACACCAGGAAGTTCGACGTCCGCTGCTCGCCGGACGGCCGGAGGAACAGGTCCACGTCCGGCATGTCCGGCTGGTACAGGTACTTCGCGACGGTGCGCTCGTCGATCTTGTCCGGGTTGATCTTGCCCGCCGCGACGTCCTGGCCGATCCGGCGCATCGCGTCGCCCAGTTCGGCGCGGCCGCCGTAGTTGACGCACATGGTCATGTTGAGCTTGGTGTTGTTCTTGGTCTTCTCTTCGGCGATCTGCAGTTCCTTGATCACGCTGGCCCACAGCTTCGGCCGCCGCCCCGCCCAGCGGATGCGCACGCCGATCGAGCCGAGGTAGTCGACCTGGCGGCGGATGGTGTCGCGGTTGAAGCCCATCAGGAACCGGACTTCCTCGGGGCTGCGCTTCCAGTTCTCCGTCGAGAACGCGTACACCGACAGCCATTTCACGCCGATCTCGACCGCGCCGCTCGCGACGTCGATCATCACGGCCTCGCCGCGTTTGTGGCCTTCGATCCGCGGCAGGCCGCGCTGGTTGGCCCAGCGGCCGTTGCCGTCCATGACGAGGGCGACGTGCTTCGGCACCAGCTCCGCCGGGATCTCCGGCGGTTTCGCGCCGGATGCGTGCGGCTCCGGCGCCCGCTGCTCGTACCCCGCCGAGCGGGTCTCCCGTCCCCTGCGCAGCACTTACGGCCTCCTGAAGAATGGATTTCCTACCCGGCCGACCCTACTGGGCCCGGCCCGGCGGCCTCCCGGGCACGCCGCTCCACGAGCGGGAGGGACCGCAGCTGCCGTTCCAGATGCCACTGCAGATGCGCCGCGACCAGGCCGGAGGCGTCCCGGCGGGTGATCCCGGGCGACGATTCGGCGACCGCCCACTCGCCCTGCAGCAGCGCGTCGAGCAGGGTCAGCACCTCGGGCGCGGGATGCACCGAGCCGGCGATGCGGCAGTCCGGGCACATCGAGCCGCCCGCGGCGACGTTGAACGCGGCGTGCGGGCCGGGCAGGCCGCAGCGGGCGCATTCGGTGATCGCCGGGGCCCAGCCCGCGTAGGCCATGGCCCGGAGGAAGAACGCGTCGAGCACCAGCGACGCGTCCCGCTGTCCGCCGGCCAGTGCGCGCAACGCGCCCACGACCAGCAGGTACAGCTTCAGGACCGGCTCGCCCTCCTCAGCCGACAGCCGGTCCGCGGTCTCCGCGATCGCGGACGCCGCGGTGTAGCGCTGGTAGTCGGCCACCAGCGGCAGGGCGAACGCGTCGACAGTCTCGACCTGGGTGATGACGTCGAGCGAGCGGCCGGGATAGAACTGCACGTCCACGTGCCCGAACGGCTCCAGCCGCGCCCCGAACCGCGACGAGGTGCGCCGCACGCCCTTCGCGACGGCCCGGACCTTGCCGTGCCGCCTCGTGAGCAGGGTGACGATCCGGTCGGCCTCGCCCAGCTTGTGCGTGCGCAGCACCACCCCGGTGTCGCGGTAGAGGTTCACCACCCCGACATCGTCCCACTTCGGGGGCGACGCCGGGGCGGGACACCCTGGTTCAGCAGTAGCTGCCGGTGCAGTAGTAGCTGTGCACCTCGGACGCGGCCACCAGGCTGATGATGAGCACGATGATCCCGATGACCCAGCCCAGCGCCCCGAGGATGGTGGCGATGAGGCACAGCGTCTTCGTCGTCTGCGACGCCTGCTGGGCCATCGCGTAGTTGCCCTGCATCTTGTACGTCTGGACCTCGTTCGACTTCATGATCGCGAAGATCGCGAGGATCCACATCAGGAAGATGCAGCCGATCGCCCAGCCCTTGTAGTCCTTGATGCCGCTCATGTCGCCGCCGGGCGCGCCGCCGAAAGCGGGCTGGCCGTAGGGCGCCTGCTGGCCGTAGGGCTGCTGCGGGTACGGCTGCGCCGGGGTGGCGCCGGACTGCGGATACGGCTGCTGGCCGTACGGCTGCTGAGGCTGGCCGCCGTAGGGCTGCTGCGGCTGCTGCGGCTGGCCGTAAGGATTGGTCATCTGGGTTCTCCCCCGGTTTTCTCGTTCTTACAGTGAATCGCACGGATCAGGACTGGGAGGGCCGGACCGCGGTGTTCGGGAGCCCGGCGAGGCAGGCACCGGCGAACCGGGGACAGGGATGGGTCATCGAGTCGTCCCCCTCGTCGTGGTCTCGGCTGGCGAGCGCTGGCAGCGGCCCTTGTGGACACGTCAGTGCGCGGGAGCGTACCTCGTCCGGCGGGGCCGGGCCGCGCAGGTGTCCGCATCGGGCGACGGGTTGGACGCGACGGCGGCCGGACCGGTTCCAGTCCCGGCGAAAACGGGGCCAACTCAGACGAACAGGCTGGTGAACGGCGCGAACGGAATGTTGCGCGCGACGAACCACAGCACGAACACGACCGCGACGACGTGCGGCGTCCAGCGCCAGTGCAGCCAGGACCGCATCGTCCGGCCGCGCAGCCGTCCCAGTGTCCAAGCCAGACCGCTCCACGCGAACAGCGCGACGAACAGCAGCGCCACCGCGTTGTAGTGCACTGCGGCGGAAAAATCGCCGTGCAGCACGCTGTACGCCATCCGCAGCCCGCCGCAGCCGGGGCAGTCGATCCCGAAAAGCAGCTTCGTCGGGCACACCGGGAGCGGGCCGCCGGGGGTGGTCGGGTCGGCGAACCACACCACGGCGCACGCGATGCCGATTCCGCCGGCGACGGCGGCGGGAGCGGCGAGAGCCCTTGCCACCGCACGGGTTCCGCGCGCCGGCAGTCCGGTGTAGACAGTGCTCAGTGCCACCAGAGCACGTTTCCGGCGATCAGCAGCACGACGAGCGCGACGAGCACGTACAGCCCGATCAGGATGGCGATGCTGAGCGCCGACCACATCGCCCACTTGCGCGCCTCGTCCGCGGCGCGGTGCGCTTCGGCCGGATATCCCTGGTACCACAAGGTGTTCACCTGGCTGGCCTTGACGATCGCGACGATCCCCAGCGGCAGGCAGCAGAACACGGTCGCCAGGATCGCCCACACCAGGTTGCTGTCCGGCGGCGGCGGATACTGCGGCGGGTAACCGTACGACGGCGGGTACGGGCCCTGCGGCGGATTCGGGCCGGTCATGCGGTCCCCCTGGACAAATCGGGTGCGGTTCGGCCTGACGCTACCTGCCCGCGCGGGCGGACACGATCGCGACCGGTCAGAAACCCAGCCTGCGCAGCTGCTTCGGGTCCCGCTGCCAGTCCTTGGCCACCTTGATGTGCAGGTCGAGATAGACCTTCGTGCCCAGCAGCCGTTCGATGTGCTTGCGCGCGGTCGCGCCGACCTCGCGCAGCCGTTCGCCCTTGTGCCCGAGGATGATCCCCTTCTGGCTGGGGCGTTCCACGTACAGCAGCGCGTGGATGTCGATGAGGTCGTCGCGGTCCTCGCGCGGGATCATTTCCTCGACGGTCACCGCGATGGAGTGCGGCAGTTCGTCGCGGACGCCTTCGAGCGCGGCTTCGCGGATCAGCTCGGCGACGAGCGTCTGCTCGGGCTCGTCGGTGAGTTCGCCGCCCGGGTACAGCTGCGGTCCTTCGGGCAGCCGCTGCACCAGCAGGTCGGCGACCGTCTGCACCTGGAAACCGTCCACAGCGGACACTGGCACGAGGTCGGCGAACTCCATCACCTCTTGCAGCGCGACCAGCTGCTCGGCGATCTGCTCCGGCTTCACCAGGTCGGTCTTGGTGACGACGCCGATCACCGGCGTGCGCCGGGCGATCTTCTTCAGCTCGGCGGCGATGAACCGGTCGCCGGGGCCGATTTTCTCGTTGGCGGGCACGCAGAACCCGACGACGTCCACTTCGGACCAGGTCTCGTGCACGACGTCGTTGAGCCGCTGGCCGAGCAGCGTGCGCGGACGGTGCAGGCCGGGGGTGTCGATGATCACCAGCTGCGCGTCCTCGCGGTGCACGATGCCGCGGATGGCGTGCCGGGTGGTCTGCGGTTTGCTGGAGGTGATCGCGACCTTCGTGCCGACGAGCGCGTTGGTGAGCGTCGATTTGCCCGCGTTGGGACGGCCGACGAAGCAGGCGAAACCGGAACGGTGCGGCTCGGTCACGGCTGGAGCACCTCGACCACGGCCCCGGACGGATCGGCGAAGACGATCGGCGCGGCGCCGGACACGTCGCGGACCGCGTGCACGGACGCCTCGGCGACCAGCGCGTCCGCGGTGACGACGGCGGCTGCTTCGAGCCCTTCCGCGCCGCTGGACAGCGCGGCGGCGACGGCGGCCTGCACGGCGGTGAGCTTGAACGACGGCTGGTCGACGGTGGCGGCGGCGTAGGTGCGGCCGTCGCTGTCGCGGACCGCGGCGCCTTCCGCGGCTCCGGTGCGGGCGCGGGCCGACCGGGCCAGGGTGACCAGCTTCTGGTCCTCGGCGTCGAGGTCAGGCATGTTCGACTCTCCTGTCGTGCTCTTCGGGCTGGGGCGGGCGGGTGCGCGGGCGCGCCGACGACGGCCGGACGACCACGGACGTGATGCGCATCCGGCCGCGGCGGTCCTTGCCCCCTTCGGCGAACAGCCGAAGACCGGCGACCTCGGCTTCGGCCCCCGGCAGCGGGACCCTACCCAGTCGCTCGGCGAGCAGCCCGCCCACGGTCTCCACGTCGTGGTCTTCGAGGTCGATGCCGAACAGTTCGCCGAGGTCGTCGACGCCGAGCCGGGACGACACCCGGACCGAACCGTCCTCGAGTTCCTCGACGTCGGGGCGTTCGTCGGCGTCGGATTCGTCGGTGATCTCGCCGACGATCTCCTCCAGGATGTCCTCGATGGTGAGCAGGCCGGCGGTGCCGCCGTACTCGTCCACCGCGATCGCCATGTGGTTGTGCGTGCGCTGCATTTCCTTGAGCAGCTCGTCGAGCCGCTTGGAGTCGGGCACGAAGCTCGCCGGGTTCATCACGGCGTCGACCACGGTGCTCGGCCCGTCCGGGCCCATGTACTCGGGCATGAGGTCTTTGATGTTGACCACGCCGACGATGTCGTCCACCGAATCGTCGATGACCGGGACCCGGGTGAAGCCGGTGCGCAGCGCGAGCGCGAGGGCCTGGCGGACGGTCTTGGTGCGCTCGATCCACACGATTTCCGTGCGCGGCACCATGACCTCGCGGGCGACGGTGTCGCCGAGTTCGAACACCGAGTGGATCATCTCGCGTTCGGAGTCCTCCACGACGCCGCGTTCCTGCGCGAGGTCGACCAGCTCGCGCAGTTCGACTTCGGAGGTGAACGGGCCTTCGCGGAAGCCGCGGCCGGGGGTGATCGCGTTGCCGAGCACGATCAGCAGCCGCGACAGCGGGCCGAGGACCGTGCCGAGCACGCGGACCGGCGCGGCGACGATCGTGCCGACGCGGTACGGATGCTGACGGCCGATGGTGCGCGGGCCGACGCCGATGATGACGTAGCTGACCACCACCATGACGACCGCGGACACCAGGATGGCGAGCCACAGCCGGTCGAACCACGCGACGAAGGACACGGTGACCAGCACGGTCGCGGTGATTTCGCAGGCGAGCCGCAGCAGGAGCAGCAGGTTGATGTGCCTGCGGCGTTCGGCGACGACCGCGGCGAGCTGGCGGGCGCCGACGCGGCCGGTGCGGACGAGGCCGTCGACCCTGGCCTGCGACACCGTGCCGACCGCGGCGTCGGCGGCGGCGAACACTCCGGCGAGCAGCACCAGCGCCACCGCGATGACGACCTGTGCCGAGGGGTTTCCCATGGTCGGAGCCTAGGGCGTTTCCCCGGGCTGCGGCGTGTCGAGCCCGGCGATGCCGAGCACGCGGTCGTCGACGTCGCGCTGCGCGTCGCGGGCCTCGTGCGCCGCGACCGCGGCCTGGAATTCGCCGAGGATCCGCTTCTGCAGCCCGAACATCTCGCGTTCCTCGGCGGGTTCGGCGTGGTCGTAGCCGAGCAGGTGGAGGCAGCCGTGGACGGTGAGCAGGTGCAGTTCGTCGATCAGCCGGTGGCCCGCGGTTTTCGCCTGGTCCTTCGCGAAGGCCGGGCAGAGCACGATGTCGCCGAGCAGCGCCGGGGACGAGTCGGGCGCGTCCGGGCGGCGGGAGGAGTCGAGCTCGTCCATCGGGAAGGCCATGACGTCGGTGGGCCCGGGCAGGTCCATCCAGCGTTCGTGCAGGTCTTCCATCACCTCGAGGGTGACGCACAGGATGGACAGCTCGGCGAGCGGGCTGACCTCCATTTTGTCCAGCGCGTAGCGCGCGGCGGAGACGATGGACGCCTCGTCGACGTCGACGCCGGATTCGTTGGCGATCTCGATGCTCATCGGCGGGTGCCCTTCCAGCCGCCGGTCTGCTGCTCCTGCGCGTCCTGCACGGCCTGCCACTTCTCGTACGCGTCGACGATGTCGCCGACCAGTTTGTGCCGGACGACGTCCTGGCTGGTGAGTTCGGCGAAGTGCACGTCCTCGACGCCGCCGAGGATGTCGCGCACGACGCGGAGCCCGCTGCGCTGCCCGCCGGGCAGGTCGATCTGGGTGACGTCGCCGGTGACGACGATCTTGGCCCCGAACCCGAGCCGGGTGAGGAACATCTTCATCTGCTCGGGCGTGGTGTTCTGCGCCTCGTCGAGGATGATGAACGCGTCATTGAGCGTCCTTCCCCGCATATAGGCCAGCGGTGCGATTTCGATAGTCCCCGCCTGCATCAACCGCGGAATCGACTCCGGCTCGACCATGTCGTGCAGCGCATCGTAAAGCGGCCGCAGATACGGGTCGATCTTCTCGTTCAGCGTGCCCGGCAGGTACCCGAGCCGCTCGCCCGCTTCGACCGCCGGCCGGGTCAGCACGATCCGCGTGACCTGCTTGGCCTGCAACGCCTGTACGGCCTTCGCCATCGCGAGATACGTCTTGCCCGTACCGGCGGGGCCGATGCCGAAAACGATCGTGTGCTTGTCGATCGCGTCGACATACTTCTTCTGGTTCAGCGTCTTGGGCCGGATGGTCTTCCCGCGGCGCGACACGATGTTGAGGCTCAGCACCTCCGCGGGCGACGCGTCGCCGCTGGACAGCATCCCCACCGTCCGCCGCACCGTGTCCGGCCCGACCTGCTGCCCGCCCCCAGCAAGCTGCACCAACTCGGTGAAGACCCGCTCCGCGAACGCCACATCGGCTGCCGACCCGGTCAACGTGACCTCGTTGCCGCGTACATGCACGTCCGCGGCCAGCAGTTCCTCCGCCACCCGCAAATTCTCGTCGCGCGACCCCAGCAGGCTCAGCTGAGCCCCCTCCGGGATCGGAAATCGAACCTGTGCCTCGGCCGATACCCGATTGTCAGGTCGGGCGGCTCCACCCGTCTCAGTTCCGGCCACGTGGCCTCGGTCCTGCTTTCTGCGCACTTCGCAAGTCGACGTACAGGGACCCTTGAATGCTACTTGCCCTGCTCCCCGCCCCGCAGCCCGGTTTCAGTGCACTCCGGCCTGCGGCCGCCCAAACAACCCCAACTGCTCCCCACCAAGGACATGCGCATGCACATGAAACACCGTCTGCCCAGCGTCAGCATCGGTATTGAACACAACCCGATACCCACTCTCGGCAACCCCCTCCAGCTCCGCCACCTTCCGAGCCGTCAACAACACGTCGCTCAGCAACCGAGGATCAGCCTCGGCTAGCTCCCCCACGTTCCGATACCTCTTCCGAGGCACCACAAGCACATGCACCCGCGCCTGCGGATTGATGTCGCGAAACGCAAACGTCGTGTCGTCCTCGTACACCACGTCCGCCGGAATCTCCCCAGCAATAATCCGCTCAAACAACGTCTCCGCCGCATCGCTCATAGGAACACCCTACAAACAACAGCCGCACCCACCCCCGCACCCGACGCAACCGCCGCACGGCACGCAACCACCGCACCGTGGGGGTCCGGGGGGCTCGGCCCCCCGGGAGTAATGGCGGAACCAGAGGCGGCGAAGTATCGCGCCAGCGATACGAAGACGCCGCGGCGCGGTGGAGCCTGGGGGTCGCTCCACCGCCGCCGCGGCTCCGCCGGACCGAGGGGGGAGGTGCCCGGCGGGGTTCGGGTTCGCGTACTCAAGAGTAATGCCCGTCCGCAAGCAGGCTGAAACCCTCGTGTTCGCACGTTCCGAAGCAGAGTAGCCGCCGGGGGTGCGGCGCGCCATCACCTGGTGCCGATGTTTAGGGGTTCTGCCGGGTTTTCCGGGCTCGCGGCTCAGTGCCAGCGGCCGGTGAGGACGCCGAGTGCGCCCAGTGCGACGGCGGCCGCGGTGGAGGTGCGCAGGACGGTCGGGCCGAGGCGGACAGTGGTGGCTCCGGCGGTTTCGAGGGCAACGAGTTCTTCGTCGGTGATGCCGCCTTCGGGGCCGACGACGAGGAGGACGTCGCCTCCGTCGGGCAGGTCGAGGTCGGTGAGTTTGCTGGTGACGCCGGATTCCAGGACCAGCGTCGCGGACATCGTGGCGGCGAGCTGCGCGAGTTCGCGCGTGCCGACCGGTTCGGCGACGGCGGGCACGTGAGCGCGGCGGGCTTGTTTCGCGGCGGAGCGGGCGGTTGAGCGCCAGCGGGCCAGTGCTTTTTCGCCGCGGGGCCCGTCGTCCCAGCGGGCGACGCTGCGGGCGGCGCGCCACGGCACGATCGCGTCCGCGCCGGCTTCGGTGGCCAGTTCGACGGCCAGTTCCCCGCGGTCGCCTTTGGCGAGCGCCTGGGCGACGTGGACGCGCAGCGCGGGCGGTTCCTCCTGCCAGCGCTCCAGAACCGTGAGGGTGACCGTCGCATCGCGGCCGGCTTCGACGGCGTCCACGGCGCAGCGGGCCATCGCGCCGGCGCCGTCGGAGAGCACGAGCTGCTCCCCCACGCGCAGCCGGCGGACGGTGGCCGCGTGCCGGGCTTCCTCGCCGTCGAGCAGCGCCCGTCCTTCGGCGGGCACGGCCGGGGCGAGGAAGACCGGCAGTGTGGTGTCCGGCACAGCTAGCGGTTCTTCGCGCGCAGCTTGGAGAACAGGCCGCCGTGCTTGCTGCCGTTGGCGGCGAGCGTCGGCACTTCCTCGCCGCGCTGCTGGGCCAGTTCGACCAGCAGGTCGCGCTGGGACTCGTCGAGCTTGGTGGGCACCACGACGTCGATGTGCACGTGCAGGTCGCCGCGGCCGTCGACGCGGCCGGACGAGCGCAGCCGCGGCATGCCCTTGCCGGTGAGCACCAGTTCGGTGTTCGGCTGGGTGCCGGGTTCGACGTCGAGTTCGTAGTCGCCGTCGACCAGCGTGGCGATCGGGACCGTCGCGCCGAGCGCCGCGGTGGTCATCGGGATGCGGAAGTTGCAGTGCAGGTCGTTGCCCTCGCGGACGAACACCTCGTGCGGGGCCTCGTCGATCTCGACGTAGAGGTCGCCGGCCGGGCCGCCGCCGGGGCCGACCTCGCCCTGGCCGGACAGCCGGATCCGCATGCCGTCGCCGACGCCCGGCGGGATCTTCGCGGTGACGTTGCGCCGCGACCGGATCCGGCCGTCGCCGCCGCACTGGCGGCACGGGTCGGGGATGACCTCGCCGAAGCCGCGGCACACCGGGCACGGGCGGGCGGTGACGACCTGGCCGAGGAACGACCGCTGCACGGACTGGACCTCGCCCGCTCCTCCGCAGGTGTCGCAGGTTTTGGTGCTCGTGCCCTCGGCGGTGCCCGCGCCGCGGCACAGGTCGCAGACGATCGCGGTGTCGACGGTGATCTCGCGGTCGACGCCGGTCGCGCACTCCTCGAGGGTGAGGCCGAGCCGGATGAGCGCGTCGGAGCCGGGCTGCACGCGGCTGCGCGGCCCTCGTCCCCGTCCGCCGCCTCCGCCGGCGGCGCCGAAGAAGGCGTCCATGATGTCGCCGAGGCCGCCGAAGCCGGCGAACGGGTCGCCGCCCCCGCCGCCGCGGCCGCCCGCGTCCATCGGGTCGCCGCCGAGGTCGACGATCTTGCGCTTCTGCGGGTCGGAGAGCACCTCGTACGCGGTGGTCACCTCGCCGAAGCGGTGCTGGGCGTCCTCCGACGGGTTCACGTCGGGGTGCAGCTCACGGGCCAGCTTGCGGTACGCGCGCTTGATCTCCTGATCGCTCGCGTTCTTGGCCACCCCGAGGATCCCGTAGTAGTCCCTCGCCACGTTGCTCTGCCTTCTCCTTCGTGTTCCGCCGCTTTCCCGCCCTTGGCGCCGGTCAGCGGCCGGACAGGATCTGCCCGACGTAGTTGGCGACCGCCCGGACCGCCGCGATCGTGCCGGGGTAGTCCATCCTGGTCGGCCCGACGATGCCCATCCCCCCGAGCAGCATGTCGTCCCGGCCGTAGCCGATGGACACGACCGAGGTGCTGCGCATCTGCTCGTCCTCATTTTCCTCACCGATGAGCACGGTGACCGCACCGGGGTTGCGGGCCGCGGCGAGCAGCTTCAGCACCACCACCTGTTCCTCGAGCGCCTCGAGCACCTGGCGCAGCGAGCCGGGGAAGTCCGCGACGTTGCGGGTGAGGTTGCCGGTGCCGCCGAGCACGATCCGCTCTTCCGGGTGCTCGACCAGCGATTCGACCAGTGTGGTGCAGATCCGGGTGAGGTGGTCGCGAAGGTCCGCGGGGGCGGCTTCGGGCAGCTCGGCCACGTTCGCCGCGGCGTCGGCCAGCCGCCGTCCGGACAGCGCGCCGTTGAGCACCGTGCGCAGCCGCAGCACGGTCTCCTCGGTGACCACGTCGCCGAGGTCGACGGTGCGCTGGTCGACCCGGCCGGAGTCGGTGATCAGCACCAGCATGAGCCGCGCGGGCGTGAGCGGGACCACTTCGAGGTGGCGCGCGACGGTGTTGGTGAGCATCGGGTACTGCACCACCGCGACCTGCCGGGTGAGCTGCGCGAGCAGCCGCACCGACCGGCGCAGCACGTCGTCGAGGTCGGTGCCGGAGTCGAGGAAGCTGGTGATCGCGCGGCGCTCGGCGCTCGACAGCGGCTTGATCTCCGCGAGCCGGTCGACGAACAGCCGGTAGCCCTTGTCGGTGGGGATCCGCCCGGCGCTGGTGTGCGGCTGGGCGATGTACCCCTCTTCCTCGAGGGCGGCCATGTCGTTGCGCACGGTGGCACTGGAAACGCCGAGGTTGTGCCGCTCGACGATCGTCTTCGACCCGACGGGCTCCTGGTTGGAGACGTAGTCGGCGACGATCGCGCGCAGCACCTCGAAGCGACGCTCGTCCGTGTTCGCCACCGGCACCTCCTTCGCGGTCCTCCTGCTACTCACAACGAGTTTACGGACCCGGGAGTGCCCGGCACGCCCACCGGTCCGGCCAGGGCCGGGTAAAACGCGGGCAAACAATTTTTAATAGCGACGAACCGGGCAACTCGGAAGTTCGCTTGCACCGGGAACCGGAACCGGGTTTTCTGCCTCGGAACGACTGTGAACCACTCGATCCGAAAGCAGTGGCCGACATGAACGCACTTTCTCCCGAAATCGCCGAAATCCGGCAGCGGGCCGCCGAGGCACAAGAACGGCTGAAGCACGTGTCGGCGACCGCGACGAGCCAGGACGGCGCGGTCACCGCGACCGTCAACACCGCCGGTGCGCTGCAGGAACTCACCTTCGGCCAGCGCGCCGACGAGATGCCGCGCGCCGCGCTCGCCGCCGCCGTGCTGGCCACCGCGAGGCGCGCGCAAGCGCAGGCGGCACAGCAGCTGACCGCGATCATGGCCCCGGTGATCGGCGAGCACAGCGACGCGATGAAATTCCTCGAAGAACAAATTCCGGAACCGGAAATTCCGGAGGAAACGGCCCCTCCGGCGACCCCGCAACCGCAATTCTTCGACGCGCAGGACGATTCCGCGCCGCCCGCCCGGCCCGCGCGGCCCGCCCGCCGTCCGGCGGACCCGACGGACGATGACGACTACTACGGCGGCCCGGTCTTGGGGAGGAACTGATGGCAGACGGTTCGAAGGTCGACCTCCCGGCGCTGCGCGCGCACAAGGGCGAGGTCGAGGACATCGCGGCGGGCGTGCACACCGCCGCGCAGGCCACCGAGTCCGGCCAGTCGCTCGGCGACGACGCGTTCGGCCTGGTCGGCCAGGTGTTCGCGGCGCCGCTGCAGATCTGGATGTCGGTGGCGACGTCGTTCGTCGAGGACGTGGCGGGCGCGGCCGACGACATCGCGGACCGCCTGAAACAGGCGCACGACCACTACGACAACCACGAGAAGCAGACCGTCGGCCACATCAACGGTCTCGGCAAGGAGCTGCCGGAATGACCGAGACGCAGGAAAACCCGCTGGTCGCGAAGGCGGAGTCGCCGAGCGGCCTGACCACGAACATGGGGTCGTCCCCGAACGAGCTGGACAACCTCAACGCACAGACGTCCGGCTCCGGCATGCTCAACGACGTCGCCGCGACGCTCACCGACGCCCGCAAGGGCGACTGGGGCAACCTCGCGGTCGACGGCCTGACCGACGGCCTCGACCTGCTCGGCGCGGCGATGGACCCGCTCGGCACGCTGGCCAGCGCGGGCGTCGGCTGGCTGATCGAGCACATCAGCTTCCTCAAGGAAGGCCTCGACCAGCTCGCGGGCAACCCGGAGGCGGTCACGGCCAAGGCGGTGACCTGGTCGAACATCTCCAAGCAGCTGACCGAGAGCGCGGAGCAGTACGAGCAGGCCGCGAGCAAGGTCGCGCCGAACTTCCAGGGCCAGGGCGGTCAGGCGTACCAGGAAGCCGCGAAGGGTTACGCGGACACGCTCCGGGGCGCGGCCGGGCACGCGAGCAGCGCGTCCACCGGGATGAACGTCGCAGCCGCGCTGGTCGGCACCGAACGCGGGCTGATCCGCGACATGATCTCGTCGTTCGTCGGCGAGCTGATCATCAAGGGCCTGGCCGCGCTCGCGTCGTCGTGGTGCACCTTCGGCGGCACGGTCGCCGCGTTCATCGCCGACACCGTCGTCGAGGGCGGGATCCTGGCGGAGAAGATCGGCACCCGGATCGCGAAGGTCGTGGAGAAGCTGGACAAGCTCGCGGAGAGCGCGGGCAAGTCGAAGGCCGCGATCGAGCAGGCCGCGAACGCGTTGCGCAAGGTCGGCAAGGCGGCGGGCAAGGTCACCGACAAGAGCGTCGACATCGCCGCGGGCCTGGAGAAGAAGGCCGGCGACCTCAAGGAAGCTGGCCGGGCCGAAAGCGCCGTGGAGAAGGCCGAGCGCTGGACTAACTCGGCCAAGGAGAAGGTGCCGGGTCGCGAGCACTTCGAGCACGCCGGAGAGACCTACTCGGAGGACGGGCGCAAGTTCTTCAAGCTCCAGGAGTGGGAGAAGGAGGGCGGTCGGCCGCCGTTCACCACGGCTGACGGAGTGGGGCTCGGCACCGAAGCCCGGCGGCAGGAGAACGAGCAGTACGACCGGTACGCAGAGGGCTCCGAGGCGTACGAAAAGGAGCACGAGAAGGCAGAGGGCGGCGCTGGGGAGTGAGCAGCGAAACCGTGCAGGCGGCCGCTGACCAGGCCAACCGGGAAGGTCGCCTGCATCCGTCTCAGCGGACAATGGTCCTGAACGCGGGCTTCGCGATGGCTGTCGTGTGGATCATCCTGTTCATCGCCGCCGCGGTTCTGGCGCCGATCGGAATCGGCGTGAGCGGCGACGAACTGCGGAGCCTGAACGCGGTGCACGCCAGCATCGGCACGCCGCCGGTGTCGTACTGGTCGATGAACTGGCCGGTCTACCTGCTGACGGTGCTCTTCCTCGCGCTCGCCGTGCTCCCCGCCCGGGTCATCTGGCGGCGGCTGGCGGAGGTGCGCAGCGGCAAACTCGATGTGGTCCCCGGTTGGACGTACGACTACGGCCATGTGCTCAAGGCGCCGTCCGGCGGGCAGCACGCGATGTACATGTACGAAGTCACCGAGCGGATGACGTTCACCTATTTCGTCGTACGGGGGAAGACCCACCGGCTCGACCACGAGATGAAAGGCCGGGTGCTCGGCGGGCGCACGAACGCCGCGATCCTCACCCCGCGCAGCAAGATCCTGGTCAACGTGGTCGCGGCGTGACCGCTGATCCGGGAGAGGTGGCGGCGGCTAATCTCGCCGGACGGTTGCACCGCAGCCAGCGCGGGGTGGTCCTCGACGGGCTGTTCTGGGCGGTCTGGGTGCTGGCCGCGGCGATAGTCGCGGTCGGGGTCGTCGCGGTGGTCAAGTCCGGGTTCACCGCGTCCGCGCTGGCGGCGGTGGCGGTCGCGGTGGTGACGGCCGCGGGCGCGATCCGGTTCAGCGTGCGCCGGTGTGCCGAGTTCCGTGAGCCGCTGACCGTGGTCGCCGGGCCCGCGCACGATTTCGGCGCGGGCCCGATCACCGACGACTACCCGATCGGCGTCAAGCACACCCCGCGCGGCCCCGGCGAGATCGAGCGGTGGCAGCTGCGCGCGGGCGGGCGCACCTACCCTGTCCCACGCGCGCTGTGGGATCGCATGGTCGCGGAGCGGATCACCGCCGTCTGCGTTCTGGAGAACCGGCGGCGGCTGGTGAACATCATCGGTGCCCGATGAACGGGTTTACGAGTTCTTCGGGAACCCCAAGTTCACCCCCGCGTGCGAGGTGTCCGGCCAACGCGAAGTGACCACCTTCGTCCGCGTGAAGAAGTGGAACCCTTCCGGCCCGTACGCGTGCGTGTCGCCGAACAGGGAGTCCTTCCAGCCGCCGAAGGAGTAGTACCCGACCGGCACCGGGATCGGCACGTTGACGCCCACCATGCCCACTTCCACCTCGTTCTGGAAGCGGCGCGCGGCCCGTCCGTCGCCGGTGAAGATGGCGGTTCCGTTGCCGTACGGGTTGGCGTTGATCAGCGCGAGCGCGTCGTCGAAGCTCGTGGTCCGCGCGACGGACAGCACCGAGCCGAAGATTTCGTCGGTGTACACCGCCATACTGGGCGTGACGCGGTCGAAAAGCGTGGGGCCAAGCCAGAATCCGTCGTTCGCGCCGTCCGCTTCCACGCCCCGGCCGTCCATCACCAGCTCCGCGCCTTCGGCCACTCCGGTGTCCACATAGGACGAGACGCGCTCGTGGTGTGCCCTGGTGACCAGCGGGCCCATTTCCGACGACGGCTTGCGTCCGTCGCCGACGCGCAGTTTCCGCATCCGGTCGACGATCTTGGCCACCAGCTCGTCCGCGATCGGTTCGACGGCGACCACCACCGACACCGCCATGCACCGCTCCCCCGCCGACCCGAAACCGGCCGAGACCGCGGCGTCCGCGGCCAGGTCGAGGTCGGCGTCCGGCAGCACGATCATGTGGTTCTTCGCCCCGCCGAGCGCCTGCACGCGCTTGCCGTGGCTGGTGCCGGTTTCGTAGACGTAGCGGGCGATCGGGGTGGAGCCGACGAACGAGATCGCCTTGACCTCCGGGTGCGCGAGCAGGCCGTCGACCGCGACTTTGTCGCCCTGCAGCACGTTGAACGCGCCGGACGGCAGGCCCGCCTCGGCGAGCAACTCGGCGATGAACAGCGCCGCGGACGGGTCCTTTTCGCTCGGCTTGAGCACGACGGTGTTGCCGCACGCCAGCGCGTTCGGCACGAACCAGAGCGGCACCATCGCAGGGAAGTTGAACGGCGAGATCACGCCGACCACGCCGAGCGGCTGCCTGATCGAGTAGACGTCGACGCCGGTGGAGGCGTTCTCGCTGAAGCCGCCCTTGAGCATTTGCGCCGCGCCGCACGCGTACTCGACGTTCTCGATCGCGCGCGCGACTTCGCCCGCCGCGTCCGACTCGACCTTGCCGTGCTCGCTCGTCACGATCTTCGCCAGCTCGTGCTTGCGCGCCTGAAGCAGTTCCCGGAAGGCGAACAGCACGCGCGTACGGCCGGCGAGCGACGTGCCCTGCCAGCCCGGCAACGCGGCGGCCGCGGCGGCTACCGCCTGCTCGACCTCGGCCGGTCCGGCGAAGTCCACCTGTGCGCTGACCTGGCCGGTCGCCGGGTCGTACACGTCGCCGGTGCGTCCGGTGCCGGCGACCGGCTTGCCGTCGATCCAATGGCTGATGCGGTCGGTCACGACGTCCGCTCCTTCCGGTCGGGTGCTCACGAGTCTCCGGGCGAGGCGCCCGCGTCCGCCATCGACAACGTGTACGGACTACCCCTCTCCGCCGTACAGTCTGTGCCCTGCCGGCCAGCAAGGGGGACCGATGTACCCGACCGTCGCCGAGGCGCTCGCGTTGCCGGTGCTGCGCCAAGGCTGTCCGCGCGTGGTCGCGGGCAGCACCGGGCTCGAACGGCGGGTGCGCTGGGCGCACGCGGCCGAGGTCGCCGACATCGCGCATCTGCTGCGCGGCGGGGAACTCGTGCTCACCACGGGGGTCGCGCTCCCGGACGACGACGCGACGCTGACCCGGTATGTCGCCGACCTCGCCGACGTAGGCGTCGCGGGCCTGGTGGTCGAGCTGGTGCGGCATTGGAACGACCGGCTGCCGCGCGCCCTCATCGCGGCGGCTGAGCAGCGCGGAATGCCGCTGGTGACGCTGTCGCGCGAGACCCGCTATGTCGCGGTGACCGAGGCAGTGAACGGGATGATCGTGGACGCGCAGCTAGCCGAGCTTCGGGCCGCGGAACGGGTGCACGAAACGTTCACGTCGCTGACCGTCGCCGGAGCCGAGCCCGCCGCGGTGCTGGCCGAGGTGGCGCGGCTGACCGAACAGCCGGTCGTGCTGGAAACGCTGGAACACGAAGTCCTCGCCTACGACACCGCGGGCACGGACCCGGGCGAGCTGCTCATCGGCTGGCCAGCGCGGTCGCGCGTGGTGCAGGTCGGCGAGCGCACCGGGTACCACTCGGTGGCGGGCTGGCTGGTCACCGTGGTCGGCGCGCGCGGGCATGACTGGGGACGGCTGGTGCTGGTGTGCGCCGAACCGCCGCCGCATCGGTACCAGGTGGTCGCCGAACGGGCGGCGTCGGCGCTCGCGGTGCACCGTCTCGTCGCGCGCGATTCCGACACGCTCGAACGGCTAGCGCACCGCGCGGTGTTGACCGAACTGCTGAATTCGCCCGCGCCGACCGCGGAAATCCTCGCCCGCTCTTCTGCCCTTGCGGTGCCGCTGACGGGACGGCAGCTGGTCGGCCTAGCGGTACGGCCGCGCATCACCAGCACTACGCGACCGACGCTGTCGACGCCGCCGCTGTTGCGCGAATTGGCCGAAGCCACCGCGCTGGCGGCGCGGCGGGCGAAGGTGTCCGCGCTGGTGTCGACCGACGAGACTGCCGTACGCGCCCTTCTCGCGCTCTCGCCGGAAGCCAACGCCGACGCGGTCCTTCAGCGCCTAGCCGCCGACATCCACGACGCGCGCGCTTCCGCCCCGGCCGCGCTCGGCGTAGGCACGACAGTCACCGGACCCGCTGAAGCGCAACGCACTTTGGTCGAAGCCGCACACGTCGCTGCCGCTGCGCTCGACGAGGACGACGGCCAGCCCTTGCACCGTCTCAAAGATGTTCGGCTACGCGGCCTGCTGCACCTTCTCGCCGACGACGAGCGCGTACACGCCTTCGCGGCGCGAGAGTTAGGCCCGCTCTTGGAACGCGACGCAGCGTCCGGCAGCCGGCTCGTTCCGGCGCTGCGGCACTACTGCGCGCACGGCGGCAACAAGTCCGCCGCAGCCGTGGCCGCCCACACCTCGCGGACCGCGTACTACCAGCAACTCGCCCGCATCGAACAGGTGCTGGGAGTGCGACTGGAAGATCCGGAGTCGATGCTGTCGCTGTACGTGGCATTACTCGCGCACGACCTCGGCACCGCCACCCGTCCGAGCGAGGAAAACCCACCCGGACGAGGAGCACAGTGATCGGGTTCGGGGCGCCGATATCCCTCGTATGGTGTTCTCTTCCTTCGCTCCGGTCGCAGCCGCGCTGATCGGGTTCGGCGGCCTGGCCGCGCCGCACGTTCCGGAGTCCGCGATGCAGGTGACCGTGCACGAAACGTCGGGCCGCGTCACGAGCGCGTCCCTGACCTGCGACCCCACCGGCGGCACCCACCGCCACCGCGACGCCGCCTGCGCGACGCTCGACGCGGCCGGCGGCGATTTCGCCCGCATCACACCGCATCGGCAGAAGTGCACGATGATCTACTCGCCGGTGGACGTCACCGCGCTGGGCAGCTGGCGGGGCACGCGGGTGACGTACCGGGCCACCTACCCGAACAAGTGCGTCGCGGACAGCCAGTCGAACGGGGTCTTCGCGATCTAGGCGCTCAGTCGCAGCGCGATCCCGCGAGAACGGCTTCGCGGGCTCGCGCGCGGCTGAGATTCCAGTCCGGCCAAGCGTCGTCGGGCAGCCTGGTGAGCACCGGCCGCAGGATGCAGGCCGCGTCCGGACGGCGTTCGGCCACCACCGGGACGACGTCCGCGGAAAACCGGGACAGGTAACGGACGTCCAGGGGTTTGCCGTGCGCCGCGCGGTCCAGGTTGGCGTCGGCGATCAGGGCCTCCGGGTTCGCCGCGGCCAGGCCCAGCAGCGCCAGCGCCCCGGTCGCGACCGCGGCGCGGGGCAGCCAGCTCGCGCGGAGCGTGCCCAGCGTCGCCGCCGTCAGGAGGAAGACCACGCCCAGCCAGATCTCGCAGACCTCCACCACCACGCGCAGCACGGTGAACCCGTAGGCCTGCTGGTAAGTCCACATGCGACTCAACGCCGACAGCACCAGCACCAGGCTCAGCACCGCCAAGGCGCCGAGCAGCGCGCGCAGCAGGATCCGGTCGGTGCGGCTGGTTTTCGGGGCCCAGCGCAGTGCCGCGGTCACGATGCCGAGCGTCAGGACCGTGCACGCGCAGAGCTGCCAGAACCCGCTGCGGGCGTAGTCGGCCGAGGTGAGACCGTCGGTGCGGAGGACGTAATCCGTGCCGCCGAAGAGGGCCACCGCTTGTACCAGGACGTAAGCGGTGAACAGGACCGTCAGGGTCGCGAGCGCGGCCGTCCACAGTAGACGGTCACCGGCGGTGGTCGTCCGGTTTTCCCGTTCCGGCAAGGGATCCGCGGAGATCAGCAAGGCACCGGCCGTACCCCCGAAGGCCACCACGAACACCAGCGCCCACTGAAAAGCCGAATCGGGTCGCACTGACGGGACGAGACCGTCGACGAAATGCGCGAAGTTCGCGTCCGCGCTGATCAGCAGCGGCAGAAACACGGCCACCACCAGCGCGGACACCAGCACCGCCGCGAAGACCCGCGCTTGGCTCCGCCCGGGACGCCGCTCGCGGCGAAGCACCCACGGCACCGCGCGGAACGCTTCGAGGGGAATCGCGAGGGCGTCGTAGGTGGTGCCGAGAACGGTCCGCCGCCCGACAACCGCGAGCGACGCCGCGACGCCCGCCGCCAGCACACACAGCACGAACAGCCAATCCGCCGCGCGCACCGCGCCGACGCTCAGCAACGCGACCGCCAGCACACCCCACCCCGCGCGACGCCACCGCAGTCCCTTTCGCACGACCACCACCGCGATGCCCGCGAGCGCCGCCACCAGCACCCAGCCGATCCCGGGCCGGTCCACGGGCACGAACGTCGCGGCGGCCACCGCGACCGCCACCGCCGCCACCCTCGCCCCGGCGGGCACCGCCGCCCCGGCCCGGGCGAACAACGGCCGCGGTCCCGGACGCCGCTGGTCGATCACCACAATCCCGGGCGGAACCGCGTGCGCGGGCCGGACTTCGACGTGCTCGGACATGAAACCTCTCTTCGCAATCGCAAACTTCGGAGGGAACTTCGCTTCCTCGGCCAGGACGGGAACCGGGGGAAGGCGGGCGGCGGGCCGAGGTGTTTCAGCCAGGCAGGCATCCGCCGGGCAACGCGGGCGGCCCGCCACCGCGACCGGTCGCTGGCCTCACCGGGCTGGCGACGGCCAGGTGGTTATGGCTCAGCAGCCACCGCGACCGCTCGCCCAGCGACGATCCGCTCCACCAGACCGTCAAAACCAGCCAGCCGCCGCCCCACACTCCCGGCTCAAGCAGGCAACGTCACCCGGATCCGGCACCCCGGCCCGCCAGCGCTCCCGGCCCCCGCCCGGTCCGGCTCCGCGTCCACCACCGCGACCGTCCCGCCGTGCAGTTCCACCACCCATCGCACGATCGCCAGCCCCAGCCCGGTCCCGCCGCCCCCGGCGCGTTCTCCCCGGGTGAACCGTTCGAACACCCGGTCCCGGTCCGGTTCCGGGATTCCCGGGCCCTGGTCGTGCACCTCGATCCGAGCTTCCCCGGCCTCGACCCGCGCCAGCACCGCCACCTCTCCCCCGGCGGGACCGTGCCGGGCGGCGTTTTCCAGCAGGTTCACCACCACCTGGTACAGCCGTTCCCGGTCGGCGGGCACGGTCGCGCCCGGCGGGGTCACCGAGACCGTGAACCGGACTCCCCTGCCCGCCGCCGCGGCCATCGCCTCCGCTTCGGCGGCGACCTCGGCCAGCAAGTCCGCCAGGTCGACCGGCGACCGGTCCAGCGGCAGGGTTCCGGCGTCGATCTGCGACAGGTCCAGCAGCTCGGTGACCAGCCTGCCCAGGCGTTCGGTCTGGTTCAGCGCGGTGCGCAACGTCGCCGGATCCGGCGAGGCGACCCCGTCCACCAGGTTCTCCAGCACAGCGTTTAACGCGGTGATCGGCGTCCGCAGTTCGTGCGAGACGTTCGCGATCAGTTCCCGGCGCTGCTGGTCCGCGGTGGACAGGTCGGCGGCCATCCGGTTGAACGCCTCGGCCAGCGAGCCGACCTCGTCGCGGGCCGTCGCGCGGACCCGGCGGGTGTAGTCGCCCTTGGCCATCGCGCCCGCGGCGGCGGTCATCTCGCGCAGCGGGCGGGTCATGCCGTGCGCCAGGATCTGCGACGTCACCAGCGCGATCACCATCGCCATGATCGTCGTCTGCGGCGGCAGCCAGCCGATCTGGTAGCGGAAGAACCCGAACGCGATCCCGCCGGACGCCACCATCAGGATCGCCAGCTTCAGCTTCACCGACCGGATCGGATCGAGCGGCCGGGGCAGCAGGTCGACGGCCTTCGCGAGCAGCACCCTCACGCCGGCACCTCCAGCGCGTACCCGACCCCGTGCACCGTCCGGATCAAGTCCGCCCCCAGCTTCCGCCGCAACGCTTTGATGTGACTGTCCACCGCCCGGGTGCCGGCTCCGGTCGCGTGCACGTCCCAGTCCCACACCTCGCTCAGCAGCCGTTCCCTCGGCTGCACCGCCCGCGGCCGGCGCGCGAAATGCACCAGAAGGTCGAACTCGATCGGGGTCAGCTGGGCGGGTTCGCCCCCTCGGCGAACCCGCCGCTCCGCGATGTCGATCTCCAAGTCCCCCAGCACGATCCGCTCCCCGGCCGCCGCCGAGGACCGCTCCACCCGCCGCAGCAGCGCCTGGATCCGCGCGGACAGCACACGCATCGAGAACGGTTTGGTGAGGTAGTCGTCCGCGCCGACGCCGAGGCCCACCAGCAGGTCGGTCTCGTCGGCGCGCGCGGTGAGCATCAGCACCGGCACCGGCCGTCGTGCCTGGATCCGGCGGCACACCTCCAGCCCGTCGAAGCCGGGCAGCATCACATCGAGGACCACCAGGTCCGGGCTGGTCGCCGCCTCCGCCTCGACCGCGGCGGGGCCGTCGTGCGCGACCTCGACCGAGAATCCCTCGGCGCGCAACCGGGCGTCGATCGACGCGGCGATGGTGAGGTCGTCTTCCACGACCAGCACCCGTCTTCCCCCATTGTCCATGCCGCTGACTTTAAGCAATCGCCGTGGAGGCCATCCGGGTGAGATGTGGAGATCCGGTGGAGATGTTTCCGCCGTTTGCCCGCGCGTGACGAGCAGGGTGTGACGCAGGTCATGCACTCCGGCGCGGCCCGGCGCAATCGACAGACTGCGCCAAGGGCGTCCGAACAGTGAACAGTCTGTCTCTGCCCCCGGCCCCCGCCCGGCGCGCAGGATTCCGCAATGGAGCCGACGACACGTGAGCACAGCCGGGTGGACCTCGGCGACGTGCGGGCGCTGCGAGGCAGCCGGTTCTTCAACGACGAACTGGCCCCGGTCCCGGTCGAGAAGCGGACCTGGACGACCTACAACTATTTCGCGCTGTGGATGGGCATGGCGCACAACATCCCGTCCTACGCACTCGCCGCGTCGCTCATCGCGCTCGGCATGAACTGGCTGCAGGCGCTGATCACCATCACGATCGGCAACCTGGTCGTGCTCGCACCGATGCTGCTCAACAGCCACGCGGGCACGAAATACGGCATCCCGTTCCCGGTGTTCGCCCGCGCGTTCTACGGCCTGCGCGGCGCGAACCTGGCCGCGCTGCTGCGCGCGTTCATCGCGTGCGGCTGGTTCGGCATCCAGACCTGGGTGGGCGGCGAGGCGATCTACGTGATCGTCGGGCGCCTCGCCGGATCCGGCTGGCGCGATTCGGCGGTGATCGCCGGGCAGCACTGGACGCTGTGGCTGTCGTTCGCGGTGTTCTGGCTCGTGCAGATGCTGATCATCTGGCGCGGCATGGAGGCGGTCCGCAAGTTCGAGAACTGGACCGCGCCGCTGGTGTCGGTCGGGTTCCTGATCCTGCTCGGCTACGTGCTGGTGAAGGCGGGCGGGCTCGGCCCGATCCTGCACGACAACGGAAAACTGGGCTGGGGGCCGGAGTTCTGGAAGGTGTTCGCGCCGTCGCTGATGGCGATGATCGCGTTCTGGTCGACGCTTTCGCTGAACATGCCGGACTTCACCCGCTTCGGCGGCAGCCAGCGCAAGCAGATGCGCGGGCAGATCTTCGGGCTGCCGACGACGATGACGTTCATCGCGATCGTCGCGATCCTCACCACGTCCGGCGGGCACGTGCTCTACGGGCAGGACATCTGGGACCCGGCGCAGCTGGCGGACAAGTTCTCCAGCCCGGTCGTGGTGGTCGTCGCGCTGATCGCGCTGGTGCTGGCGACGATCTCGGCCAACCTGGCGGCGAACGTCGTCAGCCCGTCCTACGATTTCTCCAACGCCTTCCCCAAGCGGATCACCTTCGCGCTCGGCGGGCTGATCACCGGCGTGATCGGCATCCTGATCCAGCCGTGGCGGCTGTACTCCGACCCGGACATCTACATTTTCGCCTGGCTCGGCTTCTACGGCGGGCTGCTCGGCTCGGTCGCAGGCGTGCTCGTCGCCGGGTACTGGGTGGTGAAGCGGACCCGGCTGAAGCTGGCCGACCTGTACCTGCCCAGCGGGCAGTACTGGTTCACCGCGGGCTGGCACTGGCGCGCGCTCGTCGCGACCTTGCTCGGCGCGGTGCTCGCGGTCGGCGGCGCCTACGGCGGGCCGTTCCCGGCGGACGGATTGATCCCTTTCCTGAAACCTCTGTACGACTATAACTGGGCAATGGGCTTCGTCGGCGCTTTCGTCGCGTACGTCCTGCTCAGCCTTCCTTTGAACGCGCACCGGAACGAGGAGGAAACCAGTGTCTGACACGGTCCGAGCCGGCTTGATCCAGCAGCGGTGGACGGGTGACAAGGAGTCGATGATCGCGAACGCGGTCGACGCCATCGGCAAGGCGGCTTCGCAAGGCGCGCAAGTGGTGTGCCTGCAGGAACTGTTCTACGGCCCGTATTTTTGCCAGGTGCAGGACGCGGATTTCTACTCCTACACCGAGGCGATCCCGGACGGCCCCACCACGAAGCTGATGCAGGAGGTCGCCGAACGGCACGGCGTCGTGCTCGTGGTGCCGATGTACGAACAGGAACAGCCGGGTGTTTACTACAACACCGCGGCGGTGATCGACGCCGACGGGAAATACCTCGGAATGCACCGCAAGAACCACATTCCGCAGGTGAAGGGATTCTGGGAGAAGTTCTACTTCAAGCCCGGCAACCTCGGCTACCCGGTATTCGACACCGCCGTCGGCCGGATCGGCGTGTACATCTGCTACGAACGGCACTTCCCCGAAGGCTGGCGCGCGCTCGGGCTCGCCGGGGCACAAATCGTGTTCAACCCGTCGGCGACGAGTCGCGGGCTGTCGGAGTACCTGTGGCGGCTGGAGCAGCCCGCCGCCGCCGTAGCGAACGAGTACTACGTGGGCACGATCAACCGGGTAGGCGTGGAACCGCTGGGCGACAACGACTTCTACGGCCAATCGTACTTTGCGGACCCGCGCGGCCAGCTCGTCGGCGAGGCCGCGTCGGACACCGAGGAAGAGATCGTGGTCCGCGATCTCGACATGGGCAGGCTCGCCGAGGTCCGCGATCTGTGGCAGTTCTACCGCGACCGCCGCCCGGACAGCTACGGCCCGCTCGCGGAGGCCTGATGACTACCCTTATCCAAGGCGGGCAAGTAGTTTCGCCGTCCGGCGCGATCACCGCCGACGTGCTGGTGGACGGCGAAACCATCGCGGCGGTAGGCACACCCGGCACGCTGACCGGCGACGAAACTCTTGATGCGACCGGAAAGTACGTGCTGCCGGGCGGAATCGACGCGCACACGCACATGGAGATGCCCTTCGGCGGCACGCATTCGGTCGATTCCTTCGAGACCGGCACCATCGCCGCCGCCTGGGGCGGAACGACGACGATCATCGACTTCGCCGTGCAGGCCAAGGGAACCTCCCTGCTGTCCACACTGGACAAGTGGCATGCCAAAGCGGACGGCAACTGCGCGATCGACTACGGGTTCCACATGATCGTGTCGGACGTCAACGACTCCACGCTGAAGGAAATGCGGGCGTGCGTCGACGGCGGCGTCGGCAGTTTCAAGATGTTCATGGCCTACCCCGGCGTTTTCTATTCGACGGACGGGGAGATCCTGCGCGCCATGCAGCAGGCGCGCGAGATCGGCGCGACGATCATGATGCATGCGGAAAACGGCATCGCGATCGACGAACTCGCCGCGCAAGCGGTCGCCGCCGGGAACACCGACCCAGTGCAGCACGGCCTGACCCGCCCGCCCGAACTCGAAGGCGAGGCGACCTCACGAGCGATCCGGCTCGCCCAGGTGACCGGATCCCCGCTGTACATCGTGCATCTGTCAGCTTCACAGGCGCTCGCCGCGGTCGCGGAAGCACGGGACAACGGGCAGAACGTCTTCGCCGAAACCTGTCCGCAGTACCTCTATCTGTCCATTGAGGACCTGGCCAAGCCCGACTTCGAGGGTGCCAAGTTCGTCGCCTCCCCGCCGCTGCGGGAGAAAAAGCACCAGGCGGATCTGTGGCGCGGGCTGCGCACCAACGACCTGTCCGTGGTGTCGACCGACCATTGCCCGTTCTGTTTCAAGGACCAGAAGGAGCTGGGACGCGGCGACTTCCGGGCGATCCCGAACGGGATGCCAGGCGTCGAGCACCGGATGGACCTGCTGCACCAGGGAGTAGTCGCGGGCGAGATCTCGCTGGGCCGCTGGGTCGAGACGTGCTCGGCGACCCCCGCGCGGATGTTCGGCCTGTACCCGCGCAAGGGCGTAATCGCGGCGGGCTCGGACGCGGACATCGTGGTGTACGACCCGTCAGCGCAGCAGACCCTTTCCGCGGAAACGCACCACATGAACGTGGACTACTCGGCGTACGAAGGGTTTTCGCTCTCCGGGAAGGTCCACACTGTACTGTCGCGCGGTCGGGTCGTGGTCTCGCCGGACGGGTTCCACGGCAGCCCTGGACACGGCAAATTCCTTTCCCGCGAACTCAATCAATACTTGAATTGAGGGCCGCCTGATGGATTTCGGGATCGTGCTGCAGACCGACCCGCCCGCGGCGGAGGTCGTGCGGATGATGCAGGCCGCCGAGGACGCCGGGTTCCGGTACGGCTGGACGTTCGACTCGTGCGTGCTGTGGCAGGAACCGTTCGTGATCTACTCGCGGATCCTCGCGGCGACGTCGTCGCTGGTGGTGGGGCCGATGGTGACCAGCCCCGGCACCAGGGACTGGTCGGTGATGGCGTCGACCTTCGCCACGCTCAACGACATGTACGGCAACCGCACCGTGTGCGGCATCGGCCGCGGCGACTCCGCGCACCGGGTCGTCGGCCGTCCACCGTCCACTTTGGCCACGGTGCGGGAATGCATGCGGATGGTGAAAGACCTCGCCGAGGGCCGCGAGGTCACGATGAACGACACCGCCGTCCGCATCCCGTGGATCCGCGGCGGGCGGCTGGAAATGTGGATGGCCGGGTACGGGCCGAAGGCGCTGCAAACGGTCGGCGAACACGCGGACGGCTTCATCCTGCAATGCGCCGACCCGGCGATCGCCCGCTGGACCATCGGCGCGGTCCGGGACGCCGCACGAGCCGCCGGCCGCGATCCAGGCGGGATCACAATCTGCGTCGCGGCCCCGGCGTACGTCGGCGAAGACCTGGCGCACCAACGGGAACAGCTGCGCTGGTTCGGCGGAATGGTGGGCAATCACGTCGCGGATCTAGTCGCGCGATACGGCTCGTCGGGCACCGTGCCGCGCGAGCTGACGGACTACATCCGCGAGCGCGAAGGCTACGACTACTCCCACCACGGCCGCGCCGGCAACCCGTCGACCGCGTTCGTCCCGGACGAGATCGTCGACCGGTTCTGCCTGCTCGGTCCGGCGTCGGCGCACGTCGCGCGGCTGGAGGAACTGGCGGAGCTGGGGGTGGACCAGTTCGCGCTGTACCTGATGCACGACGAGCGGGAGAAGACGATGGCCGAGTACGGGGCGCAGGTGATTCCGAAGCTGACCGCGTGAAGTCCGTGAGGGGAACCCTGAGGGAATCTGATTCCCTCAGGGTTCCCCTCACGGACGCCCGCAGCGAGTGCCGTAAAGCTCAGTCCAGCATCGCCTGGTAAACCAGCTGCCGCAGCTGCTGCCGGATCGGGTGGGTCGACGACGGCAGCAGCTGCGTGTAGAACGCCACCGTCAGATCCTCGTCCGGATCCACCCAGAACGCCGTCGAAGCCGCCCCGCCCCACGCGTACTCCCCCGGTGTGGCAAGGGTTTTCGCCTTCACCGAGTCGATCAGGACCGAGAACCCCAGCCCGAATCCGTACCCGTCGAAAGGCATCTCCGCGAACAGCGGACGGCCGTACGCCTCCAGGTCCACGTGCCCCGGCAGGTGGTTCGCCGTCATCAGGTCCACCGTCCGCGGGCTCAGCACCCGCACGCCGTCGAGTTCGCCGCGGCGCAACAGCATCTGGGTGAACCGGTGGTAGTCCGCAGCCGTCGACACCAGGCCGCCGCCGCCCGAAAGGCAAGCCGGGCGCGACGTGCCCACTGCCCCGAAGGCGTCGTTGCGCACCAGCTGTTTCGTCTTAGGCGCGGGCAGGTACAGGGCCGCGAGACGGTCGGTGTCGGAGGTCCAGAACCCGGTGTCCGTCATGCCCAGCGGCCCGAAGATCCGCTCGGCGAACACTTCGTCGAGCGGCTTCCCCGCCAGCACCTCGATCAGCCTGCCGAGGACGTCGGTGGCCACCGAGTAGTTCCATTCCGCACCCGGCTGGAACACGAGCGGGAACTGCGCCCACGCCTTGGTGCACGCCGCCAGGTCCAGCCCCGGCGGCGTCCCCCATTCGTACCCGCCCGCCCGGTAGACCGCGTCGACCGGATGCGTGTGGTGGAAGCCGTAGGTGAGACCCGAGGTGTGCGAAAGCAGGTGCCACAACCGGATCGGCTCGGTCGCCGGTTCGGTGACCGGGGCCAGCGCCGAGCCCTTCGCGTACACCCGCGGCTCGGCGAATTCCGGCAGCCACCGCGAGATCGGGTCGGTGAGGTCGATCAGGCCTTCCTCGACGAACGTCATCGCCGCCACCGAGGTGACCGGCTTCGTCATCGAGAAGATCCGCCAGATCGTGTCGGTCTCGACCGGGGCGCCGGCCTCGACGTCCCGCGCGCCGTGCGACGCCACGTGCACGATCCGGCCGTGCCTGCTCACCACCGCGAGGAATCCCGGCAGCAAACCGTCGTCGACGTACCGGGCGAAACGCCGGTCGATCCGCCGCAGCCGTGCCCCGTCGAAACCCGCGTCGGCCGGATCGGCCTCCACCTTCACCTCGGTCGCCATGCCGGCGACCTTACGCCGAGTCGGCCGCTTTCCGCTCCGCTGCCTTTTCCTCGCGCCAGGCCTCGTCGTTCTTGCCCTCGCGCCAGTATCCGGACAGCGACACGGAATCCCGGTCGACACCGCGCTCGGTGAACAGGTACCGTCGCAGCTCCCGCACGAAGCCGGCCTCGCCGTGGACGAACGCGTGCACGTCCTCGTCCGGCCACGGCAGCGCCTTCACCGCCGCCACCAGATCGTCGGCCGCCGAACGGTGCAGCCACGTGACCTGCGCGTCGGCCTTCGTCGCGAGCGCCTGGTGCTCCGACTGGTCCGACACGAGCAGGAACACGTGCGCCAGCGCCCCAGCCGGCAGCGCTTCCAGCGCAGCGGCGATGGCGGGCAACGCCGATTCGTCGCCGACCAGCAGGTGCCAGCCAGCGTCGGCGCGCGGCGCGTACGCCCCGCCCGGACCGGCCAGCAGCAGCTCGTCACCGGGTTGCGCACCCTGCGCCCACGGACCGGCGAGGCCCTCGTCGCCGTGCACCACGAAGTCGAGCACCAGCTCGCCGGCCGCCTGGTCGTACGAACGGACGGTGTACGTGCGCAGCCGCGGCGCGTGCTCGCGCGGCAGCTCCTCGCGGATCCGGTTCAGGTCGAACGGCTCCGGATACTCCACCCCCGGCACCTTGAAGATCACCTTCACGTACGCGTCGGTGAACTCGTTCGCCCGGAAGTCGCGCAGCCCGTCGCCGCCGGCCACGATCCGGATCATGTGCGGAGTGAGGTGCTCCTTGCGCAGCACCTCCAGCCGCACCGCGGTCCTCCCCTTGCGCGCCGGACCTTCGGCCATCGAACACCCCTGTTTCAGTAAGGTTTACCTAAGTCGCGTCATCCACGGTACGCGCCTTCCCCCGCTCCGCCCAGCGCCGGTTGCCCCGAGTTCGGCCAGCGTTGCCTGAAAGCCCTCCCGGACCCGGTCCCGGAACCGTCCTCATGCTTCCCACGGCTTCGAAACCCGGGTGTTCTGGAACGCGGTGATCCGCCAGCCCTCGTCGCCCCGCACCAGCACGTAGGTCAACGTGCTCTCGCGGCCTTCCGCCGCCGGGTCGTCGCCGCCGGTCAGCGACGAGCCGCCGCCGGTCACGATGACCGCGACGTCGTCCCGCAGGAACCGCACCCGCGGGTCGCCGAAGCCGGTGAGCTTCGAGCCTTTCAGCGGCCCCTGGAACAGCTCCCGGTGCGAGTCCGCGATCGCCTGGCGGCCGACGGACCGGTACCCGAAAAAGGTGACGTAGTCAGCATCCTCGGTGAACAGAGCGCCGTAAGCGTCAGCGTCGCCGCTGTTCCAGGCATCGGCGAGGCGGGAGAGAACGGACAGGACTTCTTCGTGCTGCGACATGCTGATTCTCCTTAACGAACGTCGTTCGCGTACGAGTCCAGTTGTACTCACGAACACCGTTCGCGTCAAGGGCCGGGTTCGTCTAGGCTTCGGGGATGAACGCACCGCCCCCGCCGTGGCGCCGGACGCCGAGCCCGCGCCGGCGCGCCGCCAAGCAGATGCTGTCGCAGGACCTGATCGTGAAGACCGCGCTCGAAATCCTGGCCGCCGAGGGCATCGACGCCGTTTCGATGCGGCGGGTCGCGCAGCAGCTGGAGACCGGCCCGGCGTCGCTTTACGCGTACGTGGCCAACAAAGAGGAACTGGACGAGCTGATGCTCGACGCGGCGCTCAGCGAGGTGCCGTGCCCGGAACCGGATCCGCGGCGGTGGACCGAACAGGTCAAAGAGCAAGTACGGCACCAGATCCGGGCGATGATGGCGTATCCGGGCATCGCGAAAGTCGCGTGGCAGACCCCGATTCCGGTTACGCCGAACTCACTGCGGCAGGGCGAAGTAATGCTTCAGCTGCTGCGCGCGGGCGGCCTGGATCTGCAGCAGGCAGTGTTCGCCGGAGACGCGTTGAGCACGTACACCAAGGCCTTCGCGTACGAGGCCAGCGGCTGGACGTTCGGCGATTACGACCCGGCGGAGATGAGCGAGCGCGAGCGGCAGATGGCCGACTACATGCAGTCGCTGCCCGCGAGCGCGTTCCCGAACCTGTTGCAGGCCGGGGAGTTCTTCAACGCGGACACCAGCCAGGCCCGGCTCGAATTCGCCTTGGAGGCGTTCGTGGCCGGGCTGGCGGCGATGGTCAGAAAGTAAGCACGATCTTGCCGCGCGTGTGACCCTGTTCCAGCTCGCGGTAGGCGGCCTGCACCTCGGCCAGCGGATACGTCGCGGCGATCGGGACGTCGAGCAATCCCTTGTCCGCCAAGGCAACCAGGTCGCGCATGACCTCGGCGGTCGCTCCGGCCAGGTTGCCCTCGGTCTTCACGCGGTACGTCTCGGCGGCGGCGAAATCGACCACCGTGTCGATCCGGCCCGGGTAGACGCCGAGCCGCAAACCGAGCTCGACGTAGCCCTCGCCGTAGGTGTCGATGAACGCGTGCACCTGGTCGCCGGTCAGCTCCCGGAGCCGCTCTTCGAGCCCTTCGCCGTACGCGATCGGCACGATGTCGTGCTCGCGCAACCACTCGTGGTTGGCTTCGCCGGCAATGCCGATCACGGTCGCGCCGGTCAGCTTCGCCAGCTGCACGGCCAGCGAACCGACCCCGCCGGCCGCCCCGGACACGACGATCGTCTCGCCCTCGCGCGGGCACACCGCCCGGACCGCGGCGTACGCGGTCGTTCCGGCGACGAACAAGCCGCCCGCGACCTCCCACGACAGCCCGTCCGGCTTCGGGACGAGATGCTCCGCCGGGACGAGCACGTACTCGGCGTGGCTGGAACGGGTGTGCACGAAGCCGACGACCTCGTCCCCCGCCTGGATTTCTTCGACGTCCGCACCCAGCTCGACCACCACGCCGGCCAGGTCGCTGCCCTGCCCGGACGGGAAGGTGGACGGCCAGCGGTCCGCGAGCGCGCCCACCCGGATCTTCGCTTCCCCCGGATTGATGCCCGCGGCCCGGACCCGTACGAGCACCTGCCCGGATTCCGGTGCCGGCCGGGGCACTTCGGCCAGCTCCAGCACTTCGACCCCGCCGTGTTCGCCGTATCTGACCGCTTGCGGCATACGCGTCTCCCTCGCTCGTATGCTTAGCCCAACAAACGATCGAACGGATTTATGCCCGGCGGGCGAAAATTCAGCCGGCCAGCCGCCGGACCACGGCATCCGCGAGCAACCGGCCGCGATCGGTGAGCACCGCGCGGCCTCGACTGTCCAAATCGGACACTTCGAGCAACCCCTCCGCGGCCGCCGCCCGCGCTTCCTTCACTCCGGCGTCGTCGAGCGCGGACAACGCCAGCCCGTCGGAGATCCGCAGCTCCAGCATGATCCGCTCCAGGTGCCGGTCTTCCTCGGCGAGCACCTCGCGGTCGGCCTCCGGGCTCTGCCCTTCCGCGAGCAGGCTGGAGTACTTGGCCGGATGCTTGACGTTCCACCACCGCACGCCGCCGACGTGGCTGTGCGCGCCCGGACCGGCGCCCCACCAGTCGCCGCCCTGCCAGTAGCCGAGGTTGTGCCGGCACCGCGCGGCCTCGTCGGTCGCCCAGTTCGACACCTCGTACCAGGTCAGGCCCGCACCGGCGAGGACAGAGTCGATCAACTCGTAGTAGCTGGCGAGCGTGTCGTCATCGGGAGCGGGCAGCTCGCCGCGCCGGACGCGACGGGCCAGCGCGGTGCCGTCCTCCACGATCAGCGCGTACGCCGACACGTGATCGACGCCCGCGGAAAGAACCGCGTCGAGCGACGCGCGCAGATCTTCGACCCGCTCCCCCGGCGTGCCGTAAATAAGGTCGAGGTTGACGTGCTCGAACCCAGCGGCACGGGCTTCGCGCGCGGCGTCGACCGGACGGCCGGGGGTGTGCACGCGGTCGAGCACCTTCAGCACGTGCCGGGCCGCGGACTGCATGCCCAGCGACACCCGGGTGTAACCCGCGTCACGGATGCCCGCGAAGAACTCGGGCGAGGTGGACTCCGGGTTCGATTCGGTCGTCACCTCGGCGCCCGGCGCAAGCCCGAACACCGACCGGACGCCGTCGAGCACCTCGGCCAGCCCGTCCGCGCCGAGCATGGACGGCGTCCCGCCGCCGACGAACACCGTCTCCGCCGGGGGCGCGCCGCCGAGGATTTCCGCGCCCAGCTCCAGCTCCCGGCGCAACGCGTCCAGCCACGACCGCGGCGAGGCGGCGGAGCCGAGTTCGCCCGCGGTGTAGGTGTTGAAGTCGCAGTAGCCGCAGCGGGTCGCGCAAAACGGCACGTGGACGTACACGCCGAACGGGCGGGTGCCGAGGCCCGCGAGCGCGGTCTCGGGAAGTCCGGCGGGCGGACGGGCAGTGTCGGGAACAGGCACGACACCCATTCTCCCCTGCCGCACCGACGGCAGTAACTTAGGCTGCGCGGCAGGCGCGGCGCCCAGTCCACGGACCCGGAATGGGCGGCGGGGAGCGAGGTCCTGAAGTCCGTGAAGGGAACCCTGAGGGAATCAGAGTCCGTGAAGGTTCCCCTCACGGACCATCAAAAAGTCCTGACATCGGAATCAGGTTCCCTCAAGGTGCCCCGCACGGACGCGAAGGTCCTTGCCCCGCCGCGCCGGAACCCCCTGCGCCATCCGGCGGAAAGTTCGGCCGCCGAACGATGCGGCACCCGTCGAGCACCGGGCTGCCCAGCAGCCACAGCTGTCCCACGAAGCGTCCGAAAGCCGGGAAAGACCTGGCAGATCGCCCGGCCAATGCACATCCGCGGCGGTTTCGCACCGCCGGAGTGAGCCTTCTCCCACGATCCGGACGCCCTTGGACGACGTTCGGCCCTCGTGGCAATCTGAGCCGGTGAGTCCTGCCGGTGTCCTTCTCGTGGCGCGCCGCCACGTCGACCTTCTCCGGGTCGCGAGCGCGCTCTGCCGGCCTGTTCGCTGACTCCCGCGCAAAGCCTGCCCAGCCCACCACCTGGACCGTCCGGCCCCGCTCCCGCCCCGCATCGACGCCGCGGCGGGCCGCCGGAGCCGCCTCGACAACCCCGCCCGGAGGATCTCCATGTCCGCACCCACGCGTGAAACGCCCGCGAAGGGCCGCGCGGCCCGGCCGCGCCAGAAGCGCGGCGAGGGTCAGTGGGCGCTCGGTTACCGGGAGCCGCTGAACCCGAACGAGCGCTCGAAGAAGGACGACAGCCCGCTCAACGTCCGGGCCCGGATCGAGAACATCTACGCGCACCGGGGTTTCGACTCGATCGACCCGGGCGACCTGCGCGGCCGGTTCCGCTGGTTCGGCCTCTACACCCAGCGCAAGCCGGGCATCGACGGCGGCCGCACCGCGCTGCTGGAGCCCGAAGAGCTGGACGACCGCTACTTCATGATGCGCGTCCGCATCGACGGCGGCGCGCTCACCACCGAGCAGCTGCGGGTGATCGGCGAGATCTCGAAGGAGCACGCGCGCGACACCGCCGACATCAGCGACCGGCAGAACGTCCAGTACCACTGGATCCAGATCGAGGACGTGCCCTCGATCTGGTCCCGGCTCGAGGCCGTCGGCCTGAGCACCACCGAGGCGTGCGGCGACTGCCCGCGCGTCGTGCTCGGCTCCCCGGTCGCCGGCATCGCCGAGAACGAGGTGCTCGACGCCACCCCCGCGATCGACGAGATCCTCGAGCGCTACATCGGCGACCCGCGCTTCGCCAACCTGCCGCGCAAGTTCAAGACCGCGATCTCCGGGCTGCCGGACATCGTGCACGAGATCAACGACATCGCCTTCGTCGGCGTCAACCACCCCGAGCACGGCCCCGGCCTCGACCTGTGGGTCGGCGGCGGGCTGTCCACGAACCCGATGCTCGCGCAGCGGGTCGGCGCGTGGATCCCGCTGGACGAGGTGCCCCAGGTGTGGGAAGGCGTCGTCTCGATCTTCCGCGACTACGGCTACCGGCGGCTCCGTTCGCGGGCGCGGCTGAAGTTCCTGGTCAAGGACTGGGGCATCGAAAAGTTCCGCGAAGTCCTCGAAACCCAGTACCTCAAGCGGAAGCTGATCGACGGCCCGCCGCCGGAGAACCCCGCGACGCCGGTCGACCACGTCGGCGTGCACCGGCAGAAGGACGGCAACTACTACGTCGGGGCCGCGCCGATCGCCGGACGGGTGTCGGGCAGCACGCTGGTCGCGGTCGCCGGGGCGGCCGAGCGGGCCGGATCGCAGCGGGTCCGGCTGACCCCGCACCAGAAGCTGGTCGTGCTCGACGTGCCCGAGGACAAGGTCCCCGCGCTGCAGACGGAACTGGCCGAACTGGGCCTGCAGACCAAGCCGTCGCCGTGGCGGCGCAGCGTGATGGCGTGCACCGGGCTGGAGTTCTGCAAGCTCGCGATCGTCGAGACGAAGGTGCGCGCGCAGCAGCTGGTCGCGGACCTGGAGAAGTCGCTCGCCGACATCAACGCCCAGCTGGAAACGCCGGTCTCGGTGCACCTCAACGGCTGCCCCAACTCCTGCGCCCGCGTGCAGACCGCGGACATCGGGCTCAAGGGCCAGATCGTCACCGACGCCGACGGCAACCAGGTCGAGGGCTTCCAGGTGCACCTCGGCGGCGGTCTCGGCCTCGACGCCGGATTCGGCCGCAAGCTGCGCGGCCACAAGGTCACCGCCGGCGAACTGGTCGAGTACGTGGAACGCGTGGTGCGCGCGTACGTCGCGGGCCGCGAGCCGGGCGAACGGTTCCCGCAGTGGGCGCTGCGGGCGGACGAAGGGGTGCTGCAGTGACCTCGGTGACGGACTACCGGGCGCTGGCCGAACGCGCCGAGAAGGAACTGGCCGAGGCGACCGCCGAGGAGGCGCTGCGCTGGACGGCCGAGACCTTCGGCGACGACTTCATCGTGGCGTCGAACATGCAGGACGCCGTGCTGATCGACCTCGCCACGAAGGTCAAGCCCGCGGTGGACGTGCTGTTCCTGGAAACCGGCTACCACTTCGCCGAAACCCTCGGGGTGCGCGACGCGGTGCAGACGGTGTACCCGGAGGTGCGGATCGTCAACGCGCAGGCCGAGCAGAGCGTCGCCGAGCAGGACGCGGAGTACGGGCCGAAGCTGCACGAACGCGACCCCGGCCAGTGCTGCTTCCTGCGCAAGGTGGTGCCGCTGCGGCAGACGCTCGGCAAGTACTCGGCGTGGGTCACCGGCGTGCGCCGGGTGGACGCGCCGACCCGCGCGAACACGCCGATCGTCACCTGGGACGACCGCAACGGCCTGGTGAAGATCAACCCGATCGCGGCGTGGACCGACGAAGAGTTCAACGGCTATCTGCATACGAACGGGATTCTGGAGAACCCGCTGGTGTCGATCGGGTACCTCTCGATCGGCTGCGCGCCCTGCACCGCGAAGGTCGAGGCGGGCCAAGATCCGCGCAGCGGCCGGTGGGCCGGGCAGTCCAAAACCGAGTGCGGACTGCATGGCTGAGGAAGGAAGCATGACGACTTTGGAACCGGCGGCCGACGCGGCTGTCGACAACCTCGCCGCTCTTGAGTCCGAGGCCATCCACATCTTCCGCGAGGTCGCGGGCGAGTTCGACCGGCCGGTGATCCTGTTCTCCGGCGGCAAGGACTCGACGCTGATGCTGCACCTGGCGATCAAGGCGTTCTGGCCAGCGCCGGTGCCGTTCCCGCTGCTGCACGTGGACACCGGGCACAACTTCGACGAGGTCCTCGAGTTCCGCGACCAGGTCGTCGAAAAGCACGGCCTGCGCCTGGTCGTCGCGAAGGTGCAGGACTGGATCGACGACGGCAGGCTCGAAGAGCGCGCCGACGGCCTGCGCAACCCGCTGCAGACCACCCCGCTGCTGGAGACGATCGCCGAGAACAAGTTCGACGCGGTCTTCGGCGGCGGTCGCCGCGATGAGGAACGAGCGCGGGCGAAGGAGCGGATCTTCAGCCTGCGCAACGCTTTCGGCCAGTGGGAGCCGCGGCGGCAGCGCCCGGAGCTGTGGAATCTGTACAACGGACGGCACCGTCCGGGCGAGCAGGTCCGCGTGTTCCCGCTGTCCAACTGGACCGAAGCGGACGTGTGGAACTACATCGCCCGCGAGAAGGTCGAACTGCCTTCCATCTACTACGCCCACCAGCGCGCGGTTTACCAGCGCGACGGCATGTGGCTCAGCGAGGGACCGTGGGGCGGTCCGCGTCCCGGCGAGGACGTCCGCGAGCTGAGCGTGCGCTACCGGACCGTCGGCGACGGTTCGTGCACCGGCGCGATCGAGTCCACGGCGTCCACTGTGGACGAAGTGATCGCCGAGGTCCAGGCTTCGCGGCTCACCGAACGCGGGGCCACCCGCGCCGACGACCGGATGTCCGAGGCGGCCATGGAAGACCGCAAACGGGAGGGCTACTTCTGATGTCGAGCCTGCTGAGGCTGGCCACCGCGGGCAGCGTGGACGACGGGAAGTCCACGCTGGTCGGGCGGCTGCTGTACGACACCAAGTCCGTCCTCGCCGACCAGCTCGACGCGGTCACCCGCGCGTCTGTCGACAAAGGACTGTCCACTCCGGACCTTTCGCTGCTCGTCGACGGCCTGCGCTCGGAGCGCGAGCAGGGCATCACGATCGACGTCGCGTACCGGTATTTCGCGACGCCGAAGAGGTCGTTCGTGCTCGCCGACACGCCCGGGCACGTGCAGTACACCCGTAACACGGTCACCGGCGCGTCCACCGCGCAGCTCGGGGTGCTGCTGGTCGACGCGCGCAACGGCGTGGTCGAGCAGACCCGGCGGCACGCGGCCGTGCTCGCGCTGCTCGGCGTGCCGCAGCTGGTGCTGGCGGTGAACAAGATCGACCTCGTCGACTACGACGAGAACACCTTCGGCGTCATCGCCAAGGAGTTCACCGCGCACGCGGAATCGCTCGGCTACGACCCGGCGTCCGTCGTCACCATCCCGGTTTCCGCGCTGGTCGGCGACAACGTCGCCACCCGGTCGGAGAAAACCCCGTGGTACGACGGCCCGTCGCTGCTGGAGCACCTCGAAAACGTGCCGGTGGCCCCGGATCCGCACGATTCCGCGCTGCGCTTCCCGGTGCAGTACGTGATCCGCCCGCGCACGCCGGAGTACCCGGACTACCGCGGCTACGCCGGCCAGATCGCGGCCGGCACGGTGCGTCCCGGCGACGAGATCGTCGTGCAGCCGCAGGGCATCCGCAGCCGGGTCGAGCGGATCGACACCGCCGACGGACCGCTCGACGAAGCCGGTGCCGGAACGTCGGTGACGCTGCTGCTCGCCGACGACATCGACATCAGCCGCGGCGACCTGATCGCGGCCGCCGACGCGCCGCCGCAGGTCACCGACGAGATCACCGGCACGCTGTGCTGGCTGTCCTCGAAGCCGCTCAAGGCAGGCGCGCGCGTGCTGATCAAGCACGGCGCCCGGACCGTGCAGGGCCTGACCAGCGAGTTGCACGCCCGGTTCGACGAGCAGACACTGTCCAGTGTGGACTCCCCGGAAAGCCTGGAGCTGAACGACATCGGCAGCGTCACCTTGCAGCTGGCCGAGCCGCTGCCGGTGGACGACTACGGCGTCAGCCCGCGCACCGGCGCGTTCCTGGTGATCGACCCGAAGGACGGCGACACCCTCGCCGCCGGTCTCGTCGGAGAGCGGTTCTCGTGACGCCTCCCCTGGTCGCCGTGGCGCACGGCAGTCGTGATCCCCGCTCCGCCGCGACGGTGCGGGCGCTGGTCGACGTCGTCCGTGCGCAGGCACCGGGGCTGGAGGTCCACGAGTCGTTCCTCGACCTGTCGGAGCCGCGCGTCACCGACGTGCTCCGCGGTCTTTACGCGCAGGGGCACCGCTCCGCGGTCGTCGTGCCGTTGCTGCTGGGCAGCGCTTTTCACGCCCGGGTCGACCTGCCCGCGCTGGTCGGCGAGGTGGCCGCGGAGTGCCCCGGCTTCCGGATCCAGGTGTCGGACGTCCTCGGCGCCGACCCGGCGCTCCAAGCCGTCGCCCTCGACCGGATCGCCGGAGCGCGCCGCCGCAACGGGACCGGGGTGCTGCTGAGCGCGGTCGGCTCGTCCAATCCCGAGGCCAACGCGGTCGTCGCCGGTTTGGCCGCACGCTGGGAAAAGCAGCTCGGGCTTCCGGTGAGCGAGGCGTTCGCCAGCGCCACCCAGCCGGACATCCCGGCCGCGGCCGCCCGGCTGCGCGCCCGCGGCGTCCGGCGTCTCGTGGTCGCGTCGTGGTTTCTGGCCCCCGGCCTGCTGCCGGACCGGATCGCGGCGCTGGCCCGCGACGCCGACCCGAACGCCTTCATCGCCGAGCCGCTCGCGGACGACCCGCGCGTCGCGGACGTCGTGATCGGCCGGTACGCCGCCGCGATCTCCGGGCTGCTGCGGACCGCCGCCTGACCGTCACACCGGACAGCCCACCCCGGTCGCCTCCAGCGATGCCTCCCACAACTGCTTTTGCAGGCTCTCGTCGTGTGAGCGCGCACTGGACTTGACCAGCTCCGGATAGCCGCCGATCTCGAAAAGCCCGCCGGGACCGTAGTACTCGCCGTTGCTCGCACTGGGATCCGTCGCCGCTCTCAGCGTCGGCAGCGCGCCCATCTCAGGCGTGCGCCCGAACAGCCGGGCCACCGCCAGGTTCACGCCCCGGAACACCGGCGACGAGTACCGGAAGATGTCGGTGGTCGCGCCGCCGGGATGGGCGGCGAGCGAGACGGTTTCCTTGCCCCGCAAGCGTTTCGCCAGTTCGTAGGCGAACAGCAGGTTGGCCAGTTTCGACGCCGGGTACCCGCTGGCCGCCCGCAGGTCCGCCGGGTCGATCCGGCCGAACCGGTGCCCGATGCTGCTGACCGTCACCACCCGGGAGCCCGGCACGTCCAGCAGCCGGTCGAGCAGCAGCGCCGTCCACGCGAAGTGGCCGAGGTGGTTCACCCCGAACTGCATCTCGAACCCGTCCTCGGTCCGGCCGGACACGCCGGTCACCCCAGCGTTGTTGATCAGGAGGTCGATCCGGTCGTGCCGGGCGCGCAGCTCGCCCGCCGCCTCCCGCACGGAATCCAGCGACGCCAAATCCACCCGGATCACCTCCGTGCCGGGACCGATCCGGCGAGCCGCGTCCTGCGCTTTCTTCGGATCCCGACAAGCCAGCACGACGTGCGCGCCGCGGTCGGCCAGCGCACGGGCGGTCTCGAAGCCGATGCCGGTGTTCGCTCCGGTGACCACCGCGACGCAGCCCCTTTCTAACCTGAACCACTCGTTCATGTTTTATAGTGAACCATCAGTTCACCTTCAACGGCAAGGAGCGAGCAGTGCGAGCGGACGCGGCACGAAACCGGACGGCGATCCTCACCTCCGCGCGAACCCTGCTGATCGCGCGCGGACCCGAGGCCGGGATGGACGAGATCGCCGCCGAAGCCGGGGTCGCCGTCGGCACCCTCTACCGGCATTTCCCGACCAAACAGGACCTCGTGCGCGAGATCGCGGAAGACCTCGGCGCCGCGATCGCCGAGGTCCTCGACAGCGCCGCCGCCCGCGTCGCCGCCGGTCAGACGACTGCGGCCGACGAGCTCCTCAGCCTGATCCGCCGGGTCGTCGTCGACCTCGGCGAGGAACGCCTGCTCCGCGCCGCGCTCTCGAACCTCTCGCCCGAGCCGCTCCACGCCATGCGCGCGCACGCCGTCGAGGCCATCGAATCCCTGATCGCCACCGCACACCGGGACCGCGCCCTGCGTCCGGGAATCTCCGCCGAGGACGTCGGACTGCTGCTGGCCGCCTCGCCCGGCCCGGACGTTCCCGAGCCCGCCCGGAGCCGCTGGACCGAACTGGCCTGGCTCGCCCTGTCGGACCACTGTCGGTAGGCCCGAACGGCCGATCAGACCACCCCTACCGCCACGAGGTGAGCACTATTCACATTTTTCGTCACCGTGCGCGCCTGTGAACGGTCAATCCTTGACGCGCTACTTAACTTGCCGGTAACTCTCTAAACGCTGCGCAGCTTTCTCTCTCCCCCCGTGAAACCCGCAGGTAGGAGCACACAGATGAAAGCACCTCACTTTTTCCGGCTGGCTGCCTTCACCGCGGTCGCGGCCCTCCCGATCGCGCTCGCGGCCCCGGCGTCCGCCGCGACCGCGATCAACTTCGACTGTCAGGCCGACGCACCAGTAGTCGGTCCCCAGCAGGTGTCGCTGACCCAGAACGCCGATGTCACCGCGCCCGCGACGGTCGCGCCCGGCGGAGCGTTCGACGTCGTCATCGACCCGGCGCCCAACACCGTCCCGAGCGACGTGGGCGGCAACAAGGTCAAGAACATCAACACCTTCGCGCTGAAGTTCCCGATCCCGGCGAACTCGACCTACGTCAGCGCGGACCTCGCCGGCGGCTCCGGCCTCGGCGACACCCCGCCGACGGTCAACGTCGCCGACGGCGTCGCGACGCTCAGCTTCCCCGGCCCGATCGCCGGCGGTTCGACCTTCGAACTGCCGACCATCACCGCCCACCTCAAGGCAGGCGATTCCGGCAAGATCGAGACCAAACTGTCCGGCACCAGCTACAGCGACCCCGGCCTGACCTTCAAGGCCGTGGCGAGCAGCATCATCGGCGACGTGACCGCGCCGACGGCGTGCTTCCCCAACCCAAGCCCGGTTTTCACCACCACGACGATCGGCTGACCCGGACCGCGGCCACCCGCTGCGCCCGGGTGGCCGCGCCCGGTTCACGGCACGAGCAGTCCCCAGTAGACCGCCCACGGCACGAACACCAGCCCGGCGACGAGCGGCGCGATCGTCCCGCGCTGACGGTCCGGTTTCCGCAGCCCTACCACGGTGACCGCCAGCGCCACCACTGTCGCGACGGCCAGCGCTTGCACCGCCAGCCACGGCAACGGCCGGCCAGCGATGACCGGTCCAAGGTCCTTCATCCCGGACACCTGTGCCCAGCCCAGCAACGCGACGAACCCGGCGACCGTCGCCGTTCCCAGCCCGGCCAGCCACCGCGCCGACCTCGTCCCTCGGCGGCGCACCAGCGAAACCACCCCGCCGACCACGAACCCGCCGAGGAGCAGCACGAGCGCGATCCCTTGCGCCCACACCGATTCCCACCACGCCAACGGCCGGAGCGCTTCCGTCGGACGCTGCGTGAACGCCGCAGTCTCCACGTGCACACCGCGGCGATCTGCCAGCCACTGCTCGACCGCCGCCGAATAGCCGGGCACGACCCGGGGCAGCCGGTCGAACCCGGCGTCGCTGGTCGCGTACAGGTCAGGCCCGCCGCCCGCGACGAACCGAATCGTGTGGTCCGGATGGCTCGTGAGCGCTTCCGCGAAAATCCGGGAACTATCGACCGGCGCATGATTGATGTCGAGGTCGCCCCACAACGCCAGCAACGGCTGTTTCAGCCGCCTCAGCACCGGCACCGGGTCGTAGTCCGCCTCGGGAAACAGCCCCGCCCCGATCGCGAACCGCGTGCCTTCCACCGGCAGCGTCGTCAGCAGCGAGCCGGAAATCCCTTGGTGGCGAAGGACATTCCCCCAATACCACGAGGTCTGCCGAGCCCCGCCCAACCCGGAGCCGCCGACCGTGATCACATACGAGATGTCCGCCGCCCGCGTCGCCGCGAGCGGCGCGACCCACGCGCCCTCGCTGACTCCCCAGACGCCGACTTCCTTGGTCCCCGACTGAGCCCGCAACGCGCGCACTGCCGAGACCAGATCGTCCGCCAGCACGCCGTAATCGCGCTGGGTCTTGGAATAACCGCTGGTACGGCGGTCGTACACGAGCGTCGTGACGCCAAGCCGCGTGAACATCTCGGCCTGCACCCGCAGGTTGTCCCGGGTCCGCCAGTCCGACCCGCCTTGCAGGACGATCGCGGACCTCGCCGGTCCGTCCGGCCGGAATACCGTGCCGTGCAACGTAATTCCGCCAGCGCCAGTGAACGTGACGTTCGCGGACGGTGATGCTTGTGCCGGCTGGGCGGTCGGCAAGACCGAGCCCAGCACGAGAATCGCGGCCGCGAGCCGCGATTTGCCCCAGGGCAGCATGAAGTGTTCTCCTTGCTTCGGGAGATCGTGCGCGTTTTCCCTTTTCCTGGGTGCCGAGTGGCCGCTCGGCACCCAGGGCCTTCCTTCAGTTCAGTCCTGAACCGCCTCCTCCCCGCCCGGTGCCGGGAACGCGAGCATCCGCGTCTCGACCCGGCGCGCCCCCTCCGGTGTCTCGTCGGCCGGCCGCTGATACCGGCGCAGCAACGCGAGATACGCCTCGAAGAAATCGCCGAGTTCGTCCAGCGTCACGGTGATCGCACCGCGCGAGTACGGGATCGCGTCCGCCCATTCCCCCAACTGCGGCCGCTCGCGCTCGAACCGCTCGTACAGGTCGGTGTCGCCCGCGAGCCACAGCCGATGCAGCTCGCCGATCGCCGCCTTGGCCGGATCGTCGCGCTCGTCGGCGGGCGGCAACCGCAGGTCGTGCGGCACCGCGCGCCACCAGCGTTCCCGCCCGCGCGCGCGTTCGGGAAGCTCCTCGACAAACCCGTTCTCCGCCAGGACCCGCAGGTTGTAGCTGGTCCCGCCGCTGGTCACGCCCAGCCGCTCGGCGAGCGTCGTCGACGTCGCCGGCCCGGACGCGGTGAGCAGCTCAAGAATCCGCTGCCGCAAGGGGTTCGCGAGCGCCTTGAGGGCCTTCAGATCGGCGGTGCGCGGTTCTGCCATAGCCCCACGGTAGCGATGCACGAGTTTTCGTGCACGGGTTTTCGTGCACGAACTTCACACCCGCTGCCCCGCGGGCGGTGTGCGAAAGTGTCAGGCATGGCTGACGAACTGGTGCACTACGAGGTGGCGGCCGGCATCGCCACGATCACCCTGGACTCCCCGCACAACCGCAACGCGCTGTCGGCGCAGCTGCGGCGGGAACTGAGCGAGTCGCTCGACAAGGCCCGCGAGGACGACGCGGTGCGCGTGGTGCAGCTGACCCACACCGGCCCGGTCTTCTGCGCCGGGATGGACCTGAAGGAGGCCCGCGGCGCCGGTTCGTCCGACCAGGGCGTGAACGAGTTCCCGAAGATCCTGGACCAGCTGTGGACGAGCCCGAAACCGGTGGTCGCCCGGCTGGCCGGCCCCGCTCGCGCGGGCGGCATCGGCATGGTCGCGGCCTGCGACATCGCGGTCGCGGTCCCGGAGGCGACCTTCGCCTTCTCGGAGGTCCGCATCGGCGTCATCCCGGCGGTCATCAGCCTGACGGTGCTCCCGCGGCTGAACGCCCGTGCCGCCCACGAGCTGTTCCTGACCGGCGATGTCTTCGACGCGAAACGCGCGGTGGAGATCGGCCTGCTGAACGCGTGCGTGCCGTCCGAGGACCTGGACAAGACCGTCGAGGGCTATCTCAAGTCGCTGACGCTGGGCGGCCCGAAGGCGCTGGCCGCCACCAAGGAACTGCTGGCCCGCCCGCGCCCGGCCACGCCGTCGGAAGGCTTCGCCGACATGAACGCGCTGTCCGCGGGTTTCTTCGCCAGCGAGGAAGGCCAGGAAGGAATTCTGGCCTTCGCGCAGAAGCGCAAGCCGAACTGGGTCCCGCAGGACTGACGCCTGCTGACCGTCCATAAAGGACGCCCGCGTCAGCGAAATACCCGACTAACGCCGCTATGCCCGTTTCTTAAGGTCTGTGAGGGGACCCCTGAGGGAATCTGATAGGGCTTTGTCAGGGAGTGGTGGGTGGTGTGATGTGATCTTGTGTTGTGGATCTTGGTCGGGT
>NZ_JBHUKS010000034.1:0-1859 GCF_042684085.1 Amycolatopsis silviterrae
TGCACCCAACCCATCGAGGCACCCAGCCCGGCCCCGCAACCCGATACGAAGCCCACATGCGGGCGGCGGGTGCTTGTCAAGGCATCTTTCCCGCCTTGACGAGCACCCGCCGCCCGTCATCACAATCAGCTTCGGGGTGCCCACCCGCACCAGCGAGACCGCCCCTACGGCCGCCACCGCTCGCTGTAATCCGGATGCTCCGCATAAGGCAACGCCAGCAACCGCAACGTCAGGCACCAGTTAGACCCAGCCTCGTCCGCAGGCACATGACAGGTCTCACACCAATACTCACTGCCATACAACGGAAAACCAGGCACCTTCTCGGACACCGTGGTCCGATGCGCGAGCATGATCCGCCGAGTCGCCTCGATCTCGTTGATCATCTGGTTGACCACGTCGAGCTCGAGGTCGCCGAGGGAACGGACCCGCTCCTCCAGCCCGACCTTGGCCTCGCCCCGGTTCAGCGGCTCCCCGGCTTTGCCCTTCTGCACCGCCTGCATGATCAGCGCCTGCCGCTGTCCGACGCGCGCGGCGAGGAACGCGATCAGGTCGTCCACGACGGTCTCCCTCCTCCGGTCCCGGCTCCCCTCCGGCCCCGGCAATAGTCGCACCCCGACCCCGGCGCGTTACCGCCCAGCGGCGTCCCCCATCGTAACCGACCTCGAAAAACTCACTGCGACCTGCGGAAACTTTCGGAAAATTCCCCGCGATGTTGATCACCCAGAGTGATCACACCCGGCAATCGGCCGATCACGCCTGGTCGGATCGGGCCTATTCGGACCGTGCCTTGCTCGGCTGCACCCGCTTAGGTTCGCCCGGCATCTTGGGGTAGTCCGGCGGGTACGGCAGCTCCGCGCCGCCGAGCTCGCGGTCGTCGCGTTCGTACCACTCCAGCAGCGTTTCCAGGCCGAACGCCTGCTCATCCATCGGCGCGTGCAGGTCGCCGCGCTCGGCGAGGAAGCCGGGCACGGTCAGCACGTCGAAGTCGTCGGGGTCGACGTCGGCGAGCAACTCCCAGGTCAGCGGCGTCGACACGGTAGCACGCGGGGTGCCGCGCACCGACCACGACGAGGCGACCGTCCGGTCCCGCGCGGCCTGGTTGTAGTCGAGGAAGACGCGTCCGCCGCGCTCCTCCTTCCACCAGGACACCGTGGCCTTGTCCGGGATCCGCCGTTCGACCTCGCGGCCGAGCGCGATCACCGCGTGCCGCACCGCGATGAAGTCCCACTCCGGGCGGATCCGCACGAGGACGTGCACGCCGCGGCCGCCGGAGGTCTTCGGGTAGCCGGTGAGCCCGGCGTCGGCGAGCACCTCGCGGACCACGCCGGCGACCTCGACCGCGTCGGCGAACCCGGCGCGTTCCGGCGGGTCGACGTCGATCCGCAGTTCGTCCGGGTGGTCGACGTCGGGCCTGCGCACCGGCCACGGGTGGAAGTCGAAGGTGCCGAGGTTGGCCGCCCAGGCGAAGACCGCGGGTTCGGTCGGGCAGACCTCGTCCGCGGTGCGGCCGGACGGGAAGGCGATCCGCGCGGTTTCGAGCCAGTCCGGCGCGCCCTTGGGCACGCGCTTGGCGTAGAACCACTCGCCGGTGACGCCGTCGACGTAGCGCTTCAGCGTGGTCGGCCGCTCGCCGATCGCCCGCAGCAGCGGATCGGCCACGGCGAGGTAGTACTCGACCACCTGCCGCTTCGTGATGCCGCGTTCGGGGAAGTAGACCTTGTCCGGGCTCGACACCCGGACGGTGCGCTCCCCCACCTGGTATTCGACCGGATCGCCGTTTTTGGCCATGCGGCCACCGTAGCCGCGTGTGCCGTACCGTGGCGGGGTGTCCGGGAGAACCAAACTGATCGTCGCCCTGG
>NZ_JBHUKS010000034.1:1942-60613 GCF_042684085.1 Amycolatopsis silviterrae
ATCGATGACTCCGCTCGTACTCCTCGTGGCTTACTCGTTGCTCACCGTCGCGCCGATTCCGCGGACGGTCTTCAATCTGGCCGCCGGGTTGCTCGTCGGCAGCGTCGCGGGAGTGTTCATCGCCTTGGCGGCCACCGCGATCGCGGCCGCGCTGGCGTACGGGCTGGCGCGGCTGCTCGGCCGGGACTTGATCCTTCGGCACCTGCACCGCGCGCCGGTCCGCGCGGTCAACGACCGGCTTTCCGACGGCGGCGTGCTCGCCATCACGTCGCTGCGGCTGATCCCGGTCGTCCCGTTTTCGGCGATGAACTACCTGTGCGGCGTTTCGTCCGTGAAACTCCTTCCATACCTTGCCGGAACGACGCTCGGCAGCGTCCCGGGAACCGTCGCGGTGGTCGTTTTCGCGGACGCGCTCACCGGCGACACGCCGCCCGCGTTGCTGGCTTGCTACGCGGTCTTCGCGGCCCTTGGAGCGGCAGGATTGGTGCGAGTGCTGCGGAAGCGCGCCCCCGCCGCCGAGCCGGAAGCTCCCGTGCCGTCGGCACCGGCTGGCTGACGGCGGGCAGGTACTTCCGACCGCTACACTCGTTCGGGTGCGCGAGGGGTATCCGTGCTGCGCACGACCACGATCACGGGACTTTCGTCAGGAGCGGGCGTCATCGACACCGGGCAGCTGATCGCGGGGCACTACCGCCTCGTCGAGCACATTGGTAGCGGTGCCATGGGCGTGGTGTGGCGCGCCGTGGACGTGCGCCTGGAGCGGTCCGTGGCGATCAAGCAGATCCTGCCGCAGCCGGGCGTCTCCGAGGCCGAACGCGACAACATGCGCCAGCGCGCGATGCGCGAGGCGAAGAACGCCGCCCGCTTCCAGCACCCCAACGCGATCGTCGTGTTCGACGTCGCCGAGCACGGCGGCGACCCGTGCCTGGTGATGGAGTACCTCAACGGCCCGAGCCTGTCCGCCGTGCTGTCCGAACAGGGCACGCTGCCGGTCGGCCAGGTCGCGCGGATCGGCGAGCAGGTCGCCGCGGCGCTCGTGGCCGCGCACCGCGCCGGGATCGTGCACCGGGACGTCAAGCCCGGCAACATCCTCATCGACGAGACCGGCACCGCGAAGATCACCGACTTCGGCATCTCGCGCGCGGCCGGCGACATGACGCTCACCCAGACCGGCCTCATCGGCGGCACCCCGGCGTACCTCGCGCCCGAACTGGCCCGCGGCGCCGACCCGGTGCCCAGCTCGGACGTGTTCGCCCTCGGCGCGACGCTGTACCAGGCGATCGAAGGCCAGACGCCGTACGGCAACACCACGAACCAGCTCGCACTCCTGTACGCGGCGGCGAACGGGCAGGTCAACCCGCCTACCCAGTCCGGCCCGGCGACCGCGTTGCTGATGAGCCTGCTGCGCAGCGAGGCGTCCGAGCGGCCGAGCATGGCCGAGGCACGGGAGCGGCTGGCCGCGCTGGCGACCGGGGAACCGGCCGCGCCGCAGCAGTTGCTGTCGGGCAATCGCGGTCCGGGGAGCAACGGGTCCCGGCCGCCGTGGGCGCGTACGGGTGCTGCGGCACCGGCACCCCCGCAGAAGGCTCCGTCGAACCCGCCGCGGACGCCGACCGCGGCGTTCGTGCCGGTGGGTGCGCGGCCTGCTGCGCTCCCGAGCACTCCCCCGCGCCCGCAGCCCGCGGTGCGGCCGACGCCTACTGCTGCTGCGCCGAATTACTCCGGTGCGGGGGCCGGGGCGAAGGTTTCGGCTGCGGCGGCGCGGAAGAAGAAGATGGCGTTGCTCGCCGGCGGGGCCGCGGCGGTTGTCGTGGTGGCGTTGGTGGTGTTCCTGGTGTTGAGCAGCAGCCGGGACAAGGGCGGCAGCTCGTCGAACGCGCAGCCGCCGCCGGCGAGTTCTTCCGCACCCGCGAGTCCGTCGACCACGCCGAGTTCTTCCGCGCCACCGGTCAAGTCCAACGGCAACGTCCAGTGGGGGCCAGCGGGCGACCGAGTCGTCGATTTCTACGAGAGCGCCGGATCGCCCGGGACGTGGGCGATGCTGACTCCGCCTGTGCAGGCGTCCTTCGGCGATCAAGCCGCGTTCGCCTCTTACTGGGCTCAGAACGGGCTGTCCTCTTACAAGGGCGCGAGCGTGTACAAGCATCAGAACAACGAAGACGGCTCCGCCGACGTGCAGATCATGCTCACGCCGAAGGGCGGCACGCCGACGCCGAAGGTCGTGCAGGTCATCGCCGGACCCGACGGCACGTTGCTCATCAACAGCGACCCCCGCCTCGGGAGCGGTGCGCCAGCACAGTGACTCGCGCCGCAGAGGTGGGTAGGACAGGGCAAATAGCCTACCGTTGAGGCATGGCCGAGAACGGAGCTCTGCCGCCGGGCTGGAATCCTCGGTTCCACGAGGATCTGGTCGGGCTGGATCCGTACGACCCGGAGGCCCGTGCGTTCGCCGCCCATCTCGACCGGATGGAGCGCACCGGGCCCACTTTCACCGTCGAGGCGTGCCTCGACCAGGTCGCCGACTTCGCCGAGTCCAGCAGCCGCACCGGCGGGCTGCGCTACTGGGTGTCCGCGCTGGTCGTGGTGCTGATCGTGCTCGGGCTGCTGGTCACCGCCTGGGACATCGCGCTGCACACGGTCGCATTTCTCTCCAGGTAACGTGGGAAGGGTGAAAGGTATGAAACCCGTCGTCGGCACCACTCCGCGCGTGGTGAAGTCCGACCAGGAATGGCGGGAGCAGCTGGCCCCGGAGGAGTACGCGGTGCTCCGGCAGGCCGGCACCGAACGGCCGTTCACCGGCGAGTACACCGACACCAAGACCACCGGCGTGTACGAGTGCCGGGCCTGCGGCGCGGAGCTGTTCCGCAGCGGCACGAAGTTCGAAAGCCACTGCGGCTGGCCGTCGTTCTACGACCCGGCGGACTCCGACGCGGTGCTGCTGCGCGAGGACCGCACCATGGGCATGCGGCGCATCGAGGTGCTGTGCGCCTCGTGCCACAGCCACCTCGGGCACGTGTTCGAGGGCGAGGGCTACGCCACCCCCACGGACCAGCGGTACTGCATCAACTCGATTTCCCTGAAGCTCGTCGAGGAGTCCGGCGACTGACGCCCGGGTCCCCGGAAACCGCCCTTCCCGCTCCGGGGAGGGCGGTTTTTCGTCCGGCGGCAACCCGGGACGGGCGAGTAACGTGGTTTGTTCATCCGGAGGGGGACCGTGATGGACTGGACGATCGAACGCGCGATGCCGGCCGCGCTGATCCTGGTGCTGGCGCTGGTCTGCTGGTGGCTCGGGCAGCGCACCGCCGCCCGCCTGCGCCGGGGAAGACATCCCGAGACCCGGCTGACGTCCGCGGCGCAGGTCGCGTTGCTCACGAACGGCCCGATCCGGGTCGCCGAAACGACGGTCGCCTCGATGCTTGAGCGGGAGCAGCTGCGCGCGGATTCCGTAGGACGGCTCTACCGCACGCCGGCCGAACCGTCCGACGGCCTGAGCCGGGAAGCCGCCGAGCTGGCTGGCACGGGGGTCGGGATCGCGACGGTGCTGCGCGGCCTGGTCTGGGGCGAGGCGGTCCGCGAGATGGTCGACGACCTCACCAAGCGAGGGCTGCTCGTGGACGGCCAAGCGCTGCAACGGGCGTGGAAGTGGGTGGCGATCGGCGAAGCGGTGCTGGCCGCGGCCGGGCTGGCCGCGTTCGTCGGCGCGTTGAACGGCTTTGTGCTGATTTCGGTGGCAGCACCGGCGTGGCTGGTGTTCACCGCGCTGTCGCGACGTCGGCGGGCCCGGCGGATTCACCCGACGGACGCCGGACGCGAGGCGGCCGAAGCGGCGTGGCCGGATCAGAGTCTGCTCAGCGGCATGACAGGGAGTGTCGCGGTCGGCGGGCTTTCGAATCATCCGGATCGCGAGCTGCGAGTCGCGCTGCTGCGCGGGCTCCCGGCGACGCGGCGGGCACGGGCGGCGATCGCGGGCACCGGCGTCACAGGCGGGTTCGCCGGGGCGGCGGGCTACTGGGCCTCGGGGGCGGGCTGTGGCGGCGGAGCGGGCTGCGGATCCGGCTGTGGGTCCGGGTGCGGCGGTTCGGGGTGCGGATCCGGCTGCGGCAGCGGGTGCGGCGGAGGCTGCGGCGGCGGGAACAGCTGAGCCGGGAACGAACCGGACGCCGGCCGCGTCAGTTCTGCCGACAATCTCCGGCGGCCGGGCCGGTTAGAGTGCCGACGAGGCTGAGCAAGAGGGGGAAGCCGTGGACGAACCGTGGGGCATTTCCGGACCGCAATTCCTGCTGTTCTACGGCCTGGCGCTGGCTGTCGTGCTGGTGGTGCAGCTGAGCTGGCCGTCCGCCGCGCGGTCGCGGAGGCGGAACGCGCCGGCGACGGTCGAGGCGCCGTTGCGACCGGACGTCTACCAGCTCGCCTACCTGGTCGGCGGCGCGGACCGCACGGTCGACACCGCGATCGCGACGCTGCTGGAGCACAACCTGCTGCGGGTGAGCAGCAAGGGCAAGCTGAGCGCGATCGGCAAGCGACCAGCTGGCAAAGGGCTGGAGCGCGCGGTGCACGACGCCGCGCAGGGCGGCACGGCGACCGTCGCCAAGATGCGCACGGCGACTGTCGTCCAGCCGGAAGTGAACAAGATCCGCGAGGACCTCGAGCGGCGCGGGCTGATCACCGTCGGCGACGGGCTGGGCAGCTTCCGCGCCGGCATCCTCGCGCTCTACGGCGTGCTGGTGGTGGTCGGCATCGCCCGCGCGGTCAACGGAGCGCAGCTGGACCGGCCGATCGGCGGGCTGATCGGGCTGATCCTCGTGGCCGGGACCCTGGCCTTGATCTCGTTCTTGTCCCGCCACGGCCCGAAGACGTCCCGGGCGACCGACGCGGGCCACGCGATCGTGGTGCGGGCCCAGGAAGACGCCAGGGCCGCGCAGGAACGGCCTGAGGAGTTCGCGGCCACGAGCCGCGGCGGCGGACTGTTGTTCGCCGGGGCCGCGGGGGTGGTCGCGCTCGGCGGGATCGCGCTGTACCCGGACGACGAGATGAGCACCGCCCTGCTCAGCGGCGGACGGGACTGGGCCGGGGGCGGCGGTTCGAGCGGCGGGTCTTCGTGCGGAGGCGGTGGCGGTTCCTCCTGCAGCAGCGGATCTTCCTGCGGCGGCGGGGGCAGCAGTTGCGGCGGCGGGGGCGGCTGCGGCGGGTAGCTTGGCGTCGAGAAGCGGCATGGGAACCGTGGCCCGCGACGGAGGTGGAGGTGATCGCGATGGCTGACCGGCTGGGGATCGGCATCGGCTGGCGGCCGGAGCTGGACCTGTCGATCGCGCGGCTGCCGGGCGTCGACTGGGTCGAGGTGGTGGCGGAGAACCTGCACGCTCCGCATCTGCCGGAAAGCCTGCTGGCACTGAAGGATCGCGGGATGCCGGTGCTGCCGCACGCGGTGTCGCTGTCGCTGGGCGGAGCCGAGCCGCTGGACACCGCGCGGGTGGAGCATCTCGCCGAGCTGGCCCGGGTCCTCGACGCGCCGCTGGCCAGCGACCATGTGTGCTTCGTCCGCGCGGGCGGGCTCGATTCCGGGCATCTGATGCCGCTGCCGCGCACGCGCGAGGCGCTGGACGTGCTGGTGGACAACGTCCGGCTGGCTCAGTCCATTGTGGACGTCCCGCTGGCGCTGGAGAACATCGCCGCGCTGCTGGAGTGGCCGGAAAGCGAGCTGACCGAGGAGCAGTTCCTCACCGAGCTGACCGAGCGGACCGAGTGCCTGCTGATCATCGACGTGGCGAATCTGTACGCCAACGCGCGCAACGTGGGCACCGATCCGGTCGCGTTCCTCGATGGGATCCCGTGGGAACGGCTCGCATACGTGCACATGGCCGGCGGCGTCGAGCGCGACGGGGTCTATCACGACACGCACGCGCATCCGGTGCTGCCGGAGGTGCTGGATCTGCTGGCCGAACTGCGTCGGCGGACGGATCCGCCGGGCGTTCTCCTGGAGCGCGACGACGACTACCCCACCGATTCCGAACTCGCCGCCGAGCTGGTCGCGTTGCGGACCGCGGTCGCGCGGTGAGCCGGGAAGAGCTGGCGGCTCGGCAAGCTGCGCTGCTGGACAGCCTGCTGACCGGGGCCGAGGCGCCGTCCGGCTTCGATGCCTCGCGGTTGCGCATCGAGGCAGACGTGCTGCTCGCCAAGCGGCGGCGGCTGGTCGCGTATCTGCGGCCGGATCTGCCCGAGACGCTGGGTGCCCGGTATCGGCCGTTGTTCGACGAGTACGCGGCGGAGCGTCCGAAGACGACTTCGATCCGGGCCCGGGAGTATGCCGACGCGTTCGCGGCTTGGCTTATCGAGCGCGGTGACCTGTCCAAACCCCGGCGCAGATGGTTTCGCCGCTGAGCCCGTTCCGTTTTTGTCGGTGGGGATAGCTACGCTGGCGACCTGTCTGGTTACGGCGGTGTTATCCGATCTCTGCCGGGCCGGGAGGGAGGGAACCTGTCGTGAACGGATTCTGGGCCGCGCTCGGCCCGAACTTCGCGCTGTACCTCGTCTATGTGGCGACGGCAGTGGGAGTGGTGAGCATTCTGGCCACCGGCAAGGACAAGCTGGCCAAGCAGGCGCACGGGCCGGAGTCCGCCGCGGTGCCGCGCGATGCCTACGACGTGGCGTATCTGAAAGAGGGCCGGCCTCGGGTAGTCGAGACCGCGATCGCGGCTCTGCTCGCGCGTGGCCAGTTGCAGCTCGGGCAACGCGGCGAAGTCGTCGCGAGCGGTTCGCCGCCGGCGTCGCCGCCGATCGAACAAGCCGTGCACCAGGCGGCCGGGCCGGGCCGTCTCGCGTCGTGGGTCGTGCGTTCGCCGGTGCTCAAGCCTGCCGTGCGGTCGCTCGAAGCGGACCTGGTCCAGCGGCAGCTGGTCAGCAGGCGCAGGCCGTTGACCGGTCTCGGGTACACCTTGACCGCGATCGGCGTGGTCGTGGTGGTCGCCGCCGTGGCCCGGCTGGTCTACGACATCGGCCGGGGGCACCTGAATCCGATGGTGCTGCTCGCTCTTGTCGAGATCGCGCTGGCGCTCTGGCTCTGTCTCGCCGGCAGTCAGCGGATCACGAAGAAGTTCGGCGAACGGAAGGTGAATTCACTGCCTCCGACCACGGCCGGGACGGCGTTGCTCGCGCAGGCCGAAGAACAGGCTGCCGCTGGGGGACGCGGGCTGGAGCCTGCCGATCTCGTCGCGCTGGGCGGCTTCGCGGCCTATCCGGACAAGCGAATCGCGGGAGGCCTGATGCCGGTTTAGCCGCTGGTGCTCAGGAAGCCGGATGGGGCACGACCGGCGACCACACCGCGGTGTCCGCGCCGGGCCGGTGCGACGGGTGGTCCCAGTGCGGCGGTGCGCCGGGCAGGTCCCCGGCCATCCGCACCCGGGTCATCTGCCCGAAGTCGCTGTCGACCGTCTCCAGCACGTCCGTGTAGTCCACTTCGGACGGTTCGGGATCCTTGCGGCCCAAGGAGTCCAGCCACCGGCCGGTGCCGGCGAGGGACAGCCGTGCGTGCCAGCTGCCGCCGTCGGTGACGGTGCGGCGGATCGCGGTCATGATCGCGGCGGCGGTCAGCCAGCCGGTGGCGTGGTCCAGGGCCTGCGCGGGCAGCGGAGCGGGAGCGTCGGTGGCGTACTCCTCGGCGATGCCGGACGACATCTGCACGAGGCTGTCGAAGCCGCGGCGGCGTGCCCACGGGCCCGTCCAGCCGTACGCCGACACGTCCGCCACCACGAGGCCTGGCCGCAGTTCGGCGAGTTGCTCGGGGCCGAAGCCGATCCGCGCGAGTGCCCCCGGGCGGAACGACTGGACGAGGACGTCGGCGCGGGCGATGAGCTTCTTCAGCTTCGCGCGGCCGCCCTCGGTGTCGAGCGCGACGAACGCGGAGCGCTTGCCCTGCCCGGTATCCATGGTCAGCACGGGTATCCGCGGCAGGTGCGCGGCTCCGACGTGCAGTACGTTCGCGCCGTGCGCGGCCAGCACGCGGCCCGCGACAGGGCCGGCGAGCACGTGCGTCAGCTCCAGCACGCGGACGCCGCCCATCGGCCGGTCCGAGTCGAACAGGGTGCGCTTCGGCGCGTCTCCGATCCGGTTCAGCTCCACCAGCGGCAGTTCGGCGACCGCCTGGCCTTGCGGGTGTGCCAGCCAGTCCTCGCGCGAGCGCAGCAACGCGGCCGCGCCGCCCGCGGTCACCACGGCGGATTCGACCTCGGCCACGGACTTCCCGGCCACGGTCTTGGTCACCGCTTCGCGGGTCGCCGGCACTCCGAGCGCCCAGCAGACCGCCGCCTCGTGCCGGGTGGTGTTGCAGTGCAGCTTGATCCAGCCGTCGGCGGCGCGGTAGTCGCCCGCGATGCGGCCCCACGGGCTCGGCCCTGGCTCGCCGTCGATGCGCAGCAGATGTTCGCTGCGGAACGCGGCCGCGGCGTGCAAGGTGTCGACCGACACCGTGCCGGGCTCGATGCCGCGCAGGCGCAGCAGCTCGCCGGCGGACAGCGTGGCCGCGGCGATGCTGGCGGTCGCCATGGCGGGGACCCGGAAGTGCCCGGGCAGCACGGATTCGTCGCCGGTCAGGGACACGGCGGGCAGCGGTTCCCCGGCAAGCTCCTGCCAGGCCCCGGCGAGAACGTCGCGCACCGGCGGTTACGGCAGAGCCGCGACGAGTTCGGCGGGAGCCACCTTCGTGCCGGTGTAGAACGGGATCTCGACGCGCACGTGGCGGCGGGCCTCGGTGTTGCGGAGGTGGCGCATCAGGTCGACGATCCGGTGCAGTTCGTCGGCCTCGAAGGCGAGGATCCACTCGTAGTCGCCGAGCGCGAACGACGCGACGGTGTTGGCGCGCACGTCCGGGTAGTCCCGCGCTTCCTTGCCGTGGTCGGCCAGCATCTTGCGGCGTTCCTCGTCGGGCAGCAGGTACCAGTCGTAGGACCGGACGAACGGATACACGCAGACGTACTTGCGAGCCTCCTCGCCGGCCAGGAACGCGGGCACGTGACTCTTGTTGAACTCGGCGGGCCGGTGCAGCGCGGTCTGGCTCCAGACCGGCGTGGACGCGCGGCCGAGCGGCGTGCTCCGGAACCCGGTGTAGGCGGCCTGGACCTGCTCGATTTCCTCGGCGTGCCACCAGATCATGTAGTCCGCGTCGGCGCGGAGGCCGGACACGTCGTACACGCCGCGGACGACGACGCCCTTGGCCTCGAGCCCGTCGAGGTACTCGGTCGTCTCCCGGCCGGCGGCGCCGCGGTCCTCCCCCAACTTCCCCGGTTCGATCCGGAAGACCGACCACGTGGTGTAGCGGATCGTGTCGTTGAGTTCGTTGTAATTCAGCCGCGCCATGCCTCCATCCTGGCACTCGCGGCGCGGCCGCCGCCATGGGGCTCCGTCACACGAAGAGCTGCTCCGCGATCCGCTGGGCGGCGGCATCGGCGGTGGCCACGCAGGCCGGCAGCCCGACGCCGTGCAGCGTGGCGCCCGCCACGGCCAGGCCCGGGATGTCCGCCACTGCCGCCTCGATCCGCGTCACCCGCTCCAGGTGCCCGGTGCCGTATTGCGGCAGCCCGCCGCCCCACCGCGTGACCAGGGTGTCGATCGGCCTCGCGGTGACCCCGGCGAGACGGGCGAGATCCCCGCGGACCGCGGCGATCAGCGCGTCGTCGTCGCCGTTCAGCGCGCCGGGCTCGCCGAACCGGCCGACCGAGCCGCGCACCAGCACCGGGCCATCGCCGCCGAAATGCGCCCACTTGTTCGACGAAAACGTGAACGCCTTGCACGCGTAGGGCACGCCTTCCGCGTCCCGTTCCCCCGCGCCGATCAGGATTCCGGACGCGCCGGGCAGCTCAGTGCCCGGCGGAAAGGCGAACGCGACGACCGCCATCGACGCCAGCTCGACCTCGCCGAACGCAGTCGAGGCCGCCGGGGCCACTCCGTCGAGCAGTTTCCGCGCGGCCGGGGCGGGCACTGCGAGCAGCACCGCGTCCGCGTCGACGGGACTGTCGGCAGGCGCGTGCGCCGGGGCGGCCGCGCCGAACTCGAGACGCCAGCCGGACGCCGTCCGCTTCAGCGCGCGAACCGTCGATGACGTGCGCAGCTCGGCACCGGACAGCTCCAGCAACCGGTCCAGCAATCCGCGCAGGCCGCCGGTAAGACTGCCGAAAACCGGTGCGGTGCCTGGGGTTTTCGGCAGCAGCGACGAGGCAGCCTCGGTGAGCGAGCCCGCTCCGCCTGCGATCGCGTTGGCCAGGCCGGGCATCGTCGCGCGGAGGCCGAGACCGTCGGCACCGCCCGCGTAGACGCCGCCCAGCAGCGGGTCGACCAGGCGGTCCACCAGTTCGTCCCCGAACCGCGTGCGCAGCAGCGACCCGAGCGGCACGTCGCCGGAACCCAGCTCGACCGGGCCGAGCGAACGCTCCTTCTCGACCGCGCGTCGTCCGTCCTCGGACAGCACCCCGGCGACCGACTCCGCGGACGCGGGCACTCCCATCACGGTGCCGGGCGGGAGGCTCTGCACTGAACCGCCGGCGTGGATCTTGGCGCGCGCCTTCGTGGGGTGCACCAGGCGATCGGCGAGGCCGACCTCCTCGACCAGCGCAACCATCTCGGGCCGCCGGGCGAGGAAGGCCTCGGCGCCGACGTCGTAGCCGACTCCGCCGACCTCGGCCGTGCGCAGCTTCCCGCCGATCGCGGGCGTGCTCTCGAAAACGGTGATCGCGACCCGGTCGCCGAGCAGCCGCCGCAGCCGGTACGCCGCGGCCAGCCCAGAAATCCCGCCGCCGACGACCGCGACGTGCTTCACAGCGAGTGCACCAGCTCGACGACTCGAGTCAGCACCTCCGGGTCGACGCTCGGCAGCACGCCGTGGCCGAGGTTGAACACGTGCCCGCGGGCGGCGCGGCCCTCCTCGACGATCCGGCGCACCTCTGCCTCCAGCACCGGCCACGACGCATACAGCAAGGCTGGGTCGAGGTTGCCTTGCACCGACGCTTTGCCGCCGAGCCGGTGCACCGCGACGTCGAGCGGAATCCGCCAGTCGACGCCGACCACGTCCGCGCCCGCCTCGCGCATCGCGCCAAGCAGTTCGCCGGTGCCGACGCCGAAGTGGATCCGCGGCACGTCGTACTCCCCGGCGGCCGCCAGCACCCGCGCCGAATGCGGCAGCACGAACTCGCGGTAGTCGCGCTCGGACAGCGCCCCGGCCCACGAGTCGAACAGCTGCACCGCGTCGACGCCCGCGTCGAGCTGGGCGCGCAGGAACGCGGCGGCGATGTCGGCGAGCCGCGCGGCGAGGTCGTGCCAGACCTCGGGCTGCGAGTGCATCAGGGCCTTGGTGTGCTCGTGGTTGCGGCTCGGGCCGCCCTCGATGAGGTAGCTGGCCAGCGTGAACGGCGCCCCGGCGAACCCGATCAGCGGCGTCTCGCCGAGCCCCTTCACCAGCAGCCGGACGCCCTCGGCGACCTTCTCCACCTGCTCGGGCTCCAGCTTCGGCAGCGCGCGCACCGCCTGCGCGTCGCGCACCGGCGAGGCCACGACCGGGCCGGTGCCGGGCACGATGTCGATGTCGACGCCCGCCGCCTTGAGCGGGACCACGATGTCGCTGAACAGGATCGCCGCGTCGACGCCGTGGCGGCGGACCGGCTGCAGCGTGATCTCGGCGAGCATCTCCGGGTCGAAGCACGCGTCGAGCATCGGCACGCCCTCGCGCAGCGCGCGGTACTCCGGCAGCGAACGGCCTGCCTGGCGCATGAACCACACCGGGACGTGCGCGGGCCGCTCGCCGCGCGCGGCGGCGAGGAAGGCCGAGCCGGGCAGGGCGCGACGGGGCGAGACGGACGGGGCGCCGACGGGCGCGGGCGAAACCTGAGGCACGAACCCCATGGTCCCACGCGGGTCCGACAGTCCCGGGCCGCCCCGTGCCCAACGTGCCCGGCCGAGGGTCCGCGGCGGCGGCCGCTCGGGTGCCCGGCTTCGGATTCGGCATTAGCGGACTGGTCTTGATGCCGGATTCGTTGCTGTCCGCGCGCGCTGCGGCGTTTGGCGGGCAGGCGGTGCGACAGGACCGGAATGAATGGCGGGGCGGTCACGGGGCAGACAGCACCGCAGGAGGTGAGCGGAGCGACGACCGCCTAGGAACAAGGCGGCAGGGCGAAGCGCGGAGCCGAGGGCGAGCCGCCAGCCGGAGGGTTAGCCGGGTCGCGGCTGGGTCTCGCTCGGCGCGCCTGCGTCCGCAACGGGGCGGCGCAGCCCTACAGTCGAAGCGTGACCGCGATGACGCCAGTGCCCGATCTCTTCCGCGAAGCCGTCGCGGCGCTGCATGCCGTCCGGCCGCGCCCGGAGATCGAACTGGAGACGATGCGCGCGCCGCAGCGGCTCGCGCCGTGGTCGTACGCGCTGAGCTGCGAGGTGTCCGGGCCCGCCGACGTCATGGCGTCCGGCAGGCTGGTGCTGCTGCACGATCCGGACGGCCAGGAGGGCTGGGACGGCGTGCTGCGGCTGGTCATGTACGTCCGCGCCGAACTCGACCGCGAGCTGGCCACGGACCCGTTCCTGCCCGCGGTCGGCTGGTCGTGGCTCACCGACGCGCTGGAAGCCTCCGGCGCGTCCTGGAAGGCGCTCGGCGGCACGGTCACCGAGACGTCCTCGGCCCGGTTCGGCGACATCTCCGGCCCGGCCCGCACCGACGATCTCGAACTGCGGGCCTCCTGGACCCCGACCGACGCCGCGCTCGGGCCGCACGGGCTCGCGTTCTGCCAGGTGATGGCGAGCGTCGTCGGGCTGCCGCCGGTGGGCGTCACGCTGTTCGAGCAGCGCCAAAGCTCCTGATTTCCCAAGTTCACCCGGTCGGGCAGCCGCCGCGCGGCGTTCGCACGCGCACCAGCGCGTCTTTCCCCGCGAGTTCCGCACCGCTCAGGGCGCCGCTGGGATCTTCGGCGGGGGTTCCGGACGCCCGCGGCCGACTGTCCACCGTGGACCGCGACGGCCGCTGCTCCGGATGCCGCACGTTCGTGGCCGCGCGTGATCACAGGCAGTGAACCCCAGGTCACCCGGCCAGATCCGGTTCCCGGGCCGCTTCCCGGCACTCCGCCGGGACCCCGGAAGCCCGGCGGGACGCCAGGCAAAACGTGAAAGAAAATGATCTTGCCCCGGCTGGAGCGCATTTCCGCGCCCGGGCCGCCGGGGCGGCCGCCCCGGTCCGGCAGCACCCGCAGGTGCACGGGCCATCTGCACGCCCGTTTCGATGCCGGTAACTCAGGTGCATCGCGGCCCGGTCGCCAGTCGTTAACAAGACTCCGATCGTTAGTCCGATCGTGTTACAACGACCTCGCTGAGTGACGAACTGTTTCGGATAGATACCCATTCGATCCCCCCGCAACGGCGTCGGGACGGCTACAGTGCCTGGGACGACACCACTTTCGGTCTAAAGCTGGCGCGGCTGAACGGCCGAAGGTCCCGGTGCCGGTCGGGGGGCACGACCGACTCCAGGGAGGTAGTGACGTGGCTACCGTCGGCTTATCTCAGGCCGTCCGATCCACGCCAGCCGGTGCTTTGCCGGCGAGCATGGTTCCGCACCCGCGGGAAGAGCTTTTTCCGTGTTGGTGGTCGATGACCACCCGCTGTTGAGGGAGGCAATCGCAGCACGACTCGCACAGATGGGTGCGGGCACTGTCCACGAAGCCGCCACGGTGGCCGAGGCGAGGGCGCGAGCACAGGCCACCGGCCCGTGCGACCTGGCGATCCTCGATCTCGGACTGCCGGACGGCAGCGGCATCGAGCTGGTTACGGAACTCCGTAGCCACGGATGGCCGCGCGTGGTGGTCCTGGCATCCTCCGACGACCCGTACGCGGTGCGCTCCGCGTTCCAGGCCGGCGCTCAGGCATACCTGCTGAAATCGGCGTCGCCGGTGGTGGTCACCGACGGCGTGCGCCGGGTTCTCGAAGGCGGCGTCTACGCCGACCCGAGCGTGGCCCCGGTCCTGGCGACCGGCACGCGCGTGGCGGGCACCGACAACACCCCGCGCGAGCTGTCCGCTCGCGAGGTGGAGGTGCTCCAGCTCGTCGCGGACGGGCAGTCGAACAAGGAGATCGGGGAGGAGCTTTCCCTCTCCGCGCTCACCGTCAAGTCCCACCTGTCCCGCATCGGGCGCAAGCTCGGCACGGGCGACCGGGCGCAGATGGTCGCGCTGGCGATGCGAGCCGGCGTGATCCGCTGACGACGACGAACCACGTCCCCGCGGGGCGGGCGGACCAGGCGCGGTCCGCCCGTCCCGTAGGGTCGTCGGACATGGGAACTGCACAGGCGGACGGAGCCCGGACCGGAGACGAGGCCACCGAGAACTCCGGGGCCTCGGCAACGCCGGTGCTGCTCCGCGAACCGGCGGAAGGCACCCCTCCGGTGGTGACCGAGCCCGCCGCGCTCGCCGAGGCGTGCGCGCGGCTGGCCGCGGGCACCGGCGCCGTCGCCGTCGACACCGAACGGGCTTCGGGCTATCGCTACTGGCCCAAGGCCTATCTCGTCCAGCTGCGCCGCGAAGGTTCAGGCACGGTGCTGATCGACCCGATCGCGCTCGCCGACGACCTCGCCCCGCTGCGGGACGTCCTCAACGACATCGAGTGGGTGCTGCACGCGGCGTCCCAGGATCTGCCGTGCCTGGCGGAACTGGACCTGCGCCCGCGGTCGCTGTTCGACACCGAGCTGGCCGGAAGGCTGGCCGGGTACGAACGCGTCGCGCTGGGCACGCTCGTGGAGCTGCTGCTCGGGTACACGCTCGAAAAGGGGCACAGCGCCGCGGACTGGTCGAAACGGCCGCTGCCGGTCGACTGGCTCAACTACGCCGCGCTCGACGTCGAGCTGCTCAACGAACTGCGCGCGAAGCTCGAAGCCGAACTCGCGGCGCAGGGCAAGCTGGAATGGGCGCAGCAGGAGTTCGAGGCGGTCCGCACCGCTCCCCCGCCCGCGCCGCGCGCCGAACCGTGGCGCCGGACGTCCGGGGTGCACAAGATCCGCAGCCCGCGCGGCCTCGCCGCGGTGCGGGAGATGTGGCAGGCACGGGACGAGCTGGCCCGCAAACGCGACCGCGCGCCGAGCCGGATCCTGCCCGACAGCGCGATCGTCAACGCGGTGACCTCGGACCCGAAGACGGTCGAGGAGCTGCAGGCGCTGCCGGTGTTCAGCGGACGCGTGCAGCGCAAGTACACGGCCAGCTGGCTCCGGCATCTCCAGGCGGCCAAAGGTCTGCCGTCGAGCGAGCTGCCGAGCCCGAGCCAGCCGTCCGACGGCCCGCCGCCGGTGAACCGCTGGGCCGACAAGGACCCGGACGCCGCCGCCCGGCTCGCCGCCGCGCGCGCCGCGCTGGCCGCGATCGCGGAAGACCGCAGGCTGCCGGTGGAGAACCTCCTGCTGCCGGACCTGGTCCGGCGCACCTGCTGGCGGCCGCCCGCCGACCTCGCGGAGGACTCGGTGGCGGACGCGCTGCGGGCGGGCGGGGCGCGGCCGTGGCAGGTGGAGCTGACCGTGGCGGCGCTGAGCAAGGCGTTGCACAGCACGGCTTCCTGACGCGCTGCCCAGGTGGTTCAGACCTCTACCTGAGGTTGAGACCTTTGGAGCGCACCGGGCGCGGGCAGCGGCTCAGCGGGGATCAGGCGCGGCGACGGGCCGGTCGGCGATAACCGAGCGACCGTGCCACGCCGGTGGCCGTGGTGACCACTGCGGGCACCAGATGGGCCACTGACGTCGTCTCGCGGCGGCCCACGACCGCGACCGCGGCGGTGACCCTGGCGGACGCGTCGCGGATCGGGGCGGCGACGGCGACCGCGTCGTCGGCGAGCTGGCGGTCGGCGACGCAGTAGCCGGTGCGGGCGATGGCGGCGAGTTCGGCGCGCAGGGTCTCCGGATCGGTCGTGGTGTGCGGGGTCTCCGCGGCGATCGGGCTGGTCAGCGCGGATTCGCGGAGGTCGGCGTCGGCGTGCGCGAGCAGCACCCGGCCGGTGGCGGTCGTGGTCGCGGGCAGGCGGGCGCCGGTGGTGGTCAGGATGCCGACCGACCGGTGCCCGGCCAGCCGGGCCAGGAACACCACGTCGGTTCCGTCCAGCACGGAGAGGTGCACGTTCTCGCCGGTCGCGTCGAACAGGTCGCCGAGGTACGGCAGGGCGATCTCGCGGATCGACGCCCTGGCCAGCGACAGCGAGCCCAGCTCCCACAGTTTCAGGCCGAGGTGGTAGCCGCCGTGCTCGTCGCGGGCGAGCGCTCCCCACTCGGCCAGTTCGCCGACCAGCCGGTGCGCCGTGCTCAACGGCAGGCCCGCCGCCTGGGCGATCTCGGTCAGCGAACGCACCGGCGTCCGCGCGCTGAAGCAGTCCAGCACCGACAGCAGCCGCGCCGCCGCGGTGGGTCTGGCTTCCATGTGGCGGAAGTCTGATTGAGGCTGGGCCTCGATGCAAGCGACACTGCGGGCGTGGGCGAGGAACACTGCGAGTCGGTTTTGATCACGGGTGCCGGATCGGGTCTCGGCCTGGGAGCGGGATTGACGCTCGCGGAGCGCGGGCATCGGGTGTTCGCCACCGTCGAAAGAGACGATCAGGTGGAGCCGACGCGGGCGGCGTTCGCCGAGCGCGGGCTCGCCGCGGAGGTCTCCCGGCTTGATCTGCTCAATGCGGCTGATCGCGAAGCGGCGGCCGAACTCGACGCGTCGGTACTGCTCAACAACGCCGGATTCGGTGCCGAAGGTCCGTTGCTGCGTACGGATTCCGCCATGGTGCGGAAAACGTTCGAGGTCAACGTCTTCGGCACGCTTGAGCTGACCCGGCTAGTCGCGGACCGGCTGGTCGCCGCCGGCCGCGGGCGGATCGTCTTCGTCACTTCGGTGGCCGGGCTCTTCGTCGCTCCGGGCGCGGGCGCGTACGGGGCGAGCAAGTTCGCGCTGGAGGCCATAGCGCAGGCGGTCCGCCAAGAACTGGAGCCGCACGGCATCGAGGTCCGGGTCGTCGAACCGGGGCCGTTTTCCACCGGGTTCAACGAAAGACTGGTGGAGAACGCGCCGGACTCGGACCACGACTTTTCGGATTTCCTGGCCATGCAGCGCGATCCGGGCCCGGCGGTCGAGACGATCGCCCGGGTCGCGGTCGAATCCGGGTCGTACCGGACGATCGTGCCGGCGGAGTTCGGCGCGATCGTGCGCGAGCAGCAAGACCGGCTTTGGGCGCGGACCGACCTGGCCGGTCCGTGAGAAAGTGCGACAGCACATCAGTACGAGACAGGAGCACATGACAGTGAAGATCGCGGTTCTCGGGGGCGGGCACGGTTCCTGGGCCACGGTGGCGGAACTCGCCGAGCACGGCCACGAAGTGCGCTGGTGGCGGCGGAACGCCGAGGCGCTGGGAGCGGTGCGCGCGACCGGGGCGGTGGGCGTCCGGGATTTCCGGGGCTCCCGTTCGGTGCCGGTCGGCGACGGCGCCGGGGAGATCAACCCGGTGGCGGACCTCGCGGAGGCGGTGCACGGAGCGGCCCTGATCGTGATCCCGCTGCCCTCGACCACGCACGACGACCTGGCTCCCCGGCTCGCTCCGCTGCTGACTGACGGCCAGGTGGTCTTCATGCCGCCGGGCACGTTCGGTTCGATGGTGTTCGCCAAGGCCGTGGCCGCGGCGGGCGGGAGCGCGGACGTCGCGTTCGCCGAAGCCGGGACGCTGCCGTACCTCGCGCGCCGGCACGGGGACGCGGAAGTGGTGATCAGCGGTTACGCGACCCGCTTGCCGACCGGGGTTTTCCCGCTGCGGCTGGCGGCAAGCGCGTTCAAGACGCTGCGCGAGGCGTACCCGTGCATCGAGGACGCGGGCGACGGGCTCAGCGGAGCGCTGATGAACGCGGGCCCGATCATCCATCCGCCGCTGATCACGATGAACGCCGGCCCGCTGGAGCATTTCGCCGCCTGGGACATCCACAACGAGGGCACTCAGCCGTCCATCCGCAGCGTCACCGACGCGCTGGACGCCGAGCGGGTCGCGTTGCGCGAAGCGTTCGGCTACGGCGCGCCGCACTTCCCGCTGGCCGACCACTACGCCACCGACGGCGAGGAATGGATGTACGGCCGCGCGGCGCACGAGAGGCTGACCGACAGCGGCGACTGGCGCGAGAAGATCGACCTCCACACGCACCGCTACATGGTGGAGGACACCCGGCTCGGCCTGTCACTGCTGGTGTCCGCGGGCCGGTGGGCCGGGGTGCCGACGCCGGTCGCGGAGGGTCTGCTGGCGCTGGGTTCCGCGATCACCGGCCGCGACTTCTACGCCGAAGGCCGGACCTTCGAGAACCTCGGCCTCGCCGACCTTGACCAGGCCGGGCTGGCGCAGCTGCTGCAGAACGGAGTCCAGTCGTGATCGCGATCGTCGGCGCCGGGCGGATGGGCGAGGGCATCGCGCTGGCCTTCCTGGCTGCGGGTCATCCGGTGCTGCTCGCCGACGTCAAGGACCGCACCGAGGAAGAACGCCAGCTCCGGCGCGACGAGGTCCGCACACGCCTCGCCGACCGGCTGCGCGCGATGTTCGGCCACGCCGACGCGCTGGAAAGCCTGACGCTGGGCGACCGTTCGGCGAAGGAACTCGCCGACGCGACCGTGGTGTTCGAGGCCGTGCCGGAGGTCATGGCGGTCAAGCGCGAGGTGTTCGGCTGGCTCGGCACGCAGGTGCCCGAGTCGGCGGTGCTGGCCTCGACGACGTCGACCTTCCTGGTCACGCAGATCGCCGAACTCGCCGACCGGCCGGAGCGCGTGGTCAACGCGCATTGGCTCAACCCGGCCGAATTGATGCCGCTGGTCGAGGTCAGCCGCAGCGACGGCACCGACCCGGCCGCGGTGGACCGGCTGGTGGCGCTCCTGCGCGAAATCGGCAAGGTGCCGGTGGTGTGCGGGCCCGCGGCCGGGTACATCGTGCCGCGGCTGCAGGCGCTGCTGATGAACGAGGCCGCGCGGATGGTCGAGGAAGGCGTGGCCGGCGCCGCGGAGATCGACCTCGCGGTGCGCGCCGGGCTCGGCCCGCGGTTTTCGGTGCTGGGCCCGCTGGAATTCATCGACTGGGGCGGCGGGGACATCCTCTACTACGCCTCGCGCTACCTGACCGGGGAACTCGGCGAGCGGTTCCAGGCGCCCGCGATCGTCGAGGAGAACATGACCGAGCAGCGGCGCGGCCTCCAGGACGGGGCGGGGTTCTACCGCTTCGAGCCGGACGGGGTGCCGGATTACCGGGCCGCGCGGATGCGGGAGTTCGAGGACATTTTCCGGTTGCGCGGGCCGCATTTGCACGACGGGACGCCGGTTCCGGTGCGTCCGGAAGACGACTGACCCTCGCGGGCCCGGACCCCAGGCAAGGGACCTATTCAGGTCCGTGAGGGCCGCCCTGAGGGAATCTGATTCCCTCAGGGCGGCCCTCACGGACGACAAGCGCCCGGCGATTCAGTCCTTCTTCAGCCACCCGGCGACTTCGACAACGTCCGGATGCTTCGGCCCGAACGCCTCAGTCAACCCCGCGACGACCGCCTCCAGTTCGCGCTCCGCCTCCGCGTCCCGGCCGCGTTCCCGGGCGACCCGCGCCAGCGTCGCGCGGAAGCCGAGCTTCAGCGGGTGTCCGTCCGGCAGGCCGTCGGCCGACACGAGTTCCCTCGCCAGCGTTTCCGCCGCGTCGAGCTGGCCGCTTTCCAGGTACGCGCGGGCCAGTTCCCCGGCCAGGACCCACTGCGGCGCGGCCGATTGCCCGGACAGCACGGCGCGGTACAGCTCCGTCGCTTCCGCGGGTTCTCCGGCCCGCAGCAGCACCGCGGCGAGCACCTCGACGAACTCCTGCGTCCGGTACTGCTCGGCGAATTCCCTCGCCTTGTGCCGGACGATCTTCGCGTCACCGGTTTCGGCGCGGATCAGCAAGTCGACCGCACGGGCGCTGTCGCGTTCGTAGTCGTTTCGCGGCTTGCGGTTCAGCCCTCCGTTCAGGCTCCTGGCCTCGTCGAACCGGCCCAGTACCCGCAACACGTTCACCTTCCGGCGAGCGCCCGCGATGGTCGTCTCGTGATACTCCCCGAACGTGTCCACGCACGCGTTCAAGTGCCGGCTGAGCACATCCAGCGCCTCGTCGTACTCGCCGGACAGCGAGTACATCTCCGACAGCATCAGCTGCGCCTGCATGGTCGCCGGGTCGTCGAGACCGATGGCCTCCTCGTAGATGTCCACAGTGGACGCCATCAGGTGCACCGCGTCCTCGACATCGCCCAGCGCGGCCTTCGCCGTCGCCAGGTTCAGCCACGCGCCGAGCGTGCCCGGGTGCCGGTCGCCCTCGGCGCGCACCTGGGCGTCGGCCAGTTCGGTGTAGTGCTCCTCGGCCGCGGGCCAGTCTCCGGTTTCCACCAGCAGCAGGCCGATCCGGTGGCGCATCGCGAGGCTCTCCGGGGAATCCGGGTCCGCGGCTTTCGCCAGTTTCTTGCGCAGCCGGGTCATTTCAGCCGCCGGGTTCGCCCGGAAAAGCCCCATTGCCGTCCCCCATCCGGTTGGCGCGTGTCCCTCAGTGTGCCCTATGCCACTCGTGCCCCGGGAGTGTGCCGTCCCCCACTCGACCGGGCCACTGCACTGGTTACCCACGGGTAACAAGGGCTAGGGTGCGGAGCAGGAACACTCTCTACTTCAGGAGCATTCGTGGCCGCACCAGCAACGCCGCCGCTCGCGCCCACCGCGCGAGGGGTGCGCAATGTCGTCTTCGTCGAAGGGGTACGCACGCCCTTCGGCAAGGCGGGCGACAAGGGCATGTACGCCGGGACCCGGGCGGACGACCTCGTCGTCAACGCCATCCGCGAGCTGCTGCGGCGGCATCCGGAGCTGCCGCCCGAGCGCGTGGACGAGGTGGCGATCGCCGCGACGACGCAGATCGGCGACCAGGGCCTGACCATCGGCCGCACCGCCGCGCTGCTCGCCGGGCTGCCGAAGTCCGTGCCGGGCTTCGCGATCGACCGGATGTGCGCGGGCGCGATGACCGCGGTCACCACCACCGCGAGCGGCATCGGCTTCGGCGCGTACGACATCGCCATCGCAGGCGGCGTCGAGCACATGGGCCGCCACCCGATGGGCGAGGGCGTCGACCCGAACCCGCGGATCGTCGCGGACAAGCTGGTCGACCCGACCGCGCTCGTGATGGGCCAGACCGCGGAGAACCTGCACGACCGCTTCCCGGACATCACCAAGGAGCGCACCGACGCGTTCGCCGCGCGCAGCCAGGAGCGTTACGCCGAGGCGGTGAAGACCGGCAAGATCGGTCCCGAGCTGGTTCCGGTCGCCACGCGCAGCAAGGAACTCGGCTGGGGCCTCGCGACCGAGGACGAGCCGCCGCGCCCGGGCACGACCGTCGAGCAGCTGGCGAAGCTGAAGACGCCGTTCCGCCCGCACGGCCGGATCACCGCGGGCAACGCGGCCGGTCTCAACGATGGCGCCACCGCCGCGATCCTCGCCGACGAGGACACCGCACGCGAGCTGGGCCTGCCGATCGGGATGCGGCTGGTCGGCTACTCGTTCGCGGGCGTCGAGCCGGAGGTCATGGGCATCGGCCCGGTGCCGGCCACCGAGAAGCTGTTCAAGCGCACCGGCCTGTCCATCGACGACATCGGCCTGTTCGAGATCAACGAGGCGTTCGCGGTGCAGGTGCTCGCGTTCCTCGACCACTTCGGCATCGCCGACGACGACCCGCGGGTCAACCAGTGGGGCGGCGCGATCGCGTGCGGCCACCCGCTGGCCTCGTCCGGCGTGCGGCTGATGACGCAGCTGGCGCGCCAGTTCGCCGAGCGCCCCGACGTGCGCTACGGCCTCACCACGATGTGCATCGGCATCGGCATGGGCGGCACCGTGATCTGGGAGAACCCGGCCTACAACGGCTCGGAGGGGGCGAAGTAATGACTTTCACCGCTGAAGAGGCGAAGGCCGCGTTCCCGGACGAGGTCGTGACGAACGCGGTCACCAACCTGGTCAAGGTCCCGGGGCTGGACAAGCCGGTCGCACTGATCACTTTGGACAACGGCCACGACCACACCCGGCCGAACACCTTCGGCCCGCAGGGTCTCGTGTCGCTGAACACCGCGCTGGACGCCGCGTTCGCCGCCGAGCCGGCCGCGATCGCGGTCACCGGCAAGCCGTTCATCTTCGCCGTCGGCGCGGACCTTTCCGGCGTCGAGGCGGTGTCGGACCCGAAGCTGGCGCGGGAGATCGCGCAGACCGGGCACGACGTGTTCCGCAGGCTGACCGAGTCGGAGATCCCGACGTTCGGGTTCGTCAACGGCGCGGTGATGGGCGGCGGGCTCGAACTCGCGCTGTCGTGCCACTACCGGACGCTGTCGGAGAACACCGCGGCGATCGCGTTCCCCGAGGTCTTCCTCGGCCTGTTCCCGGGCTGGGGCGGCACGCAGCTGCTGCCGAACCTGATCGGCCCGGACGCCGCCGTCACCGTGATCGTCGAGAACGCGCTGGCGCAGAACAAGATGCTGAACGTGCGCAAGGCCGCCGAACTCGGCATCGTCGACGAGGTCTTCGGTTCCGCGGACTACCTGGAGCAGTCGCTGCTGTGGCTGGCCAAGGTCGTCAACGGGGAGATCGCCCCGGCCCGCCGGGAAATCGACCGCGGCGCGGAGTGGGACGCGGCGATCGCGCGCGCCAAGTCCATCGTGGACGGTCGCACGCACGGTGCTTCGCCGGGCGCGACCAAGGCCGTCGAACTGCTGGAGCTGGCGCGGGAGAACGATCTCGACCGCGGCTACGCGGCGGAGACCGACGGGCTCGCCGAGCTGCTGATGTCGGACGTGCTGCGCGCCGGGCTGTACTCGTTCAACCTGGTCAACAAGCGGGCCAAGCGGCCGGCCGGCGCGCCGGACAAGTCCTTGGCGCGCAAGGTGAACAAGGTCGGCATCGTCGGCGCGGGCCTGATGGCCAGCCAGCTGGCGCTGCTGTTCGTGCGCCGCCTCAAGGTGCCGGTGGTGCTCACCGACGTCGACCAGGCGCGGATCGACAAGGGCGTCGCGTACGTCCACGAAGAGATCGACAAGCTGCTCGCCAAGAAGCGCGTGTCCCCGGACGGCGCGAACCGGCTGAAGGCACTCGTGACCGGCTCGCTCGACAAGGCCGCGTTCGCCGACGCGGACTTCGTGATCGAGGCCGTTTTCGAAGAGCTGGGCGTGAAGCAGCAGGTGTTCGCCGAGCTGGAGCAGCACGTCTCCCCCGAGGCGATCCTGGCCACGAACACCTCGTCGCTGTCGATCACCGCGATGGCCTCGAAGCTGCAGCACCCGGAGCGCGTGGTCGGCTTCCACTTCTTCAACCCGGTGGCCGTGCTGCCGCTGCTGGAGATCGTGCGCGGCGAGAAGACCGACGACGCGGCGCTGGCCACCGCGTTCTCGGTCGGCAAGCAGCTGAAGAAGTCGAGCGTGCTGGTGAAGGACGCGACGGCGTTCGTCGTGAACCGGCTGCTGCTGCGCTTCCTCGGCGAGGTGCTGGTGGCGGTGGACGAGGGCACGCCGTTCGACGTGGCCGACTCCGCGCTGGAGCCGCTCGGCCTGCCGATGTCTCCGCTGAACCTGATGCAGCTCGTCGGACCGGCGATCGCGCTGCACGTCGGCGAGACGCTGCACGGCTCGTTCCCGGACCGCTTCACCGTGAGCGAGAACCTGGACAAGTTCGTGAAGGCGGGCAAGAAGGGCGTGTGGACCTGGGACGCGACCGGCACGCCGTCAGTCGACCCGGAGGTCGCCGCCCTGTGGACGCAGGGCGACAAGCCGTCGACCGCGGAGCAGGTCCGCGACCGAGCGCTGAACGCGATCGCCGAGGAGGTCCGGATCATGCTCGACGAGGGCGTGGTCGCGGAGGCCCAGGACATCGACCTGTGCCTGATCCTCGGCGCGGGCTGGCCGTTCTGGCTGGGCGGCATCACGCCGTACCTCGACCGGGCGGGCGTCTCGGAGCGGGTCAACGGCAAGCCGTTCCTGTCCCAGGGCGTCGCTTCGGTCCCGGCGTAAGCCTCCGGCGGAGCCGCCCTGCCCGCGGGGCGGCTCCGCCGTGAACCGGCACACACCGGACGGATCCGTTATCTTCCGGGCCCCCGCCGTTCACCGCTGCCCCATAGCGTCCTGCCGAATCTTTCGAGCAGGTCAGGAGCAGGATGAACAGCACGAACCCGGGCGGCGTCGGCCGTCGCGGATTCTTCAAGCGCGCGGGGCTGGCGGGCGCGGTCGCGGCCGGGGTCCCGGTGCTGGCGTCAGGCCAGGCGGACGCGGCGGGCCTCGATCTGGGTACTGATCTCGACTGGTTGTTCGGCCGCCGCTACCAGTGGGTCGTCGGCGATCACCACACGCACAGCCAGTACTCCTACGACGCGATGTACACCGTCGACCGGATCGCCGCCGGGGCGCGCGAGCACGGCGCGAAGTGGGTCGTCTTCACTGATCACGGGCACGCCACGCACGAGAAGTCGTCGGTGGAGCCGACCAGCCGCGACGTGCTCGCCGCGCAGCGGAGGCATCCGGATCTGCTGCTGTGGCAAGGCATGGAGTGGAACGTGCCGGGCGCGGAGCACGCCACGCTGTTCTTCCAGGCCGGCCGCGACCAGGCGAACGTGCTGCGCGAGTTCGAGCGGAGCTTCGACTGGCGGCTTACCGGGTCCGAATCCTCCAGCCCGGAGCACGAAGCGTTGGCGCTCAAGGGTTTGCGGTGGCTCGCCGACCAGGAACGCAAGCGGCGGATCCACGCGCCGGTCGTGCTGATCAACCACCCGCTGCGCAACGGCCGCGTGTCGCCGCACGAACTGCGCAACTACCGCGACGCCGCGCCCGGAATCGTGCTCGGCATGGAGGGCGCGCCCGGCGCGCAGGCCGACGGATTCCCCAAGCCGCACGGCAACGGCGGCGCGCGGGGCGGCTACGCGAACAACCCCGGAGCCGACTCGTGGCCCGGCTTCCCGGCCGAGGCGTACCGGACGTTCGGCGGCTGGGACTGGACCGCCGCGAAGGTCGGCGGACTCTGGGATTCCCTGCTGGCCGAAGGAAAACCGTGGTGGATCACCACGAACTCCGACTCGCACTACAACCGCGGCGACCGCCTGGTGCGGCCCGCCGTGCCGGACGGCTGGTACGAGCAGACCGGCAAGTATCCGGACCCGGTCGACAGCGGGGTCCCGCAGTTGTCCGCGCCGTACGCGGATTTCTACCCCGGCGAGTTCAGCCGCACCGTGGTCGGCGTGCGGCGGCCGACTTTCGAGGGCGTGCTGGAGGGCCTGCGCGCGGGGCGGATCTGGTTGTCCCACGGCGGTTTGGTGCAGCACCTGGAAGTCGGCGTGTACAGCGGAGGCGACTGCGCGACGTTCGGCGGACGGCTGCGCGTGCGCTGCGGCTCGACGGTGACGGTCGTCGTTTCGGCGGTGACGGCGTACCGGCCGAACGGGTCGGGTTCGGTGCCGCGCCTCGGTCGCCTGGACCTGATCTCGGGCCCGGTGACCGGTCCGGCGGCGGACCGCGACGCGATGACCGCGCCGGGTACGCGAGTGGTGGAGTCGTTCACGCCGTCGCGTGGTTACGCGGGACGGCGAGTGACGTTCAAGCACACGTTCCGCAACGTGCGGGAGCCGTTCTACGTGCGGGTGCGCGGGACCGACGGGAAGCGGCACGTCGCGGGCGGGATCGAGCCGGCAATGGACGTCATCGGGCAGGCTGATCCGTACGAAGACCTGTGGCTGTACGGGAATCCTACGTTTGTGGACGTCCGGTGAGTCGTGAGTGGCAATCCCGGTTAGAACCGGGATTGCCACTCACGACCCTCACCCCGGCAGATCTCGCGCCCTCCCCTCGCGGGTACACAACACCGCCACGAGGCACAGCACCAGCGCCCCAATCCACACCACGCCCAGCAACGTCGTCCCGCCACCCGCCGCGAGCACGAGACTGGTCGCGATCGCCGGAGTGAAGCCCGCCCACAGCGTCGAAGCCCCTTGGTAGCACAGGGAAGCCCCGGTGAACCGCACGCGAGTCGGGAACAGTTCGGCGAGGAACGCCGCGTACGGGCCCAGCACGACGCCCTGGAGCCCCTGCCCGACCGCCACCGCCACCGCGTAAGCGAGCGCCGACCCGCTGCCCACCAACTGCAGCATCGGGAAAGCGAACGCCATCATGGCGACGACCCCGGCGATCATCACCGGTTTGCGCCCGACCCGGTCCGACAGCCGGGCGCTGGCCACGGTCGCGGCGAACATGACGACCGCCGCCCAGGTCTTGGCGTTGAGCACGCCGGTGCGGCTGGCTCCGTGGTGCACCGCGAAATCGACCGCCCACATCGTGGCGATGCCCATCATCCCGAACATGGCCAGCCCCGCGAACAGGCCGAGGACGACCTGGCGGGAGTACCCGGCGAACACCTCCGCCAGCGGCATCCGGCGCTTCTCGACCTCGGCCTGGAACCGCCGGAAGAGCGGGCTTTCCTCGACCGAGGACCGCACCCACAGCCCGACCCCGACCAGCACGATGCTGAGCAGGAACGGGATCCGCCATCCCCAGCTGAGGAAGCTCCGGTCCGGCAGCAGGCTGACGAGCGTCACCGCGCCGCTGGCCAGCACCGCACCCGCCGGGCCGCCGAGATTGGCGAAGCTCGCCGCGAACCCGCGTTTGCCGCCGGGCGCGTGTTCGAGCGCGATGGTCATCGCCCCGCCCCATTCGCCGCCGACGGCGAAACCCTGCAGCACCCGCAGCACGATCAGCGCCGCCGGGGCGGCCGCGCCGATCTGCGCGCTCGACGGGAGCAGGCCGATCATCGTGGTGGCGAGGCCCATCGCCAGCATCGACACCACGAGCACGCGTTTGCGGCCGATCCGGTCCCCGAAGTGCCCGAAGACGATTCCGCCGAGCGGGCGGGCGATGTAACCCGCGGCGAGCGTGCCGAACGACGCGAACGCCGCGAGCCCTGGCCCCAGCCCGGTGAAGAACACGTGCCCGAACACGATCGCGGCGGCAGTCGCGTAGAGCACGAAATCGTAGAACTCGATGGCACTGCCCAGAAAGCTGGACAACAGGACCCGTCGCAACTGACGGCTGCCGGACTGGTCGACGGCGGCGTTGCCCGCGGCCGTTTCTTGCGGAGCAGTCATGATCACGCTTCGCCGACGGGCTGCGGGCGACGGGTCCCGGCGCGCGCGAAACTGATCTCCTGCAGGTCGTCAGGCACCAGAACGGGACCCGCGTAGGTGTCCCGCGCGGCACGCCAGACCGACGGGTCCGCGTCGCCGGGGACGAGGTGGTGCAGCGCCAGTGCCCGCGCGCCCGCCTCGGCGGCCACCTGCCCGGCTTGCCGGGGCGAACTGTGCGACTTGTGGTGGTGCTGCTTCGCCGCCAACGCGATGCGCGGGTCCTCGTCGAGGTAGCTTCGCTCGACCCAGTCGAAGTCGATCGCTTCGTGCAGCAGCAGATCGGTGTCCTCGGCCAGCCGCACCAGGTTCTGGCTGTAGGTCGTGTCGCCGGAGATCGTGACCGACCCCGCATCGGTGTCGAACCGGAACGCGAACGCGGGCGCGACCGGCGGATGCTGCACCAGCGTCGCGGTGACGCGCACCAGGTCGTCCTGGTAGATCTCGAACGGCTCCGCGGCCGGGCACGGGTTGTCGTTCGGGTGGTAGCCGAGGTGCTCGGGGACGGCGATGTCGCTGGCCGTGAAGAGACTGAGCGGGGACGGCCGCAGCGAGTCGAGCATGCGGTCGGTCAGGTCCGTTCCGAAGGCCCGCAGCAGCGTCGTGACCAGCTCGGACGTGCCGGGCGTCGGATTGTCCGGGAACGCCGGGGCTGGTGCGGTCTCCGCCACCGGCGACACCGGCGGCAACGCGCCGCGGTTGCCCGGCCCGAGGATCGAAACCGGCCGCTGGCGCGGGTTCCGCATGGCCATGAACCCGAACACGGTCAGCGCGGCCAGTTCGACCGTGTGGTCCGAATGCAGGTGGGTCAGAAAGATGCCGCGCAGCGACGAGAGCGGGATTCCGGCCCGGCTCAGCTGTTCCCCGGCCCCCTGACCGCAGTCGACCAAGTACGCCGCGTCGCCCACCACGACCGCGGTCGCGATGCCGGAACGGCGGCGGCCGGGACCGGAGCCCCACCACCGCGGCCCGCCCGCGGTGCCGAGCGTGACGACGTACGGCTGGGCTGTTCCTGGGGTTGCTGGCTGCATTCAGACCTCCGCGTCGAGAACTTCGGCTCAGTATGGGAGGCTCAGAACCCGGCGAAAAGCCATAAAAGATGCGGATCTTTTTAAGAAGAAGTGATGAAGGAACTTACGCTCAGGCAGCTCCAGTACTTCGTCGCGGTGGCGGAAAAGGGCTCGATCAGCGACGCGGCCCGGGCACTGCACGTCTCGCCCGGCGCGGTCTCGCAAGCACTGACCGACCTCGAATCCAGCCTCGCCGTCCAGCTGACCCTGCGCAGGCGCGCCACCGGAGTCACCCTTACCCGCGCCGGACGGCTCGCCGCGGACCAGGCGCGCACGATCCTCGCCGAGACCGAACGGCTGCGCGACACCGCGCACGTGATGCGCGGAGAACTGGTCGGCACGCTGCGGATCGGCTGCTTCCCCACGCTGTCGCCGTGGCTGCTGCCCGGCATCATCGCGCACTTCACGCACGAACATCCCGCGCTGCGGCTGGAAATCGCCGAGGGCCCGTCCGACGAACTGCAACAGCAACTCGCCGACGGCGACATCGACGCGTGCCTGCTGTACTCCGCCCATCTGCGCCCCGGGCTGGACCACGAACGCATCGCCCCGGTCCGGCTGCGCTTGATGCTGCCCGCGAACCACCGCCTCGCCGACCGCGACGAGATCGCCCTCGCCGAACTCAGCGACGAACCGGCCATCCTGACTTCCCTGCGCCCCGCCCGCGACCTGGTCGAGAACCTGATGCGGCACGCGGGCGTCGAGCCGGTCGCCGGCTGGAGCATGGCCAACGTCGAGACCATCCGGGCCATGGTCGCGCGCGGGCTCGGCTATTCGGTGCTGATGGGAAGGCCGCACGGCGACCGGACTTACGACGGGCTGCCGCTGATCTACCGGCGGATCGCGGACGACCTGCCGGAGAACGCGGTGGTCCTCGCTCGCGTCCGGGGCGGCCAGACGACTGCGGCGCTGAAGGCGCTCACGGACTTTTGCGTGCGCGAGTTCGGGGAGGCGGGACGTCCGGTCCAATGAGGACTGTCGGCTAGCCCACCCGGTCCGGACCGAAGACAGCGTCGTCGGCCGCCCGCTCGCGATGCCATTCGGCGCTGTCCATCGGCGGCAGCCCGCGGAAAGCTTCCTGGATCTCGCCGAGCGTCCGGTTCCCCGCCGCCTCCGCGTTGTCGTCGCGCAGCTCTTGCCTCATGAAACAGAGATGCTACGCAGCAGGCAGCCGCACCGTCACCGCCAGCCCGCCCCCGACCACCGGCTCCGCCGACACCGTCCCGCCGTGTGCCTGGACCGCCGCCCGCACGATCGAAAGTCCCAGTCCCGCACCGGAACGCGCCGTCCTGGCCACCCCCGCGCGGCGGAACGGCTGGAACAGTTCCGGCACCGCCGCCGGGTCCAGCAGGCCGCCCGACGAGCGCACGCGCAGCGTCGACCACTGCGCGCCCGGCTCGGTCGTCACCTCGATCCAGCCGCCGTCGACGTTGTGCCGCACCGCGTTTTCGACCAGGTTTCCCGCGATCCGTTCCAGCAGCGCGGGATCCCCGATCGCCGGGGACGGCTGCATCGCGAAATCCGCGCGCAGGCCCCGTTGCCCGGCCTCGCCGCGGACGGCGGACCACGCCCGTTCCACGAGCACGGTCAGGTCCACCAGCTCCCGCGTCACGAGGCCGGCTCCGTCGGTGCGGGCCAGCAGCAGCAGCGAATTCACCAGCTGCCCCGCCCGGTTGGTCGCGTCCAGCACGACCCCGGCCATCCGGCGGAATTCGGCCTCGTCGGCGTGTTCGTCGGACAGCGTCACGTCCAGTTCGGTGCGGATCACCGACAGCGGGGTGCGCAGTTCATGGCTCGCGTTGGCCACGAAATGCCGCTGCGAATCGAACGCGTCCTGCAGCCGGTCGAGCATGTCGTCGAACGTCCGGGCCAGCTCGGCCAGCTCGTCGCGGGAGCGGATCTCGCCGATCCGCTCCCCCATCGACTCGATCGACAGCCGCTGCGCCGTCCCGGCGATCTCGCGCAGCGGGCGCAGCACGCGGGAGGTGAACGTCCAGGCCAGGATCGCCGCCGCGGCCACCACGAAAAAGAACGCCAGCGAACCGAAGATCAGCACCCGGGTGACCGCGTGGCCGCGCAGGTGCTGCGCGAGCGTGGACGCGTCCACGTCGACGCCGTCGACCCGGACGATGGTGCCCGGCGGCATGTGCGGCACGGCGTCGACCGCGTCGCCGACGAGCGTCCACGCGAGCCACAGCAGCAACAGCCCGGCCGCGGCGACCAGCACGGTCGCCAGGACGGTGACGCGCACCCGCAGGCTGCGGGCGCCGGGAAGCTTCACTCGGAGCCGGCGACCGACACCCGGTAGCCCGAGCCGACCACGGTCTCGATGATGCCCGGTTCGCCGAGCTTCTTGCGCAAGGTCATCACGGTGACCCGGACGGTGGTGGTGAACGGGTCGGCGTTCTCGTCCCACACCCGTTCCAGCAATTCCTCGCTGCTGACCACGGACCCGCCCGCGGACAGCAGGACCTCGAGCACGCCGAACTCCTTGCGGGTCAGCTCGACCGGCCCGCTCGCGCGCCGGACGATGCGCTTCGCCGGGTCCAGCTCGACGTCGCCCGCGGTGAGCAGCGGCGGCGCGGCGGGCGTCGCGCGGCGGCCCAGCGCCCGTACGCGCGCGACCAGCTCCGGGAACGCGAACGGCTTGGCGAGATAGTCGTCCGCGCCCAGCGACAGCCCGTCCACCCGGTCGGACACCGAACTGCTCGCGGTGAGCATCAGCACCCGCGTCAGCTCGCCGGACGTCACGATCTCGCGGCACAGGTCGTCGCCGGACATCCCGGGCAGGTCGCGGTCGAGCAGCACCACGTCGTACCGCGTGACGGACGACTTCTCGTGCCCGTCGTCGCCCGTGAGCGCGATGTCGACGGCCATGCCCTCCCGCCGCAGCCCGCGGGCGATCGCGTCGGCCAACGGCTCTTCGTCTTCGACTACCAGAACTCGCACCAGTCCACAATCCCACAGTTTCCTGAGAGCACCTGAGAGGCCTGAGTGGACACTCGTGTTCACCCCCACCGCAACGCGAACCACAGCCGCATCCGCGTTTCCGGGTCGGCCAGCCGGACGTCCAGCGCGCGCTCGACCTGTCCGATCCGGTGCCGCACGCTGTTGCGGTGCACGCCGAGTTCGGCGGCGGTGCGGTCCCAGCTGCCGTGGTGGGCCAGCCAGGTCCGCAGCGTCGGCACCAGTTCGCGGCTGTGCGCGCGGTCCAGCTCCCGCAGCGGGCCCAGCAGGCGTTCGGCGAACGCGCCGGCTGCGGCGGGCGGGATCAGTTCGTCGAAGCCGAGCGGGTCGGCGCCGGCGGCCAGCGGGCGGGCCAGTGCGCGGGCGCGGGCGAGCAGCAGTTCGGTTTCCGCGACGGCGGCGGGCAGGTCGGCGGCGGGATGCGGCGGGCTCCCTACCGCCAGCCAGCCGTGTTCGAGGAGGCCGTCCAGGTCGCCAAGCTCGCCGGTGATGGCGTAGAACCGGGGGCCGGGCAGGACCTGGACCAGCGGGGTGTCGAGCCGGGCGCGCAGCCAGTCCGGGCGGCGGGCGAGCGCGTCCGGGCCCCGTCGATGGGCGACTCCGGCGACGAGCCGGGCCTGATCGCTGCCGACTACTCCCGAGAGCGCCTCCGCGCCGGGGCCGCCGAGCAGCAACGCGGTGGCCGCGGCGCCAAGTTCCGCGCTGTCCGATCCGGCCCGGCCGACGAGGCCCAGCAGTGCCGCGCCGACGGCGAGGATCGCCCGGTCCCCGGCATCGAACCGGTGCGCCCGGGCGACGACGACCAGGTGCGCGGCGGTCGCCTGCGGGTACACCGGCTGCGCGACCACGTGGGTGCCGTCGGGCAATTCGGTGGCGGCGATGCGGATTCCGGAGCGGGAACGCAAGGTCGCGAGCAATTCCTTCACTGGCGACGGCAGGGGCTGCGGCGCGTCGTAGCCTGCGGCCAGCACGTCCCCGGCACCGACCATCGCGACCCAGCCGCGCAGGCGTCCGGCGAGCGCGGCGACCAGCTCCCCCAGACCGCCGCCTGCGGCTCGCGTCAGTGCTTCGCGGCCTTCGGACAGCCGTCGTTCTTCGTGTCGCCCTGCCTCGGCGAGAGCGACCGCGACGGCACGGTTGATCGCCAAGAACGGTGTCGCGGGCGGAACGACCAGCAGCGGCAGACCGTGCTCCGCGCAGGCGTCGCGCAGCGAGGGCGGCAAGGCTTCCGAGACCGTCGGCGTAAGGCCGAAGCCGAGCGCGGTGACACCCGCGTCGCGCAGTCCCCGTACGTAGCTGTCGGCGTCCTTCGGCAGGTTCACGCCCGCAGTCAGCACGAGTTCCGCGCCCACCAAGTACGGCGCGGGATCGGCCAGTTCGCTCACGTGCGCCCATCGCACCGGCCGGTCCAGCGCGCCCGGGCGCAGCGTTTCGGGCACGACGTCGAGCGCCAGCTCCGGGTTGCCCGCGACGGTGCGTAGTGGAACTGTCACCTCTGCGGGCAACTGCACGTCGTGCTGGGTCATTTCAACCAATCATCGGCAAAGTCTTGGATACATCGTCCCATGCCATCGCGGGGCCGCGCGACCCTACGGTGTCCCGCAAGACACCCCACCCCGTTTCAAGGAGGACCCGTGGGCGGCGACTACGCGGTGATCGCGCTGTACATCGCGGGCATGATCGGGGTCGGCTGGATCGGCCTCCGGCTGGCCAAGACCAAATCCGACTATCTGGTCGCCGGACGGCGGCTCGGCTGGTTCATGTACTCCGGCACGATGGCGGCCGTCGTGCTCGGCGGCGCGTCCACGGTCGGCGGAGTGAAGCTCGGCTACACCTACGGCATCTCCGGCGCGTGGCTGGTGATCACGATCGGCGTCGGGATCCTCGTGCTGCACGCGGTTTTCGCGCGGCGGCTGGTGAAACTGCGCGTCTACACCGTCGGCGAGATGCTCGACCTGCGCTACGGCGGCCGGGCGAGCGCGGTCTCCGGCGCGGTGATGTGGGGCTACACGCTGATGCTCACGGTCACCTCGACGCTGGCGTTCGCGTCGATCTTCAAGGTGCTGTTCTCGATCCCGAGCTGGGCCGGGATCGCGATCGGCGGGTCGATCGTGGTGCTGTACTCGGTGCTGGGCGGCATGTGGTCGATCACGCTGACCGACATCGCGCAGTTCGTGATCAAGACGATCGGCATCCTGTTCGTGCTGCTGCCGATCGCGCTCGTGTCCGCGGGCGGCTTCAGCGGGATGGCCGAGAAGCTGGACGCGTCGTACTTCGAGTTCACCTCGATCGGCGGCGAGACGATCCTGACCTACTTCCTGATCTACACCTTCGGGCTGCTGATCGGGCAGGACATCTGGCAGCGCGTGTTCACCGCGCGCACGCCGCGCGTCGCGACCGGCGGCGGCATCATCTCCGGCGTCTACTGCCTCGTCTACGGCGTCGCGGGCGCGCTGATCGGTACGGCGGCGAAGGTGCTGTACCCGGACCTCGGCAGCGCGCAGGACGCCTTCGCCACCATCGCGGAACGGCTGCTGCCCACTGGCGTACGCGGTCTCGTGCTCGCTGCGGCGTTGTCGGCGCTGATGTCGACTTCCAGCGGCGCGCTGATCGCGTGCGCCACTACGACGACTTCGGACCTGTTCCGCAAGGTCGGCCTGAAGAGCGGCGAGGTCTTGCGTAACCGAGTGACGACACTTGTGCTGGGCATCGTGGCCATCGGTATCGCAATGCTCGTGGACGACGTCGTCAACGCGCTCACGATCGCGTACGACATCCTCGTCGGCGGTCTGCTCGTCACGATCGTCGGCGCGCTGTTCTGGAAGCGCGGCACGCGCGAAGGCGCGTACGCGTCGATGGTGGCCGGAACGGTGTCCGTCATCGCCTTCATGATCATCGACGGGGTTGCGGCCAACAGCCCGATCTATTGGGGCCTCGGCGTCAGCCTGATCGTGTACATCGGCGTCAGTCTCGCGACACCGCGTACGCCGGACAGCATTCTTTCCGTGTGGACACAACGTCTTCACGGTTCCGAGAACCCCGAAGCCGCTGAAGATCTCAGCGCATCCGAAACCCGACAGGAGTTGCCCCAGTGAGTGAACAGCGTCCGGTCGGCCCGCTCGACTCGTCGCAGATCCCGCGCTTCGCCGGCTTCGCGACCTTCGCCCGGCTGCCGCGCATCGAGGAGGTCCCGAGCGCTGACGTAGCCGTGGTCGGCGTGCCGTTCGACTCTGGCGTGTCCTACCGCCCCGGCGCGCGGTTCGGTCCTTCCGCACTGCGCGAAGCGAGCCGGCTGCTGCGGCCGTACCACCCGGGTCTGGACGTTTCGCCGTTCGCCGAGAAGCAGGTCGTGGACGCTGGCGACATCGCGGTCAACCCGTTCCACATCGGCGAAGCGATCGAGAAGCTCCAGCAGGAAGCCGAAGCGCTTACGGCGGGCCCGACGAAGCTGGTGACCGTCGGCGGTGACCACACCATCGCGCTGCCGCTGCTGCGCGCGGCCGCGAAGAAGCACGGTCCCGTTGCGCTGCTTCACTTCGACGCGCACCTCGACACCTGGGACACCTACTTCGGCGAGCCGTACACGCACGGCACCCCGTTCCGTCGCGCGGTCGAGGAAGGCATCCTCGACACCAGCGCTGTCTCGCACGTGGGCACGCGCGGCCCGCTGTACGGCAAGCGCGACCTCGAAGAAGACCGTCGCCTCGGCTTCGGCATCGTCACCTCCGGCGACGTACTGCGGCGCGGCATCGACGAGACCGTGGACGCGCTTCGCCAGCGCATCGGCGACCGTCCGCTGTACGTGTCCGTGGACATCGACGTGCTCGACCCCGCGCACGCGCCCGGCACCGGCACCCCGGAAGCGGGCGGCATGACCAGCCGCGAACTGCTGGAGATTCTGCGCGGCCTGCGCGGGCTCAACCTGGTCGGCGCGGACGTCGTGGAGCTGGCCCCGGCCTACGACCACGCCGAAATCACCGCTGTCGCTGCTTCGCACGTCGCTTACGACCTCGTCAGCCTGCTGGCGCTGGGACGCGACGCATGACCCGGATCGGCGGCGACGTTGTCGTAGAGACGCTGCGGGCGCTCGGCGCGGACACCGTGTTCGGCCTGCCCGGACAGCACGCGCTCGGCCTGTTCGAAGCGCTGCGGCGGGCGGACGACCTGCGCGTGGTCAGCTCGCGCGTGGAGAACAACCTCGCCTTCGCCGCGGACGGTCACGCGCGCGCCCGGCTCGCCGCCGATCCGCACGACCCGGCGCCGGTCACGCCGATGATCGTGTCGACCGGTCCCGGCGCGCTCCTCACGCTGGCGTCACTGCAGGAATCGCGCGCGGCTTCGGTGCCGGTGCTCGGGATCTCCAGCCAGATCCCGGTCGCCGGGCTCGGCGGCGGACGGCACGGCTACCTGCACGAGCTGCCGGACCAGCAGGCCAGCTTCCGGGACGTGGTCAAGTCGGTGCACGTCGTCCGGTCGATCAGCCAGATCCCGACCGCGCTGCGCGAGGCGTGGGAATCCGCCGCGACCGCGCCGTACGGACCGGTGTGGGTGGAAATCCCGCAGGACGTGCTGCTCGCCTCGGCGAACCTGCCGGAGCTGACATCGGTCACCGCGGCTCCGGCACCGCTCGAACCGCTGCCGGAGCTGGTCGCCGAAGCGGCGAAACTCCTTGCGACAGCGAAGAACCCGGTGATTCTCGCCGGTGGCGGCGCGCTGCGGTCCGGGGCGAACGACGAACTGCGCCAGCTCGCCGAAACCCTGCGCGCGCCGGTGGTGTCGACGTTCGGCGGCAAGGGCGTTTTCGCCTGGGACCACGAGCTGTCCGCGCAATCGTGGCTGGAAGACTGGCACACCACGGAATTCCTCGCCGACGCCGACGTCCTGCTGGTGCTCGGCTCCGGGCTGGGCGAGCTGTCCAGCAACTACCGCGAGTTCGCGCCGCGCGGCCGGATCGTGCAGGTGGAAGCCGATCTCGGGAAGCTGGAAGCGAACTACCCCGCGCTCGCGCTGCACGCCGACGTCCGGCACACCCTCCGCGCACTGTTAGGCCAGCTCGCCCCGCGCCCTTCGGACGGCCGCGCCGAAGCAGCGGTGAAGAATCTGCTCGCGCGCGTTGAGTCCAGGTTGGACAGTCAGCCGCTCGCCGCCGAGCGGAAGCTGATCGAGGACATCCGCGCCGCGCTCCCCGACGGCTCGCAAACCTTCTGGGACATGACAATCGCGGCCTACTGGGCGTGGTCGGCGTGGAATCCGGACGGCGCGCCGATCCACACCGCACAGGGCGCTGGCGGCCTCGGCTACGGCCTCCCCGGCGCGCTCGGCGCCGCGGCGGCGGGAGTGCGTTCGCTGGCCGTATCCGGCGACGGCGGCGCGATGTACGGCCTGGCCGAGCTGGCCACCGCAGTACAGCACCAGCTCGACGTGACCTGGCTGGTCATCGACGACGGCGGCTACGGCATCCTCCGCGAATACCTCACCGGCGCGTTCGGCCAGACCACCGCGACCGAGCTGCCCCGGCCGGATTTCGCCGCGCTGGCCGAATCGTTCGGCATTCCCGCGCGAAAGACCACTGTGGACACTGTCCGCACCGACCTCGCCGACGCGCTGCGCACTCCGGGCCCGTCCGTCGTCGTGCTTCCCGCGTTGCTGAAGATGTTCGCCCCGACTCACCTGGAGCACTCGTGACCCACATCCGCAACTTCGTCGGCGGCGCTTTGGTCGACACCGCTGGCACCCTTGACCTGACCGACCCGGCCACCGGCAAGGTCTTCGGCACCAGCGTCCTTTCCGGACGGGACGAAGTGGACCTCGCGATGGAATCGGCTTCGCGCGCGTTCCAGTCGTGGCGGCGCAGCACGCCCGCACAGCGGCAGGAAGCCCTGCTCAAGATCGCCGACGCACTCGAAGCCCGCGCGGAAGAGTTCGCCGACGCCGAGGTCCGCGAGACCGGCAAGGTCCGCGCCGTCATGCTGGACGAGGAGATCCCGGAGTGCGTGAGCACGCTGCGGTTCTTCGCCGGCGCGGCGCGGCAGCTCGAAGGCACCGGCGCGGGCGAGTACCTGGCCGGGCACACGTCGGTGATCCGCCGCGAGCCGATCGGCGTGTGCGCGCAGATCGCGCCGTGGAACTACCCGCTGATGATGGCCGTGTGGAAGATCGGCCCGGCACTGGCCGCGGGCAACACCGTGGTGCTCAAGCCCGCCGAAACCACGCCGTCCACCGCCGTGCTGCTGGCCGAAACCGCGGCGGAATTCCTGCCGCCGGGCGTGTTCAACGTGCTGTGCGGCGACCGGGAAACCGGCCGCGCGCTGGTCCGGCACCCGCGTACCGACCTCGTGTCCATCACCGGCTCGACGCGCGCCGGCATCGACGTGGCCACCGTCGCCGCAGCCGATCTCAAGCGCACCCACCTTGAGCTCGGCGGCAACGCTCCCCTGCTGGTCTTCCCGGACACCGACCTCGCCGACACCGCCGCGCGGATCGCCGACGCCGCGTTCTACAACGCCGGCCAGGACTGCACGGCGGGCAGCCGCGTGCTGGTGCACCAGAGCGTCCATGACGCATTCGTCGCCGCGCTGGCGGAAACGGCCGCCACCCGCCGTCCGGATGTCGACTACGGCCCGCTCAACAGCCGCGCCCAGCTCGACCGCGTGCTCGGCCTGCTGAAGCAGCTGCCGCCGCACGCCCGCGTCGAAACCGGCGGCACCGCGCCCGGACCGGGCTTCCAGCTCGCGCCGACCGTCGTGTCCGGCCTCCGCCAGGACGACGAGCTGGTCCAGGAGGAAATCTTCGCGCCGGTGATCACCGTCCAGCCGTTCGCGGACGAGGCGGAGGCGATCAAGCTGGCCAACGGCGTCCCGTACGGCCTGGCTTCGTCGGTCTGGACGAACGACGTCGCGCGCGTCGCGCGGGTGTCGCGCGACCTCGATTTCGGCTGCGTGTGGGTGAACACGCACGGCCCGCTGACCGCCGAGATGCCGCACGGCGGGTTCGGCCACTCCGGGCACGGCAAGGACCTGTCGGCGTATTCGTTCGCCGAGTACACCCGGGTCAAGCACGTGATGACGAGGTTCGAGTGATGAGCGCCAAAGTCACCGAGGTCGAACAGCACGGCATCGCGCCGATCCCGCCCGCCGAGCAGACGTCCCGGCCGCGAGACCTGTTCCGGCTCGCGTTCGGCGGGGCCAACACGTTCGCCACGATCATCCTCGGCACGCTGCCGATCGCGTACGGGCTGAGCTTCTGGGCAGCGCTCGCGGCGACCGTCGTGGGCGTGGTGCTCGGCGCGCTCGTGCTGTCGCCGATGGCGCTGTTCGGCCCAGTCACGCGCACCAACAACGCGGTTTCGTCCGGCGCGCACTTCGGCGTGGTCGGCCGATGCGTCGGCTCGTTCCTGTCGCTGCTCACCGCGATCACGTTCTTCGCGATCTCGGTATGGGTGAGCGGCGACGCGGTAGCCGGTGCGGCACAACGGCTTTTCGGCATCGACGGCGGTCCGGCGTTGCGCGCGGTCGCGTACGGCGTGATCGCGATCGCCGTCCTCGTCGTGTGCATCTACGGCTACCGCTTCATGCTGCTGGTCAACCGCGTCGCCGTCACCTTGGGCACGCTCATCATGCTGGTCGGGATTTTCGCCTACGGCGGCTCGTTCGACCCGTCGTTCGCCGGCAGCGGCGCCTTCGCGCTCGGCACCTTCTGGCCGACGTGGATCCTCGCCGTGCTGACCGTGATGGCGAACCCGATCTCGTTCGGCGCGTTCCTCGGCGACTGGTCGCGCTACATCCCCGCCACCCACTCGCGCCGCTCGCTGCTGGCCGCGCCGTTCCTCGCCCAGCTGGCGACGCTGCTGCCGTTCGGCTTCGGCATCGCGACCGCGACGCTCGTCGCCGACCCTGCCGACTACGTCACCGGACTGACCGCGATTTCCCCGCTCTGGTACGCGATCCCGCTGATCGTGGTCGCGCTGATCGGCGGCCTTTCCACCGGGACGACGGCGCTGTACGGCACCGGCCTCGACTTCAGCTCGATCTTCCCGCGCCTGTCCCGGGTGCGGGCGACGCTGCTGATCGGGACGCTGAGCGTGCTGTTCATCTTCGTCGGCAATTTCGTGCTCGACATGGTGTCCAGCATCAACGCGTTCGCGACGCTGATCGTGCTGTGCACGTCGCCGTGGATGGTGATCATGATGATCGGCTACGTGCAGCGCCGCGGCTACTACGACCCGGCCGACCTGCAGGTGTTCAACGAGGGCCGCACCGGTGGCCGGTACTGGTTCCACCGGGGCGTGAACTGGCGCGCGATGGCGGCCTGGATCCCGGCCACCGCACTGGGCCTGCTGTGCGCGAACACGCCGATGATCACCGGCCCGCTGGCTGGCGTCGCGGGCGGGGTGGACATCAGCCTGGTGGTGACGCTGTGCACGGCCGCGGTGGCGTATCCGGTGCTGGTGAAGGTGTTTCCGGAGCCTCGGGAGGTTTTCGGGCCTTCGGCTAGCCCAGCGGAAGCGGTGGCTGCGCAAGCGTGACGAGCCGGTCCGGGCGGCTCCACCGGGCGGACAGGATCGTGTCCGCCAACGCCGCCGTCGAACCGCGGGCCGAGCCTCGGTGGCTCAGCACGAACGTCACCGATCCCGGGTCCGGCAGCCCGGCGACCGGGACCAGTCCGTCCGGGACCACCGACGCCGCGAACAGGCCGATGCCGAGCCGGGCTTCGAGGGCGGCTCGCAGTCCGTTGAGCCGTTCGCTGACGCAGCCGATCCGCCACTGGACTCCGTTGCGGCGCAACGCGTTCAGCGCGCGGGCCCGGGTGACGCTCGGCTCCGGGTAGAGGACCAGCGGCACCGGCTCGCCCGGGATCAGGTCTAGCCCGGGCGAGCCGACCCACACGAGCGGGTCCCGGCGCACGCCCTGTCCGGAATCGCGTTTGGCGAGCACCAGGTCGAGGTCTCCGTCGGCGAGCCGGGAGTGCAGCACCGCGCTCAGTTCGACCGACAGTTCGAGGTCGATCCCCGGATGCGCGCCGCGGAACCGGCCGAGGACGTCCGCGGCGTGGCCGAGCAGGAAGTCCTCGCACACCCCGAACCGGACCCGCCCGCGCGGGCCCGGCCGGGAGAAGTACCGCAGCGCTCGGTCCTGCTGGTCGAGGATGCCGCGGGCGAAACCGGTCATCGTCTCGCCGTCGCCGGTGAGGCGCACGCTGTGCGTGTCCCGCTCGAACAGCACGCAGCCGACCGCCGTCTCGAGCCGTCGGACGTGCTGGCTCACCGTCGACTGCCCGAGATCCAGCCGGCGGGCGGCTTCGGAGAACCCGCCCGCCTCGGCCACGGCGAGAAAAGTGCGCAGCAGCACCGGATCGATCACTACTCCGGAGTACCACTCTCGGTGCGCGACCGTGTACCAGGTGTGGGCGCCGCCACTACCGGCGCCGGGTGATCACCACCGGCTTGAGATCCTTCGGCACCGCGGCGAACGCGGACACCGGAACCCCGAACGAGGCGGCCAGGATCTCGCGCGGCAGCGAGTTCAGCGTCCCGACGATGCCGATGTCGTCGTTCGGCTCCCCGGTGCTGGTGTTGAACATGACGAGCACGTCGAGGCCTTCAGTGGTGCTGGAATTCGCGAAATAATGAAAGAAACCCTGCGGGGCGAAAACGAGTTCCCCGGCCCCGGCGGTGAACACTTCATTGTGGTAACTGCCGTCCTCGTGCGTGCCGAGAATGCTCCAATCCGCTTTGCCGGAAATGATGTAGTTCAGCTCCCACGCGGACGGGTGCCAGTGCGGTTCGCGCAGGCCGCCAGGGTCGAGGTGCACCAGGTACACCGAACCCTGCTGACCGGCCAATACCGAGAAGTTCTTCTCGTGGGCGCCGCGCAACGTGCCGCCGTCGTGGACGGCGGGCGCGGACTTGGCGAGCGGGAATACGTACTTCGGTTTGCCCGTGTTCGAGGCAGCCGTTTCGACCGGCGCCGCGGTGTCCGCCCGCGCCGTTCCGGCCGCCCCCAGCGCAGTCGCCGCGGCGATTCCCGCACCCGCCCCGAGCGCACCGCGCCTGCTGATTTCCGGCATTCTTGCCACCTTTCCGAAAAGGGGATCACCTGCTTTCCCCTATTCTTCCGAGCCCGCCGGAATCGGAAACGGCCCAGCCCGGATCACTGCTATCGCGCGGCGCGATGAACAAGCCCCCGGCTGTGGGACGATCTCGTTCCCCGCGCACTGGAGGCGATCCGTGACGTTCGCAGTCAGCATCTTCGACCTGTTCAGCTTCGCCGTCCCCGGAGCGGTGCACCTGTCGCTGACGGTCTACGTACTCGACCGGCTGGGCGTGCTGCACGTAGCCGCACTGACCACCGCACCGGGAATCCTGCTGGTGGCCGGTGCGGTGGTGGCCAGCTACCTGCTCGGGCACCTCTTGCACCCGCTGGCCGCCCAGCTGGACCGGCTGCGTCCCCGCCGCGACGCGGAGGACGCCCGGCAGGAGTTCGTCGCCCGGGTGCCGCAGGCAAGCATCCGCGCTTACGTCCAGGCCGACCCGGCACTGCTCGTCGCCGCCGCGGAACTGCACGACAAGGACGCGGCCGGGGAGGTCGTCCGGATGCGCGCGCAGTCGGTCATGCTGCGCAACATCGCCTTCGCGTTCACGCTGGCCACGGTCGTCGCGCTCGTGCAGACCGCGACTGGGCCGCACCGGGTGGTCGCCGCTGTGGCCGCCGTGCTGTCGCTGCTGGGCGCGGCCGGGGCGCTGGGCAGCGCGCGGAAGGTGTGGCACATGTCGAGGCTGAAGACGCTGGAGATTTGTTACTGGGTGCCGGATATCGATCAGACCTTCGCCGACGCTCCAGCGGCGAGTTAGCGGTTCCGGCGACACGCGCCGAGGGCGAAGAAAGGGCGGGCTCCCGGCTCGGGAACCCGCCCTTTACGCGCTCGGGCGCGAGGCTTCCGCCTGGTCCGCTCAGGCGCGCGGCTTCTCCTGAGCGGTCTCCTCCACGTCCGCCCCGAGCCGTCCCGAGGCCCATTCCGTGATGCGGCGCGCGACGTCCTGGGCGGTCAGGCCGATCCGGTCCAGCACCTCGGCGCGGGTTCCGTGGTCGTGGAATGCCTGCGGCACCGCGAGGTCGCGCAGCGGGACGTCGCATTCGGCGTCCCGCAGGACCGCCGCCAGCGCCGAGCCGAAGCCGCCGTGCCGGCCGCTGTCTTCGACCGTCACCACGAGTTTGTGCTGTTCCGCCAGCGCGACCAGCTCCGCCGGGACCGGCACCACCCAGCGCGGGTCCGCGACCGTCACGCCGATGCCCTGGTCCGCCAAACGGTCCGCGGCCGACAGCGCCAGCTGCGCGAACGGACCCACCGCGACCAGCAGCACGTCCGTCGAACCCGAGGGGCGGCGCAACAGGTCGACCGTGCCGATGCGCTCCACCGCGGGGACGTCCGGGCCGACACTGCCCTTCGAGAAGCGCAGTGCGGTCGGGCCGTCCTGGACCGCGACCGCTTCGCGCAGTTCTTCGCGCAGGGTCCCCGGGTCACGCGGGGCGGCCACGCGCATGCCCGGCACCATGCCCAGCAGCGACAGGTCCCACATGCCGTGGTGGCTCGGGCCGTCCGGGCCGGTGATGCCCGCCCGGTCCAGCACGAGGGTCACCGGCTGGCGGTGCAGTGCGACGTCCATCAGCACCTGGTCGAACGCCCGGTTCAGGAACGTCGAGTACAGCGCGACGACCGGATGGCAGCCGCCCATCGCGAGGCCCGCGGCGGACGTCACCGCGTGCTGTTCGGCGATGCCGACGTCGAACCAGCGGTCCGGGAAGCGCTCGGAGAACTTCTCCAGCCCGGTCGAGCGCAGCATCGCGGCGGTGATGGCCACGATGTCCTCGCGCTCCTCGCCGATCTTCGCCAGCTCGTCGCCGAACACGCCGGTCCAGCTGGGGCCCTTCACCGGCGGCAGCCCGGTCTCCGGGTCGATCGGGTCGGTCTGGTGCATCTGGTCGGCCTGGTGGTTCACCGCGGGCGCGTAGCCGTGGCCCTTTTCGGTCACCACGTGCACGATCACCGAGCCGCCGAACGCCCGCGCGCTCTGGAACGCCTTCTCCAGCGCCGCCAAGTCGTGGCCGTCGACCGGGCCGAGGTACTTCAGGCCGAGGTCGGAGAACATCACCTGCGGGCTCAGCGCGTCCTTGATGCCCGCCTTGGCCGCGTGCAGCGCGGCGTAGATCGGCTTGCCCACGACCGGGGTGCTGCGCAGCAGCTCGCGCCCGCCGTCGAGCAGCCGCTCGTAGCCCGGCTGCAGCCGCAGCGACGCCAGGTGGTCGGCCATCCCGCCGATGGTCGGCGAGTACGACCGGCCGTTGTCGTTGACGACGATCACGACCGGGCGGTCCCTGCGCCCGGCGATGTTGTTGAGCGCCTCCCAGCACATGCCGCCGGTGAGCGCGCCGTCGCCGACCACCGCGATCGCGTGCCTGCGCGGGCCGCCGGACAGCTCGAACGCCTTCGCCATTCCGTCCACATAGGACAGTGCGGAGGACGCGTGGCTGCTCTCCACCAGGTCGTGCTCGCTCTCGCTCCGGCACGGGTACCCGGCGGGCCCGCCCTGCTGGCGCAGCTTGTCGAACTGGTCGTGCCGCCCGGTGACGATCTTGTGCACGTACGCCTGGTGCCCGACGTCCCACACGATCGCGTCGCGCGGCGAGTCGAACACGCGGTGCAGCGCCAGCGTCAGCTCGACGACGCCGAGGTTGGGGCCGAGGTGCCCGCCGCTGCGGCGGACCTTGTCCACGAGGAAGTCCCTGATCTCGGCCGCCAGCTCGCCGAGGTCCTCGACGCTCATGCGCTTCAGGTCCGCCGGTCCGTGCACCGAGTCCAGCATGGTCACCGCTCCACCCCGTCCGTTTTCTTCCTCCGCCGGTTCCGGCCAGTCTACGGACGGCCGCCACCTCGGTCCGGCCGCCCGCGTCCCGGATCACAGGCCCGCCCGGAACGCAACTCCACGAGCGGGGAAGATCACGAGGCCGGTCGGTCAAGTCGCGGTCACCCCGCGTGGCCGTGATAATCCCGGACGGACCCCCGACCTCGAGAGGACTCCATGGCTGACTTGTACATCGGCGGCGAATGGGTGGACGCGCGCGCGGGCGGGCGACGCGAGATCCGGTGTCCCGCGGACGGCAGCCTGGTCGCCGAAGTCGCCGAAGCGACCGCGGAAGACACTGAGGCCGCCATCGCCGCGGCACGCCGGGCGTTCGACACCGGACCGTGGCCTGCCACGCCGGCCGGCGAACGCGGCAACCTGCTGCTGCGCGCGGCCGACCTGCTGGACCGCGACGCGGAGGCGTTCGCCCGCGCCGAATCGCTCGACACCGGCAAACGCCTGGTGGAGAGCCGCTACGACATGAGCGACATCGCCGCCTGCCTGCGGTATTTCGGCAAGCTCGCGGGCAACGACGCGGGCCGGGTCGTGGACACCGGCAGCGCGGACTCGTTCAGCCGGATCGTGCACGAACCGGTCGGCGTGTGCGGCCTCATCACCCCGTGGAACTACCCGCTGCTGCAGACGGTGTGGAAGATCGCCCCGGCGCTGGCCGCGGGCAACACGTTCGTGCTCAAGCCGAGCGAGCTGACGCCGCACACCTCGATCCTGTTCATGCGGCTGCTCGCCGAGGCCGGGCTGCCCGGCGGAGTGGCGAACCTGGTGCTCGGCGCGGGCCCGGCGGCAGGCGCCCCGCTGTCGGAGCACCCGGACGTCGACCTCGTGTCGTTCACCGGCGGGCTGGCCACCGGACGGGTGATCGCGGCGAACGCGGCGGCGACGGTCAAGAAGGTCGCGCTCGAACTCGGCGGCAAGAACCCGAACGTGGTGTTCGCCGACGCGGACTTCGAGACCGCCGTCGACTACGCGCTCACCGCGGTGTTCCTCCATTCGGGCCAGGTCTGCTCGGCCGGCGCGCGGCTGATCGTCCAGCGGGAATGGCACGACGAGTTCGTCGACGAACTCGTGCGCCGCGCGGAGCGGATCCGCCTCGGCGGGCCGTTCGACGAGAACGCCGAGACCGGGCCGCTCATCTCCGCCGCGCACCGCGAGAAGGTGGAACGCTACGTCGCCACCGCCATCGAGGAGGGCGCGGTCCTGCGCACCGGCGGCAAGCGCCCGGACGACCCGGCGCTGCAGGACGGCTTCTACTACCTGCCGACGATCCTCGACAACGTCCAGCAGGGCAGCACCGCGGTCGTCGAAGAGTCCTTCGGCCCGGTGCTGACCGTGGAGACGTTCACCGACGAGGACGACGCGGTCCGCATCGCCAACGACACCCACTACGGCCTGGCCGGCGGCGTGTTCACCCAGGATGCCGCCCGCGCCCAGCGCGTCGCGAACCGGCTCCGGCACGGCACGGTGTGGATCAACGACTACCACCCGTACCTGCCGCAGGCCGAATGGGGCGGCTACAAGCAGTCCGGCTTCGGCCGCGAACTCGGCCCGACCGGCCTCGCGGAATACACCGAGGTCAAGCACATCCACCAGAACCTGAAGCCCGGTCCCCAGCACTGGTTCTCCGGCTGATCCCCCTCCCCCACCGAAAGGATCCGTGCCCTTGAGCGACACCGGCGATCGCGAACTCGGCGAATTCGGCTACACCAACCAGCTCAAGAGAACGCTCGGCAGTTTCCACACCTTCGCCGCGGGCATCAGCTACATCTCGGTGCTGACGGGGGTGTTCCAGCTCTCCTATCTGGGCCTGTCCGAGGGCGGGCCCGCCTACTGGTGGTCCTGGCCCGCGGTGTTCGTCGGGCAGCTGATGGTGGCGCTCTGCTTCGCCGAACTGGCCGCGCAGTACCCGGTCGCCGGGTCGGTCTACAACTGGGCGAAGAAGCTCAGCAACCCGCACATCGCGTGGATGGCCGGCTGGATGATGCTGCTGGCCTCGATCGTCTCGATCTCCGCGACCGCGCTCGCCTACCAGCGGACGCTGCCGCAGATCACGTCGTTCTTCCAGTTCATCGGCGACGGGACGGGCACCAGCGACGCGGCCAACGGCGTGCTGCTGGCCACCGTGCTGATCGTGTTCACGACGCTGATCAACGCGTTCGGCGTGAAGCTGATGGCACGGATCAACAGCGCGGGCGTGTTCGTGGAACTGCTGTTCGCGGTGCTGCTGGTGGTGTTCCTGGCGTTCCACTTCGTGCGTGGCCCGTCAGTGGTGACCGAGACGAACGGCACCGAGGCCGGGCACTCGTCCGGCTACCTGGGCGCGTTCCTGATCGCGGGCATCGCCTCCTCCTACGTGATGTACGGCTTCGACACCGCGGCCTCGCTCGGCGAGGAATCCCTGAACCCGCACCGCAACGCGCCGAAGGCGATCCTGCGCGCGCTGGTCGCCTCCTTCGTGCTGGGCGGGCTGATCATCCTGTTCGCGCTCATGGCCGTCGGCAACATCAACGCGCCGGAACTCGGCACGGTCGGCCTGCAGTACGTGCTCACCGACGCGCTCGGCCCGGCCATCGGGCGGGTGTTCCTGTTCGTCGTGTTCATCGCGATCACGGTGTGCGTGCTGGCGGTGCACACCGCGGCGATCCGGATCGCCTTCGCGATGGCACGGGACAACGCGCTCCCGGGCGGCCGGAAACTGGCGCGGGTCAACAAGAAGACCGGAACGCCGGTGCTGCCCGCGATCGTGATCGGCGTGCTCGCGGTCGCGCTGCTGGTGCTGAACATCAACTCCACGCAGATCTTCTCGGCGGTCACCAGCCTCGCGATCATCCTGATCTACCTGTCCTACCTGCTGGTGACCGTGCCGATGCTGATCCGCAGGCTGCGCGGGCGCTGGCCGCGCGAGGGCGCCCCGGCAGGCCGGTTCTCCCTCGGCCGCTGGGGCCTCCCGGTGAACGTGATCGCGGTGCTGTGGGGCGGCGCGATGACGGTCAACCTGGCCTGGCCCCGCAACGAGATCTACAACGCGGCCCCTCCCTTCCACTGGTACCTGAAGTGGATTTCGGTGTTGTTCGTCGGCGTCTTCGCGGCCGGCGGCTTCGCCTATTACTGGTTCGTGCAACGGCACAAGGTCGGGGTGCTGGCGGACCACGCCGCCGCCCCCGCCGCGCCCGACGAGGAGGTTTCCCGGTGAGCACAAGCGAGTTCGACTACGTGGTGGTCGGCGGCGGCACGGCCGGATCGGTGGTGGCCGCCCGGCTGTCCGAGGATCCGGACGTGACGGTCTGCCTCCTCGAGGCCGGACCGTCCGACACGGACGTGCCGGAGGTGCTGGAGCTGACCCGGTGGATGGGCCTGCTGGAATCCGGCTACGACTGGGACTACCTGGTGGAGCCGCAGGAAGCGGGCAACTCCTACCTGCGCCAGGCCCGCGCCAAGGTGCTCGGCGGCTGCTCGTCGCACAACTCGTGCATCGCGTTCTGGGCACCGGCCGAGGACCTCGACGAATGGGCGTCCTCGGGCCTGCCCGGCTGGTCCGCCAAGGACGTTTTCCCGCTGTACCAACGGCTGGAGACCAACGACGGCCCCGGCGACCACCACGGCCGCTCCGGCCCGGTCACCATCCGCTCGGTGCCGCCGAACGACCCGGCGGGCGCGGCGCTGCTGTCCGCGTGCGACCAGGCGGGCATCCCGACGACCGAGTTCAACTCCGGCAAGACCGTGACCCACGGCGCGAACTGGTTCCAGATCAACGCCCGCGAGGACGGCACCCGGTCTTCGGCGTCGGTGTCCTATCTGCACCCGATCATGGGCAAACGGCCCAACCTGGAGATCCGCACCGGCGCGCGGGCGAAGCGGCTGGTGTTCGACGGCCGCCGCTGCACCGGCGTCGAGGTGCTGGACCCGGACCTGATCCACCACAGCACGGTCACCGCCCGCCGCGAGGTGGTGGTGAGCTCCGGCGCGATCGACACGCCGAAGCTGCTGATGCTGTCCGGCATCGGGCCCGCGGAGCACCTGCGCGAGGTCGGCGTCGAGGTGCTCGTGGACTCGCCGGGCGTCGGCTCGAACCTCGAGGACCACCCCGAGGGCCTGGTGATGTGGGACGCCCTGCAGCCCATGGTCACCGAATCCACGCAGTGGTGGGAAATCGGCATCTTCACCATGACCGAGGACGGCCTGGACCGCCCGGACCTGATGTTCCACTACGGCTCGGTCCCGTTCGACATGAACACCGTCCGGCACGGCTACCCGACCACCGAGAACGGCTTCTGCCTCACGCCGAACGTGACCCGCAGCCGATCGCGGGGCACGGTGCGGCTCCGCACCCGCGACTTCCGCGACAAGCCCCGGGTGGACCCGCGCTACTTCACCGACGAGTACGACATGCGGGTGATGACCTACGGCGTGAAGCTCGCCCGCGAGATCGCCGCCCAGCCCGCGCTCGACGAATGGGCGGGCGTGGAACTCGCGCCGGGCCGCGACTGCACGACCGACGACGAGATCGCCGACTACCTCCGCAAAACCCACAACACCGTGTACCACCCGGCGTGCACGGCCCGGATGGGCGCGAACGGCGACCCCGAGGCGGTGCTGGACGAGCGGCTGCGCGTCCGCGGCGTCGACGGCCTGCGCGTGGCCGATGCGTCCGCGATGCCGTTCCTCGTGACCGTGAACCCGTGCATCACGACGATGGCGATCGGCGAGAAGTGCGCGGACATGCTCAAGGAAGACCGGGGCTGATCTTCGGGCGGGTGGTCGGGTCCCAGCGGGCACGACCACCCGCCCGCCCGTCACCAGTGCTCGTGCCGCTGCCAGCATCCTGCGCAGAATCATGTCCGCCCCTCGCTTCGTGTTCCGGCGGCTGCCGAAGCGCACCTTCCGCGGTGCGCACCAGGTAAGTCGCCAGCGAGAGCGCTGAGGTTCTTGAGTAACCGAATCGTTACCAACAGTCACCATCGCCCGGCGGAGCGCAAGCCATGGTCTGCCGCGGATTCCGTTGCGCCGCAAGCAATCGGACGCAAGCCGCAGCCGGGACGCCAAGCTGTGCTCCGAGCCGCCACCGGAGCACCGCGAACATCCCCGAACCGGGCGAAAACCACCGCCAAGCAACGTAGACTTCCTTGCGTGGCAAGCATTCGAGCGCTCGCGTGGGCCGGGGCGACCGCCGCGGTGGGCGGCGGCGCCGGGCTCGCCCTGCCGTCCGCGCACTACCTGCCGTCGCGGCTGCCGCTGGGCGGCCTGGAACCCGACCTGGACCTCGGCCTCCGGCTGGTCTGCGCCGCGGCCTTGGCGCTCGCGTTCGCGCTGGCCGTCCTGACCCTGCGCCAGCGCCGAGCCGAACCACTGGCCTTCGCGTCCCTGGCCGGCATCGCGGTCGCCGGAATCCTGGTGCACTACCTAGTGATCACGCTCCCCGGCGCGAACCGGCTCATCCCGGCCGCCGACGTGCGGCCCGCGGCCGGGGCGTGGGTGCTGCTGGCCTCCGGCCTCGTCTTGGCCGCGACGGGATTCGCCGCGGCCGCGAATGTCCAGCGGTCCCGATAAAGTCACTGCAGCAGCGCGACGCACTCCACGTGATGCGTCATCGGGAACGCGTCGAACGCCCGCAGATCCGTCAGCGAGTACCCGTGCTCGGCGAAGAACTGCACGTCCCGCGCCAGCGCGGCCGGATCGCAAGCGACATAGACGATCCGGTCCGGTTCGCCGGCCGCGATCGCGTTCACGACGGCGCGGCCCGCGCCCTTGCGCGGCGGGTCGAGCACCACCACGTCGACCGGCGTCGGCGCGTCCTCGATGAGGTGTTCCACCCGCCCGGAACGCCAGCTGACCTGCGGCAGGTCAGCGAGATTGCGCTCACCGTCGGACACCGCGCGCCGTCCGGATTCGATCGCCAGCACCTGGCCGTCCGGGCCGACCTGCTCGGCCAGCACCGACGCGAACAGCCCGACTCCGGCGTACAGATCCCAGGCGACCCCGCCGAGCGGTGCGTCCGCCCACTCCCGCACGAGCTGCGCGAGCGTGTCCGCGGCCTGCGGGTGGACCTGCCAGAAGCCGTGCGCGTCGAGCCGCCAGTCCCGTCCGGCCGCGTGCTGGACCGCCATGCCGCCGGACAGCTGCTTGCCCTGGGTGCGCCCGCGCACGGTGGCGAGTTCGCGCAGGTGGAGGTGGTTTTCGCCGTCGCAGGTCGTTTCCAGTTCGACACCCGGCCGCCAGCGCTTGCTCAGCGCGGCGTCGAGCGATCCCGGCACCGCGATCGGGCAATCGTCGATGGGGATGACGCGGTGGCTGTGGTGCGCCCGCAGCCCCGCCTGCCCGTCGCGGCCGGCGACGAGCCGCACCCGGCTGCGCCAGCCGAGCGGACCGCCCTCGAGCGGTTCCACGACCACCTCGCGCGTGATGCCCGCGAGCCGCTGCAGCTGTTCGGCCACCACCGCGGCCTTCAGCGCACGCTGGTAGGCCGGTTCGGCGTGCTGCCAGTCGCAGCCGCCGCAGCCGCCCGGCGCGGCGAGCGGGCACGGCGGCGTCACGCGATGCTCGGACCCGCTGAGCACCTCGATCGCGTCGGCGCGGCAGAACGAGCCGCCCTTGTCCTCGGTCACCTCGGCCCGCACGCGTTCGCCGGGAAGCGCGTGCCGCACGAACAGCACTCGTCCGTCCACACGCGACACACAGTGCCCGCCGTGCGCGACCGGACCGACTTCCAGTTCCAGTACGCGGCCTAGCCAGCTGTCGCTCATTCTGAAGATTCCTTTGTCGCAGGGGCTGGCTTCGGGGTGTCCGCGGGACGAGGTGTCGTGGGCGTGAACCCGCGCCGGACGTCGCCGGCCGACGGGCGCGCCTTGCGCATGCGCGCGGCGGCTTTCTGCGACGACTCCAGCTGCCACGGCACGCTCGCCACGACCACGCCCGGCTGGAACAGCAGCCGTCCCTTGAGCCGCAACGCACTCTGGTTGTGCAGCACCTGCTCCCACCAGTGCCCCACGACGTACTCCGGGATGAACACGGTGACCACGTCGCGCGGGTTGGCGCCGCGGACCCGCTTCACGTAATCGAGCACCGGCTTGGTGATTTCCCGGTACGGCGATTCGACGACCTTCAGCGGCACCTTGAACTTGTGCGCTTCCCATTCCTGGGTCAGCGCGCGGGTGTCGGCGTCGTCCACGTTGACCGTGACCGCTTCGAGCACGTCCGGGCGCATCGCCTTGGCGTAGGCCAGCGCGCGCAGCGTCGGCCGGTGCAGTTTGGACACCAGCACGATGGCGTGGTTGCGCGAGGGCAGCACCGTAGGCGCGTCGCCCATGTCCTTGAGTTCCTCCGACACCCGGTCGTAGTGCTTCCGGATCGCCGTCATCAGCGCGAAAATCGCCACCATCGCGGCGATCGCGATCCACGCGCCGAGCAGGAACTTGGTGATCAGCACGATCACCAGCACGGTGCCGGTCATGGTGAGGCCGATCGCGTTCACCGTCTGCGAACGGCGCATCCGCCGCCGCGCCGCCGGGTCGGTCTCCTTGGCCAGCAACCGGTTCCAGTGCCGGATCATGCCCGCCTGGCTCACCGTGAACGACACGAACACGCCCACGATGTACAGCTGGATCAGCCGGGTGACTTCCGCGTCGAACGCGATGATCAGCAGCAGCGCGAAGATCGCGAGGAACAGGATGCCGTTGGAGAAGGCCAGCCGGTCGCCGCGCGTGTGCAGCTGCCGCGGCAGGTAGCGGTCCTGGGCGAGGATCGAGCCGAGCACCGGGAAGCCGTTGAACGCGGTGTTCGCGGCCAGCAGCAGGATGATGCCGGTGGAGAACGAGATGTAGTAGAACGCGGGCGGGAAGTTCTCGAACACCGCGTGCGCGATCTGGGCGACGATCGTCTTCTGCTCGTAGCCCGCGGGCGCGCCGGCCAGCTGCCGCGCCGGGTCCTCGGCGAAGTTCACCTTCGTCACGATCGCGAGCGTGATGATGCCGACGAGCATCGTCACCGCCAGCACGCCCATCAGCAGCAGCGTCGTGGCCGCGTTCTTCGACTTCGGCTTGCGGAACGCGGGCACGCCGTTGCTGATCGCCTCGACCCCGGTCAGCGCCGCCGCGCCGGACGAGAACGACCGCAGGATCAGGAACACGAACGCGATGCCCGCCCAGTTGCCTTCCTCGTGCAGCGTGAAGCCCGCGCTCTCGGCGCGCATCTCGGTGCCGGTGGCGGCCTGGAACAGCCCCCAGACGACCATCAGCAGGATGCCGGCGATGAAGCCGTAGGTGGGGATCGCGAACGCTTTGCCCGATTCGCGCACACCGCGCAGATTGAGCGCGGTCAGCACGGCCACGATCACGATCGAGGCGAGCACCTTGTGGTTGGCCACCCACGGAATCGCCGAGCCGATGTTGGCGACACCGGACGAAGTGGACACCGCGACGGTCAGCACGTAGTCGACCAGCAGCGCGCTCGCCACGGTGAGGCCGAACTTCCCGCCGAGGTTGGTGTTCGCGACCTCGTAGTCGCCGCCGCCGCTCGGATACGCGTGCACGTTCTGCCGGTACGACGCGACGACGACCAGCATGACCAGCGCGACCGCCACCCCGATCCACGGCGCGAAGGCGTACGCGGACAGGCCGGCGACGCTCAGCGTCAGGAAGATCTCCTCCGGCGCGTAGGCCACGCTGGACAGCGCGTCGGAGGCGAAAATGGGCAGCGCAATGCGCTTGGGCAACAGGGTGTGGGCGAGACGGTCGCTGCGGAACGGGCGCCCTAGGACCAGCCGCTTCAGCACTGTCGGGAACTTCGACACCTGCAGAATGTACAGCGGAGCGAAGCTCCTCCGCTGAGGGCGGTGGAGGGGAGGAGGGTGGAGGTAACCGGGTGGGCGCAAGGTAGGTTCGGCGCTGGTGTCCACGGGTACCCACGGACGGGTCATCCACCCCCTGCGAGGAGGCTAAGCGTGCACGTGGTGATCATGGGATGCGGCCGCGTCGGCGCGTCTCTGGCCGCGGCGCTGGAGCGGCTCGGCCACGAGGTGGCCGTCATCGACAAGAACCAGCAGGCGTTCCGCAGGCTGGGCAGCGACTTCCACGGCCAGCAGGTCGTCGGGGCGGGCTTCGACCGCCGGGTGCTCGTCGAGGCCGGGATCGAGCGCGCGGGCGCCTTCGCGGCCGTGTCGAGCGGCGACAATTCCAACATCATCTCCGCGCGGGTCGCGCGCGAGAACTTCGGCATCGAGCACGTGGTCGCGCGCATCTACGACCACAAGCGCGCCGCGGTGTACGAACGGCTGGGCATCCCGACCGTCGCGACCGTGCCGTGGACGACCGACCGGTTCCTGCGCACCCTGCTGCCCGACGGCGTCGCCTCCGCGTGGCGCGACCCGTCCGGCAACGTCGCGCTGCTGCAGCTGCCGCTGCACGAGGGCTGGGTCGGCCGCAGCGTGCGCGAACTGCAGGACACCACCGGAGCGCGGGTGGCGTTCATGATGCGCTTCGGCACCCCCGTGCTGCCGGACGCGAAAACCGTCGTGCAGGCCGACGACGACGTGTGGGTGGCGGCGCGCTCGGGCACCGTCGGAGACGTGACGAGCCTGGCCGCTCGCGCCCCCGAGGAGGAGAACTGATGCGGGTCGCGATCGCGGGCGCGGGAGCCGTCGGGCAGTCCATCGCTGCCGAACTCATCGACGGGCGCCACCAGGTCATGCTGATCGAGCGCGACGCCAACCAGTTCGAGCCGGAGTCCGTTCCGCAGGCCGACTGGGTGCTCGGCGACGCGTGCGAGGTGTCGATCCTCGAGGAGTCCGGCATCGAACGCTGCGACGTCGTGATCGCGGCGAGCGGCGACGACAAGGCCAACCTCGTGGTGTCGCTGCTGGCGAAGACGGAGTTCGCGGTGCGCCGCGTGGTGGCGCGGGTGAACAACCCGGCCAACGAGTGGCTGTTCACCGACGCGTGGGGCGTCGACGTGGCCGTGTCGACGCCGCGGATGCTCGCCGCGATGGTCGAGGAGGCGGTGAGCGTCGGCGATCTGGTGCGGCTCATGACGTTCCGGCAGGGGCAGGCGAACCTGGTGGAACTCACCCTGCCGGAGGAGACGCCGCTGGCGGGCAAGCCGGTGAGCGAGCTGGCGCTGCCGCGCGACGCGGCGCTGGTGACCATCCTGCGCGGCGACCGGGTGATCGTGCCGCAGCCGGAGGACCCGCTGGAGGCGGGCGACGAGCTGCTGTTCGTCGCGACCTCGGACGTCGAACCGGAGATCCGCACGGCGCTGGGCTACTGACAACGCGAAAAGGGCGGGCCCGCGGTGGGCCCGCCCTTTTTCGTGCGTCGGATCAGGTCTCAGGAGTGGGTGCCTGCGCGTACTTTTCCCGCAGCCGCGCTTCGACTTGCGCGTCGGTTTCCGGCTCCGGTTCTTCCTCTTCGAGCGCCTTCAGCCGTTTGTCGGAGCGGCGCACCGCCCAGACGACCACCAGCAGGCCGATCGCGTACAGCGGGTAGCCCATCGCGATCTTGGCGAACGCCAGCCAGCCGGTCTGGTCGCCGTCGTACAGCCACCGCTGCACCACGAACCGGGCGGCGAAGATGACCGCCATCGCGAGCGTCGCTACGTCGTAGCCGTAGCGCGACGGCTTGTCCTTGCGCCAGGCGGTGCCCTTGCCGTTGAGCGCGTTCCAGACGACGCCCGCCAGCGGCCAGCGCACCAGCACCGACACCACGAACACGCCGCAGTACACGAGGCTCGCCCAGATGCCGAAGAGGAAGAACCCCTTCGCGGACCCGGTGCGGAAGGCGATGAACGCCGCGATCGCGACGCCGAAGAACCCCGAGATGGCCGGCTGCAGCGGCTCCTTGCGCACGACGCGCAGGACGGTGATCGCCACCGCGCTGCCGATCGAGCCCCAGATGGCCACGGTGAGCCCGAAGAACGCGTTCAGGAGCACGAACACGATGACCGGCACCGAGGAATAGAACAGGCCGGAAACCCCGCCCATCTGCTCCATCAGCGTCGGCTGCCGCTCTTGCTCGTCCCCTTTTCCGGGCACGTCCTTCTCGTCGCGGGGAGCAGCGGGTTCAGTCACGAGCGTTGATCACCCTACCGGGCTCTGGAGTTCGTAATACGGGTTGTAGAGCACCTTCTGCCCGTCCCGTTCGGCCATCCGGCCGCGCACCTTGACGGTGCGGCCGGGCTCGATGCCGGGAATCCGGCGCCTGCCCAGCCAGATTAGCGTCACGCCCTGCGTGCCGTCGAACAGCTCCGCCTGCAGCGAGGCGGGCCCGTCGGTGGGCGACAGCTCGACGCTGCGCAGCCTGCCGAGCACAGTCACCTCTTCGCCGGACCGGCAGTCACAGGCGCGCTGCGCGCCCTCGGCACCCGACCTCTCGGACATCTCGTCGGCGTCGAGGTCCTCGACGTCGCTGGTCAGCTTGCGAACCAACCGGCTGAAGTAGCCGCCGTCCTTGGCGGACATGGTGTGCTCCTGTGCTCCGGGGCCCCCGACTTCGTTCGGCCCGTGCGTGTCCAGCGTAGCTGTGGTCCCAGCCAGGGAAACGGGTTTGGGGCAAGATCGCAACGTGACGTCCGCAATCCGGCTCCCGGCCGCCGTCCTGCTGCCCGGGACGGGTTCCGACGAGGTCTTCGTGCGCTCGGTGTTCGGCGGGCCGCTCGCCGCTCTCGGGGTGCCGCTGATCACGCCCGCGCCGCGTCCCGGGGCGGGCCTCGCGGAGGGGTTCCTTGCCGAGCTGGACCGTCTCGCTGACCGGCACGGGACGGTGCTGGCGGGCGGGATTTCGTTCGGGGCGCATCTGGCGACGGAGTGGGCGGTGGCGAATCCCGGGCGTTGCGGGGGGCTGCTCGCGGCTCTCCCGGCTTGGAACGGGGAATCCGGGCAAGCACCCGCGGCGCTGGCTGCGACGGTCACAGCGGATCTGGTGGCCGCTGCGGGGGTTGAGGGTGCGGTGGCGCAGGCCGCGGCGGGAAGCCCCGGGTGGCTCGCGGCGGAGCTGGGGCGGGCTTGGCGGCGGCACGGCGACGGGCTGGAGGCCGGGCTGCGGGTGGCTGCCGGGCGGGCCGCGCCGACGCTGGAGGCGTTGCGGGGCGTGGAGGTTCCGGCCGGCGTCGGGGCGTGTTCGGACGATCCCGTCCATCCGGCGGAGGTGGCCCGGGAGTGGGCACGGGCGTTGCCCCAGGGGTCGTACGGGGAGACGACGCTCGCCGCGGTAGGCCGGGACCCGGAAGCCCTGGGGCGGACGACCGTTTTGGCGTTTTTGCGGTCGGTTCGAGGGACGTGAAGGACTCCTTGAGGGAATCCAAGTCCGTGAAGGGGCCCTTCACGGACCGCAAACGTCCAACGCCAGGGACTTAAGGCGGCGCGGCGCCATGGGTTCGGCTGAGGCGTGTCCGTCCAAGACCGAAGCGGCCGGCGGACCGGGCTGGCTTGCTCAGGGCCTGCGCAGGCGGCGGGAACTGGGCGTGTCGTCTGTGAGGGACTCCTTGAGGGAATCAGATTCCCTCAAGGAGTCCCTCACGGACTTGAAGAAACGGTCATACTGGCATTAATCGGGCATTCTGTCGACGTAGGTGTCCTTTACGGATGGCCGGCCGGGCTGAGGCCACCCGGATTAAGTCCCTGGCACTTCCGCAAACGTCCGTGAGGGGAACCCCGAGGGACTTCTGCGTCCGTCAGGGTTCCCCGCACGGAACCGGCGTGCGGGCGGTCAGCCCTGTTGCTCGGCGATGTGCTGGGCGACCGCGTCCGGCAGCGTGATGGGCAGCGGGGTGCGCACCGGCATCGGCGAGTTGCCGCGGTCCACGACGGTGCGGCGCACGATCGCCCGCAGCACCTCGGGAGCCTGCGAAGCCGTCGACTGCGGGCCGGCGATGACGCCGCGCAGCATCCAGCGCGGGCCGTCCACGCCGACGAACCGGAGGGCCACGTCGCCGACGATCGCGGACAGTTCCATGCCCCATTCGCCGCGGCCGACGTTGACCTTCGCGCCGTCCGCGCGCAGCTGGTCGGCGAGTTCGTTGCTCACCTCGCGCCAGAGCCCGCCGGATTTCGGCGCCGCGTACGCGCTGACGGTGACCTGCCCGATCTCCGTCACGACGTGCACCGCTCGCACGCCGCCTTCCTCCGGGTCCATCTCGACCTGCACCTGAGAGCCGTCGGGGACCGGCACGCGCACCGAGCCGAGGTCGATGCGCGGGATGCCGTCTTCCTCCGCCTCCGCGGCGTCGAACGGCCCGTCGGCCGTTTCCGAAAGCTGGTCCTCGGGCTCGAGCGAGTCGTCGGCTTCGACGCCTTCGCCGCGCTGGGACGCGACGCCCCCGGTCTCGTCGTCGCCGGACCGGCGCTTGCGTCCGAAAATCCCCACTATCGTTCCGTTCCTTCCCCGGTGCCCGCGCCGGTGTCTCCGGCGCCGGGTGCCAGTGTGGCGTGCCCGCCGGTCGAGCCGTAACCTCCCGCGCCGCGTTCGGTCCCGTCGAGTTCGGCGACCTCGGCGAACACCGCGTGCTCCACCCTCTGGATCACCAGCTGCGCGATCCGGTCGCCGCGCGCCAGCACGATTTTCTCGCGCGGGTCGTGGTTGACGAGGCAGACCTTGATCTCGCCGCGGTAGCCCGAGTCGATCGTGCCGGGAGTGTTCACCACCGACAATCCGACGCGCGCCGCGAGCCCGGAGCGAGGATGCACGAACCCGGCGTACCCCGAGGGCAGCGCGATCGCGACCCCGGTGCCGACGACCCCGCGCTCGCCGGGCCCGAGCACGATATCCGAGGTGGTGACGAGATCGGCCCCGGCGTCGCCGGGCCGGGCATAGGCGGGCGGCGGGACATCGGGGTCGAGCCGCTGGAGGAGGACCTGAACGCTGGACACGGGCGGCGAGACTACCCTTGATGCGTGGCTGACCGCGTGAACACCGCCGCGACGGGCGTCGTCGCACACTCCGAACGGCTCTACCTGCCGTGGTGGGGCTGGCCCCTGCCGATGGCCGGGGCGATCCTGCTAGGCGTCGAGGTCCACCTGGGCTACCCGTCGATCCCGATGTGGATCCCGCTGGCGATCGCGGTGCCGGTGATGGCCGCCCTGCTGCTCTCGCTGGGCCGGGCGAAAGTCAAGATCACCGGCGGCGACGACCCCGAACTCTGGGTAGGCGACGCCCACCTGCCCCTGCGCTACGTCGGCGACATCGACATCGTCGAAAAAGACGCCAAACGACACGCCCTCGGCCGAGACGGCGACCCAGCCGCCTTCGTCCTGCACCGCGGCTGGGTGGGCCCCGCCGTCCGCCTGACCCTCACCGACCCGGCGGACCCCACCCCGTACTGGCTCTTCAGCACCCGCAAGCCACAGAAGGTCGCGGCCCTGCTCCGCAACGCCTGACCCTGGCAGCGCGGGCGGTCCGTGAGGGCCACCTTCACAGACGCTGATTCCGTCAGGGTTCCCCTCACGACCCTCGGCGAGCCCGCCCGTCCGTGAGGGGCCCCTTCACGGACTCAGATTCCCTCAAGGAGTCCTAATGGGTTGTGTTCGGGTCTGTTTGGCAGGCTTGGATGTGGTGGCTGTTG
>NZ_JBHUKS010000035.1:0-107474 GCF_042684085.1 Amycolatopsis silviterrae
CCCACCACAACACACAACAACACACCGCCGCTTGACAACCAAAACCCAGGGATGTCTTCACGGACAGGCTCAGCCCGCGACGTGTTCGAGGGAACGGGCGTCGGCGACCTGGGCGAGCCAGGTCTGCCAACCGGCGACGGCGGCGGGCTCGGCCCACGGCCGGGTGGTGCGGACGAGCCGGGTGCCGGGGCGGGCGAGCCAGCGCAGCAGGATTCCGACCTCCTCGCCGGGAGCGCCGCGCAGCGGGCCGTCGCCGGGCAGCACTGTTTCTCCCGCCGCGACCAGGGATTCGACCACCGGCATCGGCGGCACGCCGCGGCGGGCGACCCCGGCCGAGGCGAGCCTGCCGTAGCGGATCACGGACAGTTCCCAGCCGCCGTTGCCGTCCGGCGCGGCGGCGATGAGTTCCGCGACCGACGCGAGCGCGGCCTGCCGGTGCGCGCGGCCGACGGCGCGGACCAGCCCGGCCAGTTCGTCGCGGTGGCGGGCGGCTTGTTCGTAGTGCCGTCGCTCCGACATCTCCTCCAGTCTCGCCGCGGCCAGGTGCAGCGGACGGCCGTCGTGGCCTGCGATGAGTCCGCGGGCCGCTTCAACGGCGGGGGAGTAGTCGGCGACGGTCTGCCTGCCCGCGCACGGGGCGCCGCAGCGGCCGAGTTCCGCCAGCACGCAGGGTGTGCCGGACGCGGCGGTGGCGGAGATGCGTTGCGTGCAGGTGCGCAGGCCGGAGGCGTCGGCGAGGGTTTCGGCGGCGCTGCGCGCGTCGGCCTGGCTGCGGAAGGGGCCGAGCGTGCCCGCGCGGGGAAGCCGGACCACCGAAAGGCGGGGGAAAGCCTCGTCGGTGAGGCTGATCCACCAGCCGTGGTGCGGGTTTTTCGAGCGCCGGTTGTACGCCGGCCGGTGCGCGGCGATCAGCCGCAGCTCGCGGATCTCGGCTTCGAGGGAGTGCGCGCACTCGATGGCGTCCACGCGCTCCGCCAGCGCGACCATTTCCCGGATCCGGCCCCGGCTCTCGGAACCGGTGAAATACGTCCGCACGCGCCGCCTCAGGTCCCGCGCGGTGCCGACGTACAGCACTTCGTCGCGCGGTCCCTTGAACAAGTACACGCCGGGCCGCGACGGGAGGTCCGCAGCCAGATTTCGCTTGCGCCGCTGGGCTGGCGTGACGTCCGGGAGATAGTCGATCAGCTCCTCGACGGTGTGCACGCCGAGGTTGCCGACGCGCTCCAGCAGCGCGTGCAGGACGTCGGTGGTGGCGCGGGCGTCGTCGAGCGCGCGGTGGGTCGGCCGGGTGCGCGCGCCGAGCAGCATCGACAGCGACGACAACCGGTAGCTGCGCGCTTCTTCGCGCGGGATCACCCGGCGCGCGAGCTTCACCGTGCAGACGACGGTGGGGCGCGGCCAGACGTAGCCGTGTCCTTCGCAGGCCGCTTTCATGAAGCTGGTGTCGAAGCCGGAGTTGTGCGCGACCAGCACGGTGCCCGCGATGAACTCCAGGAAGGCGGGCAGCACGCGTTCGATCCGCGGCGCGTCGTAGACCATCGCCTGCGTGATCCCGGTCAGCTCGACGATCTGCGGCGGGATCGGCGTGCCCGGGTTGACCAGCGTCGCGAACTCGCCCAGCACCTGGCCGGCGCGCACCTTGACCGCGCCGATCTCGGTGATGCCGTCCGGGCCCGGCTTCGTGCCGGTGGTCTCGAGGTCGAACACGACGAACGTGGTGTCCCGCAGCGGGGTGCCGAGTTCGTCGAACGCCAGCTGAGCCTGGTCCGGCCTCGGTCGCGTCTCCATGATCGCGCACAGTAGGGCCGACCACCGACAATCTTCGCCGCCGCGGGCCCGTGGCCCGATGGTGACCAGCGGAACGGGCCGGTGCGGCGCGGGATCCGGCGGCGGGGCCTACCCTGGACCAATGCACCCTCAGCCCGTCGAACCGGAAGAAGCCGCGGAGGCCGTCGGCCCCTCGGCGGTTCCGGCGCGGGCGGACGAGGACGCCGCGGTCCCGGAAGCGGGGTCGTGTCCGGAACCGGCGTCGTGGACGGGCCTGCCGGAGGCGGTGCGCGAGCGGATCGCCGAACTGGCCGCGGCCGCGGTCGCGAAACTGCCGGTCGCGGACGTGCCGAGGCAGCTGCGGCCGGTCGCGAAGTTCGCCCCGGCCAAGCGCGCGAAGCTCGGCGGCACCGCCTTGCTGACCGCGCTGGGCGACTCGGCGCAGTTCCGCACCGCGGTACTGGAGTGGCTGCGGGAGCACCGGACCGACGCGCTGGACCCGAACGTTTCGGATTCCGTCGCGGCCGCTGCCGCCGCGGTGCTGCTCGGCGAGTCCGGCGCGGCCGGGCGAGTACGGCTGGTCGCGAAGAACGCCGAGGAAACCGCGCTGCGCGCTGAGCGGGACGCGGCGCTGGCCCGTAATCAGCGCCTGGAAGCCGAGATCGCCGAGTTGCGTGTCGAGCTGGAAGAGGCACGCGGGGCGGTGGAGAGCGCGCGCGGCGAACGCGAGGCCGAGGTCGAGAAGCTGCTGCGCCGGCTGCGCGAGCAGGGCGTGCTGCTGCGGCAGGCCAAAGACGCGGCCGAGGCGGCGCGCACCGAGCTGGCCGACGGCGGGGCGACGCGGGAACGCGAAATCGAGATGCTGAACGTCCAGCTCGACCGGGAACGCCGCCGGGTCGCTTCCGAACGCACCCGTGCCGAACGGGCGGTCGCGGACGCGGAGATGGCCCGGCAGTCGGCGCGCGAGGCCAGAGAGGCCGACGAGGTCCGGCTGGCGTTGCTCGTGGACACCATCGACGGCGCGGTGCACGGCCTGCGCCGTGAACTGGCGCTGGGCGACCGCGGCGCACGGCCCGCGGACATGGTGAGCGGCGCGCGGTCCGGACTCGGCCCCGGCGGGCGCATCCAGGACGTCACGGCGCTCGACCGGCATCTGGCGCTGCCGAACGTCCATCTCATCGTCGACGGCTACAACGTCACCAAAACGGGTTATCCGGAGCTGGCGCTGGCCGATCAGCGGGACCGGCTGGTGCATCAGCTGTCGGCGCTGGCGGCGCGCACGTCGGCGGAGGTCACGGTGGTGTTCGACGGGGCCGGTGTGCTCTCGGTGCCCGCCGCGGTGCCACGCGGGGTGCGCGTGCTGTTTTCCGAGCGTGGCGTGCTGGCCGACGACGTGATCCGGTCCCTGGTCGCGGCCGAGCCGAAGGGCCGTCCGATGGTCGTCGCGACGTCCGACCGGGCGGTGGCGGATTCGGTCCGCGCGGCCGGTGCGCATCCCGCGCCGTCGGCGGTGCTCGTCAGCCGATTGGGTCGAGTCTGAGCCTGCCGCGAGTGCGGGCGTCCGAAATTGTCGGTGGTGCTTCCTACCGTTTGTTCCCGAGGCGATTCCCGGAACCGGTCCGGGGCCTCGCGGACGAACGGAGGCTGGGCGATGGGCGGGAACGAGCGGGTCGGGGACGAGCGGGCCGGGAACGGGTTTGGGGCGCGGGCCGGTGCTTCGGGGCCGATGGGAGTCCGGGCTGAGGCCGGTTCGGGGGTTCGCGGCGGTGACGGTGCTGCGGAGCGGTCCCGGCCGCCGGACCGGGGTGGTCATCCGGGCGGGGCGGGTTCGGCGGTGAGTCTTGCCACGGGCGTGAATCCGGCCACGGGGGAGACGGACGACCGGGGCTTGGAGGCGCGCCGGGGAGGCGGGATTTCGGCTGGTTCCGGCGGGGATCAGGGCGCAGGTGAGGCGCGTGGCCGGGATCTGGAGGCGCGTCGGGGAAGCAGGGGTTCGGCCGGCCCCGGCGGGAGTCCGGCTGCGGGTGAGATGCGTGACCGGGACCTGGAAGCGCGTTGGGAAAGCGGGGTTTCGGCCGGTTCCGGCGGGGATCGGGGCGCAGGTGAGGTGCGTGGCCGGGATCTGGAGGCGCGCCGGGAAAGCCCGGGTGCGGCTGGCTCCGGCGGGGATCCGGACGCCGTGGACTCGTCGAGCGGAGACGAGTGTGCGGAAGCGGTCCGCCGAAGGCGCTCGGCGCGGCGGCATTCGGCAGCGCCGCGAAGCGCGAAGCGGGCGAAACCCGTTGCCTCCCGCCGGGAAGAGCGGCGGCCGGCCGGTGCGGTGGACGTCGCGGTCGAGGACATCGACACGTTCGTCGTCGACTGCGACCGGTGTGCGGTGCGCGGGGCGGCGTGTGCCGATTGCGTGGTCAGCGTGCTGCTCGGGCCGCCGGTCGGCCTCGTCTGGGACGCGGACGAGCGGCGGGCTGTCGACGCGCTCGCCGAGGCGGGGATGGTGCCGCGGCTGCGCCTGGTTCCGGAGACCGACAGTAGGTCGGCGTGACACCGGTGGGTGACACTGGCGCGCTGAGCGGTCGCCTCGGTGCGGTGAACGGTAAGTAACGGAGAGGGTCGTTTGTGCTGCCACAGCGTGTGACCTAAGTCACTGATTACTGCCGTGCTGGTCCGATGGTGTTTCGCCGGACTACGGAGAGTTTTTACGGGGGGCCCGGTGGACGCGCCGACGGTCTTTTCGTAACCTGGCCGAGATCTCGCGCCAGGCAGCCGTCGGACGACGGCGACGCGGGATCGCCGCCGGTTCGGCTTTGTCGGGGAGTCAGGACCGGAACCGAAACCGTGCGCGGAAAAGCTGTTGGGGAACACGACGGCCGGAACGCGGACGGACAGCGTGCGCGAAGAGGGCCCCCGACCTCTTCCGTTCCGAGGTTCCGGCCACGGCGGCCCGACGAGCAAAGGAGACCCGCGCGGCCGTGCAGTCGCATCCAGTCAAGCGCGTGGTGTCAGGCGCCCTCGCGGCCGCCTCGGTGATCGCAGTCGTCACCGTGGCGCAGCCAGCGGGCACCGCAGCCGCTTCCCCCCTCCCCGTCCTCCAGGCCCCGCCGGACTCCGGTTCGGACGCTCTCGCCAAGTACCGCGACCTCGCGGCGCAGGCGGAGAAGGCGAACGAGGACCTCCTGAAAGCCAAAGACGACCTGTCCGCGCGGCAGGGCGACCTCGACAAGGCCAACGGAGACGTGGGCAACGCCCACAACCTCTCCGCGCAGGCCGCCGAGAACGAGAAGAAGTACAAGGTCGACGTCGACAAGTTCGCGAACGCGTCGTTCCTGTCCGGCGTGCAGATGAACAAGCTGTCCGCGCTGCTGGCGGGCACGTCGACGCAGGAGTTCCTCGACCGTTCGGCGGCGCTGGACCAGATCGCGTCCCAGAAGGCCGCCGCGCTCGGCAAGCTCCAGGGCGCGGTCGACCAGGCCAAGGCCGCCGAGAAGCTGGCCTCCGACGCCGCGCAGCGGGCCACCGCGGCGCGCGACGCGGCGGCGAAGCTGACCGAGGACATCACGGCCAAGAAGAAGACGCTCGACGACCAGGTCGCCGAGCTGAAGAAGACCACCTCGCAGCTGAGCCTCGCCGACCGGAACGCGCAGAAGGACACCGGCGGCGACATCTCGGTGGACCTCGCGAACGCGGGCCCGGCGGCGGCCGCGGCCGTCCAGGCCGCGCTCAGCCAGCGGGGCAAGCCCTACGAGTGGGGTGCCACCGGCCCGAGTTCGTACGACTGCTCGGGTCTCATGCAGTGGGCCTACCAGAAGGCGGGCGTTTCGCTGCCGCGGTCGAGCCGCGCGCAGAGCACCACCGGCACGCCGGTCCCGCGCAGCCAGCTGCAGCCCGGCGACCTGGTGTTCTACTACTCGCCGGTCTCGCACGTGGGCATGTACATCGGCAACGGCATGATGGTGCACGCGCCGACCACCGGCGACGTCGTCAAGGTCTCGCCGCTGCAGAGCCAGTACGTGGGCGCCCGCCGGGTCGCCTGACGGTTCGATTTTCGCTGGGGCGGTGCCGCGTGCTGCGGCACCGCCCCAGTGTCGTTTCCGGGGGCTGGCGGGCGGGCTCCTGATCTGACGTTTCGCTGGGCGGTGTTGCATGACGCGGTGCCGCCCGGTGTCGTTTGAGGGGGCCTTCGCTGGGCCGGTGCCGTTTGCGGGATGGGTGCTTGGCCGGAGGTTTTCGCCGGGGCGGTGTCGTCTTCGGCGGAATCGCTCGTCGGTAGCCTGCGGGGGTGCTGAGGACCCTGCTCGTGACGAACGACTTCCCGCCGCGCCCCGGGGGTATCCAGAACTACCTCAATTCGCTGGCCACCCGGCTGCCCGCGGACGACCTCGTCGTCTACGCGCCCTCCTGGGAGCGCAGCAGCGGTTCGCACGTCGAGTTCGACGCCGCGGCGCCGTTCGAAGTGGTGCGGCATCCGACGTCGCTGATGCTGCCCACGCCGGACGTCCTGCGCCGCGCGAAGCAGATCATGCGGGCCCGCGACTGCGAGGCCGTGTGGTTCGGCGCGGCCGCCCCGCTCGCGCTGCTCGGGCACCCGCTGCGGCAGGCCGGCGCGCGCCGGATCGTCGCGTCTACGCATGGCCACGAAGTCGGCTGGTCGATGCTGCCGGGCTCTCGGCAAGCGTTGCGGCGCATCGGTGAGACGGTCGATGTGGTCACGTACGTCAGCAAGTACACGCGGAATCGGTTCGCGGCGGCGTTCGGTCGGCATGCTGGGCTGGAAATGCTGCCGAGCGGGGTCGACACCACGGTTTTCGCGCCGGATCCGGATGGGCGGGAGGAAATCCGCGCGCGGCATGGGCTCGGGGACCGGCCGACCGTCGTGTGTGTTTCGCGGCTGGTTCCGCGCAAGGGGCAGGACATGCTGATCGCCGCGCTGCCCGCGATCCGCGAGCGGGTGCCGGGGGCGGCGTTGCTGCTGGTCGGCGGCGGTCCGTATCGCAAGCGTTTGCACCAGTTGGCCGAGGCGCTCGGCGTCACCGACGACGTGGTTTTCACTGGCTCGGTGCCGTGGGAGGAACTGCCCGCGCATTACAACGCGGGCGACGTTTTCGCGATGCCTGCGCGTACCCGCGGCAAGGGGCTTGATGTGGAAGGGCTCGGGATCGTTTACCTGGAGGCGTCCGCGACTGGGTTGCCGGTGGTCGCGGGCACGTCCGGGGGCGCGCCGGAGGCGGTGCTGGACGAGGTGACCGGGCATGTCGTCGACGGGCGCGATCCGGCGCAGCTCGCGGAGACGCTGGCGGCGCTGCTGTCCGACCCGGTCCGCGCCCGCAGGATGGGCGAGGCGGGGCGTTCGTGGGTGGCCGAGAACTGGCGCTGGGACACGATGGCGCAGCGCCTGTCGACGCTTCTGGACGGCGATCCGGTGGCAGCGGTGCGCTGACCTCTCCGGCGGCAAGCGAGGTTCAGGGCTCGTAGATCGCGGGGTGGCGCGGGTCGTCCACGCGGACCACGACGTCTGCGAGGGAGGTCGGATCGACCTCGTTCTCGTAGCGTTCGTAGGCGGGCAGGGCCCATTCGTCGGGCACCCGGCGGCGCAGGGCTCCCGGCGAAAGCCACAGGTGCACCACGAAATCGAAGGCCAGCCCGGCGCCCAGCAGGAATTCCCCGTCCACCAGGACGACGCCCCGGTCCGGGACCGGGACGCGGGCCAGCCGGGTCGCGCGGTCGCGTTCGGCGTCCCACAGGGCGGGCAGCACCTCGCCGGTGCCGTCGTCGGCGAGGGGATCCAGGACTTCCCGGCGCAGACCGCCCAAATCGAGCCAATCGGTATAGCGCGCGTCCGGATCTTGTTTGCCGTGCTCGAAACGGAGTGACGCTGGTCGCAAAAATCCGGCGGCGGGCACGTGCAGCGCGGCGCGGCCGAGCAGCTTCAGCGGGGCGACCAGCGCCTCGGCGAGCGGGCCCGTTCCGGCTGCTCCGTCGACGGCGACGGCGATTCGTCGGCGGTGGGTGAGCGCGTCGACGCGCTCGGTCAGCTCGGCGGCGAGCGCGTCGGGGGAGATGGGGCGGTAACGCACGATCGCATGATCCCGCACCGGTTTCCGCCGGTCCCTGATGCCATCATGACGGCATGGGCGACGAGGCGGGCAAGACCGGGCGGAGTGGTTGGGAGACAGCCGTTTCCCGCACGATGCCGTACCCGGGCAGCCGGGTGTGGGAGTTCCTGGTGGGGGACGGGGTGGAGATCTGGCTCGGCCCCGGCGTCGAGCTGCCGCGCGAACGCGGGGCGGGCTACGAGACCGAACACGGCACGACCGGCGAAATCCGCAGTTACGCCGACGACCGGCTGCGGCTCACCTGGCGGCCGACGGACTGGGACCACGATTCCGTGCTGGAGCTCGAGGTCGCGGACCTCGGCAAGCGCAGCACGCTGAAGATCCGCCAGGAACAGCTCGCGGACGTGGCAGAGAAGGCCGAGCAGCGGGCATATTGGAAGCAAGTGGTCGAGCGCGTCGAGGCGGCATTGGCCGAACGCTGACCGAACTGCTCAGGGGGTCACGCAGTGAGCGTCGACGAACAAACCGGGGATCTCCCTTACGCGGGCGAGGAATTCTGGCAGAACCCGCACGAATGGCTGGCGCAGCGGCGGGAATCCGGCGCGGTGTGCCCGATGGTCGCCCGGCGCGGCATCCCGTCCTACCTGGTCAGCGGATACGAGCAGGCGCGCGAGCTGCTCAACGATCCGCGCGTCAGCAAGGACAGCACGGACGTGCAGCGGGTGATCACGGCGAAGGTCGGAGAAGGCTTCCAGGGAGCGGACTTCGGCAACCTGCTCACCCGGCACATGCTCAACAGCGACCCGCCGGTGCACACGCGGCTGCGCAAGCTGGTGAACAAGGCGTTCACCGGCCGCACCGTCGCCCGGCTGCGGCCGCGGATCCAGGAGATCGCCGACACGCTGCTGGACGAGATGGCCCGGCACGAAGAGGTCGACCTGGTGCAGGCGTTCGCGGAGCCGTTGCCGATCACCGTCATCTGCGAGCTGCTCGGCGTGCGCATCGAGGACCGCGGCGAGTTCACCGCCTGGTCGCACACGCTGCTGTCGTTCGCCGCGGAGGAGGAGTCCCAGGCCGTCGCGGCGCGGGAGATGCACGAATACCTGCAGCAGCTGGTCGAGAGCAAGCGCACCGAACCGGCCGAAGACCTGCTGTCGGACCTCGTGCACGCCAGCGACGAAGGCGATTCGCTCGACGCGGACGAGCTGATCTCGATGGCGTTCCTGCTGCTGATCGCCGGGCACGAGACCACGGTCAACCTGATCGCCAACGCCACGTTCGCGTTGCTGCGCGCGCCCGATCAGCTGGAAAAACTGCGTGCCGACCCGAGCCTGATGCCGGGCGCGGTCGAGGAGTTCCTCCGGTTCGACGGGCCGATCAACTTCGCGACGCTGCGGTACACGGTCGAGGAAGTCGACGCGGGCGGCGTCACCATCCCGGTGGACGAGTTCCTCAACATTTCGCTGCTGTCGGCCAACCGCGACCCGGAACGGTTCCCCGATCCGGACAAGCTCGACGTCACGCGGCCGCCCGGCGGGCACCTCGCGTTCGGGCACGGGATCCACTACTGCGTCGGCGCGCCGCTGGCCCGGCTGGAGGCGGAGATCGCGCTGGGCTCGCTGCTGGCGCGGTTCCCGGAGCTGAGCCTGGCCGTGCCTGCCGAAAGCGTGGTCTACCGGCCGAGTTCGCTGGTGCACGGCGTGCTGGCGCTGCCGGTGCGGCTGAAGGGGGCGTAGCGGCAGTCACTGCGGAGCCGCCCGCCGCCCGGTTAGGGTCGGCGGGTGGAACCCAGCGAACTCCTCGCCCTTGACGCCGCGCACGTCTGGCATCCCTACGCGCCGATGCCGGGCCGCGTGCCGCCCCTGCTCGTGGAAGAGGCGAGCGGGGTGCGGCTGCGGCTCGCCGACGGCCGGGAGCTGGTCGACGGCATGTCGTCCTGGTGGGCGGCTGTGCACGGCTACCGGCACCCGGTGCTCGACGCGGCGCTGGCCGAGCAGGCCGGGCGGATGAGCCACGTGATGTTCGGCGGGCTCACCCACGAACCGGCGATCACGCTCGCGAAGACGCTGGTCGACCTCACCCCGGACGGGCTCGAGCACGTGTTCCTGTGCGATTCGGGCTCGGTGTCGGTCGAGGTCGCGGTGAAAATGTGCTTGCAGTACCAGCGTTCTCGCGGGCTGCCCGGCAAGCACCGGCTGCTGACCTGGCGCGGCGGCTATCACGGCGACACGTTCACGCCGATGAGCGTCTGCGATCCGGACGGCGGCATGCATTCGCTGTGGCGCGGGGTGCTGCCGGAGCAGATCTTCGTGCCCGCACCGCCTTCCGGCTTCGGCGCGCCGGTCGATCAGTCCTATGTGGACGAATTGGCGAAGACGCTCGAACAGCACGCGGACGAACTCGCCGCGGTGATCGTGGAACCGGTGGTGCAGGGCGCGGGCGGGATGCGGTTTCACCATCCCGGCTACCTGCGCGCGCTGCGCGAGCTGACCCGCGAGCACGACGTGCTGCTGGTGTTCGACGAGATCGCGACCGGATTCGGCCGTACCGGAAGGCTTTTCGCGGCCGAGCACGCCGGCGTGACGCCCGATGTGCTGTGCGTCGGCAAGGCGCTCACCGGCGGCTACCTCACGATGGCCGCCGCGTTGTGCACGCCCGAAATCGCCGACGGCATCACGCGCGGCGAACTGCCGGTGCTCGCGCACGGCCCGACGTTCATGGGGAATCCGCTGGCTTCGGCGGTCGCCAACGCTTCGCTGGGCTTGCTGGCCGACGGCCAGTGGCAGTCCGACGTCACCCGGATCGAGGCCGCGCTGCGGCAAGGGCTCGAACCGGCCCGGGAGCTGCCGCACGTCGTGGATGTCCGGGTGCTGGGCGCGATCGGCGTGCTGCAGCTCGACCACGAGGTGGACATGGGCGTCGCGACCGAGGTGGTGACGGCCGAAGGGGCGTGGCTGCGTCCGTTCCGGGACCTGATCTACGCGATGCCGCCGTATGTCAGCACCGACGCCGACCTGGCGGTGATCACCGGGGCGATGCTCGCCGCCGCGGCGAAGGCCTGAGGTTACTTCGGGTTAGGCGTGGCTGCGTGTAGTGGATCTTGCGGAGTCACGCAACCCGATCGTGGGTAATTCGACGAAGATCCACTCCATAGGGTGGGACATAGCGGACATTTCACAGCAATCCCGGTTTCCTGGTCAGCATGAGACGACTTGCCGTGCTTCGCCACGACGTGCCCGCCTCGCTCGTGGTTTTCCTTGTCGCGGTCCCGCTTTCGCTCGGGATCGCGCTCGCGTCCGGCGCACCGATCGTCGCCGGGCTGATCGCCGCCGTCGTCGGCGGCGTGGTCGCCGGCGCCCTCGGCGGCTCTCCGCTGCAGGTCAGCGGGCCAGCCGCGGGGCTGACCGTGCTGATGGCCGAGACGATTTCCACCTTCGGCTGGGCGGTCACCTGCCTGATCACCGTCCTCGCCGGCGCGCTGCAGATCGTGTTCGGCCTGAGCCGGGTCGCCCGGGCGGCGCTCGCCATCTCGCCGGCGATCGTGCACGGGATGCTCGCCGGGATCGGCATCACGATCGTTCTCGGCCAGCTGCACGTGCTGTTCGGCGGGAAGGCGCAGAGTTCGGCGCTGGAGAACATCGTCCAGCTGCCCGCGCAGATCGCCGCCCACCACGACGCCGCCGCGCTGATCGGCGTCCTGACCCTGGCCATCCTGCTGGCGTGGCCCAGACTGCCCGCCGCGGTCAAGAAAATCCCCGGCCCGCTGGCGGCGATCGCGGTCGCGACGCTCGTGTCGGTGACCGCCGGGATGACGCTGCCGCGCGTCGAACTGTCCGGCGACCTGCTGCAGATCCGCTTCGCGCCGCAGCTGCCGGACAGCGGCTGGGGCCAGATCGCGGTCGCGGCGATCACCATCGCGCTGATCGCCAGCGTCGAGAGCCTGCTGTCCGCGGTCGCGGTCGACAAACTGCAGAACGGCCCGCGCGCCAACCTCAACCGGGAGCTGATCGGCCAGGGCGCGGCGAACATGGTGTCCGGCGCGCTCGGCGGGCTGCCGGTCACCGGCGTGATCGTGCGCAGCTCCACGAACGTCGCGGCCGGGGCGCGCACGCGGGCGTCGGCGATCCTGCACGGCGTGTGGGTGCTGGTGTTCGTGGTCGCGCTCGCCGGGGTGCTGCAGTCGATTCCGCTGGCCGCGCTGGCCGGGCTGCTCGTGCACGTCGGCGCGAAGCTGGTCAATCCGGGACATCTGCGGCAGGTGCTGCGCCACGGCGATTTGCCGCTCTACCTGGTGACGGTCGCCGGGGTGGTCGCGTTCGACCTGCTGACCGGGGTGCTCGCCGGCATCGTGCTGGCCGTGCTGCTGATGCTGCGCCGCACCGTGTGGTCGGGCGTGCATGCCGAGCACCACGGCGGCGAATGGCGCGTGATTGTCGAAGGTGTCCTGACGTTCCTTTCGGTGCCGCGGCTGACGAAGGTGCTCGGCACGATTCCGGCGGGATCGAAGGTGACTTTGGAACTGGTCGCCGACTATCTCGACCACGCGGCGTTCGAAAGCCTTTCGGCCTGGCAGCAGGCGCACGAACGGACCGGCGGCACGGTGGTCGTCGACGAGATCGGGCATCCCTGGTTCGCCAAGGGCAAGGAAGGCCGTCCGACGGTGCGCCGGACGGCCGCGGCCGGGGCGATGCCGAGGTGGCTGGCTCCGTGGTCGGCTTGGCAGGCGGTGGACGTGCGGGTGCCTGGCCAGCGCACCCACCGGGGCGCGACCGAATTCCAGCGCCGGGCCGCGCCGCTGCTCAAGGACGTCCTCAGCGGGCTGGCACACGCTCAGGAGCCGCACACGCTGTTCATCACCTGCGGTGATTCGCGGATCGTGCCGAACCTGATCACCACGTCCGGTCCGGGCGATCTGTTCACCATCCGCAACATCGGCAACCTGGTGCCGCCCGGGCAGGCCGATCCGTCGACCAACGCGGCGATCGAGTTCGCGGTCGGGGTGCTGCAGGTGCGGGAGATCGTGGTGTGCGGGCATTCCTCGTGCGGCGCGATGGGCGCGCTGGCCAGCGGTCCGCCCGAGGGCACCGCGCTGGCGAAGTGGCTGGTGCACGCCGATCCGAGCCGCAGGCGGGCCGGTTCGGTGACCCTCGACGGGGAACGGCCGGAGCGCGAGCCGGACCGGCTGGCGCTGCACAACGTCCTGCAGCAGCTGACGCACCTGCGGCGGTACCCGCTGGTGGCCGAGGCGGAAGCGCGCGGAGAGCTGGCGCTGACCGGGCTGTACTTCGACGTGGGCGCGGCGCAGGTGTACCTCGCCGACCCGGCGAGCGGGAAGTTCACGGCCGCCGGGGCCCCCGCCGCGACCCCGGCCGGCTGACCCGGGCCCTCGCGCGTGCCCGGCGGTGCGCGCGAGGGAACCCCGAGTGTTGACATCGGGGAGCACGTCAATATCTTGATGGCTCGTGACGACGCTCGTGATGACCGGAACCGGGACCGACGTCGGCAAAACGGTCGCCACCGCGGCGATCGCGGCGCTGGCCCTCGCACAGGGGCAACGCGTCGCGGTGCTGAAACCCGCGCAGACCGGAGTGCTCCCCGGCGAGGAAGGCGACCTCGCCGAGGTGGTGCGCCTGGCGGGCAAGGACCTGACCGTCCGCGAACTGCGCCGCTACCCCGACCCGCTGTCCCCGGAAGCCGCGTCCCGCCGCAGCGGCCTGCCCACCGTCGGCCCTGGCGAAATCGCCGCCGCGGCGAGCGACCTGGACGCCCACCACGACCTGACCCTGGTCGAAGGCGCGGGCGGCCTCCTGGTCCGCTTCGACCCGCAAGGCAGCACGCTGGCCGACGTGGCGTGGTCGCTGGGTGCTCCGGTGGTCCTGGTCGCGCAGGCTGGCCTGGGGACGCTCAACACGACCGCCTTGACCGCCGAGGTCGCTACCCGCCGTGGTCTCAATGTCGTCGGCGTGGTGATCGGGTCTTGGCCCGCTGTTCCGGACCTGGCCGCGCTGGAAAACCTCCGCGACCTGCCGGTTGCCGCCGGTGCCCCTCTGCTGGGGGCCCTGCCCGCCGGACTGGGCGCCGCGGATCAAGACACCTTCGCCGAGCAGGCCCGGCAGGGTCTGTCGCCGTGGTTCGGCGGGGAGTTTGATCCAGAAGCCTTCACCGCCGCCGCCTCCACCCAGAACTAGCACCCTCTTGGCCACCTTCCGCTCCCAACTCACGCTCCCCGAGAAATCGCCCCGGTTTCTGGACTGAGCGATCCGATCGGCCCCCCGGGCCGAGCGGATCGGGAGGGAAGAAACCGGGTAAAGGCGATTTCTCCGCCGCGACGAAGTCGCGGCCATCAACACAGCGGCCATCCAACACAGTTACTCTCGGTCCCGCACACCACGCAGAAGGGAGTCCCCGGGTGGTCGATTCCGCGGGCAAGGCAGCACATCGGTCGTCGGAGGCGGTTGAGGGCTGGTCGGTGCCGGTGTTGTTTCCGGCTCAGCGTCCGCGGGTGGTGGTGAAGGCTGATCTGCTGCCTGCGGTGAGCGTGCTGTCCACGGCCGCGTTGCTGGGGATTCCGATGGGGTGGTTGTGGTCGTTGCTGGCTCCGGCCGAGCGGGTGCGGGTGATCGGCTCGCAGGGGCAGCTGGCTCCGTTGGAGCTGGAGAGCTGGCATCGGTTCGACGATCTGGCGGTGTTCGGGTTTCTCGCGATGGCTGCCGGGTTGCTGATCGGGCTGGTGGTGTGGTTTTTGCGGGAGCGGCGGGGGCCGGTGGTGCTGGTGGCGGCTGCCGGCGGGGCGTTGCTCGCGGCGTGGCTGGGGACGCAGATGGGGCCCGCGTTCGCCAATTCGAGGTATTCGGTGGATGCTCCGCCTGCGTTGGGGGCGGTGATCGAGCAGGCTCCCCGTATTGAGACGGGGTGGGTGGTGCTGGCCGCGCCGTTGGTGACTTGTTTGGTTTATGCGTTGATGACGGCTTGGAACGGCCGGGAGGATCTTGGGCGGCGGTTGGGCTGAGGGGCTGCTCGTCGCCTGGCGGCGACGTTGCGCTCGGTCGGTTGCGTGGGGCACCCCGAAGCCCGAGTGTGCTGACGGTTCGGGGGTGCTTGTCAAGGCGGGAAAGATGCCTTGACAAGCACCCCCGAACCGCAGGGAGGCTTCGTATCGGGGTGCGGGGGAGGGGCTGGGTGCCTCGCTGGTTTGGGTGCGTTGGCGGCGGGGTGGTCTGTGAAGGACTCCTTGAGGGAATCTGAGTATGTGAAGGGGTCCTTCACGGACCGTTGGGGGCGTGAGGGGAACCCTGAGGGAATCTGGGGCTGTGAAGGTGGCCCTCACGGACGGCGGGGGAACCTGTTAGTTCAGGTCTGAGGGTTTGGTGAAGGTTGCCAGTTCGGTGGGGGGCAGGGGGACTGCGCCCAGGGTTTCCAGGAAGCCTGCTTCTCGGGTGAGCAGGCGGCAGACTATGCGCAGGCGGCGCAGGGGGTGCGTTTCCTCTAGCAGCAGCTGGCGGTCTTCCAGCGGAAGCAGGCAGTCCGCGGCTAGCTGGTAGGCGAGTTCGCCCAGGTCGGCGTCGTCGTGGGGTGGGTGCCAGTCGTCGGCGTGCCAGGCGGCTTCGCAGTAGCGCTGGTGGGCGGTGCGGGCTACCTCGGCCAGCTGGCGGGCGGTGGACTCCGCGGCGGTGGGGACTGGGTCGTCGGGGAGCCAGTCGACTACGGCCATCAGGTACGGCGCCGACGCGCGGTGCAGTTCGCGCAGGCGGAAGCGGCGGGCGGCGCGGGTTACTACGTCGTAGCGGCCGTCGGGGAGGCGTTTTGCTTCGCGCAGCACCGTGCTGCAGCCGATGCTGTACACGTGGTCCAAACCACTGACCTCGCGGACGAGCGGGGCGCGCAGGGCGACCACGCCGAACTCGTGTTCCGGGACGTTGCCGGTGACGAGGTCCGCGGTGAGCTGCCGGTAGCGGGGTTCGAAGATGTGCAGCGGCAGGTGCGTGCCGGGGAGCAACACTGTCTGCAGCGGGAACAACGGCAGGGTCGCCGTTCCGCTGGGGCACTGCTCTGGCTCGGTCACGCGTCCACGGTACGGGCTGCGGAGCGCTGGCGCAGTTCGTGTTTACCGTCGCGGCGGGGGCTTCAGGACGGCGAACGGGTCGGTGATGTGCATGTCTTTGGCGGCGAAAGAGAACAGCGCCGCAGGTCGTCCGCCGGTGCGGCCCGGGGCGGCGGTGTGCCCGGTTGGCACGAGCAAACCACGCCGTTGGAGCACGCGCTGCAGGTTCGTCGCGGACACCTTGTAGCCGAGTGCGGCGGAGTACAGGCCCCGCAGGGCGGAGATGGTGAATTCCTCTGGGGCGAGCGCGAAACCCAGGTTGGTGTAGCTCAGTTTCGACCGCAGGCGGTCGCGGGCGCGCAGGACGATCGCCTCGTGGTCGAACGCGGCGCGGGGCAGTGCGTTCACGTCGTGCCACTCGGTGTCTTCGGGGACCGCGGGGTCGACGTCGGAGGGGACCAGGCCAAGGAAGGCCGTCGCCACGACGCGCGGGCCGGGGACGCGGTCGGGGGCGCTGAAGACGGCCAGCTGCTCCACGTGCTTCAGCTGGCGTACGTCCACCTTCTCCGCGAGCTGCCGCCGGATGGAGGTTTCGACGTCCTCGTCGGGGCGTAGCCGGCCGCCCGGAAGCGACCAGCGGCCCAGGTGCGGATCGAGGGCCCGGCGCCACAGCAGGACGCGCAGTGTGTCCGAGCGCACTTGAAGGACTGCCGCCAGAACCTCGTGGGCGAGGGGGGCTCGGGTGTTAAGATGGCTTCGCACGGTTTTCGATTATAAGGCGAAAACCGGGATGGGGCGGAACCGGGGTCGATCCGGTTCCTAGGCCGGCGAAAGTCGAGAGGGCCGAAGACATGACCACCACGCTTGACCAGGATCTGACCCCGTACGGCGGGGTCGAGGCGGACGCGGACTGGGCGGCCCGGGTGCGGGAACTCGCCCGGAAGCGCGACGCGGTGCTGCTCGCGCACAACTACCAGGTCCCGGAGATCCAGGACATCGCCGACTTCACCGGCGACTCGCTCGCGCTCAGCCGGATCGCGGCCAGCAGCGACGCGTCCACGATCGTCTTCTGCGGCGTGCATTTCATGGCCGAGACGGCGAAGATCCTGGCTCCGGAGAAGACGGTGCTGATCCCGGACGCGCGGGCGGGCTGCTCGCTCGCGGACTCCATCACCGGCGCGCAGCTGCGCGAGTGGAAGGCCGAGCACCCCGGCGCGGTGGTCGTCTCGTATGTGAACACGACGGCCGAGGTCAAGGCCGAGACGGACATCTGCTGCACGTCCTCGAACGCGGTCGACGTGGTCGCTTCGATCCCGGCTGACCAGGAAGTTCTCTTCCTGCCGGACCAGTTCCTCGGTGCGCACGTGAAGCGCGTGACCGGGCGCGAGAACATGCACATCTGGGCGGGGGAGTGCCACGTGCACGCCGGCATCAACGGGGCCGAGCTGGCCGCGCGGGCCGAGGAGAGCCCGGACGCCGACCTGTTCATCCACCCCGAATGCGGCTGCGCGACGTCGGCGCTTTACCTGGCCGGCGAGGGTGCGGTCGCGCCGGAGCGGGTCAAGATCCTGTCCACCGGCGACATGGTGCACGCCGCGCGCGACACCAAGGCGACCTCGGTGCTCGTGGCCACCGAGATCGGCATGATCCACCAGCTGCGCAAGGCCGCGCCGGAGATCGACTTCCGCGCGGTGAACGACCGGGCGTCGTGCCGGTACATGAAGATGATCACCCCGGCGGCGCTGCTGCGGAGCCTCACCGAGGGCGCGGACGAGGTGCACGTGGACCCGGAGACGGCTTCGCGGGCGCGTGCTTCGGTGCGGCGGATGATCGAAATCGGGCAGCCTGGCGGTGGGGAATGAGCGGCCTAGTTAACGCCGATGAGGCGAAAACCTCACCGGAGCCACGCTGGGAAGCACGCGCCGACGTCGTCGTGATCGGCAGCGGCGTTGCCGGGTTGTCGGCGGCGCTGCGGGCCCGCGAACTCGGGCTGCACGTGCTGGTCGTGACGAAGGCGGCGGTCGCCGACGGCAACACCCGGTGGGCGCAGGGCGGCGTGGCCGTGGTGCTCGACGGCGAGCGCGACGAGGGCGACACGGTCGAGAAGCACACGGCGGACACGCTCACCGCTGGCGCCGGGATCTGCGACGAGGACGCGGTGCGGTCCATCGTCGGCGGAGGTCCGGCGGCGGTCACCGAGCTGCGGCAGAACGGGGCGGTGTTCGACCACGGTTCGGGCGGGCTGTCGCGGGCCCGCGAAGGCGGGCACAGTGCGTTCCGGGTGATTCACGCGGGCGGCGACGCGACTGGCGCGGAGGTCGAGCGCGCGCTGGTCGCGCAGGCCGGCGAACGGCGGATTCCGGTGCTGGAGCACCACATCGCGGTCGACGCGCTGCGCACGCCCGCGGGCGAGGTGGCCGGGCTGACGGTGCTCGACCGCAACGGCGTGCCGGGGGTGGTGCGCGCGTCCGCGGTGGTGCTGGCCAGCGGCGGGTTCGGGCAGCTGTACCAGGCGACGTCCAATCCGGAGATCGCGACCGGCGACGGGCTGGCGCTCGCGCTGCGCGCCGGAGCGGCGGTGGCGGACATCGAGTTCGTGCAGTTCCACCCGACGGTGCTGTACACGCCGGGCGCGCGCGGACGGTGCCCGCTCGTCACCGAGGCGGTGCGCGGCGAGGGCGCGACGCTCGTGGACGGCGCGGGGGCGTCGGTGATGGCCGGGGTGCATCCGCTGGGCGATCTGGCTCCGCGCGATGTCGTGGCGGCGGCGATCACCCGGCGGCAGACGCTGGCTCCCGGCGGCATCGACGATCACGTTTTCCTTGACGCGACGGGAATCCCCGGTTTCGCGAAGCGGTTCCCGACGGTGCACGCGGCGTGCGCGGTGCTCGGCATCGACCCGGCGGTGGACGCGATCCCGGTGACGCCCGCGGCGCACTTCGCGTGCGGCGGCGTGGTGACCACTGTGGACGGACGGTCGAGCGTGCGCGGGCTGTACGCGGCGGGCGAGGTGGCGCGGACCGGTCTGCACGGGGCGAATCGGCTGGCGTCCAACAGTTTGCTCGAAGGGCTGGTCGTCGGGCAGCGGGCCGCTGAGGCGGTCGCCGCGGATCTGGCCGCGGGGTTGCTGCCGGATCCCTCGCGGGGGCGGATTCCGGAAAGGACAGTGGCTCCGGCCGCGGAACGCGATGCGCTGCAACGGGTGATGAGCCGGTACGCGGCGATCGGCCGGGACGCGGACGGGCTCGCCGCGGCGGGATCGGTACTCGATTTGTCGACAACGGACAGTCCGTTGTGGACGCACACCGCGGTCGAGGACGCGGCGCTCACGGTGGTGGCGCAGGCGCTGCTCGCGGCGGCGGCGCGGCGGACGGAATCGCGGGGATGCCACGTGCGGACGGACTTCCCGGAGCGGAACGAGGCGCAGTGGCGGCGGAGCCAGCTGATCCGGCTGAGCCCGTCGGGACAGCCGGTGCTGGTCGAGGCGACATCGTTGGAAGGGGTGGCATGAGCGGGGAATTCTCCGAAGCGGTCGTGCGGTCGCTGGTGGTGGACGGGCTGGACGTCGCGGACGTGCGGCGGGTCGTGACCACCGCGCTGGAAGAGGATCTGCGGTACGGGCCGGACGCGACGACGGCGGCCACGGTCCCGGCGGACGCGCGGGCGGTGGCGGAGCTGACGCCGCGCGTCGCGGGTGTCGTGGCCGGGATTCCGGTGGCGCTGGCGGTGTTCGACGAGGTGCTCGGCGAGGACTACGAGGTGGTCTCGATCCGCGAGGACGGTTCGCCTGCCGTCCCGGGGGAGCCGGTGCTCGTGCTGCGCGGTCCGGTGCGCGGCTTGCTGACCGCGGAGCGCACGGCGTTGAACCTGCTGTGCCTGCTGTCCGGAGTGGCGACGGCGACCGCGGCGTGGGTGTCCGCGATCGAGGGAACCGGTGCCGCGGTAAGGGATTCGCGCAAGACGACGCCGGGGTTGCGGCTGCTGCAGAAGTACGCCGTGCGGTGCGGCGGCGGCGTGAACCACCGGATGGGGCTCGGCGACGCGGTGCTGATCAAGGACAATCACGTGGTCGCGGCCGGTTCGGTCACCGCGGCGCTGGCGGCGGCCCGGGAGCACGCGCCGCAGCTGCCGTGCGAGGTCGAGGTGGACGATCTGGCTCAGCTGGACGAGGCGCTGGCCGCGGCGGCGGACGAGGTGCTGCTGGACAACTTCACGCCGGAGGAGTGCGTGAAGGCGGTCGCGCGGCGGGATGAAGTGTCGCCGAAGACGCGGCTGGAGTCGTCCGGCGGGCTGACGCTCGAGCGTGCGCGGCCGTACGCCGAGTCCGGTGTGGACTATCTCTCCGTCGGCGGGCTCACGCATTCCTCGCCCGCTCTCGACCTCGGGATGGACCTGCGTTAACCCTGTCGCCGCGGCCCGCTCTCCACTAGAATCTCCTTGTCCGACAAGGGGAGGGGGCCGCGGTGCGGGGAGTTTCCGCCGGAGCGGTGGCCGCGCTCGTGGCGCTCGGCCTGCCCATTACGGCGACCTCGGCCGGGGCGGCCGCGTGCGCGAACCCGTCCGGCCCGTACCCCGGGGCGGTGTCCTGGGGGCAGCGGCTGGTGAACCCGCCGCGGCTGTGGGCGTTGACCAGGGGCGAGGGCCAGACCGTCGCGGTGATCGGCACCGGGGTCGACAAGCAGAACGCGCAGTTCGGGCCGGGACAGGTGCTCGGCGGGGCGGGCACCGCGGATTCCGATTGCGACGGACGCGGCACGATCGCCGCGGGCATCGTCGGCGCGCAGCCGGCGAACCAGACCACCTTCACCGGTGTCGCGCCCGGGGTGAAGCTGCTTCCCTTGCGGTACACCGAAAGCAACGGTTCGTCCTCGGACGGCGGCGGCGATCCGGGCGCGCTGGCGGGGGCGATCGACACGGCGGTCGACCGTGGCGCGGGAGTGATTCTCGTGGCGGTTCCGGCGGGGTCGGACAGTCCGGCGCTCGGTGCGGCGCTCGAACACGCGAAGTCGCGCGGGGCGGTCGTGGTTTCGGCTGCGGCGGCTACTCAGCAAGGGGCGCATACCTATCCGACGGCTTCGGCGGGGGTGCTGGCGGTCGGGTCGACGGACGAATCCGGGGCGCCGGTGCAGACTGAGGGCGGGGATTATCTCGGGATTGCCGCGCCTGGGGCGAATTTGGTGAGCACGTCGGCGGGTGGCGGGGGTGCGGTGGCGCATCGGTGGCCGATTACCGACCCGAGTTTGGCCGCGGCGTATGTGGCCGGGGTGGCGGCGCTCGTTCGGTCGGCGCATCCGGAGCTGAAGGGCGAGCAGGTCGTGAACCGGTTGATGCTGACCGCTTCCCGGCCGCCGTCGGGGGCGCACGATCCGCGCCGGGGCTGGGGGATGGTCGACGCTTACGCGGCGGTGTCGTCGACGTTGCCCGCTGATGCGCCGGGGCCTGGGGCGGCGGCGGTGCGGACTCAGCTGCCTGCGGTGGTTCCGGCGGCGGCGGAAGCTCGGCCGACGTCGGATGTGGCGGCGGGGGTTGTTGCGGTGGGCGGGGTTGTGGTGGCTGCTGCGGCGGGGGTTGGGGTGGCGGCGTTTCGGCGGGGGCGGCGGCGTGGGTGGCGGCCGTCTCGGTTTCGGGCCTCGTGAGTGGCAATCCCGGTTAGAACCGGGATTAGCACTCACGAGGCGCTACTCAGGGTTGACGCTGACGAGGCGGGTGGAGCCGATGATGGCCACGCCGCGGCCGTCGCGGGCGAGGTGCACGCTGAAGTCCGCGCCCTCGCGGGAAAAGCGGGCGATCACTTCCCGGTAGGTGCTGCGGTCATACGATTCCCAGCCCGCTTCTTCGAGCGTCGGCCGCACCGCTTCGGCCAGCACCCGCAGGGCGGCGGCGCTGTCCTCCAGCCGGACTCCGTACTGCCAGCACACCAGCTGCCCCGGCCGCGCGGGATCGCAGTCCAGTTCACCGTCCACTGTGGGCAGTGCGCGGGAGCCGAACGCCGCGGCGACGCTGTCGATCACGTTCGTCAGCTCGGCGGCCAGATCTTCCAGTTCGCGCGTGATCACGGCAGCACCGCCGGGACCGGCACGGGGGCCTCGGTGACGTGGCCGCCGGTGAGCACGCCGTAGATGTTCTCCCACGAATCCGAGCCCGGCTTGAGCACGCCGCTGTGCGAGGAGAGGCCCCACTGCACGTCGCCGTCGGCGTCGCGGCCGGTGGTGAGTTCGGTGACGCCGGGGAAGGTGTCCGGGTCGGCGCCGTGGCCGATGCCGGTCCATTCGAGTACCCCGGCGTTGCCCTGGGCGAGGATGATCGGGTCCAGCGGGGCGGTCATCGAGTACCGTTGCACGCCGGCTTGGCTGGGCGGCAGGTCCGCTGGGCTCCATACGCCGTGTCCCATGCCCGCCGACTCTACGTGCAGCACCCGGTCCACTGGCAAGCCTTGCTGGTCAGCGAGCCCGACGGTGGCGCCGCCGTAGCTGTGGCCGATCGCGGTGATCGTGGCCGCGCCGCCGGTCTGGGAGTCGACCTGGCCGCGCAGTTCGTCGCCGAACGCCTTGAGGTTCGGGGCCATTGTCTGCGCGTAGCCGGCTTCGGCGCCCTCGGTGGTGACGTTCTGCGGGAAGACCCCGTCGGCCCACACGACCATCGCGGTCCGGCCGCTCGGGTCGGCGGCGACGAGACTGCGGCCGAGGTCGGCGTAGGACTGGAAGGTGTCCATCCGGGTGTGCACGCCGGGCACGAACAGCCCGACGTTGCGGGTGCCCGGCTGGATCGAGCCGACGAGTTCGGCGATCCGGCCGTTGCCCGACGGGTCGAAGCGCAGGATCTGCCGGTGGTCGTCGAGAATGCTTTGGTACAGCGCGATTCGCCGCTTCGAGCGGGCGATCGCGTCCGCGTCGGACAGTCCGGCGAGGCGGGTTCGTTCGGCGGCGAGCGCGTCGGAGACCTTCCCGCGGTTGGCCGCGATGGTTCCGGCCCAGCCGCCGCTGCTGGCCGATTTTCCGGCGGAGGGAACGGCTTCTTCCGGCAGGAGCGAGCGGTACATCGCCGCTACCTGCTGGTCGGCGCGCCGGTACCCCGCCGACGACGCGGTGAGTCCGTCGCGGAGGACCTGGGCGCGAACGATGCGCTGGTCGACGTCCGCGGCGAGGGCTTCGAGGGTTTTCGCCAGCCCGGCGGCACAGCCGGACGACGCGGATACCTGGCCGAAGGCCGTGGCGGGCACTCGTTCGCCCGCCACGGCCTGCTGCACGGTCCGGAGCGCGCCCGCGCGAGCGTCCAATTCGGACGCCGCGGTGGCGAGTTTCGCCGGGGCGACCCGGTATCCGCCAGTCATGCCTGGTCGGTCTCTTCCCCGATGACCGAGGGCGCGACGGGAGCCTGCTGGCCCCACACGTTCTCGGTTTCGACGAGCCACGCGGGGATCCGGCGGCCGGAGCCCATGTCGGCGCCCGCGCCCATGCCCATCGGCATCATGGGCATCATCGGCATCGCGCTCTTGGCCGCCGCGCCCGCCGCACCGGCCGCGCCGCCCGCGAGTCCACTGAGGACGTTCGACGGCGCGTTGCCGGCGAGCCCGGAGTGTGCGGCCGGAGCTTCCCCGGAGCCGCTGAGCCCGCCGCCGGACGGAATGCCGCCGCCGTCGATCGACGGGGCTTCTCCGCCGCCGACCGGGATCCCGCCGCCGCCACCGCCCTCGGGGGCAGCGCCGCCGCCGAGCTTCGTGCCCGGAGCCTCTTCCTCTTTGTCCTTGCCGTTCTTGTCCTTGCCCGAGGCCCACGGCGGCACCTTCGGCATGATCGATCCGAAGCGGCCGAACGCGGCGGCCGACGCGGCCGCGAGACCGGCGGTGAACATGTCGCCGAACAGCGGGCTGCCGGCCGGCTGGTTCGGGTGCCCTGGCTGGGAGCCGGGGACCTGCGTGCCGTCGGTGGGGAGCGGATGCGAGTCGACCGGGGCGCCGACCGACGTGCCGCCGTCCGGGCTGTTGCCGACCGCGCCGGTGCCGCCGGTGGAGGCGCCGCCGCCGGGGACCGGCTTGGGCGGCGGGGCGGCCGCGTTCGGCGAGACCGGGATCGAGTCCTCGGCGGTGTCGTAGTTCGTCGCGAGGTTGTTCATCACGACGATCGCTTTCGCGTGCGCGGAGCCGGCGGCGTTGGCGGCCTGTTGCTGCGCTTCGACGTTCGCGATCGCCTGCTGCCGCTGCTGGGTCGCGGCGATGACGGTGGCGGGCGAGGAGTCCGACGGGAGCAGCGGCGGGTTGACCGCCAGCGCGACGTCGGCGGGGGAGACGTCCGGGACCGCGACCGGCGGCGGCATCTCGGCCTTCGCCTTGACCAGCGCGTCCGCGGCGTCCTCCAGCATGTCGCGCATGCCCTGCGCGGTGACCGCGACCTTGCGGATGCCGCCGACCAGATCGACCATCATGTGCCGGTACTGGTCAGCCGCGCCGCCGGTCCACGCGCTGGAGAAGTCGGTGAGCTCGTCCGACAGGTTCTCGGCCTGGTCGTGCAGCCCGCGCGCGGCCGAACTCCACTGTTCGGCCGCGGCGCGCGCGGTGGTCGGGTCGCCCGCCTGCAGCATCGCGTAGAGCTGCTGGTGGGTGTAGCCGGCGAAGTTGGTGCGAGGGCCGTTCATGCCTTCTTACCCCCTGAAGAATCAAGGCCCAGCAACGAAAAAAGCGGGTCGAGCAGACCGGTCTGCTGACCCGAGTGGTGCAGGTCGCCCGCGACCGACTGGTCGGCCTGGGCGTATCCGTCGGCGACGGTGGTGGTGACGTCCTGGGCGAAGGTGATCGCCCCGCGGACCTGCTCCAGCAGGCCCTGCATCTCGGCGACCGCCGCGCGGTGGGCGTCGGCGAGCGAAGCGGCTTCCCCGAACTCCCCGAACAGCAGCGGATGCTCGCCGAGGGTGCGCAGGAAGTCGTTCGGCCGGGACATCGCGTGGATCTGGGTTTCCAGTTCCCGGACGAAGTCCGTCAGCGATTCCAGGTGGACGTAGTACGACTGGTCGGGCATCGGCCGGTGACCTCTCGTGCGGCAGGACGCGGGAAAGCCGGCCGTCCGGAGCGGGCGGGGGGTGGTCCCGTCCCGGACGGCCGGCGTCGGGGCCGGATCAGGCGAACAGGCCCTGGTTGCGGTTCTCCAGCTGGTGCTGGAGATCGTGGGCGTCGCCGACCTTGGTGCCGAACTGCGCGATGATCGCGACGATGTCGGCGGTCGCCTGGCGGAGCCGGGTCTCGGACGCGCGCGCCGCTTCACCGGCGGAGCTGCCCGAGGCGTACCAGGTCTGGGTGATCGGCTGCAGGTTCTGGTGCAGCTGCTCCAGCTGGGAGGTCAGCGCCTTCGCCTTGGCGGCGAGCGACGCGGAGCTGTGCTGCAGGGCGCCGAAGCTGATTTCTACGACGTCAGCCATGGGGTCTTGTCCTCTCTCAGGGGTTGAGGCGAGGGATGACGTTGCCCTCGACGGTGTGGCTGACGCTCTGGAAGCTCTGGTGCACGTCGGAGTCGCCCGCGTTGTAGTTCGTGTGGCTGGTGTGCACCAGCTGCGACATGGTGTCGAGCTCGCGGACGGCGGCCGTCATCTTCTCCTGGAGCCTGCGCTGCAGGTCCCAGAACGCGACGGCCTGGTCGCCCTTGTAGTTCCGCAGCGTCTCGGTCAGCTCGGACTCCAAGCTGGCCATCGTCGTCTTCGCGCTCGACGCGGTCTCCTCGAAGCCCTGGACGGCGCGCGTCATGGCAGCTGAATCTGCCTGGAATCCCGGACTGGACATCTGACGGGCCACCTCCTTCCCTCTCGTGGAAAATCCCGGTGCGCGGCGGGCCGCGCGGTGTGAATGTCACGCTAGAAAAAGAGCGGGTGCGGTCAAACGGCACAACTGCCGGTTTCTTTGACGGCACTATTACCCACAGGTGGGGACCGCCCTACCCCGGAGACGGGGGACGACGCCAGTGTTCCGGGCGCCGCGGGCGGCCAGGCTGGCCGCATGACTTCCTGGGGATTGCGACTGTTCCGGCTGCACCGCCCGCTGGGCGTGCTGGCCGGGGCGATGCTGCTGGTGCTCGTCGCGAGCGTGTTCGGGCTGCTGCTGGATGATCGCACGCTCGTCAACGCGCCGCTGTGGGCGAAGCCGTTCAAGTTCGCCGTTTCGGTGGCGCTGTACGCGCCGACGCTGGCGTGGCTGTTGTCGCTCGTGAAACGCGGCCGCCGGGCCGGCTGGTGGATGGGCACGGCGTTCGCGGTCGGGATGGGCACGGACATGGCGCTGCTGGTGTGGCAGGTGCTTCTCCAGGACCGTCCGCTGCACTTCAACCACGAGACCCCGGCCGACGTGCTGATCGGCAACCTGCTGGCCACCGGCGCGTTCGTCGCGTGGACCGCGACCGCGGCGGTGGTCGTCCTGCTGCTGTTCCAAAAGCTGCCGGACCGCGCGCTGACGTCCGCGCTGCGGTGGGGGACCGCGCTCGCGGCGGGCGGAATGGGGCTGGCACTCCTGATGTTTTCGGCGAGCCCGGCGCAGCAGCGGGTGCTGGACGGCGGCGGGACGCCGTCGATGATCGGCGGGCACACGATCGGCCTGGAGGACGGCGGGCCGGGGTTGCCGCTGCTGGGCTGGAGCACGGTCGGCGGGGACATGCGGATCACGCACTTCGTGGGGATCCACGCGATCCAGGCGCTGCCGCTCATCGCGCTCGCGCTGGTCGCGCTTTCCCGGCGGTATCCGGTGCTGGCCAGCGAACTCGTGCGCCGCCGTCTGGTGTGGACCGCGACGTTCGGGTACGCCGGGGTCATCGCGCTCACCGCGTGGCAGGCGATGCGCGGGCAGTCGATCGTGCGCCCGGACTTCTGGACGCTCTCCGCCGCGGCCGGGCTGATCGCGGTGGTGGCGCTCGCCGGGGTGCTGTCGGTGCGGCCTCGCGCGGCCGTTCCCGGTGAACGGCACGCGCTGAGGGGATTCTGAGATCTCTCCGGTACCTGTTGGCGGGTTGGCCCGACGGGAGGACGGCGTGATGGCTTTTCCCCAAGACCTGCTGGATTCGCTGCGGCGCGCGCCGGACGCGATCGCGTTCGAGCACGGGGACCGGCGGGTGCGCCGGGGCGAGGTGCTCGACCTGATCGGACGGTTCGCCGCCGGGCTGCGGGCGGCCGGGGTGCGGCCGGGGGACGGGGTCGGGATCGCGACCGGGGTGACGCCGGAGGGGTGGGCCGCGCAGATCGCGGCGCAGACGCTGGGGGCCCGCGCGGTCGGGGTGCGGGAAGGGCTGCCGCCTGCGCATCTGGCCGCGGTGCTGGACGGGCTGGTCGCGGTGGTGACGGACGCCGAGCGGCCGGAGCTGGCGGGGGTGCCGACGCTGCCGATCGGGCCTGAACTCCTTGCCGCGTATGAGGAACCGGTGCCGTGCGGGAGGCCGGAGGACCTGGGCTGGGTGGTGTTCACCAGCGGGAGCACCGGGGTGCCGAAGGGGGTCACGTACCGGTTCGACGCGCTGGCCGAGTTCCGGCTTGAGCAGCGGGGGCCGGTTCCGGAGGGGGAGTACCGGCGGTTTCTGCTTTTCGGGACGCTCAGCAGCGCGGTGATGGTGCTGCATTTGCAGGCTTGCCTGCTTGCCGGGGGTACCGCGGTGATTCCGGAAGGGCTGCCGGACTTTCCCTGGATTTTGCCGCGGTTGGATATTACGGCGGCGTTGGTGACGGTGCCGCGGTTGTATCGGATCCTCGATGTGCTGCGGGAGGAAAAAGTCGATCTTTCCGGGCTGCGGACGCTTACTGTCGCCGGGTCTCCGGTGGAACCGGGATTGCTCGCGGAAGGATTCGAGCGGATCGGACCGGCGTTGCGGCAAGGGTATGGGCAGACCGAGACCGGAAAGCTGACTGTGCTGGATACCGCGGATGTCGCGAAATATCCGGAGACGATCGCGTCGGTGGGATATCCGGTCGACGGGGTTTCGCTGGAGGTGCGGGACGCTTCCGGCCGCGCGGTGCCCGCCGGGGTGTCCGGGGAGGTTTTCGCCCGCACCGCAAGGTCTTTCGCCGGGTACTGGCGCGATCCCGCGCAGAGCGGGACGGTGCTGGCCGACGGGTGGGTGCGCACGCAGGACGTCGGACGGCTGGACGAGCGCGGGTTTTTGTATTTGACCGGGCGGTCGCGGGACGTGGTGATCGTGAACGCGGTGATTCATTACACCGGGCCGATCGAACGCGCGCTCGCCGCGCATCGCGATGTGGATCAGGCTTATGTCGTCGCGGTTCCGGATGAACGGACCGGGGAGGCGGCGCACGCATTCGTGGTCGCCGCGCCGGGGCGTACGCCGGATCCGGCGGAATTGCGGACGGCGGTCGCGGCGGAATTGGGGGAGGCCGCGGTTCCGGCTTCGTTCGCCGTGCTGGCCGAGGTTCCGGTCGCGGACTCGGGAAAACCGGACAAGGCCGCGTTGCGCGCCCTCGCCCGGTAGGTCCCGCGAGGTTCCGGCCCGCCGCGCACGGGGGCGGCGGGCCGGAACGCGCGGATCAGACGCCCGCGGTCTGCTTGATCCAGTCGCGGCTGTTCGCGACGCTGGCGTAGTTCTGCGTGCCGTGCTCGTCGCTGCCGGAGTTCTCGCCGGTCGAGCAGACGCCGACCTGGACGCCGTCGGCCAGCTGCGGGCCGCCGGAGTCGCCGTGCCACGCCGAACCGGTGACGCCCTTGCTCGCGATCGCCTTGCCGTTGAAGGCGTCCGTGCTCTCGCCGGTGACCTGCACGTCCGCGGTCTTGAGCGTGTCCGAGGGCGGGCTCTGGTCCTTGACGCGGCCCCAGCCGTAGATCTGGTTGGTGGCGCCGTTTTCCGGGTCCTTGTCGGCGAGCTTCATGAACGTGGCGTCCACGGCGGTCTTGAGGTGCAGCAGCGCGATGTCGCCGTTGGGCGAGGCCTTCTGCTCGTCGACCGCGGCCTCGGTGCCCTTGCCGAGCGCGACGTCGCCGACCTTGACGTGCATGCCCGGCTTGTTGAGGCAGTGCTGCGCGGTGAGCACCCATTCCGAGGCGATGATCGTGCCGGAGCATTCGAAGCCGCCGTTTTCGGTGACGTCGTCCCAGAAGATCTGGGCGCCCCACGGGGCGGACGACACGGTGTCGCCGCCGATGATGTACGTGTCGGCGCTCGCCGCCCCGGTCGCCGCGACCCCGAACGCCATCGCAGCCCCTGCGACGACGGCCGCCGCTTTCGCGTAACGCATGGAAAATCCCTCCGCCTCGGTGGTGATTTCCCGACCGTAGGCGGCGGGTGGAAATCGGGTAACCTACGGAAGTCGGTCTTCGGTCCACGTTTCGCGCAGCGTTCCGCCGGGGTCAAGCCGCTGGCGGAGGGCTTCGGCTTGCGCCGGGCGGGTGAGCGTGGCGACGGCGGCGTCCTGCTGAAGGTGCAGTGCGTGCACGGCGGCGCGGAGTTTGCGGATCCGGCCGCGAGTACGGAGCCGGGCGCGCCACGGGCGCCAGAGGACGGCGAGCAGGAGGCCGGTGGTTTCGGCGCGGTAGTCCCCGGCTGCTCGGGCCAGCTGGGTCAGGTCCGGGGCTTGCCGAGCCGCTGGGCGACGGTGGCCGCGATGGCGCATTCGAGGACGCGTTCGTGGGCGCCGGCGGCGAAATCGGCGACTCGGCGGGGGACTCCGGCGACCAGTACGGCGGTGAGCAGTTCGGACAGCGCCTCGCGGAGGGCGCGGTGGGCGTCTGTCCCGTCTTCCAGGACCGCGGCGATGCCGAGCGCGTCGGCGAGGGATTTCCGGCTGGCCGCGGTGTTCGGGGGCAGGCCGATCCGGATGTCGTGCACCCCGCCGGAGACCGCGCGGGCCGCCTCCAGCTGCCGGTAGACCTCGGCGCGGAGCTGGCGGCGTTCCTGGGTTTTGGCGAGGTACGTCGTGAGCGCGGCGCCGATGACGCCTCCGCCGGTGGTGTAGGCCAGTTCTGCCAGTCCGGGCATCGCGTCCCCTTCGATCATGGACTGCATATGCTGGCAGAGCGGCAATACGGGGCTAGCGGGGAGCGGGATGCACACGGTGATTTTGGGGTCGGCGCGCGGCGATCGGGTGGTGATCGCGGTGCACGGGCGGATGCATCCCGGGGCGGACGATTTCTGGGACGGGAACTGGCTGGTCAGCCCGATCGAGATCGTGTCCGGCGGGTTCACCGCGCGGCTGGCCGCCGGGTTGCGGGCCAATGAACTGCAGGCGTTCCGGGCGGAGCTGGCGGCGTGCGGCGAGTCCGGGGGAAGCGCGCGGCTGACGTCGCTGGAGGACTGGCTGGACCTGACCGTGACCGTCGGCGCCGATGGGCGGGCCGAGGCGGAAGGGGTTGCGGTGGCTGATCATTCGAGCGGGAACCGGTTGTCGTTCCGCATCGAGGGGATCGCGTACTCGCAGCTGGCAGAGGCGGTTGCGGCTTTGACCGCAGTCGAGACGGAGTTTCCGGTGCTGGGCCGTCCGTGAGGGGAACCCTGGGGGAATCAGATTCCTTCAGGGTTCCCTTCACGGACAGTGTGCTTACAGGACGGTGATCGCCCGGGGAGCGGGGACTTCGTTGTTGAACGCGAAGTTGTCGTGCCACTTCACGCTGATGCCGGTGAACTGACCGCCGTCCGACAGGGACACGAAGACGTCTCCGGCGTCGCCTCGGGTGAAGGTGGCGATGTCGTCTTTGCCGTCGCCGTTGAAGTCGCCGATGGCGGGGATTTCGTCGTTGAAGGCGAAGTTGTCGTGCCATTTGACGCTGGTGCCGGTGAACTTCGTGCCGTCGGACAGTGCGACGAAGACATCCCCGGCCGCACCGCGAGTGAAGACGGCGATGTCGTCCTTGCCGTCGCCGTTGAAGTCGCCGATGGCGGGGATTTCGTCGTTGAAGGCGAAGTTGTCATGCCACTTGACGCTGGTGCCAGTGAACTTCGACCCGTCGGACAGCGCGACGAAGACGTCCGCGGTGTCGCCTCGGGTGAAGGTGGCGATGTCGTCTTTGCCGTCACCGTTGAAGTCGCCGACCATCGGAATCTCGCTGCCGAAGCCGAATCCGGTGTGCCACACCTGTGCCGGGCCGAACTTCGTGCCTTCGGACAGCACGACGTAGACCGCGCCGCGAGTGGTGAAGGCGACGACGTCGTCCTTGCCGTCGCCATTGAAGTCGCCGATGGCGAGACGGTCGTCGGCGTGCCCGAAGTCGTCCTGCCACAGGGTGCCGTTGCCGTTGAACTTGGTGCCGTCCGACAGGGCGACGTAGACGTCTCCGGTGTCGCCGCGGGTGAAGGTGGCGACGTCCGCCTTTCCGTCGCCGTTGAAGTCGCCGGTCAGCGGGATCTCGTCGCCGATGGAGAACCGGTCGTGCCACTTGACGCTGCGGCCGACGAACTGGCCGCCGTCCGAGTTCGCCACGAAGACCGTGCCCGCGCTGCCCCGGACGAAGGTCGCGATGTCCGCCTTGCCGTCGCCGGTGAAGTCGGTCAGCGAGCGGTTTCCGGTCTTCGCGGAGAACGCCTGGCTGGCGACGCCGGTCGAAGAAACGACCAGATACGACCAGTTTTGCCGCGCGGCGGCGGAATGCACCAGCGACGTCTCGGCGGTCGTGCCCACGAGTTGCTCCGGTACGGCCTTGGCCGGCCCGCTCGCGTTGGCGTAGACGGAGTAGGTCGCGTTGTCGGACGCGGCCAGCGGGGTCCACGACACCGTGACGCCGTGGCCGGCCGCCTTCGCCGTGCCGACGATGGCCTGCTCGTGGATCCAGCCGGTCAGGTCGTCGGCCCTGGCACCGTTCGTGCCTTGGCGGGTCTGGGTTTCGCCGAGGCAGCCGTGCTGCCACGACGCGCCCGCGACGGCGACGAGCACGTTGTCCTGGCTGTAGACCGGGCCGCCCGCGTCGCCCTTGCAGGCGTCGGCGCCGTTGGCTCCGGTGAGCGAGACCGACGTCGCGGTGCTGGACGAGACGGTGAACTTCGCGACGCTGGCGTCGGCCGGAAGCCATTCGGTCGACGTCCGGCCCCAGCCGGCCAGGGACAGTTCGCCCGCCGGAATCCCTGCTGCGGCAGGGAGTTTCAGCGGCGCGGCGTCGGTGATGGTGGTGTCGAGGCGGGCGAGCGCGACGTCGCGGTCGGTCCGCGAGATCAGCGTGGCCACCTTGGCGGTGTGCCCGCCGACGGTGACCGTGGTCGGCTTGGCCGGTGTTCCGCCCTGCGGGTTTTCCGGGAAGCAGCTGGCGGCGGTGAGCACCAGCGTGGGCTCGACGAGCGAGCCGCTGCAGGCGCGTCCGTCGGCGGTGAGCTTGGCCGCGAAGCTGAGTTTCGCTGTGGTGCCAGCGGAAACGGCGGACGCCGGCAATGCAGTCGCCAGGCCGGCCACCGCGACGGCGGCTGCCACCGCGGCGGTTTTCGAGTGCAGTTTCATGATCGTCCTTGGTCAGCCGGCGAGCTTGCAGGAGTCGGGAGCGGCGGTTACGTGGATCTCGGTGTTCCAGCCGGTGCCTACGCTGAGGCCGCCGCCGTCCGGCGCGCCCGGTCCCCAGGTGTCGGTGTTGTCGGAGTAGCGGTACCAGCGCAGCACCGGGCCGGTGGAGCCGTCCCAGGGGCTCTTGCCGTAGCTGCCGCGGCCGTAGATGATGTCGCCGCCGGGCGAGAAGATCTCGCTGAACATCTGCCAGCCGACGCCGGCGGGCTTGTTCCGCTGGGTCCACTTGGCGGCCGCGAAGTCGTACTTGAACCGGAACAGGTCGCCGTTCGGCTTGCGCGCGTAGAGCACGCCGTCGCCGGCCGCGGTGATCGAGTCGAACCCGCCCCAGCCGGTGTCGACGACGTCGCCGCCGCCGTTGACCCAGGTGTTCGTCGCGTCGTTCCACGCGTAGACCTTCAGCCGGGCCTGGTCGTCGATCATGAAGATCCGGCCCTGCTCGTCGACGGTGACCCGGTTGCGGTACTCCGGCGTCAGGTAGCGCTCCCAGCCGCTGCCGACCTCGAGGTTGCCGCTCCATCCGGTGGCCGGGGAGTACACCCAGCGCTTGAGGATGCCGTTGCCCCACGGGTCGCCCGCGCCGTGGTTGCGGTGGATGTCCCAGATCGCGCCGCCCTTGCCCGCGAGGACGCGGCCGTCCCAGCCCTGTCCGATGTCGGCGCTCGGCATGGTCCAGGCGACCGTTCCGCCCGCCGGATCGTTGTGGACGTAGCGCCAGAGGGTGCCGTCGGCGCGGGCCGCCCAGACGGGCGCGCCGTTCGGGCAGGACACCGGGGTCGGGACGATGCTCTTCCGGATCCAGCCGCCGAGGTCGTCGACGCGGGTTTCGTTGCTGCCCTGGCGGGTTTCGGTGACCGTGAGACAGCCGTGCTGCCACGAAGCACTGTGCAGGGCCACGACTTCGACGTTCTGCCCGGTCGTCCGCAGTGCCGGGCCGCCGGCGTCGCCGAGGCACGTGTCGACCCCGTCCGCGGACTTGGTCGCGACTGTCGAACCGGTGCTGCTGACGACGGAGAACGGCGCGATCCTCGGCCGGGCGGGCACCCATTCGGTCGCGGTGCGGCCGAAACCGGCCAGCTGCAAGGTTTCCCCGGCCTGCGGGGCGGTGCTGCTCACTGTGGCCACGGCGACGCCGGTCGCGGGAGTGTCGAGCTTCGCGAGCACGACGTCGCGATCGGCCCGGCGGACGACCTTGGCGACCTTGGCGGACTTCCCGGTGCCGGCGCCGAGGTCGACGTCGCCGGACAGGACGGTCGCGGGTTCGGTGGGTTTGCCCAGGTCATCGGGCGTGAGGCAGGTGGCGGAGGTGAGGATCCAGGAGGGATCGACCAGGACGCCGGAACACGCTTTGGTCGCGGTGGTCACCCGGGCGAGATAGGGGTGGGAACCGAGCGGGACGGCGGTTCCGCCGGAAACGGCGGAAGCGGGGGCGGCGGTGGCTACAGTGCCGATGGTGGTGGTCACGAGGATCGCGGCGATTGCGGACGCCGCGCCGGGTCTGCCTTTTTTCGGGCGCACTGAAGTGACCTCTCATGATTTCGGAACCGGATTCGCGGACGGGTTTGCCCGCGAATCCGGAGCGAGCCGATGATTCGTTTCGGAAAAAGCGAACGGCCGTCGAATCGTCAGGAGGAGGTGTTCAGTTCCAGCAGCGTGGCCGGATCGGTTCCGGTGCCCTCGCCGATGCCGGTCCAGCCGTTTTTGACCAGCGGGACGGTGGTGTTCTTGCCGTTGGCCGCGACGGTGGCCTGCGCGGTGTGGCTGCCCGCCCAGGCCTGGTAGGCGTAGGGCACCTCCATGCGGAGATGGCCGGCGGCCCCGGTGATCCGGAAGCAGTAGTGGCCGGGGTCCGGGTCGTGGTCGGCCGAGTTGTAGGCGTGCACCTCGACCATGTTCGCCTCGCTGCCGCACTTGGCGAGCAGGATGTGCCCGTCGCCGCTGATCAGCTTGATCGCGCGGTCCTGGAAGATCTGCGCCGCGCCAGGGTAGGCGTAGTCCTCGACGATCGGCGGCGGCGTGTCGTCGGCGTGCGCCGGGCCGGCGAGCGCGAGGGCGCTTCCCGATGCGACGGCGGTGGCGGCGGTGGCGAGCCCGAGCAGGCGCGTGCGCATTGATTCCCCCTGAGGTCGAAAGCGGACGTGGCGAAGCCCGCGGCACTGCGGCAGAAGAGTGATGGAAGTGCGTCCGACCCCGAGCGGACACGAACAGGACTTTAGCGATCGCGCCGGGGGAAGGTCAACGAGTGCGCGCGGCGGTGTCCCGCTGAACGGTGCGGGCGTGGCTGACACCCGGTTGCCCCTTACCGGAAGTATCGGCGTTCTGCTAATTTTCGTCCGGTCTCCGGGGGGATTCGACCGGTGCGGCGCATGCCTTTCTTTTCTTTTCCCGCTGCCCTTTCGCTCCCTGTCCGGCAATTGCTTCGGCGTACGCACGGGAGGGCAGGTCGGGTGCGAATCTGGAAGTCAGCCGCGCGAAGAGCGCGGGCCGCGATGGTGACCACGCTGGTCGCGGCAGTGGCCTCAGGGGCGGTGACGGCGCCCGCACGGGCCGCCGAACCGGCCGGGCCGAGCGAACGGGCCCAAGCGGTCGCGTTGTGGCAGAACGGCGGCCCGGCCACGAAACAGGCCGCGGCCGCGGCGCTCACCGGTTCGGACGACGAGGTCCGCACTTTTCTGGGCAAGGGCAAGGACGTCGCCGCCGAACACGACGACCGGATCAAGACGAGCCAGCTGCTGACCGTCGCCGGGCCCGGCCTGCGGCGCGCGGCGCAGACGGCGCTGAGCGGCACCGCGGCGGACGTGCGGGCGTTCCTCGCGACCGGCTGGCAGGGCCCGTGGCGCGACGACGACCGCGCCCAGGTTTCGCGCTACATCTCGACCGGCGGGCGCTGGGTGCAGGACGCCGGCCAGAAAGCGCTCAACGGCACCGAGGAGGACATCCGCAAGTTCCTCGAATCCGGCCGCCAGCAGGCGCAGAACGCCGACGACCGGATCAAGGTCACCCAGCTCCTGACGACCGGCGGGCCGGAGGTCAAGAAGGCGGCGAACCGGGCGCTGAGCGGGACGGTCGAGGACGTCCAGGCGTTCCTGGAAACCGGGTACGCGCTCGCGGCGGAGCGGGATCAGGAGACCACGACCGTCGCGCACCTCGCCGATCTCGCCCGCGATGCCGGTGCGCAGGCGGCGGAGCAGACCAAGCAGGCGCAGGAGGCCGCGGAACGGGCTATCCAGGCCGCGCAGCGAGCCAAGGAAGCGGCTGAACAGGCGCGCGACGAAACCGAGAAGGCCAAGGATTCCTCGGTACAGGCCGCTGGTGCGGCCGCGCGTGCGGCGTCGGCGGCGCGTGGTGCTGCGGAGGCGGCTAAGACCGCGATCGGGGCGGCTGCGGAGGCCAACCGGGCGTCTCGTGTCGCGGCGAACGCTGCGGCGCAGGCTGCGGCTGCTGCTTCGTTGGCGGAGCAGGCTTGCGCGCGGGCGTATAACGCGGCTTCGAACGCGGCGGCTGATGGGGCGCACGCGGCTGAGGCGCGGAAGGCGGCGGTTGACGCTCGGAATGTCGCTGCTGGGGCACGTACTGCGGCGGCTGCCGCGGATGCGGCTGGACAGGCGGCGCAGGCATCAGGTGCGGCGTCGGGCGCGGCCCGGAGTGCCTCCGCGAATGCGGACGCGGCAGCGGAAGCGGCCAGCCAGGCAGCGGGTTACGCGCGGTCGGCCGGAGCGAACGCGGCCCAGGCGGAGCAGGCGGCCGCGACGGCCAAGGCCGCTGCCGCACGGGCGAACCGGGCCGCGAACCGAGCGGAAGCGCTGGCGAGCGAGGCTGCCGCGGCGGCGCGTGAATCCCGCGACGCGGCGAACGCGTCGGCAGCACACGCGGATGCGGCGGCCGCGGCGGCCGACCGAGCAGCGGCGGCGGCCGACGAGGCGAAGAAGGATGCCGCCGAAGCAAAGAAATACGCCGACGCGGCACAGGTGTCAGCGAACACCGCGACGACGGCGGCCAACCAGGCAGCCCAGCTGGAAAAGACGTCCCGCGACGCGGACGTGGCCCGCTTGGAGGCCCGGAAGGACGCGGCGGTCGCGGACGCGGAGGAAGCGAAGCGGGTCGAGGCGGACCGCCAGTCTTCAGCGGAGTGGAAGGCAGGTGAGGCGGCGAAGCGCTCGGCGGAGACCCAGCGTCTGCTCGACGAAGCGGCGAAGCCGGAAACCCCTGCGGACACGGTGACCCTGGACCTTCGGAAGGCATCGGTCCAGCTCCTGCAGTCGGGAGGCCCGTGGACGAAGGCCGCCGCCGCGGCGGCATTGGGCGGGGACGAGGCGGGGCTGCGGCAGTTCCTCAGGTCGGGTCTCGCGACGGCGACCGAGCAAGACGACCGGACGAGCGTCGCGGCGCTGCGCGACACCTCGGACAACCCGCGGTTCAAGCAGGCCGCCAGCGAAGCGTTCGCCGGGGCCTCCGCGCAGGTGACCGAGTTTCTGCGGGCAAAGGCTTACCCGGGCAAAGCCGACGACGACCGGGTCGCCGCGCAGTTGCTGCTCAACAACGGCGGACCGGCCACGAAGGAGGCCGCCAACCGTGCGCTGAACGGCACCCCCGCGGACGTGGCCGAGTTCCTGCGCACCGGTCAGTACGTCGCCGCCGAGCACGACAACCGGATCGCGGTGACCCGCACGCTGAGCACCGGCGGGCCGGAGGTCCAGGCCGAGGCACAGGCGGCGTTGTCCGGTCCGGCTTCGTACCTCGGCAAGTTCCTGCAGACGGAGCAGTACCGGGCCGAACAGCGGGACATCGACACGACCACGCACGCCGCGGACGTCCACCGCTTCGTGACCGAGGCCGCGAGCATCGCCGCGACCGCGCGGGCCAACGCGGCGCTGGCCGCCGCCGCGGCAGCCAGGGCGCGCAACGCCTCGGACGAAGCAACGGCAGCCGCCGCGGAGGCGGACAAGCAGGCGGACCAGGCCAAGACCTACGCCGCACAGGCGCAGAAGTCCGCCGAGGACGCGCAGAAGTCCGCCGATCAGGCGGCCCAGTCGGCGAGGCAGGCGCGCTCCGCGGCCCAGAACGCCCAGAACGACGCACGGGCGGCAGCGGCCTCGTCCGCTCGCGCTCGGGCGTCGGCCGTACGGGCGAACGAATCCGCGGCGGCCGCGAGCACCTACGCCGAACAGGCGCGGGCAGCGGCCGTCGCCGCGGGCAAGGACGCGCAGGAGGCGGCGCAGGCAGCCGAGGACGCCAAGCGGATCGCTGCCGAGAAACGCGCCGCCGAGGACGCGAAAAACCAGGCGAACGCGCCTTCCGGCGGTCCGCTCAATCCGGACGACGAGGCCGCGCTGCGCGCCGCGGGCGGCCAGGCTCTCGTGGACGAGTACAACCAGGCGAAGGCGCTGGCCGAAAAGAGCATCATCGACTGGATCATCGAAAACGGCGGCCAGATCCTCATCGACCTGTTCATCGGCGGGATCAAGGCCTGCATCAGCGACCCCAACCTCGTCAACTGCATCATGGGCGCGGTCGACATCGCGTCCCTCGGCCTCGCGGTGACCAAGGCGTTCGAGGTCGGCAAGGCGTTGTGGCGGGTGCTGTCGGGGATCGGCAAATTCGTCGAGGACGTCGCCCGCGCCCGCAAGCTCCTCGGCCGGGGCGACGAGGTCATCCAGGCCGCGCGGGCCGGTAACTGCTTCCCGGCGGGGACGATCGTGCAGACCGAGTCCGGGCCAAGGGCGATCGAAACCGTCAAGGCGGGCGAACGGGTGTGGGCGAAGGACCCGGTGACCGGGCGGTCGCAGCTGCGGAAGGTCGTCGCGGCGTTCAAGCGCAAGGCCGATTCCCTCGTCGCGGTGCACGTCGGCGCGACGGTGGTCCGGTCGACCGCCGAACATCCCTACTGGGTGGCCGGCCGCGGCTGGACCCCGGCGGCCGACCTGCATCCCGGGGACGCGCTCGACGCGGGCGACGGCGCGCCGGCGAAGGTCGCTTCCCTGACCCGGGAAGCCACTGCCGCCTTCGTCTACAACTTCGAGGTCGAGACCGACCACGACTACCGGGTGTCGCCGCGCGGGCTGCTGGTGCACAACATGTGCAAGCCGCTGCCGAACCGGATGGGCGGTTCCCTCCAGGAGGAACTGGCGACGGCGGCGAGGAACAACGTCGCTCCGGTCCGGGCCGCCCAGGGCGCCGAACTGGATGCCGTGCTGGCCCGGTCGGACCTGGAAGGACACATCAAATGGGCGCTCCTGGAAGACGGTAGCCTCGTGGTCATGCCGCACACCGTCGGTCGTGTCGAGTTCTCGCACGCTGTGCTCAGCGGAGGGCAGTCCGTGCGCGCCGCGGGCGAGGCGACCATCGCCGGCTCCCGGGAGACCGGATACTTCGGCCTCGAGATCAACAGCCGGAGCGGGCACTTCGTCGGCGACGACCAGTCGTTGTGGGAGCCGGTGCGGCGGATGGGGATGGACGCCTTCGGGAAGATCGGCATCCACTTCTGATGTGGCCGGAACTCGAGCCGTTGGACGGGCTGCCGCTGCGGGAACGGTTCGAATGGTGGATCGGCGGCGGACGACTGCCCGCCGGATCAGGTCCGGGGCTGTGGAACGCGCTGGTGCAGCTGCTGGTCCCGGGCCTGATCGCCGCGCTCGAATCGCCGGAGCAGGGCGAGCCGGCACTGACGGAGACGGAAAAGAAGCGGTACCTCGGCGCGGTCGGAGACTTGTATTCCTATCTGGAGGACCATGCTCTGATCGCGGAGGACGACGTGCTGAACCGGCGGCTGCTGCTGTCGCTGGCGATGGGCGAGCACGCCGTTTCGCTGCCGGGCAGCGGGTATTCGCCGGACGAGGCGGTGCAGCGGATCGTCGCCGTGCTCACGCCGGAGCGGGTCGCGGAGTGCGAACGGCTCGCCCCGGTGTGGACGACGCTGCCGAAACCGGAGATCGCGCGGTTGCACCGGGCCAAGCAGCTCGTCCGGATCGCCGTGGACCTGCGGGACTACGTCACCGATCCGGAGGCGGTGGCGGCGGTGTCGAGATGGGAACCGCTGTATTCGGTCCTGCCGTGAACCGGTGATCAGGAGGTGTGGCCTGGCGAGACTGTTCTCGCCAGGCCATTCTCCTTTTGCTGCCGGATGGCTTGCGGTGGAAGGGAACTTGCTCAGAGAAAGGCAACCATGCTGACCAGGAACGAACGCATGGCCGACGTGATGAACCGTCCTGGCGTGTACGGGATCTACACCCTTGAGCAAGCCCTCTCGTTCTTCGGCGGCTTCGACGCCGCGGCCGAGCTGGCGTACTTTCGCGGGTTCGGGGCATGGCTGGCTCGCAACGGCGGCCCGGGAGCCAACATCGCCTGGCCGAATCAGGCGGCGAAAGTGGTCGCCGCGAGGATGGCGAAGCGGGAAGGCGAAACGGACGAACTGAGCGAATTCTTCGCGCTGGTAAGGGAGTTCCTGGCTGAGGTGCGACAGCTCACCCTCCCGCCGCCACCCCCGCCGAGCCGCTTCTTCCAGGAGCGCGCGAGAACCGACGACGGCCGGAATCTCAATCCTCCACCGGCTTAGTCCAAGCCACCTGCACCAGCTCCGCCCCATGCCGTCGCGACACCAGCGTCCCCCGGCCGGCTGGCTGCGGCGAAGGCTTCACATCGCTCAGCAGTGCGCCTTCTTCCTTCCCGCCAGACATCACCAACCCCGGCGAGCCCAGCTCTCGCACCCGCTGGATCACCGCCTCGTACAGCCCTCGCCCAGCGCCGCCGGAGGAGCGGGCCAGGATCAGGTGCAGGCCGATATCCCGGGCCTGCGGCAGGAATTCCAGCAGCGGCGCCACCGGGTTCCGGCCCGCCGTCGCGACTAGTTCGTAGTCGTCGATGACCACGTACAGGTCCGGGCCGCGCCACCATGAGCGGTTGCGTAGCTGGTCGGGGGTGACGTCGGGGCCGGGGAGCCGGTTGCGCATCGCGGTCGCGCATTGGTTTACCAAGTCCGTCAGCGTGTTTTCGGCACCGGCGTAGCCGAGCAGGTGTGGCTGGTCCACTACGCCCAGCAGGCCGCGGCGGTAGTCGCCGACCAGGATTAGGGCCTCGTCGGGGGTGTGGGTTTGGCAGATGCCGGTGATGAGGGCGCGCAGCAGCGAACTCTTGCCCGACTCGACGTCGCCGAAGGCCAGGAAGTGCGGGTCCGTCCGGAAGTCCAGGTGGACGGGGCGCAGGGTGGATTCGGCCAGGCCCAGGGTGATCCGGCCGGAAGGGGCGGCGGGGAAGGAGTCCAAGGGGACTTCGGGAGGCAGGAGGCGGACTTGAGGGGCGCGCGGGCCGGTCCACGCGGCGGAGATCCGGCGAACCAGGTCCAGGCCGCCGGCGCCGACGGTTTCGGGGCGTTGGTCGGAGTCGATGCGCGGGAGGGCGGCGAGGAAGTGCAGTTTGTCCGCGGTCAGGCCGCGGCCGGGGCGGTCGGCGGGGACGTTCTGGGCCACCTTGCGGTCGATCGACGAGTCGGCCGGGTCGCCCAGGCGCAGTTCGAAGCGGGTGCTGATGGCGTCTCGGAGCTGGGCGCGGGCGCCGATCCATTGGTTCAGCGACACCAGGACGTGGATGCCGAAGCCGAGGCCGCGCTGGGCGAGCGCGGTGATTTGCTCTTCGAGTTTTTCGTACTCGGAGCGGATGGTGGTCCAGTTGTCCACGAAGAGGAACACGTCGCCGAACTCGCGGTCGTCGCTGCTTTCGGTGAACTCGCCGCGGCGGCTGCGGAAGGCGGACATCGATTCGATTCCGTGTGCGGCGAAGAATTCTTCCCGCTGTTCCAGCAAGGTCACCAGCTCCGCGACGACCCGGCGGCAGCGTTGCGGGTCGCGGCGGGTGGCGTAGCCCGAGACGTGCGGGAGGCCGGCGATCGGGGCCAGTGCGCCGCCGCCCATGTCCAGGATGAAGAACTGCACCTCGGCGGGGGTGTGGGTGAGCGCGAGCATCGCCGCGATGTCCTTCATCAATGTCGACTTGCCGCTTTGCGGTGCGCCGACGATCACCGCGTTGCCCGCCGCGCCGGAGAAATCCGCCCACAGCATGTCGCGGCGCTGTTCGAAGGGCTTGTCCACCAGCGCCACGGGGATGGTCAGTTTGCCGTTGCCGCCCCAGCCCAGCGGGCACAGGCCGCGGCGGGGGTCTTCGCCGGTCGGCGGCAGCAGCTGGTCCAAAGTGGGCGGTTCGGCCAGTGGCGGGAGCCAGATCTGGTGCGCGGCCGGGCCGCGTCCCTCCAACCGGGACAGCATCGCGCCGATGATGGTTTCGCCGGTGCCCTTGACCGGATCCTCGGCGGCGGGCTGTTCGGCGACCGGCACTTCCACCGGGGCCAGGGTGAACGGCAGGACGCCCAGCTGCTGTCCGTCCGAGCGCACGATGCGGCTGCGTGGCGGCAGTTCGCCGGACACGTAAGCGGCTTTCAGGCGGATCAGGGTGTCGTTGTCGGACTTCAGGTACGCCGAACCGGGCACTGGCGGCAGCTGGTAGGCGTCCGCGACACCCAGCACGGCACGGCTTTCCGCGGCGGAGAACGTCCGCAGGCCGATCCGGTACGACAGGTGCGAGTCGAGCCCGCGCAGGCGGCCTTCCTCCAGCCGTTGCGACGCGAGGAGCAGGTGGATCCCCAGCGAGCGGCCGAGCCGTCCAATCGCGACGAACAGGTCGATGAACTCCGGCCGCGACGACAGCAGTTCGGAGAACTCGTCGATGATCACCAGCAGCGAAGGCAACGGCTGCAGCGGCGTACCGTCCGCGCGCGCCTTCTCGTAATCGCGCACCGACGCGTAATTGCCGGCTGCGTGCAGAAGTTCCTGACGCCGCAGCAGTTCGCCGTTCAGCGCGTCCGCCATGCGGTCGACGAGCGTGAGGTCGTCGGACAGGTTCGTGATCACCGCGCAGGTGTGCGGCAGGTTGGTCATGCCGGCGAAGGTCGCGCCGCCCTTGAAGTCGATCAGCGCGAGGTTCAGCTTCTCCGACGAATGCGTGACGGCCAGCCCGGTGACCAGGGTGCGCAGCAGTTCGCTCTTGCCGGACCCGGTCGCGCCGATCACCAGCCCGTGCGGGCCCATGCCGCCCTCGGCGGACTCCTTGAGGTCGAGGTCGACCGGGCGGCCTTCGGGGTTGACGCCCAGCGGAATCCGCAGCCGGTCGCGCGCCGGGCGCGGGGCCCAGGTGACGGTCGTGTCGGTGTCGCGCGGGTCGCCGATGCCCAGCAGTCCGGCCAGACCGAACGTCGAGGACATCGGCTGTTCGCTGACCACCGCGCCGCCTTGGTGCAGCGGCGTCAGCATCCGGGCCAGCGCTTCGGCCGCGCCGTGGTCGAGACGGTCTGGCATACCGAGGAAGCCGAGCCGGGCTTCGGTGCCGTCGAGCACCACCATGCCGAGCTGATCGGGTGCGATGTGCAGGCTCAGCAACCGGTCGGTCGACGTCGCGCGCGGCTGGTCGCCGCCGACCTCCAGCACCGTCACGCCGAGGCGGCCTTCCTCGGCCAGCAGCCGGGGTTCGCCGTGGGAATCGCCGCCGTCGACGACGAGCACGACGTGCGGCAGGTCGGCCGACCCGCCGCGCCGCGAGAACGCCGGACGGTCGCCGAGGTCAGGGCCGAGCAGCCGCGCCAGTTCCGCGGCGCTGTCGGCGAACAGCCGGCGCGGGCCGGTCGCGTCGGCGAGCACCGGCGCGGTGGCGTGCGGCAGCCACTTCGCCCATTCCCAGTCGTGCGAACGGTCCGGGGCGACGCAGAACGCCACCCGCAGATCGTTCGGGGAGTGGAAGGTGACCAGTTGCGCCAGCACCGCGCGGGTCATCCCGAGCACGTCGGGACGGCGGCCGGACAGCGTCGCGGCCGCGTACGACCGCAGCGACACCGAAACCGGCAGGCCTTCGACGGTCGAGAAGGTCTGGATGAAGTGCTTGAGGTTGGTGGAGGAAACCGGGTCCAGCTCCTCCAACGGCGCGATCTGCGGCGCGCGCAACGGCGTCGCGAGTGGCTGCGGGCCGGTGGCCGCGCGCACCATCGCGAACGAACGGTCGCCGCGGCGGCGGTCCCAGTGCTGGTCGGTTTCGACGTACGCCCACAGGTCCGCCGGGTCCGGCTGCTGCGCGATCAGCGTGGCGCGCTGCGCGTCGGCCACCGCGCGCACGCGCGTGCGAAGACCGGCGAGATACCGCTGGTAGTCACGGCGTTCCTCGTTGATCTGCGCCTTCTTCGCCATGCCGCCGCGGCCGAGCGACATCACGATCATGCCGCCCATCGCGGTCACGAACAGCGCGCCGAAGATCCAGGTCATCACGCCGCCGTCGCGTCCGATGTAGACGAACGACATCGCGCCCATGCCGAGCATCATCGGCAGGAACATCATGAGCTGCATCACTCCGCCGGAGCCGCTCTTGGGCAGCATGGGCGGGGACTGCAGCATGATCTCCCCAGGCTGCTCGCCGAGCAGGCCAAGGCGGTCGCGGGCGGAACTCATGCCCCGTATTTTGGCCGTCCGTTGTCCGGTCGCGGTGGGTACTTTTGCCGTCCGCTCGCCCGGCGGCGCGAACTTACGCTCTCGGGCAGACGCCCCGCACCGGTGCGTCGACCGCACGACACCGGGAGGGAGAGCCATGGGCACGACCGGCGAGTACCGGGCCGAGCCGGAGGCCATGCGCTCCACCGTCGGCAACGTGGGCGGCATCATCGCCCACGGCATCAACGCCGTCGCAGACCTGGAAAAACTCGTCCTGCAGCCGACGACGTTCGCCAGCTTCGGCAGCGTCGTCGCGGCGGCGAACGAGGCGCTGCACTCGCAGCAGGTGACCGCGGTGCGCTCGTTGCTGCAGCTGCTGCAGGAGATCAACGGCCTGGTCAAGCACAGCGCGGACGCTTACCAAAGCGCCGACGAAGCCGTTTCCGACGGCTATGGCGGTGGCGGCGGCAGCTCCGCGCGGTCGCTGACGTCGATCTGGGGAACCCCGCACGCCGCGCACCTGGCCGCGGCGGCGATCACCGACAGCACCGGCGCGCACGGCGAACCGTCCTCGGTCGGCAATGTGCTGCGCTACCTCGGCGACGCGGACCTCGGCCGGCTCGCCGAGCATCCGCTGACCGACGCCCGGTTCCACGGCGTCGCGGACTTCAACGACTGGCTCGCCGGCGACGCCGACAACCAGGCGCGCGTCGGCCTGATCGAGGTCTACTCCGGCACCGCGCGCACCTTCGGCGACGTGCCCGGCGGTGTGCACAGCGGCGACGTCGTCGTGGTCGAGCCGCTGCTGCTCGCCGACCACAACCCGGTGATCGGCGTCGCCGGCGACGGCGGCGCCCTCTACAACCACGGCCCTGTCGACCCGGGCCTCGGCGGACTGGCCAAGGTCAGCGTTTACCGGCCCGCCTCCGTCTGACCCCGACCCCCGACCAAGTGAGGTCCGATGCTCTTCCCGAACTCCAGCGCGATGGACGCCACCGCCTCCAGCGGCGGCCCGATCACCGTGCTGCCGCAGATCGTCACCGGCCAGCCTGAGCAGATCGCCAAGCACGTCCTCGACCTGCTGCACAAGGCCGCCGAGCTGACCTCGCTCTACACCGAGCTGAGCAAGGCCGCCGACCAGCTCGGCAAGGTCTGGTCCGGCGGGGCGTCGGAATCGGCGCTGCAGAAGATCTCCCACTCGCTCGAACAGCTCACCAAGATCATCAACGTGATCGAGAAGGGCGCTGAGCTGCTGGGCGTCTCGGGCACGCTGGTGAAGGCGGCGCAGGAGGCGTACCGGTCGGTGGTCTCGGCGGTGAACCCGACCGTCGCGTCGCTGATGTCGAACTGGTGGACCTACGGGGCGGCGGTCGCGCTTTCCACCGCCACCAGCGCGACGCTGCGCGGATTCATCACCGCGGTGGGCGGTCTGCTGAAGGCGCTCGGCGCGGGCGACCTCGCGAACCAGATCACTCAGGTCGCGACGATCATCGGCGACATCGAGAAGCTGTTCCACCACGGTTCTTCCGACGCCAACGGTGCGGCGGGCAACGCAGCGGTGTCCGGCACTCCGGTCACCGCGCCGCAGCTGCCCGCGCCGGTCGCGAGCGCGTCCGGGCAGGCGGCCATCGGCGGCAGCGGCGGGGGAGTGCCTGGTGGCAACCCGTCGTTCACGAACTACACGCCGCCCGCGCTGTCCAACGGCGGCGGCTGGTCCTCGGGCAGCGGAACGGGAGCTTGGCCGTCCGGCGGCGGTGCCGGAGCGGGCGCCAACCCGGGGAACAGCTGGATTCCGGTGGACCCGGCCCCGGCTCCCGCCCCCGCGCCTTCGGTGCCCGCCCCGTCGACCGGCGCGCACGAGGTCGTGATCCACACCGATCTGAACACCGGCCAGTCGACCGTCGAAGCTCCGGCCGGGCAGGACGTGGACATCGATGTCGACGTCACCTACCAGGGCAAACACTTCCAGCAGCACGTCGACATCGACGCGAAGGGCGCGTAGCCGGTGGCCGTGGACGCGTCCGGAGTCGTCAGCTCGGTGCTGTCGGACTACCGGCAGGTGCTGGTCGAATACCAGCGCCGGGTCACCGGCGACCCGGCGGCGCTGGAGGCGGCCGCGAACCGCTGTGGCACCAACGCGTCCACGATGACCGGCAAGGCCACCGAAATCGCGGACGCTGCCACGGCACTGCACGCTGACTGGGACGGCGCTGCGTACACCGCGTACGCGACAGCAGCGTCCGACGTCGCGCACGCCTTGACCGAAGACGGCACGAAGCTGGCTGATCAGGGCAAGCGGCTGTCGATGGCCGGACAGCTATTGCGCTGGGCGCGTTCTGGCGTCGACTCGGTGCTTTCGCAGTTCGATCAGTACGGCGCGCAGCTCACCAACCAAGCGCGGGCGGCGGACCCGAATGCGGTGGGCGCTTTTATCGCTGCCGCAAGGGATTTGGGCGAGCAAGCGGTTGCGGCGGCCGGGCAGGTCGCGGATGAGCTGTCGGACGCGCTGGCCGAGTTGTTCCCCGCGCCGTGGGCCGGCCCGATGAGCAAGCCGGGCAAGCTGGGCAAACGCGGCTACGGCCCGTTGTCCTGGGTCAACGGCGACACGCTCGACGGACGGAAGCGGCCGCGTTCGGCGCCGTCGTGGTTCGGCAATTCCGGCTGGAAGAAGCTGACCTGGAACGGGCTGGAAGGCACTCGCGCACCGAAGAAGGCTGACACTCCGTTCGGACAGCCGAAGCCGAAGAGCGCGATCGCCCGCGGCACCGAGATCACCTACTACAAGACAGCGCACGAACAAGACGGCTTCATTCCGGAGTACGACGGGAAAATCTCCTCGCAGGGCTGGGACGCGAAGGCGTCCGGCCATGCCGAACTCGGGTTCCGCGAGGACGTCGGGACCAGCGGAAGCTACGGCGTCGCGCACGGCAGCGCTCGCGGTTCCGCGTTCGCCGGCGGCGAGGTCAGCGGTTCGGCACAGCTCGGCGTGCACGGGCTTGGCGTGCACGCCAACGCGTTCGCGGGCGGCAAGCTGGAGGGCCAGGTCGCGGCGGACGTCGCCGGGGTCGGCGTCGGCGCGAGCGGGAGTGTCCAATATGGAATCGGGGCGCAGCTCGACGGTCAGTTCGTCTATGACAACGGGCATCTGAAGATGAACTTCAAGGCCGGTGCCGCGCTGGGCCTCGGCGCGGGGCTCGGCGCGAAGATCGACATCGACCTGCCGAAGGTCGGCGCGGCGGTCACCGAATACGGCGGCGCGGCGGTCGACGCGGTCGGCGACGCGGCGAGCGAGGCGGCCAACGCGCTGGGCGGGGCTTGGGACGACGCCGCGCAGTATGTGGGTTCGTGGTGAGCGCCATGGCCGATCTGGTGACGCTCCCGCTGGGCTTCGACGTCCCGGAGGGCTGGACGCCGGTGCCGCCGATCGCGCCCGGCCTGGTCTTCGTCGCGGTGCACCCGAAGCCGAAGGCGGACTTCACGCCGAACATCACCCTCGGCATCCAGCAGCGCGAGGATTCGTTGCCGCTGAAGGAGATCGCCGACGAATCCGTCGAACGGCTCGGCCGCACGATGGCGCTGCTGGACGTGCTCGACCGCCAGGACGTCGGCAGCCCCGCCGCGCCGGGCTGCACCCAGACGTTGCGGCTGCGCACCGGCGAAGGCCAGGATCTGCTGCAGATCCAGGTGTTCCTGACCGTGCCCGGTCCGGCCGGGCGGGTCGTGCTGGAGCTGGTGTGCACGGCCGATCCGCAGGACGCGCGCACGCTCGTCCCCGATTTCCGGAAGTTCGTCGCCAGCGTGCACGTCCGCCGGGAAACCCCGCAGGAGAAGGAGAACGACGGTGACTGAACCGTATGCCGTGCCGGACATGGACGAGCTGCTCGCGCAGGTCCGCAAGCAGACCGAAGAGGTGCAGCGGATCCAGCGCACGGTCGAGGCGATGGAGGTCAAGGCCGCCTCGCGGCAGAACGAGGTGACCGTGACGCTGCGCGGCGACGGCCGGTTCACCTCGGTCGACATCGACCAGCGGGCGATCCGCGAGTACGACGCGCGCACGCTGTCGGAGATCGTCCTCGAAGCGGTGAACGCCGGTCTGCAGAAGCTCGCCGAGGCGAGCAGCGCGAAGTTCGCCCCGGTGATCGAGGCGTCCAGGTCCCAGCAGTGAGCGCGCCGGCCGTCGCCGGGTCGACCCGGCGCGTCACGATCGTCACCCCGCGCGCCAGGGTGGACGTCGCGCTGCCGCAGCAGAGCACGTTCGCCGAGCTGGTGCCGCAGCTGGTCCGGCTCGCCGGGGCGGCAGGGCAGGCGTCGGCCGAGCATCCGGGCTGGGTGCTTTCGCGGCTCGGCGGCGCCCCGCTCGCACTCGGCCTCACCGTGGCCGCCGCGCAGGTGCGCGACGGCGAAGTGCTGCACCTGACCCCGCGCGAACGGCCGCGGGGTCCGTTGCTGTTCGACGACGTGGTCGATTCGATCGCGAGCGTCGGCGAATCCGCGTCCACCACCTGGGGGCCGAAGATCGCCCGGCGGGCCGGGATCACGGCGGCCGCGGTGCTGTTGTTCATGGGCGGGCTGCTGATTCAGGCGTCGCTCGCGGGCAGCGTGCTCGCGCCGATCGGGACCGGGCTGCTCGCGATCGTGCTGCTGCTCGCCGGCGGCGCGCTGAGCCGGGCGTACGGCGATTCGGGCGCGGGCGCGGCCGGTGCGCTGGCCGGGGTCGGCGTGGCGTTCCTGTCCGGGATGTCTTTGCTGCCACCGCATTCGGTGTTCTCGCTTTCTGCCGGGCCGCTCGCCGCCGGGCTGGCCGCGGTGACCGTTTACGGCGTGCTGGCCGCGGTTTCGGTGGCTGACCGGTTGCCGTTCTTCGTGGCTGTCGTCGGTTCGGCCGGGATCGGCGCGATCGCGACCGGCGTGGTGCTGCTGACCGGTGCGAAGCCGGTCGCCGCCGCGGCCGTCGCGGCAGTGCTGGCGACCGCGTTGGCGGCCGTCGCGCCGATGCTCGCGCTGCGGCTGGGCCGGATGCCGCTGCCGCGCGTGCCGGACGACATGGAATCCTTCCGCGCCAACGAACAGCCGTCGCTCGGCGCGGAAATGGCCGGCCGGACCACGTATGCGCAGGCGTTGCTCACCAGCCTGCTGGTGGCGCTCGGGCTGGTGGTCGTCGGTTCTTCGGTCGTGCTCGCCACCGGCGGGGCGTGGGAAGCCGGGCTGGCCGGGCTACTCGGAGTCGCGTGGATCCAGCGTTCGCGCGCTTACGCCGGACGCACGCAGCGGCTGGTGCTGGTCGCCTTCGGCCTCGTGACGCTGCTGGCCGCGGGGTTCTGGCTGATCGCGGGCAACCAGCGGATCGCGCTGCTCGCCGTCGGGCTGACGCTGGTGCTGGCCGCGGTGGTGTCGCTGTTCTACGCGACGCGGGTCGCGCGCGGGGTGCGGTCGCCGTATTGGTCGCGGCTGCTGGATATTTCGGAGTTCCTGGTGCTGCTCTCGCTGGTGCCGTTCGTGGCGTTGATCGCCGGGGTGTATGAGGCGGTCAGCGGCTGAGCGGACTCGCGGCTTTCAACGTGCGCAGGACCGGTGCGGTTTCGCAGGAGCGAATGCCGGGCAGTGCGCCGAGCCGGTGGGTGAGGTAGCGGTGCAGGGCAGGGGGATCGGCGCAGAGGGCGTGCGCGAGCAGGTTCGTCGGTCCGGTGGTCGCGGCTACCACGGCTAGCTCGCGGTGGGTGGCCAACTCGGTGGCGACGGCGTCGAGATCGGCTGGGGCCACGGCCATCCACAGCAGTGCCTGCGTGGTCGCGCCGAAGAGCCGGGCGTCGATTTCCACGTCGAAATAAAGAGTTTCCGCCGCGCGCAGGTCGGCGATCCGGCGTGCGACGGTCGCGGCGGACCAGCCGGTGACGCTCGCCAGCTCGGTCTGGCCGAGGCGGCCGTCGCGTTGCAACGCGGTGAGCAGCGGTTCGTCGGCGGGCGTCGCTTCGGCGTTCGTGGCGCGGGTTTCCGGTTCCAGCTGGCGGCGCTGGGCGTCGGTCAGGACTTCGGCGCGGCCCAGCCAGGCGGTGGGGCCGCCGTGGTAGAGGTGCAGCAGCTGGTGCGCGGAGACGGCGGTGATGCCGTTGGTGCGCGGGATGTCGTGCAGCAGCAGGCCGTGCCCGGAGCCGTCGGGGGTGTGGACGATGACGCAGATCTCCGTCCCGCCGCCGGCGAGTTTGACCCAGGTCGTGTCGGTGCGCCGGACGAGTGCGTCGGCCACCCGTTGCGCGACCGCCGGGACGACCGTGAGCCGCACGAGCCACTGCGTCTGCCCGGCGCGATGCGGCGCGGCCAGCCCGACGACGCGCAGCCCAGCCTCGGCGCACAGCTTCCGGTAACGGCGCGCGACGGTTTGCGTCGAGACGCCCAGGACGGTGCCGATCCGCGCGAACGGGGCGCGGCCGTCGATCTGGAGCGCGTGGACGAGGGCATGGTCGAGGTCGTCGAGCATGGCTTGATTCTGCACCATGCTGGCCTTGATGGAAGATTTCTGTTCGTTCACGCTGGTGACTGGAATCCTTCGCGACCACTGTCCAGGCTGGCGGCATGAACGATTCCCGCCGCTGGGCCGCGCTGGCGGTCCTGCTCGTCGCGGAGGCGATGAACCTCCTCGACACCACCATCGTCCAGGTCGCCGCTCCCGCGGTGCACGCCGAACTGGGCGGCGCGCCCAGCACGATCTCCTTCTACACCGCCGGTTACACGCTGCCCTTCGCGCTCCTGCTGATCACCGGCGGCCGCCTCGGCGACGTGCTCGGTCGTCGCCGCACCTTCCAGCTCGGCGTGGCCGGTTTCGTGCTCGCCTCGGCCCTGTGCGCGGCCGCGACCAACCCGGCGTTCCTGCTGATTTTCCGCGCGCTGGAAGGAGCTTCGGCGGCCTTGATCATCCCGCAGACGATCGGGCTGATCCGCGTCCTGTTCGACGGCGCGGCCCGGGCGCGGGCGCTCGGCATGATCGGCCCGGTGATGGGACTGGCCGCGGTGAGCGGTCCGGTGCTCGGCGGACTGCTCACCGACGCCTGGTCGTGGCGGTCGGTGTTCCTGGTGAACGTCCCGCTCGGGCTCGCCGTGCTCGCCGCGTCCGGACTGCTCGCGGAGGACCGGTCGGCCACCCGGCCCCGGCTCGACCTGCTCGGGACCGGCCTGGTCGTCGTCGGCGCCGGGCTCGTGGTCTATCCGCTCCTGACGCACTGGAACGGCTACCTCGTCGCCGCCGGGATCGCGGTTCTCGTCGTTTTCGTTCTGCAGCAACGGTTTCACGGCAACCTGGTCGAACGCAGCCTGTTCCGCGGCCTTGGCTTTCCCGCCGGGCTGGTGACGTCACTGCTGTTCTTCGCCGTGATGAGCGGCCTGACCCAGGTCGTCGTGTTGTTCCTGCAACTGACCCAGCACGCCGATGCCCGCACCGCCGGACTCTCGTTGCTGCCATGGTCGTGCGGGCTGGCCGTATCGTCCTTTGTGGCCGGACGCTGGCTCGTCCCGCGCTACGGCTCGCGGATTCTCTTCGCTGGCGTGGCTTTCCTGGCTCTGGGCATTGCCGGTATCGCGCTGGGCTGGCCGCTGCTGCTCTCGCTGGCCATCGCCGGAACCGGGACCGGACTGTTCACCGTGCCGTTCTTCACCGCTGCGCTGGCGCTCGTCCGCCCTGCGGAAACCGGTTCGGCGGCCGGGCTGCTGAACGCGGTGCAGCAACTCGGCGGAACCGTCGGAGTCTCTGTGCTGACCACGGTTTTCCTCGCCACCGACGTGACGGTCGCGTGCTGGACCGCGGTCGGGCTCACTGCGGCGGCCGGAGTGACCGCGCTTGGGCTCATCCGCGGAACGCGCGCCGATAGTCCGTCGGAGCCGTCCCCAGCCGGAGTGTGAAATGGCGGCGGAGGTTGGCCGCCGAACCGAGCCCGCTGCGTTCGCCGATCAGCTCAATCGGCAGGTCGGTGGTTTCCAGCAGGCTGCGGGCGTGCAGGACGCGCTGGCCGAGCAGCCACTGCAGCGGCGTGGTGCCGGTGGCCTCGTGGAACCGGCGGACGAACGTGCGCGGGCTGACCCCGGCCTGGCGAGCCAGCTGCTCGACGGTCAGCGGCTGGTCGAGGTGGCGCGTCGCCCAATGCAGCACCGGACCGAGCCCGGCGTCGTCGGTCTCCGGCACCGTCGCGGACACGTATTGCGCCTGCCCGCCGCTGCGGTGCGCGGGCAGCACCATCCGGCGGGCGACCTCGTTGGCGACATGCGCGCCGAGGTCGCTGCGCACGACGTGCAGGCAGAGGTCGATGCCCGCGCTGCGGCCGGCGCTGGTGAGCACCGGCCCGTCGTCCACGTACAGCACCGACGCGTCCACCTGAACCTGCGGATGAAGCATGGCGAGCGTGGCCGCGTACATCCAATGCGTCGCCGCGCGCCGTCCGTCGAGCAGCCCCGCCGCCGCGAGCGCGAACGCGCCGGTGCACAGCGAAACGATCCGCGCGCCTTGGTCCGCCGCTTCGCGGATGGCGTCGACCAGGTGCGCAGGGACTGGTTGTCCATTTTGGACACACGCGTACGGCAAGGCGGGCACCAGCACGGTGTCCGCGTCCTTGAGCGCGTCGAGCCCGTGCCCGGCGTGGTGCCGGAAGCCGAACTCGGTGCGGGTTTCCGGCTTCGCCGCGCAGAACCGCAGCTCGTACCAGGGATCGGCGAGGTCGGTCCTGGCCGGTCCGAACACCTCCGCCGCGATGGCCAGCTCGAACAGCGGCATGTCGTCGACCAGCGCGACCGCGACGGTTCGCATGGTCCGAGGATACGGCAGGAATTTTGCGGAAGCAGTCAGTCCTGCCACTCGCTCCGTCGTCGGCGCGGTGGCAGATTCGCCTGCGTGACCGTTGTGGAGCTTCGCCAGTACACCCTCCGGCCCGGGCAACGGGACGTCCTGATCGACCTGTTCGACCGGGAGCTGCTGGAACCGCAGGAAGCCGCGGGCTGCGCCGTCGTCGGCCAATTCCGCGACGAGGACGACCCGGACCGCTTCGTGTGGTTCCGCTCCTTCCCGGATATGGAGGCTCGGCACGCCGCGCTGACCGCGTTCTACCTCGAAGGCGAGGCCTGGCGGAAACACCGCGACGCCGCCAACGCCACCATGCTCGACAGCGACAACGTCCTGCTGCTCCGCCCCGAAGCTGACTTTCCACCGCTGTCCCGGCCGCTCGATTCTGTCTCCTCGCCCTCCCGGATCCTGGTGCTCATCGGCCCGGCTTCCAGCGACTTCGTCGAGCCTTTCGCTTCTTTCGTGACCGAACCAGCGGAGAACACCTTCCGCGCGCTGCCGGTGCGGGAAGGGGAGAACGTCCGGGTGGGAGTCTGGGTTTTCCCTGACCTGGCCGCGCGGCAGGCTTTCGAACGCGGGTTGCCTACAAACCAGACACAGCGGCTTCGCCTGACCCCGACGTCACGTTCGGCGCTTCGCTGAGCCGCTGGGCGACGAGCTGGTCGAGCCGATGCCAAGCCGGGCTGTCGAGATGCCCGGTGAGCAACTCGACGACCTGATGGGGGACCTTCCGGAAGTCCGGCAGATCAGAAGGCAACGTCATCCGCCGCCCGAGCGCGGCGGCCTTCTCCGCGACCCCTTCCAGCCGAGGATCGTCCGGCGGCCAATCGATCGCCTCGTCATACGCGCGGAGAACGGCGACATACTCCGGATCGTCCAGCAACGCACTGCGGCTGGCGAGAATCGCGCGGCTGATTTCCGGGGCCAGCGCACAGGCGAGAATCCAGCCGTCGCGGATCGCGTGCTCGTGGCGCTCGGACAGCCCGATCGGCCGGAGCCGCTCCATGAACGAGACGGCTTCGGGCGGCAGGCAGAGCCGGTCCGGCTGATCGAGATGCCGCAACCGGACGCGGCGCTGTTCGAGCTGCCGGATCCGGTCGCGCAACTCGGCGTCGATCTGCTCGATCTGGCCCGTGCTTCCCCGCAGCACGTCCGGGATGCGGGCCAGTGGGACCCCAGCCTTGGCGAGCGTGACGATACGGGCCAGGTCGATGACCGCCTGCGCGTCGTAGCGCCGGTAGCCGGAGGCGTCGCGTTCGGGCTCGGGCAGCAGCCCTTTGGCGTGGTAGACGCGGACGGCCTTCGCCGAAACCCCGGCTTGGCGGGCGAGCTGCCCGATGGTGAGCATGCCTCCAGTATCGCGCTTGACCTTGTCCCTGGGGCAAGGTTGGAGACTCGGCGGCATGCACGATTACGACACCCTGCGCGCACTCGCCGACGAGGGGAACGAGACCGCACTGGACCGCCTCGCCGACCTCGCCGACGGCCGCGGCGACCTGGCCGAACTGTCCGACTTGCTGGACGAGGGCAGCGAACAGGCCGGCCGCCTGCTGACCCGCCGGGCGGTGGCGAACCGCGACCTGCGGGAGCTGCAGCGGTTGTCGGATGCGGGGAGTAGCGAGGCGGAGACGGAGCTGGAGCGGCTGCTGCGCGCGGATTAGGGCCAACGTCCGTGAGGGGAACCTTCACAGACCCTGATTCCAACGCCAGGGACTTGAGGCGGCGCTGTGGGTGCCGTTGAGGCTCGTCTTGTCCAGGCCGAAGGAGCTGGTCAGGGCCGGTGCCGCTCTTGGCGGGCTGGCGGGCTGGCTCGCGCGGGGTTTGGCCGTCCGTGAGGGGAACCCTGAGGGACTCTGATTCCCTCAGGGTTCCCCTCACGGACCTCCGAATATGGTCATGCGGGATTAAACCGGTCATTTCGGCGGCGTGGGCGTCCTTTGTGGATGGTCGCCAGGCTGAGGTCGCGCGGCTTAAGTCCCCGGCGTCGGACGCGCGGGTCGTGAGGGTTCCCCTCGCGGAATCAGTGTCCGCCAGGGTTCCCCTCACGGACGTTCCGCCACCCCAGGACGTCAGGTGAGCCGCCTACCCCGCTGACCTCCGGTTGAGCCCGCGGATCTTCCGCATCACCGGAATCGCCAGCAGGCAAGCCACCACCCCCGACCCGAACAACACCGGGTAATTCGGGCTCGTCCCGGAACCCACGGACAACAGCACCGGACCGTAAACCGGAACCAGCGAACTGGGCAGCGTAAGGGCGATATTCACCACCCCCATCTCCCGAGCGGCCTCCCCGTCCCCGGACAGCAACGCGGCCGGCACCGCGAAATGCCCGCAGAAGTACCCGCCGAGGCCGACCCCGGCGATCGCGGCGCTGAGGTACAGCATCGGGACGCTCCTCGCGACGATCATGACCGCCAGAGCCAGCGCCAGCATGACCGCCGACGAGAGCATCATCAGCCCGCGCCGGCCGAACCGGTCGGTGATCCAGCCGCCGGCCAGGCTCGCGGGCAGGGCGATGCCGAAGGCGATCAGGTTCACGACGAACGCGGCGTGCGCGACTTCGCCGCCGCCGACGCCCAGCACGTCGGACAGGTAATAGACCAGGTAGGTGGTGAAGGTCGAGAACCCGGTCGACAGCAGGAAAACCATCAGACAGGCCCAGGCAAACGGCGGGTTGTGCCGGGGCCGGAACGAGAACATCCGGGCGAGGTCGCGCACCCCGAAGGGGAGCCGGTCGGCCGGGTCGAGGCGCCGGTCTTTCAGGACGGCGCACAGGATGACGACGGTGATCGGCGCGGCGATCGCGGGAAGCAGGAACATCCAGAACGGCGGCAGCCCGGCGACGGCCTGCGCGACGAAGCTGCCGCCGATCATCGCGATCGGGAAGCAGACGCCCATCAGCGCGCTCACCACGCCGCGCCGTTCAGCCGGGATCTGGTCGGGCAGCAGCGCCACCATCGCGGCGAGTCCGGCGTTGAACAGGACCTGGGTCAGGCACCAGCCGAGCACGACCGTCGTCGTGGTGGTGGCGAACGCGACGACCAGCAGCCCCGCCGTGCCGCCGAAGATGCCCACGATCAGCCAGGGTTTGCGCATCCCGAACCGGGACGCGGTGCGGTCGGACAGGTGGCCGAAGAGCGGGTTGGCGACGACGGCGAGCAGTGCGCCGAGGCCGAGCGCGAGCGCGAGGGCCCCGACCTTGTGCTCGGGGTCGATCTGCTGGAGCCGGAGGGCGACGGTGACCGACGCCGGCGTGATGAGCGCGAAGTAACAACCGAGCAGCGCCGCGATGTAGGCGACGACGAACTTCGGGCCTGCGGTGCGAACGGACCGGTCTGCACTGACCGTGTGCGTCATGGCTTTCTCCGAGAGGGGATCGGTTCCGCGGGTCGCCGGGGCGACGCAGACGCCACCCGTGGTGGCGGTTCCGACGTTCTCGGGCGTGAGACAGCAAGGATGTTCGCCTCGGCGAAGCGTGCTGTCAAGCCCGGATTCCCTTCAGCGACCGGATTCCGGCCGGCGAAAGCGTGTGTTCCACCGCTGAGACGATCCCGCCCGCGACGCCCGCGTGCCTGCCGAGTTCGCTGTGCGTCAGCACCAGGTTCCGGGTGGCCAGCGGCAGCGCGCGGCGGTAGACGACGCTGCGGATCCCGGCGAGCACGTCGTCTCCCGCCGCGGTGATCAGGCCGCCGAGCGCGATCGTCCGCGGATTGTAGAAGTGCACCAGCATCGCGACGACCTCGCCGATCGTTTCGGCCGCGGTGCGGACGTGCCGCACCACCGTCGGTTCCCCGTCGCGGAGCGCGCGGGCGAGGTCCTCAATGGACTCCAGCGCGGGCAGTTCGTCCCGGACGAGGCGGAGCACCGCTCCGGCCGACGCCACGGCTTCGACGCAGCCGACGTTGCCGCATTGGCAGACGGTGTGGTCGTCGCCGGGGACGCGCACGTGCCCGATGTCCCCGGCCGCGCCGTCGGAGCCGCGGTGGATGCGCCCGTCCGCGAGGACAAGGCCGCCGCCGATCCCGGTGCCGATCTTGAGGAACAGCAACGGATTCGCCTCGGCGGGCCGCGCCCGTGCCTCGCCGAGCGCCATCAGGTTCACGTCGTTGTCGACGAGCACGGCGCAGGAAAGCCGTTCGCCCATCACCTGCCCGACCGGGAACCGGTCCCAGCCGGGCATGATCGGCGGCCGCACCGGTGAACCGGTCTGCGCGTCGACCGGGCCGGGCAGTCCCATGGCGAGCGCCGTGACCTCGCCGGGCTCGACCCCGGCTTCGCGGAGCAGGCCGCGCAGCCGGTCGGTCAACGCGTCCAGCGCGGCTTCGGGACCCTGCTCCAGCGCCAGCGGGAACTGCTGCTCGGCGAGGATCGTCTGCGCCGTGTCGGCGACGGCGACCCGCGTGCTGTGCGCGCCGAGGTCCGCCGCCAGCACCACTCCCGCCCGCGCGGCGAGCCGGAGCCGGTGCGCCGGGCGGCCGCGGCCGGCGTGCGCGGCGGTGCCCGATTCGGCGAGGACGCGGGAGCGCAGCAGCGAGTCCAGATGCCCGTTGAGCGTGGACCGGGACATGCCGGTGGAGCGGACGAGCGCCGCGCGCGTGTCCGCCGAACCGGACGCGACGAGCCGGAGGATCTGGCTGTGCGCCCGGTCGGCGGCGTCGTCTTCCGGGGCGGGCGGGGAGGAGAGCCGGACGGGGGCCCAGTCGGTCATGATCCGGATGTTAGACCATTAATGGCTGCTTTTTTGACTGAAAGTGCACTTATTTTTGACTTGATCCGACATAAACCCGCGACTTAGCGTGGGGCCACGACGGAGCAGGGCGTGAGACCCCCAGCCACGTCTTCGCAGGTGAAAGGACAGGAATGGCGAAGCAGGACCCCCAGGGAAAGCCCCGGCGAGGCGTCGCCGTGCTCGGCGCGGGGATGATCGCCGCCGTGCACCGCCGGGCCGCGCTGCTGGCGGGCGCGGAGGTGACGGGGGTGCTGGCCTCGACCCCGGCGCGGTCCCGCGAAGCCGCGGAGCAGTGGCGCGTGCCCACCGGATACCGGGACCTCGACGAGGTGCTCGGCGACGACCGCGTCGACGTCGTCCACGTCTGCACTCCGAACGCCACCCACGCCGAGTACGCCGAAGCCGCGCTGCGGGCCGGAAAACACGTGATCTGCGAGAAGCCGCTGGGCGTTTCGGTCGAGCAGGCCGAGCGGATGGCCGGTCTCGCCGCGCGGAGCGGGCTGGTGGCCGCCGTGCCGTTCGTCTACCGCTACCACCCGATCGTCCGCGAACTGCGGGCGAGGCTGCGGGCAGGCGAACTGGGCGACCGGCTGCTGCTCGTGCACGGGAGCTACCTGCAGGACTGGATGCTCTCGCCGGACGTCTCGGGATGGCGCGTCTTCCCCGGCTCCGGCGGGCCGTCGCGGGCGTTCGCCGACATCGGCTCGCACTGGTGCGACCTCGTCGAGTGGATCACCGGCGACCCGTTCGCCGAGCTGACCGCCGCGACGTCGGTCGCCGTGCCCGACCGGCCGGACGCGGGCGGGGCCAGCTTCACCGGATCCGGTTCCGGTTCGGGGACCCGGGTCCCGGTGCGGACCGAGGACTCCGCGACGCTGCTGCTGCGCACCGAAACAGGAGTGCTCGCCTCGGCGACGATCTCCCAGGTGGCCGCCGGCCGGAAGAACCGGCTGTGGTTCGAACTCGACGGCTCCCTCGGCAGCGCGGTCTTCGACCAGGAACGGCCCGAGTCGATCTGGCTGGGCGGCCCGGACGAATCCCGGATCGTGGTGCGGGACAACGGAACCGGCTCTCCGGAGCAGCGCAGGCTGTCGCAGCTTCCCGCCGGGCACGCGCAGGGGTACGCCCAGTGCTTCGAAGCGTTCGTGGCCGACGCCTACGCGGCCATCGACGGCGAGGCGCCGGAAGGTCTGCCGAGCTTCGCGGACGGGCTGCGTTCGGCTCGGCTGGTCGACGCGGTGCTGCGCTCGGCCCGCGACGGATCGTGGACGAAGGTGGAACGATGAAACTCGGAATGCTGACCGCGTGCCTCCCCGGATGGGACCTCGAACGCATCGCGAAGTGGGCCGCGGGCGCGGGATACGAAGCGCTCGAAGTGGCTTGCTGGCCCTCGACCGGCGGCCGCGATTTCGAAGCCTCCCACCTGCCGGTCGCCGATTTCGGCGCGAAGCAGGCCGAGGAGACGCAGGCGATGATGGCGCGGCACGGCCTGGAGATCTCCGCACTGGCCTACTACGAGAACAATCTGCACCCGGATCCGGTGCGGCGCGCGGAGATCCACGCACATCTGCGGTCGTCGATCGACGCCGCGCAGGCGCTCGGCGTCGGGCTCGTCGGCACCTTCGTCGGACGGGACCCCGGCCGGTCGGTCCGGGAGAACCAGGCCGAAGCCGAGACCGTCTTCCCGGCGCTCGTCGAGTACGCGGGGGAGCGCGGGGTCCGGCTGATCGTCGAGAACTGCGTGATGGAGGGCTGGCATCCGGACGGCTACCCGGGCAATCTCGCCTACTCGCCCGAGCTGTGGGAGTGGATGTTCGGGCTCGGCCTCTACCTGAACTGGGACCCCTCGCACCTCACCTGGATCGGCATCGACCCGGTGGAGACCATCGCCCCGTACGCCGACCGCATCCTGCACGCCCAGGCCAAGGACGTCGAACTCGACCCGCGCGCCCGGCAGCGCTACGGCTTCTTCGGCACGACCGCCAAGACGGACCCGTGGGAAACCGGCTGGTGGCGCTATCGGATCCCCGGCCTCGGCCAGGTCGACTGGACGAAGGTCGTCGACCGGCTGCACGAGCACGGGTTCGAGGGCACGCTCTCGGTCGAGCACGAGGACCCGGTCTGGGGCGGCACTCCCGGGAAGGTCACGCGCGGCCTCGAAATCGCGCACCGGACGCTGCGGCCGCACGTGATCGAAGCCCCGGAGGAGGGAGCGTGACCGACGTGCTCATCGTCGGCGGCGGGCTCATGGGCGCCGCCGTCGCCCGCGAACTGCGCGATGCCGACCCCAGCGTCGGCATCGTGATCGCCGACGGCGGCCCGGTGATCGGCCCGACCCCTGGCCAGCACCTGCACGACGTCGCCGACGCCCGGCTCTGGGAGCGCTACAACCAGCGCGTCGCCTCCGGCATCCAGGGGTTCTACACCGGCGTCGCGCCGACCTCGGACGTCGGTTCCCTCGCCGACGTCGAGCCCGGCATGTACCACCTCACGTCGCTCGGCGAGGACGCCGCCGAGATGCCCGCCGCGTCGATCGCCTGGAACGCGGGCGGAATGGGCGTCCACTGGACGGCCGCCACCCCCGCGCCGTGGGGCGACGAGATACCGTCCTTTTTGGACTCCGCGGAATGGCGGAGCGACCTCGACCGGGCAGGCGAACTGCTGCGGGTCAACCGAAACCCCTTCCCGGACACCGAAGCCGGGACCGTGGTGACGGCGACGATCGAGAAGCTCTTCGCCGACGTCGATGCCCCCGGCCGCAGCGTCCAGCCGATGCCGATGGCGGCTCAGCGAGACGCCGCGGGCGTGCTTCGCCGCACCGGACCCAACGTGATCTTCCCGCCGATCGCCGACGCCGCAACGGATCCGCACTTCACCCTCTTGACCGAGACGCGCGCGATCCGGCTGATCCACGAAGGCGGCGAGGTGCGCGGTGCCGTGGTGCAAGACGTGCGGACCGGTGCCACGCGGGAGATCCGGGCAGCCGCCACCGTGGTCTGCGCCGACACCATGCGCAGCCCCCAGCTGCTGTTCGCCTCGGGGATCCGGCCGCCCGCGCTCGGCCGCTACCTCAACGAACACGCCTTCCTCACCGGACGCGTGCTCGCCGATCCGCAGCGGCTCGGGTTCGACCTGCCGGCGCTGCCCGCGCAAGCCGACGGCGAGATCATGATCGGGCACTACTGGCAGCCGCACAGCGGGGCCGCGCAGCCGTTCCAGGCCCAGATCGGCGTCCAGGCGTTCACCGCCGAGGACGGCACGCGGCTGGCCTGCCAGGTCGGGACGAGCCTCTACATCCCGACCGAGATCAAGGCGGACAACCGGCTGGAGTTCTCCGGCGAAGAGACCGACGCGATGGGCATGCCGCGCATCTCTGTCCGCTTTGGATGGTCTGACCGCGACCGCGAACTGATCGAGCAGGCCCGGCGCACCCAGCAGGCGCTCGGCGACGCGCTCGGCTCGTTCGACCCGGACACCGAATCGGCGCTGCTGGACCCGGGATGCTCGCTGCACTTCACCGGAACAGTCCGGATGGGGCCCGCCGACGACGGAACCAGCGTCTGCGACTCGGACTGCCGGGTGTGGGGCTTCGACAACCTTTTCGTGGCAGGCAACGGCGTCGTGCCCACCGCCCTGGTCTGCAACTCGACCTTGACCGGCATGACCACCGCCGTGCGCGCGGCCCGTGCCGTGCTGGCCACGCTCGGCTGAAGACAGGAGTTTCGATGACGCTCGACCGTTCCCAATTCGCCATCAACACCCTGCAGTGGACGGACCTGGCCAAAGGCTGGGAGTACGACGACCCGGCCTTCCTCGGCAAACAGCCGCGCGTGCTCCGCGAGGCCGCCGAATCCGGTTTTTCCGCGGTCATGATGGAAGTCCTCCCCACCCAGACCATCCGGGCCTACCGCGAGCTGCTCGCCGAGAACGGCCTGCGGGCGGCCCCCGGCTACCTGCAGGTCCCGCTGCCCGAATCGCACGGCGTGACGCTTGAGGAGGGTTCGGCCGCGGAGTTCCGCTGGTTCGACGGCGTGCGCCGCCGCGCCGACGAGACCCACGCGCTCGGCCTCGGCACGATCTTCCTTTCCGCCGAGATGGTCACCGGCGGCGGAATGCCCCGCTTCGACCAGGCGGCGGGCGTCGGCCACGCCTTCGACCGCGCGCGGCTGGAGCGCTACACCGACCTCCTCGGCCGGGCCGCGGAAATCCTGACCGCGGAAGGGATCCGGCCCGCGTTCCACAACCACGTCGGCTCGTGGGTCGAAACGCAGGCGGAGATCGAGCACGTGCTCGCCGCGATCCCGGAGTCCGTGCTCGGGGCGGGATTCGACCTCGGACACCTCTTCTGGGCGGGCGCGGACGTCGGCGGAATGCTGCGCGAGCACCGCGACCGGATCGCCGCCCTGCACATCAAGGACCTCGACGTCGACCGCGTCCGCCGCCTGCGAGCCGAACCCGGGCCCTACACCCGCTCGACCGACGACCTGTTCCTCGAACCGGGCCTCGGCGGCGTGCCGCTGCTCGAGTACCTCGGCGAGCTGCCCGGCGCGTTCGGCGGCTGGATCATCGTGGAGGTGGACCGGCCGTCGATGGAACCGCTGGCCAGCGGGCGGGCCAGCTGGAAGTGGGTGGAGAGCAACTTCCCGGCCGCCTGACGTCGGTGCGGCTCGCCTCGCTTGGGTTCCGTGCCAGGTCCGTGAGGGGAACCCTGAGGGAATCAGATTCCCGCAGGGAGGCCCTCACAGACCCGCCCACCCGCCCACCCGCCCATCCGGTCATGTGGGCAGCAATCGGGCATTTCGGTCATACTGACGTCCTTTGTGGACGGTCGGTAGGCGTGGGGTCACGCAGTTAACTTCCCGGCTGCCTGACGGCGATGCCGCTCGCGTCTCAGGTCAGCGCGAGCGGCAACGTCCGCCGCACCGCCGCAGCGTGCCCGCCGTGCAGCGGAACCACCGAAACCCCTTGCGGCACCGGCACTTCCGCCGCCCGCGCACCCACCCGGACGGTCAGCTCAAGCTTCTCCCGCCCACCCGGCGTCCGCCGCAAAGTCGCGGACGTCGCGGTGAACGCCGCCCCCGGCACCGCCACCCCCAACGTCCGCGAAAGACCCCGCGCAGACCGCGGCGAGTAGCACGTCTGCGTAAGCCCGCCCCACTTCCACGCGCGCCACGAGTCCCCGTCGGACTCCGGATCGCCGGTGGAAACGCCCAGCGCCACCCGGAGTTCGTTGGTCAGCTCGCCGGCCTCCAGCACGGTCGACGGATACCCGGCCTCCGCCAGCGCCACCATCAAGCTCAACGCCGCGCTCGCCGTGCTCCGCAACGCGCCAAGCTCGCCGCCGCCCCGGGCGAGGGCGGCGATCGGTGCGTCTTCCGGCCGGTAGCGCACCGCGAGCCAGCGCACCCGGTACACCCGCGAATCCCTTGGCACCGCCCAAGTCAGCAGCTGCACGGCGGCCAGCGGGATGTCCGTGCCCTGGAACGCTGTGCGGAGGATGGCCAGCAGTTCGTCCGTCGACGGCTCCCCGGCGCCAGGGGTGAGGCGGACGATCGCGCTCCAGTCGCCGTCGACCTCGGCGACGCCGAACCGGTTGCCCGCGCGGTCGACGTGCTGGCGGACCTTCACCGGGCCCGCGATGCGCAGCAGGGCGTCCGGACTGTCGCGGCGGCTGTCGTGCCGGCGCAGGCGATGCGCGAGCCACGTCCACGCCCACCCGGCGAAATGCCGTCCGGCGACCCGCACCGACGTCGTCACCACCAGCAGCCCGGCCAGCGCGGCGACGGTGATCCGCACCGGCTGGGCCACGCCGTGCACGGTGAACGCGAGCAGAATCGCCAGCGCGGCGATCTCCCACCCGGCCGCCTGCAGCGGACGGATCGGCAGCAGCCACGGCCACGGCGCGGTACCCGAGATCCCGGCGGTCCCGGGGGCGCGGGCATGAGCCGGGGCAGGCGGCGCGGACACGGACAACGCATTCCCCTCTTCCCCGGGCAGCGACCCGGCCCCGCGAACGCTAGCGTCCTCGCGCGGGCGCGTGGGCGTAAAAATTACCCTCGTGCGCGTTCCGGGCACTGTCTAGCCTGCGCGAGAAGCGGATGTGATCTCCAGGGGGCCGGAACAGCGTGTGGACGCAGCGGGACCAGATCCAGGCGTACCAGTTCCTGCGTCGCCGCCTCGTGTCCGCGCTCGTCGCCGCGGACGCCAACCATCCGGTGTCGCCCAGCCGCCGTCTCGTGCTCGGCACGGTGGTCGGCATCGGCGCGGCCCTGCTCGTGACCGCGGTGTTCGGGGTGATCGGCCTGGTCAGCCCCTCCGGCGGGAAGGACTGGCTGTCCGGCGGCAAGGTGATCGTGGAAGAGGGCAGCGGGGCGAGATTCGTGCTCGGCGCGGACGGCGCGGTGCACCCGGTCCTCAACTACGCGTCCGCGCGGCTGCTCGCCGGCGGCAGCGGCCATGACACGGTGACCGTTCCCGCGGACAAGCTCGGCACCGCGCCGCGCGGCACGCAGATCGGCATCGTCGGCGCGCCGGATTCGTTGCCCAGCACGCTGATCACCACCCCGTGGACCAGTTGCAGCCGCACCACCCAGGACGCGCCCGCTTCGGCCGAACCGCTCGTCGCCGTGCTGCTGGAGGCAGCCGCGTCCGGGGTCGAACTGCCGCGCGATTCGGGCGTGATCGTCCACGTCCCGCAGGGCAGCCGGTTCCTGATCGCGGGCGGCCACCGGTACCGGCTGAGCGACGAAGCCGCGGCGGCCCTGCAATTCGACAGCTACCCGACGATCACCGTGTCCGCGCGCTGGATCGACACCGTGCCCGCCGGCCGCGACCTCGGCGAGATCCCCGTCGACGGCGCCGGCAACCGCGGCCCGCGCGTCGGCACGCAGGACACGCGGGTCGGCCAGGTGCTGTCGGTTGTCGATCCGATGGCCGGCGCCGCCACTGCCTCGACTTACTACCTCGTCCGCCCCGACGGTCTCGAACCCGTCGGCCAGACCGAGGCCGCGCTGCTCGTCACGACCCCCGCGAACGAACCGGCATATTCCGGTCGGCCGGAACCAGCGCGGGTTCGCGCCGCGGATGTCGCGTCGGTGAAGAAGGTGAGCGAACCCCGCTCCGGCGGCGCGGATCCGGCGGCCTACCCGGACCGGATCCCCGGCAAAGCCCCGATCACCGGCAGCGCGGTGACCTTGTGCGCGCAGAACGGCCGCGTGACGGTCTCGGCTGACCTGCCGGTTCCGGCCGGCGCCCGCGCGCTGCCGGTGCAGAGCCGCACGGACGCCCGGGTCGCGGATGTCGTCTACGTCCCGCCTTCGCGCGGCGCGGTCGCGACCGACAGCGGCTCCGGCACCAGTTATCTCGTCACGGACACAGGACGAAAATATCCGGTGGCGAACGGGACGGCGCTCACGTCGCTGGGCTACGGTGCTGGGTCTGGGCATCCGGTCGCGGGCGGGCTTCTCGCGCTGATGCCGACCGGTCCCGCGCTGGATCCCGCCGTGGCCGGGCAGCCTGCGGGAACGGGGTGAGCGAGCCGGTGACCACGACAGCGCAGCGACCCGGCGAGGCAGGGGACACGGAGCCAGAAGTGCCGGAGACAGCGGTGCCGCCCATGCCGCCCGGCCGCGTCCCGGTGGCGGTGATCGAAGACCATCCGCTCTACCGCCGCTCGGTGGAACGCGTCCTCCTCGAAGCCCCGGACGTCGAACTGGGCGCGGTGGTCGATTCGGTCGCGCGCTTCCACGTCGCGCGCCAGCCGTCCGGCAGCGTCGTCCTCCTCGACCTCGGCCTGCCCGGCGTCGCGGGCGCGGCGGCGGTGCTCGAAGTGGCCGAGCTGGGCCACCACGTGCTGGTGGTGTCCGCGCAGGCCGAGCCGGAGACCGTGCTCGCCGCGATCGCCGCCGGGGCCAAGGGATTCCTGTCGAAGGACGTCGACGTCGACGAACTGCTGATCGCCATCCGCGCGGTCGCGGGCGGCGGCGCGTACGTGTCGGCCGTCGTCGCCGGAATGATCATCAAGGACAACACCGACCGCCCGGTCACGCGGCCGGAAATGGAGCTGTCGCCGCGCGAGGAACAGGTGCTGCGGCTCGTCGCGGCGGGGGAGCGGGACGTCGACATCGCGCGGATCCTCGGCATCGGCGTCCGCACCGTGCGCGGCTATCTCGACCGGATCCGCGACAAGACCGGCGAACGGCGGCGCCCCGGCCTGGTGAAGGAAGCGATCCGCCGCGGGCTGGTGGGGAAGGAAACAGTGACGTGAAAGCCGACGAGGGGCGGCGCCGGACGGGTCCCATCCAGGTCGGGGTGATCGAAGACCACCCGCTGTACCGGGACGCGGTCGCCAGGGTCCTGAACGAGGCCCCGGACATCGAACTGGGCGCGGTGGCCGACTCGGTGGCGCGGTTCGCGGTCCAGGACCAGCCGCCGGGCAGCGTGGTCGTGCTCGACCTGAAACTGCGCGGCGTCCAGGACGCGGCGGCAGTGCTCGAAGTGGGGCAGATGGGGCACAAGGTGCTCGTGGTGTCCGCACACGCGGAACAACCGGAGGTCCTGGGCGCGATGCAAGCCGGGGCCAAGGGCTTCCTGTCGAAAGACGTCGACGGGGACGAGCTGCTGCGCGCGATCCGCACGATCGCCGAGGACAACGCGTACGTCTCGCCGACCCTGGCCGGAATGATCATCCAGGACAGCGACGAACGCCATGCCGGACCGAAGATCGTGCTGTCGGAACGGGAGAAACAGGTCCTGCGCCTGGTCGCGGCGGGGGAGCGGGACGTGGACGTGGCGGAGATCCTGGACATCAGCGTCCGGACGGTGCGGTCTTATCTGGACCGGATCCGGGACAAGACGGGGGAACGGCGAAGGGCTGGGTTCGTCCGGGTGGCGATCCGGGAAGGGTTGCTGCGCTGAGGTTTCCCCTCACGGCTAGCGCCCCAATGCGGCATTGGGTGCATGTGACGCACCCAATGTGGCATTCGTTGCGTCAGACGCACCCAATGCCACATTGGGGCGCAACGGAACCCCGGGTCAGAGCCGCCGGTTCGCCAACGCCCCCGTAGCCGCCCGAGCCTCCCCCGCCACCTCCGGCTCCACATCCACCACCAGCATCTCCACCCCAGCCCCCGCCTGCGCCGCCACCCGGCCGAACCCATCCGCCACCAGCGAATACCCGATCCCCGTCGGCGCCTTCGGATTGACCTCCACCCCGGTCACCGCCGGATCAGCCTGCCCGCAAGCCGCCACCCAGCACCCGGAGTCCAGCGCCCGCGCCCGCACCAGCACCTCCCACTGCTCCCGCTTCCCGGCGCCCGCGCCCCACGAAGCCGGGACGACCACCACGTCCGCCCCGTCGTCGGCCAGTCGCCGGAACAGCTCCGGGAACCGCAGGTCATAGCAGGTAGCGACGCCGAACACGGTCCCCTCGGCCGAGAACGTCACCACCTCCGTCCCCGGCGCGACGGTGTCCGACTCGGCGAACCCGAACGCGTCGTACAGGTGGATCTTGTCGTACCCGAGGTGCTGCCCCAGCCCGGTGACCAGCAGCGTGTTCCGCACCCGCCCGTCGTCCGCGGGCGTGAACATCCCCGCGATCACCACGACGTCGTGCTCCGAGGCGATCGCCGCCACCGCCGACGCCCACGGGTCGTCCAAAGATTCAGCCACCGGGGCCAGCGGGCGGCCGAACCGGGCCATCGTCGCTTCCGGGAACACCACCGCGCGCGCTCCGGCGGCGGCCGCGGCTTCCACGCCGGAGCGAACCGTTTTCAGGTTTTCTTCCGGGTCGTCGCCCGAGTTGAGCTGGCACAACGCGATCCGGGGCACACGAGCCTCCCTGGTCCGGGGACAGCGGGTCTCCACCGAGTATCCCTGCCGGGAGCGCGCGGGCCACCTCGTACCCTGGTGTCCATGTTGAACCGCACCGACCTGCGCGGGCAGGTCCCCTCCGCTGCCGAACTGCGTGCCGCGCTTCCGCGCGCCGAGTACGACGTGGACGCGGCGCTCCATCACGTCCGGCCGGTGGTCGAGGCCGTGCGGGACCGCGGGGTCGAGGCGGTCCTCGAGTTCACCGAGCGGTTCGACAAGGTGCGCCCGGAAACGGTCCGGGTGCCCGCCGGCGAGCTGGCCAAGGCACTGTCCGAGCTGGACCCGCAGGTCCGCGCCGCGCTGGAGGAGTCCATCAAGCGCGCCCGGAAGGTGCACTCGGACCAGCGCCGCCAGGACGTCACGACGCAGGTCGTCCCCGGCGGCACGGTCACCGAGCGCTGGGTGCCGGTCGACCGCGTCGGCCTGTACGCGCCGGGCGGGCTGGCGGTGTACCCGTCGACCGTGGTGATGAACGTCGTCCCGGCGCAGCTGGCCGGCGTGCGCTCGCTGGTGGTGTGCTCGCCGCCGCAGGCCGCGTTCGGCGGGCGGCCGCACCCGACGATCCTGGCCGCGGCCGCGCTGCTCGGCGTGGACGAGGTCTGGGCGGTCGGCGGCGCGCAGGCGGTCGCGCTGGTCGCCTACGGCGGCGTCGACACCGACGGCGCCGAGCTGGCCCCGGTGGACATCGTGACCGGGCCGGGCAACATCTACCTCACCGCGGCCAAGCGCCTGGTCCGCGGCGTGATCGGCATCGACTCCGAGGCCGGCCCCACCGAGATCGCCATCCTCGCCGACGAGACGGCCGACCCGGTGCACGTCGCCGCCGACCTGATCAGCCAGGCCGAGCACGACCCGCTGGCCGCGAGCGTCCTCGTCACCACCTCCGCGGAGCTGGCCGACGCGGTCGACCGCGAACTCGTCACCCGCGTCGCGGCGACGAAGCACTCCGAGCGGGTCGGCGAAGCATTGGGCGGCAAGCAGTCCGGCATCATCCTGGTGTCCACAGTGGACGACGGACTGCGCGTGGTCGACGCGTACGCCGCCGAGCACCTGGAAATCCAGACCGCGAACGCCCGCGAGGTGGCCGCGCGGGTGCGCAACGCCGGCGCGGTGTTCGTCGGCGCGTACGCCCCGGTTTCGCTGGGCGACTACTGCGCGGGCTCGAACCACGTGCTGCCCACCGGCGGGTTCGCGCGGCACTCCTCGGGGCTGTCGGTGCAGAGCTTCCTGAAGGGGATCCACGTCGTGGACTACTCCGAGGACGCCCTGCGCGAGATCGCCCCGCGCGTCGTCGCGCTCGCGGACGCCGAAGACCTGCCCGCACACGGCGAAGCCGTCACCGCGCGTTTCGAAGGAGACGGCCGATGAACGAAGCGATCCCCGGCGGCGAGGTCACCCTCGCCGAACTCCCGCTGCGCGAGGACCTGCGGGGCCGGACCCCGTACGGCGCGCCGCAGCTGGACGTTCCGATCCGGCTCAACACCAACGAAAACCCGTACCCGCCGCCGCCCGAGCTGGTCGCCGACGTCGCCGAGGCCGTGCGCGCCGAAGCCGCCTCGCTGCACCGGTACCCGGACCGCGACGCGGTGGCGCTGCGCACCGATCTGGCGGACTACCTGACGGTGTCCACGCGCGTGGTGCTGTCCGAGTCCAACGTGTGGGCGGCGAACGGGTCGAACGAGATCCTGCAGCAGATCCTGCAGGCGTTCGGCGGTCCCGGGCGCACCGCGCTGGGTTTCGAGCCGTCGTACTCGATGCACCCGATCATCGCGACCGGCACGCGCACCGACTGGCTGCCGGTGCCGCGCCGCGCGGACTTCTCGCTCGACACCGAGCAGGCCGCCGAGGCGGTCGCCGAGCGGAAGCCGGACATCGTCTTCGTGACCAGCCCGAACAACCCCACCGGCGGGTCGATCCCGCTGGAACAGCTGCGCGGCGTGCTCGACGCGGCCCCCGGGATCGTCGTGGTGGACGAGGCGTACGCGGAGTTTTCCTCGCAGGCCAGCGCGATCGAGCTGATCGCGGAGTACCCGGCGAAGCTGATCGTGTCGCGCACGATGAGCAAGGCGTTCGCCTTCGCCGGCGGGCGGCTGGGCTACCTCGCCGCCGCACCGGCCATCGTGGACGCCCTGCAGCTCGTCCGCTTGCCGTACCACCTTTCCAAGATCACCCAGGCGGCCGCCCGCGCCGCCCTCCGGCACGCCGACGCCACCCTCGCGTCGGTGCACCGGCTCTCCGCCGAACGCGACCGCGTGGTGGAAGCCTTGCTGGGCCTCGGATTCACCCCGGTGCCGAGCGACGCCAACTTCGTCCTCTTCGGACAGTTCGGCGACGCGCCCGCCAGCTGGCAGTCCTATTTGGACCTCGGCGTGCTGATCCGGGACGTGGGCATCGAAGGCCACCTGCGGGTCACCATCGGCACCCCCGAGGAGAACGACGCTTTCCTCGAAGCGAGTAAGGAAGTCAAGCGATGAGCCGCGTCGGCAAAATCGAGCGCACCACCAAGGAATCGTCCATCCTGGTCCAGCTGGACCTCGACGGGACCGGGCAGGTGGAGATCGCCACCGGCGTGCCGTTCTACGACCACATGCTCACCGCGTTCGGCGTGCACGGCTCGCTGGACCTGAAGGTCGAAGCGACCGGCGACGTCCACATCGACGCGCACCACACCGTGGAGGACACCGCGATCGTGCTGGGCCAGGCGCTGCGCCAGGCCCTCGGCGACAAAAGCGGCATCCGCCGGTTCGGCGACGCGTGGATCCCGATGGACGAAACCCTCGCGCACGCCGCGATCGACGTCTCGGGCCGCCCGTACTGCGTGCACGTGGGCGAGCCGGAGCAGTACAACACCTTCACCATCGGCAACAACTACCCGTTCGTCCTCACCCGGCACGTGTTCGACTCGCTGGCGTTCCACGCGCAGATCGCGCTGCACGTCCGCGTGATCCACGGCCGCGACCCGCACCACATCGCGGAAGCGGAGTACAAGGCGGTCGCACGGGCGTTGCGGGCGGCGACGGAACCGGACCCGCGGGCGGGCGGGATTCCGTCCACGAAGGGCGTGCTTTAACGGTCGATCGGGCTCGCTCGGCGGGGACGTTCAGTTTTCGCCGAGCGGGCGGTCGCGGTGTGCGGGCAGGAGGAACGCGAGCGCGGCGACCAGCGCCATGAGCACGGCGATCGCCAGGAACACCCGCCCGTAGTCACTGGCGAGGGCTTCCGGGGCCGGGTTGTCCGGTGCGGCGGTGGTGACCAGCACGGCGAGGCCGAGTGCTCCGCCGACCTGTCTCGCGGTGTTCATGAGCCCGGAGGCGGCACCAGCCTCGGCCGGTGCCACGCCCGAGGTGACCGCGGCCGTGATCGGCGTGGTGAGCAGCCCGCCGCCGATCGCGAACACGACGGCGGGGCCCAGGATCCCGGCGAGATAACCGCTGTCGGGGGTCAGGCTGCTCTGCCAGGCGAATCCGGCCGCGGCGAGCAGCGCGCCCGTCGCGATCAGCACCCGCCCGTCGACGCGGCGCATCAGCCGCGGGGTCAGCCGCGCGCCCACGAGAATGGCCACCACGGTGTGCGGAAGGAACGCGAAACCGGTCTGCACCGGCGAATAGCGCAGCACGTGCTGCATGGACAAGGTGAGGAAGTACCACAACGGGTTCAGGCACGCGCCCGCCAGCAGCATCACGACGTTGCCGCCGGATATCGCGCGAATCCGGAAGAGGCGCAACGGAATCAGCGGAGTCGGCGCGAACCGGGCTTCGACAAGAATGAACAGCCCCAGCGCGGCCGCGCCGCCCGCGAGTCCGGCCACTGTGGACGGAGCGGCCCAGCCGGCGCTGCCCGCCTGAGAGATGCCGTAAGCCAGCGCCGCCAGCCCTGCCGTGGCCAGTACCGCGCCGGGAACATCGATCCGCTGCCGCCGCGTGCCTTCTCCGTCGCGGGCGACGAACCGGACGGCCAGCGCGATCGCGACCAGTCCGATCGGGACGTTGATCAGCAGCGTCGACCGCCACGACAGGTACTCGGTCAGCACACCGCTGAGCAGGTTCCCGGCCGTTCCGCCCGCGACCCCGACCGCCGTCCACGTGGCCAGCGCGCGCGTGCGCCCGGCGCCTTCGGGGAACGTCGTGGTGAGGATCGTCAGCGTCGCCGGAGCCAGCACCGCGGCGCCCAGCCCCTGTCCGGCGCGGGCCGCGACCAGCAACCCTGGCGAGCCCGCCAGGCCCCCGGCCAGGCTCGCCGCGACGAACACCGCCAGCCCGGCGACGAACACCCGCTTGCGGCCGAACAGATCCGCCAGCCGTCCGCCGAGCAGCAGCAGCCCGGCGAAGACCAGCGTGTAGGCGTTGACCACCCACTGCTGTCCCGCCGCGCCGAACCCCAGCGCCCGCTGGATCGAGGGCAGCGCGACGTTCACCACCGAAATGTCCAGCACCACCATGAACTGCGCCGCGCACGCCACCCACAACACGACCCGCGCCGCCGCGCCGCCCTGCCTGCCCATCGACCGTCCCCCTTGTTGATACGCATGTATCAGATACAGTCGTATCACAAAATGCTCCCGGGAAGGACCACGTCGTGCCGCGAACCGTCGACCACGCCGAGCGCCGCGCGCAGCTCGCCGACGCGCTCGTCCGCGTCGCGGCCCGCGACGGCCTGCACGCGGTCACCATGCGCGCGGTCGCCGACGAAGCCGGCGTGTCCCTGCGCCTGGTGCAGTACTACTTCGAGACCAAAGCGCAGCTCATGCTCGGCGCGCTGCGCCACCTCGAAACCCAGAGCCGCCGACGCTGGGCCGACCGTCTCGCCGCATTGCCCGACCCCGTGCCGCCCCGCGCGTTCGTCGAAGCGTTCCTGGCCGAGGCGCTGCCCGCTGATGACCAAAGCCGGGTCTTCCACCTGGTCGGCACCTCGTATGCCGCGCTGGCCATGACCGACCCCGATCTCGCCGCCGAACCGTTCACCCTCGGCGTCGACGACCTGGACCGCCAGCTCGCCGACGCCCTTGCCCGCGCCCAAACCGAAAAACAATTGGCTCCCGGGCTCGACCCCGTCCTCGAAGCAGCCCGGCTGACCAGCCTCAGCCACGGCCTCGGCACCAGCGTCCTGCTAGGGCAACGGACGGTACGAGCGGCGACCGAGGTCGTGAACTACCACCTAGACCGCCTGTTTCGCTGAGCCCCAACCGTTCACACGCGGAACACCGTGCGCGGCGCGGCATAAGCCACCGGCCCCGGAAAGTGTTCCGCGGCAAGGCGAACCGCGTCGCGTGCCGTGACCGTATGGCCGAGATGCGTCAGCACCAGCCGCGCCGCTCCAGCCGCCGCCCGGCCCGCTTCCGCCGGAGTCAGATGCTCCGCGGACGGCTCGACGCTGTCCGCCTCGCACAAGAACAAATCCGTCCCCGCTGCCAATGCGGAGAGCGCGTCGCACGGCCCGGTGTCCCCGGAATACGCGAAAGTCCGCTCCCCGTCAGTGATCCGCACTCCGAACGCCGGAAAACCGTGCGACACAGCCACCGTTTCCAGCCGCAGACCGCCGACCCGGGTCCGATGTCCGTCGTGCAATTCCCGGACCGCGAAGGCCTCCTCGATCGGCGCGCGGCCGGTGTTGCTGAGGAACGCCGAGATCCGCGCCGCCGTCCCGGGCGGGCCATACAGCGGGATCGGCCGCCGCAGTCGCAAGTCCGCGAACAACAGCGCGTACACCGCCGGTAACAGATCCGCGACGTGGTCCGCGTGCAGATGCGAGATCCAGATCGCATCCAGCTCCGCGGGCGAGACGTGCTCCTGCAGCGCGGCGAGCGTGCCCGGCCCGGCGTCGAGCCAGATCGCGGCGCCCTCGTGGCGCACCAGGTACCCGGAGCACGGCGCGTCCGGGCGCGGGTACGGCGTCGCGCTGCCCAGTACCGTCACGGTGAAGGCCATGTGGCACGCTAACCCCTGTGAGCAAAGAGCTGATCGCGGTCCTGCTGCTGGCCCTCGGCGGCTTCCTGGGCGGCGGGGTCTACTCGCTGTGGAAGACCGCGAAGTTCTTCGCTGTGGTGCTGGGCATCGCGGCGGTGCTGGCGGTCGGCGGGGCCATCGCCTGGCTCGTCAGCTGACAACTCCCCCGGGCGAGCCGAGCGCGGCGGACACCGCCAGGCGTGGCTTGCAACTCCCATCGGCAGCACCACCCGGCTCGCCAGCCAAGCCGCGTCGCAGGCTGAGCTGGGCGCGGCGCGGACACCGGCCTGAGCTTGTTGCTGCGGTGTTGTTCGAGGGCGAGGTCTCGTTTGGCGGTTGTGCCGGCCTCGTGGCGGGTTGTGGGGTAGCGGCTGGTTGTGCCGGGTGGGCGTCCGGGCCGATGCCGGGGCTTGCTAATCCGGCCGAAAGCAGGCCGGCCCCCGCCTGGCACGTAACCGTTGCCGCGAAGCCATGAGGCCGTGACTGTGGTCGGATTAGCAGCGATCGGCACAGTGAGACGACGTTGCGGATGCGGTTGAGGCGGCGTTTGCCCGGCCTGAAGCAGGCTGGGCCGGAATGGCTCTTGCCGAGGCCGGTGCGGGCCGCGAGGAACGGGTTTGCCGTCCGTGAAAGGCCCCTTCACGGACCTGGATTCCCATGCCAGGGACTCAAGCCGGCGGCCTCGGCCCACTGACCGTCCACAAAGGACATCCACGTCAGTGAAATGCCTGTTTCTTCAAGTCTGTGAGGGGCGCCCTGAGGGAATCTGATTCCCTCAGGGTGCCCCTCACAGACGGCAAACCCCGCCCATTGACTTGCTGCTCGCCATGGGGGTGCGGGTTATGCGCGAGCCTCCTTGAGAAGGCTGAGGAGGGTGTCGGCGGCGGGTCCGGAGGAAGCGGGGTTCTGGCCGGTGACGAGCAGGCCGTCGGTGATGACGTAGGGCTGCCAGTCGCCGATCTTGGAGTAGTCGGCGCCGAGCCGCTTCAGTTCGTCCTCGACGAGAAAGGGGACGATGTCGGTCAGTCCGACGGCGGCCTCTTCTCCGTTGGTGAAGCCGGTGACCTTCCGGCCCCGGACGAAGGGCGTGCCGTCGGGGTTGGTGGCGTGGCGCAGGGTGCCGGGTGCGTGGCAGACCAGCGCGATGGGCTTGCCCGCGCGCACGACGGTCTCGATGAGCCGGACGGAGGCGGGGTCTTCGGCCAGGTCCCACAGGGGGCCGTGGCCGCCGGGGTAGAAAACGGTGTCGAAGTCGCCCGCGGAGACGGAGTCGAGCCGGACGGTGTCGCCGAGGGCGGCCATGGCCTCGGGGTCGGCCTCGAAGCGGTGGGTCTCGTCGGTCTGGAAGGCGGGTTCGTTGCTCTTCGGGTCCAGGGGCGGCCTGCCGCCCTTGGGGGAGGCGAGGACGACTTCGGCGCCGGCGTCCTTGAAGCGGTAGTAGGGGGCGGCGAGTTCCTCCAGCCAGAAGCCGGTCTTGCGGCCGGTGGCGCCGAGTTCGTCGTGCGAGGTGAGAACGATCAGGATCTTCATGGCGTGACTCCTCGTTAGTAGACCGGTCGTCTCCGCTTGTGCGCGATGACCGGCCGGGTTTTCGTGGTCGGGTTCTACAGGTGCAGGAGCTGGCGGGTGGCCGCCGTCGTGGTGTCCAGCGGGCTGATGCTGCGGTGGATCTTCGCCATGACGCTCGCTCCGAGCCACATGTCGTACAGGACCCGCGCGGTCTCGCGAGGGGTGCTGTCGACGGCGATCGATCCGTCCTTCAGGCCTGCTGTGATCGTCCGTTCCAGGCGGTCGACGATCGCGGTGGTGCCCTCCTTCAGGGCGAGCCGCATCGACTCCGACAGGTCGGCGACCTCCGCGCCGAGCTTGACGGCGAGGCACTTGCCCTGGCATTCGTCGACGCTCTGCGTCTCGCGCCAGTTCCGCCAGTAGTTCATCAGCCGTTCCGCCGCGGTCAGGCCCGGCTCGGCCAGGACACGGTCCATGTCCGCCAGGTAGTCGGTGAAGTAGGACCGCATCATGGCCTCGCCGAAGGCGTCCTTGGAGCCGAAGAAGTGATAGAACGACCCCTTCGGCACTCCGGCCGCGGAGAGGACTTCGTTGATGCCCACCGCGGCGAATCCTTTGCGGGACATGATCCGCTGGGCGGCGTCGAGAATGGTGCGGCGGGTGTCGCCCTGAACGGCTGGCATGCGCCCACCTTACCGCCCATTAGACCAGTCGTCTATTTGACTCCGCGCGTCAGCGGCCGAGGAAGTCCAGGAGGATTTCGTTGACCTCGGCGGTGTGGGTGGTGAGCAGCCCGTGCGGTGCGCCGTCGATCTCGACGTACTCGGCGGCGGGCAGCGCTTTGGCGAAGCGGCGTCCGGTGGCGTCGACGGGCAGGGTGCGGTCGCCCGTGCCGTGCACGATCAAGGTGGGGACGTCGATCCGGGGGATGTCGGCCCGGAAGTCGGTGGGCCAGGTCAGCGGTGCGGCGGCCGAGGCGATCGAGCCCGCGCCCGCGGCCACGTTCCAGGCGTTGTGCACGGCCTCCTCGCTCACCCTGGTGCCCAGGTTCTCGTCGAGGTTGAAGAAGTCGGCGTAGAAGCCGGTGAAGAAGGCGTAGCGGTCCTTCTTGACCGTCTCGGAGATGCCTTCGAAGAAGGAAAGCGGGGCGGCGCCGTCGGGATTGTCGTCGGTGATCGCCAGATACGGTTCCAGCGACGCGAGGAACACGGCCTTGGCGACCCGGCCGGAGCCGTAGACGGATAGGTAGCGGGCGACCTCGCCGGTGCCCATCGAGAAGCCGGCCAAGACCGCGTCGTGCAGGTCGAGGGTCTCCATGACGGTGTTCAGGTCGGCGGCGAACGTGTCGTAGTCGTAACCGGTGGAGGGCTGGCTGGACTTGCCGAAGCCGCGCCGGTCGTAGGTGACGACCCGGTGGCCCGCCGCCAGCAGGGCGGAGGTCTGCCCCTCCCAGGAGTTGCCGTCCGGCGGGTAGCCGTGGATCAGGACGACCGGCTGCCCGGTTCCCTTGTCCTCGTAGTGCAGTTCGATGTCGGTGCTGTTCTCCGTGCCGACCTTGATGCGCCCCATGATGCCTTTCCCTTTCCGGGAGTTCGGTGCCTGACGTGCTCCGGTGCCAGAACTATACGACCGGTCTACTCGGAACCGCAACCCCCGCTTTCGCGCACGCCTGGCGGCTACGCTCTATGAGACTACTAGTCATACCAGGAGGGGGAGTCATGCGGCTTCGCTCGCGTCGATATCGCTGGATTATCACGCGAAGCAGTCGCCTTCTGTCGAACTATTAGTTCAACATTTCGATAACTCCCTGTACGCGGATGGCATGCCTGCCGCATATGCTTCGCCCATGGAGGACAACAGCGCCCCGCCCCGGACAGGGGCCGACGACGGCGACACAGCCACCGGGCACGAGGCGCGTGAGCCGGATCAGGCCGCCGAGGAGCTGACCGCTACCGCGTACGCCGTCCTCGGAGTCCTCTCCCTCAACGGTGAGCTGCTCTCGGCGGGCGAGATCAAGCAACGGACGGCCTTCGCCCTGCGCTTCTTCTATTCGGCACCGGCCGTCAGCCACATCCGCCGCGAACTGGGGCGGCTGCTGGCCCTTGGCCTGGTCCAGGACAGCGAGGTGTCGCTGGGCGGATCGCGCCGTGCTCAGGTGTTTCGCATCACCCCGCCGGGCGAGAGTGCGCTGCGGCTCTGGGTCGTCGACGGGGACGACGACACTTTGACGGTCAAGGACCTCGTGCTGCTCCGGGTCTTCCTCGGCCGCGGGGCGCCGCTGCCGAAGCTGCTCGCTCTCGTCGACGCCCGCCTGCGACGGGTGGACGAGGACATCCGCGATGTCGTGCGGGGGCACCGCAGCGCCGCGGAGACGGGGTCGATTCCGCCCGCGGACCGCAGGCACGCCATGGCCGTGTCGCAGTACACCTTGCGCGCCCTGTACTTCGAGCAAGGCAATCTCCGCCAGCTCCGCGACACCCTCGTCAGCTTCGACGACGAGGAATTCCAGCGGGACACCAGGTGGCCGCGCGGGGAACTTCCCTTCCGCCTCGCGGACCTCGCCCAGGATCCCGGACACCACTAGAACTCGCTCGCACCGGCTGCCCGCCGGATGCGGAAGGAGCTTCGGCCATGCCCACTCTGTTCTCGCGCATCATCGCCGGCGAACTGCCCGGACGCTTTGTCTGGCAGGACCCGGAAGTCACCGCGTTCCTCACCAACGCGCCCTTGCGGCCCGGCCACACCCTGGTCGTCCCCCGGCGCGAGATCGACCAGTGGACGGACGCCGGCGGCGCGCTTCTGGGGCGGTGCACGGAGGTCGCCCAAGCGGTCGGGCGAGGGGTGCGGCGGGCTTGGGACGCTCCGCGAGCGGGCCTCGTCATCGCGGGCTTCGAGGTGCCGCACCTGCACATCCACGTCGCTCCCGTCTGGGACATGTCCGACTTCGATTTCAGCAAAGCCAAGCCGGAGGAGGACCAGTCCGCTCTCGACGACGCCGCCGAGAAGCTGCGTTCCGCCTTGCTCGAACTCGGTTACGAACAGGCCAGGGACACCGCCCGCCGCTGATACGCCCCGCTGATACGCCAAGGAGACGCTGAGCATGAGCGACCACCCCGGACGCGCCGACCGCCTGGACGACGGCGCCGCGTTCGATTACATCGTGTGCGGCGCCGGTCCGTCCGGTTCCGTTGTCGCGGGCAGGCTCGCGGCCGATCCGGCCGTCACGGTACTGCTCGTCGAGAGCGGCGGCGACGACGATGACGAGCGGGTGCGCGACCCCGACTTGTGGCCCGCCAACCTCGGAAGCGAGCGGACCTGGGACCACGTCACGGAGCCGAACCGGCATCTGAACGGACGCCGGCTCGCGTACGCCACCGGTCGCGGGCTGGGCGGGGGAAGTGCCGTCAACGCCGGTGTGTGGGCCCGTGGCCACCGGAGCGACTGGGACTCCTACGCCGAGGCCGCCGGCGATTCCGCCTGGGGCTACGCACATGTACTGGAGCTTTACCGCGGCATCGAGGACTGGCAGGGCGCCCCCGACCCCGAGCGCCGGGGAACCGGCGGGCCGATGCGGATCCGGCCGGCGCAGGACGTGCATCCGCTCTTCACCGCCTTCCTCGACGGTGCCGAGGCTTCCGGAATCTCCCGGTTCGACAGCGCCAACGGCGTGCTGATGGAGGCGAACTCCGGTTGTGCCGTGCGGGACGAGAACATCCACGACGGGGTGCGGCAGACGCCCTTCCTCCGCTACGTCGCCTGCCGGGCGGGGCAGCCGAACCTCACGGTGCTCCCGCACACGACGGTCGCCCGCGTCCTGCTCTCCGCGGGCCGGGCCCGCGGCGTCGAGCTCGTGCGCGACGGCAAGCCGCTGCGCGCTCACGCCTCGCGGGAGGTGGTGCTGTCGCTGGGCGCGCTCAGCACTCCGGCCGTGCTCATGCGGTCCGGGATCGGGGACGAGGGCGAACTGCGGAACCTGGGCGTCCCGGTGGTCCAGCATCTGCCCGGCGTCGGCCGCGACCTCGACGACCACATCCGCCTGCCCTGCCTGTGGGAGGCGGCGGACGTGCCGCTGCCGGTGCCCACCCGCAGCCAGGCCGTTTGTTTCTGGGAAGACGAACTCCGGCCGGGCGCGCCGGAGTTCGTCATGTACGTCTCGCCGGCGCCGTCCGTCTCCCCGGAGAGCGCGGCGCAGTACCCGCCGCCGGAGCGGTGTTTCACCCTGATGCCCGCGATGCGCCTGCGCGCCGGCAGCCGCGGCCGGGTCCGCCTCGCGAACATCGACCCGATGGCCCGACCGCGCATCGAGACGAACTTCCTCGCCGACCCCGGCGACGTGCGCTCCGCCCTGTCCGCAGTAGCCATGGCCCGGGAGATCGGCAACTCCGCGGCGCTCGCCCCGTTCGTCGAGCGGGAGGTGTCCCCGGCGTCCGCGGTGCCGGACACCGTGGAGATGTTCGTGCGGAACGCGGTGGAAACCTACTGGCACCAGAGCGGTACGTCCCGGATGGGACAGGACGAGGGAGCTGTGGTGGACGGGCGGCTCAAGGTGTACGGCATCGAGGGCCTCCGCGTCGCCGACGCCTCGGTGCTGCCCCATGTGACGGTCGCCAACACCATGGCGCCTGCCATGGCGGTCGGCGAGCGGGCAGCCGAGATTCTCGCGGCCGAGCAGGGCTGAGGCGGAGGGCCGGTCTCCGGGGCAGGGTGCTCAGGCGGCGTCGGAGGCGACTTGTCCTGCCAGGCTGCGACGGCACCGGCAGCGTTGCGGCGCAAGCCCGGGGAGCACACGACTGACACCGCGGGGTGGCTCCGTGCCGGGTCGTCCAGCGCCGATGCCAGGAATTCGGGTCTGTGACGAGGGCGTGCTTCTGACGCTTCCCCCGGCTCGGCTGGCCGCGCAGCGGCAGAACCGCTCGCGGAACCCGGACAGCTCCCCGAACGCATCGGCGCGGCCGGTGTCGCGCACGCCGGTCAACCGAAGCCCTTGGTTGTGCTCTTCCTTCTGTCGCAAGAAGAATGCTCAACCAAGGGCTTCACCCAGGACCGAACGGGGCCACCCGCCGACACCGCCCGGTCACTCGACAAGCCAAGAAAAGCCAGCTTCCGGCGGCGGTATCGGCTTGGCGATCGCCCGGCTCGTCAGCCAAGCCGTACCCCGGCTGAGCCAGGCACACCCGACACCGGCCTACGAAGACACAGCTTCCATCGGCTGGTAAATGCACTCGGCGATCGTGGAGTGCTTCTTCCACCCCAAAGTCTCGTACAGCGCCCGCCCAGCATCCGTAGCCCCGAGAACGCCCAACACCGCCCCGCTTTCCACCGCATGGTCGGCAAGCGCCCGCATCACGAAACCGCCCAGGCCGCGCCGTCGATGGGCCTCCTCGGTCACCACCCGGTCGACGATCACCGCGTCCCCGACCGTCGCCATCTGCCCCTTCGCTGCCTGCTCGCCCGCTGCGTCCAGCACCCGCAGGAACGTGACGGCCCCGCTGGTCTCCACCGTCGCCGTATACCCCTCCGGCGCGACCGGGTTCGTCGCCAGCAGGTCCGTCGCCATCAGATGTCCGGTGTGGTCCCACGCGACCACCCAGCCGTCCGAAAGCCACGGCTCGACGGTCTCCGGTTCAGCGGGAGCCTTCAGCCACGTCCGAGGTTCGCTGACCGCGGCGGCAGCGGCGCGGACCAGCGGCTCCTCGGCTTCCGGCAGGACGTGCCTCCCCGACTCGGCGGGGTTGTCCGGGACCTCGACGTAAAGCCCCCACGGCTTCTCGACGGGCGCCGGCGTCCGCCGCGACAACGCCCATCCCGCCACCCAGGTCCGTACCGTCTCTTCGATCATGAAACGAAGGGTACGAACCACCACCGACAAAAATCAGACTCGCGTCAGTTCGCGTTCTTCGTCGCCGGGGGTGCCGAGTTCGCGGACCAGGCCTTCGCCCTCGACGTCGACGTTCGGCAGGATCCGGTCGAGCCACTTCGGCAGCCACCACGCGCCGCGGCCGAGCAGGGACATCACCGCGGGCACGATGGTCATCCGGATCACGAACGCGTCCACCAGCACGCCGAAGGCCAGCGCGAACCCGATCGACTGGATCAGCGTCGACTCGGCCAGCACGAACCCGGCGAACACCGAGATCATGATCAGCGCCGCCGCCACGACGACCCGCGCCCCGTGCCGGAACCCGGTCACCATCGCCTCCTGCGGCTCGGCGCCGTGCACGTGCTCCTCGCGCATCCGGGTCACCAGGAACACCTGATAGTCCATCGCGAGCCCGAACAGGACGCCGATCAGCAGGATCGGCAGCATGCTCATGATCGGGCCGGTCGAGGCGACGCCGAGCAGGTCGGTGAGCCAGCCCCACTGGAACACCGCGACCACCGCGCCGAACGTCGCGACCACCGAGCCGAGGAACCCGAGCGTCGCCTTCAGCGGCACCACGACCGACCGGAACACCAGCATCAGCAACAGGAACGCCAGCCCGACGATCAGCGCGAGATAGGGCAGCATCGCATCGGACAGCTTCTGCGACACGTCGATGTTGGCCGCGGTCTGGCCGGTCACCGCGAGGCTGCCGCCGGTGTTTTCCTGCAGCGGACCGGATTGCGCGCGGATCGCGGACACGAGGTCTTCGGTCTGCGTGCTGCTCGGGCCGCTCTTCGGGATCACGGTGAGCACCGCGGTGTCGCCGGCGGGGTTGACCTTCGGCGGTGTCACGGCGGCGACGTCCGGCAGCTTGCCGATGTCCGCGGCGGCCTGCGTCAGCGCGGCCTGGTTGTGGTTCGGGCCGGTGTCGACGACGACCAGCAGCGGTCCGTTCGCGCCCTCGCCGAAGCCCTTGCTGACCAGGTCGTACGCCTTGCGCTGAGTGGTCTCCGGCGCGGCGGTCGAGTCGTTGGGCAGGCCGAGCTGCATGCTCAGCGCGGGGATCGCGACCACGGCCAGCCCGACGAGCGCGGCCAGCAGCACCGGAACCCGGTGCCGCGCAACGAAACGCGCCCAGCGTTCACCGTGCGTCGGACCCTCGGTGCGGCGGCGCACCCGGATCTTGCTGCTGCCGACCCGAGCGCCGGCGAAGCCGAGCACCGCAGGCAGCAGCGTCAACGCGATCAGCACAGCCACCACGACCGTCGCCGCCGCGGCGACGCCCATCTGGCCGAGGAACGGAATCCCGACCACCGTCAGCCCGGCGAGCGCGATGATCACCGTCAGCCCGGCGAACACCACGGCGGAACCCGCGGTGCCGACAGCGCGGCCAGCCGCCTCTTCGGGCTCCCGGCCTTCGGCTAGCTCATGCCGGTAACGGGAGACGATGAAGAGCGCGTAGTCGATGCCCACCGCGAGCCCGATCATCAACGCCAGCACCGGAGTGTTCGAGTTCAGCTCCAGCGAACCCGACGCCAGCATGATGCCCGCCATCCCGACACCGACCCCGACCAGCGCGGTCAGCAACGGAATCCCGGCGGCCAGCAGCGAGCCGAAGGTGATGATCAGCACGACCGCCGCGACCGCGACGCCGAGCCCTTCGGTGGCCCCGGTCGCCGGGATGCCCTGCACCGCGTCGCCGCCGTACTCGACCTGATAGCCCAGCTGCTTAGCGTGCTCGCCCGTGGCGAGCAGCGCGTCCCGGTCGGAGTCGCTGAGTTCGAAGCCCTTGACCTGGTAGCTCACCTGCGCGAGCGCGAGCTTGCCGTCGGGGGACACGGACTTGGCCTGGAACGGGTCGACGACCGCGGCCACCTTCGGCGCGGACTTCAGCTTGCCGACCACGGACTCGACGGCCGCCTGGCCCGCCGGATCGGTGATCTTCTGCCCGTCCGGCGCGGCGATCGCGACGCGCGCGGTGCCGCCGCCCGCCGCCGCCTGCGGGAAGTGCTCGGCCAGCCGGTCGATCGCCTGCTGCGATTCGGTGCCCGGGATGGTCACCGAATCGGACAGCTTGCCCGACAGCGTGAGCGCGCCCGCGCCCAACGCCGCGAGTACAAGCGCCCAGACCGCCGCCACGAGGGCCCGGCGGCGGAACGACAGCCTGCCGAGCCGGTACAGGAAGGGTGCCACGAGTCGTCTCCGTTTCGCGCCCGAAGCGGGCTCTCCGCACTGGAATCGCCCTTTCGAAGCTAGCCAATCGGCAAGGAGCTGCCAAGCCGATCGGCTAGGATGTGACTAGCCGCACGGCAAGTTTCGGACTAGTCGCCCGGCTAGTACCATGACGTGCTGCGGAGCCGCGCACTCCGCTCGACGAGGAGGGCGCGATGACGACCGTCGAACCGGCCGCGGACACCCGGACCAGGCTGCTCGCCACCGCGCTGCGGCTGTTCGCGGAGCACGGCGTGGAAGGCACGTCGCTGCAGATGATCGCGGACGAGCTGGGCGTCACGAAGGCCGCGGTGTACTACCACTTCAAGACGAAGGCGGAGATCACCGAGGCGGTCGCGGAACCGGGCATCCGGGAGCTGGACGAGCTGGTCGTCGAGGCGGCGAAGCACCGGCGGCACGGCGAGCGCGTGGACCACCTGCTGATCGGTTTCGTCGACCTCGTGGTGCGGCACCGGGTGCTGGTCGCGCTGTTCTCCAGCGACCCCGGCATCGACGCGGCGCTCGCGAAATCGGCGCACGGCGTCGAAGGGCTCAAGCAGGCGCTGATCTCGATCGTGGCCGGCCCGGAACCGGACGTCACCGCCCGCGTGTCGGCGATGGTGGCGTTCGTCGGCATCGCGATGGTCGGCGGGGAGCCCGATCTGGCCGAGGTGGACGACGAGACCCTGAGCCGGGAGCTGCTCGGGGCGGCGAGGAAGCTGCTCGGCAGGCCGCGCCGCCGGGTCAGCTGATCTCAATTGCTGAGAACGTCGTTGCAGTATCTGGGAATGATCTCTTAACCTCGAACCATGCCTTCGGACGATGCCTACGGGCAGGGTCACGCGGAAAGCGTTGTGCGGTCTCAGCATTGGCGCACCGTCGGCAATTCGGCGGCCTACCTCGCGGCTGAGCTGCGTCCCGGGCGCAGTGTGCTGGACGTCGGCTGCGGCCCCGGGACGATCACGGTCGACATCGCCCGCCGGGTGGCCCCTGGCGAGGTTCTCGGCATCGACCTGTCGGAAGCAGTCCTGGAGCAGGCGCGGGCCCACGCGGAGCGTGAAGGGGTGGCCAACGTCCGGTTCGAGCGCGCCGACATCACGACGGCCGCGGACCTCGGCCGGTTCGACATCGTGCACGCGCACCAGGTGCTGCTGCACCTGACCGAACCGGTGGAAGCGTTGCGGCGCATGCTGAAGCTGGCCAAACCCGGCGGTGTGGTCGCCGCCCGCGACACCGATTACGCGGCGGCGTTCTGGTGGCCGGCGGACCCGCGGCTGGACCGGTGGCTGGAGGTGTACCGCGCGGTCGCGCACGGCAACGGCGCGGAGCCGGACGCCGGGCGCAGGCTGCTGGCCTGGGCACGCGCCGCCGATGCCCGCGACGTCACGCCGAGCGCCTCCATCTGGTGTCACTCCACGCCGGAGGAACGCGCGTGGTGGGGCGGCATGTGGGCGGACCGGATCCTGAACTCCCGGATCGCCGAGCAGGCCGTGGAAGGCGGGCACGCGTCCGCGCAAGACCTCCGCGACATCTCCGAGGCGTGGCGCGCGTGGGCGGCCGACCCGGACGGCTGGTTCGCGATCCCGCACGGGGAAATCCTGTGCCGCGTCGCCGAATCCGGCTGAGCGTTCCTGCTGAGGTCCGTGAGGGGAACCCTGAGGGAATCAGAGTCCGCGAGGGTTCCCCTCACGGACCTTTCCAGCCCAGGCTGAGCGTCACTCGGGCGCGGACAGAAACTCCGCCGGCACCGCCGCGGTAAGCCACACACCGTTGTCGCTGACCTGAAACGCATGCCCACGCGCGGCCATTTCCCCGGCCGCGACCGTCAGCACCACCGGTTTCCCGTGCCGCGCGCCGACCTTCCGCGCCGTCTCACGGGTGGCCGACAGATGCACCGCGTGCCGCTTCATCGGCCGCAGCCCCTCGGCCCAGATCGACGGCAGGAACCGCGTCGCCGTGCCGTGGAAGAGGGTTTCCGGCGGCGGCGCGTCCGACAGTTCCAGATCGACGCGGACGCTGTGCCCCTGGCTGGCGCGGATCAACGTCCCCGTCTCGTCGAAGGCGAACCGCTGTTTCGCGCAGTTCGCGACGACCTCGTCCAGCTCCGCGCGGCTCACCGGGAACCGGTTCCGGGCCAGCGCCGCCAGCAGGTCGGCGACCGGGACCCACCCGCCGGGAGCGAGGGTCAGCCCGAGCCCGCCAGGATCGTGGCGCAGGTGCCGGGACAGCCGTTTCGATACTCGTATTCGATATTTCTCGTTCATTGCTGCCGGTAGTAACCCACACCGGAGCGCTGGCGCGCAACGGAATTCAGATGCCGCCCTCCATGACCGGGCGCAGTTTGCTGGCACCGGGGCCGAAGCGGGCCAGCTCGTCGTCCGCGTTGTACAGGCCGCAGCTGCGCAGCGACAGGCAGCCGCAGCCGACGCAGCCGGTCAGCCGGTCCCGCAGCCGCTGCAGCGCGTCGATCCGGGCGTCGAGTTCGGTCTGCCATTCGCGCGACAGCCGGGCCCAGTCCGCCTTCGTCGGCGCGTGGTCCGCCGGGAGCGTCTCCAGCGCCGCGCTGATGTCCTCCAGCGACAGCCCAACCCGCTGCGCCGCGCGGATGAACGCGATCCGGCGCAGCACCGAACGCGAATAGCGGCGCTGATTGCCCGCCGAGCGCTCCGAGGCGATCAGGCCGCGTTCCTCGTAGAACCGCAGCGCGGTGTGCGGCACCCCGCTGCGTTCCGCGACCTGCCCGATGCTCAGCTTGTCCGCCAACCTCGTCATTGGTCCAGGTTAGCGCTTGACCTTCAGCTTGGTCGAGGTTGCATCGTCGAGACCATGACCACCACACCCGCGCCGGGCTACGCGGACCTGCCCCGGCTGATCGCGCTGATGACCGGCGACGACAAACACCACGCGGCCGCGGAGTCCACAGTGGACGTCCTGTGGGTGCTGTTCGACCGCGTCCTGCGGCTCGGCCCGGAGACCGCCCGCAAGCCGGGGCGCGACCGGTTCCTGCTGTCCAAGGGGCACGGGCCGATGGCGTACTACGCGGTGCTCGTCGCGAAGGGCTGGCTGGCCGAGGACGAACTGGCCGACTGGAGTTCGGCGCGTTCGCGGCTCGGCCACCATCCCGACCGCGTCCGCGCGCCCGGCGTCGAGATCTCCAGCGGCTCGCTCGGGCACGGCCTGCCGATCGCCGTCGGCGCCGCGCTCGGCCTGCGCGCCCGCCGGTTCAGCTCGCGCATCGTCACGCTGATCGGCGACGCCGAACTCGACGAGGGCTCCAACCACGAGGCGATCGTCGTCGCCGGGCGGCTCGGGCTCGAAAAGCTGACCGCGGTGGTCGTGGACAACCAGTCCTCGACGCACGGCTGGCCGGGCGGCATCGCCCGCCGCTTCGAAACGGAGGGCTGGGCCGTGCGCACGGTGTCCGGCCGGGACCACGAAGCGCTGTACGACGCGTTCACCACCCCCCATCCCGGACGGCCGCTCGCCGTGGTCGCCGTCGTGGAACCGAAAGGCGCGCACTGATGCCGAACATGCGGGACACCTTCCTGTCCACCGCGGAGGAAATCGTCAACACCGACCCGGACGTGGCCGTCGTGCTCGCCGACATTTCGGCCGCGTCGCTCGCCGAGGCCGCGCGACGGCATCCGGACCGGGTGATCAACGTCGGGATCCGCGAGCAGCTGCTCGTGAGCACCGGAGCCGGCCTCGCGCTCGCCGGGCTGCGGCCGATCGTGCACACCTTCAACGCGTTCCTCGTGGAGCGCGCGTTCGAACAGATCAAATTGGACCTCAGCCACCAGAACCTCGGCGCGGTGCTGGTGTCCTACGGCGCCTCCTACGACATGCCCGCGGAAGGCCGCACGCACCAGGCTCCCGGGGACGTCGCGCTGATCGATTCCCTGCCGGGCTGGTACGTGCACGTGCCGGGGCATCCCGACGAGGCCCGGCGGCTGCTGTTCGATTCGGTGCCGGGGGACAGCCGGACGTACCTGCGCCTGTCCGCGCAGGAGAATTCCGAACCGCACCTCGGCATCGGGCTCCAGCTCATCCGGGAGGGCACGCGCGGCGTGGTGATCGCGGTCGGCCCGATGCTCGACCGCGTGCTGCGGGCGACCGCGGGCATGGACGTGACGGTGCTCTACACCTCGACGGTGCGCCCGTTCGACGCCGAAGGATTGCGTGCGGCGACGACCGGCGTGGCCGATGTGGCGTTGGTCGAGCCGTATCTCAAGGGCACTTCCGCGCACTGCGTCACCGACGCGCTGGCGGACCGGCCGCACCGGCTGCTGACGCTGGGCACCCGCCGGGACACCGAGGTGCGGATCTACGGGACGCTCGCCGACCACGATCTCGTGCACGGGCTGGACGCCGGTTCGATCGCCTTGTCCCTCAAGGAATTTTTCACCGGCTGAGGCGGCATCCCGGCAACGGGCAACCGCCCGGGGTCACCAGCCGCCGTCGACGCGCCGCACGGGGTTCGCCGTGCGCGCGGTCGACCGGCGCGCGAGGTCGACCTCGGCGCGGGTCTTCTGGAGCGGGATGGTCAGCTCCCTGAACTGCGGGAACGGCACGCTGTCGATGTCTTCCCGCCATGCTTGGAACATCCGGCAGAGCAGATCGGACTCGGACATCTCGTCCTCTTTCCGGGTCCGGGGGCGCCGGCGGCGCCGCACGAGGTCGGGTAGGTACCCATTCGGGGCGGGAACGAAACGGGAGGGGAACGGAAATCTCCGGGGGACTACGCTCCGGGATGTGTCTCGTGTGGTGATCCTCGATTACGGCTCCGGAAACCTCCGCTCCGCCGAACGCGCCGTCGCGCGCGCGGGCGCCGAGGTGGAAGTGACCGCCGACCCGCAGGCCGCGCTGGAAGCCGACGGCCTCGTGGTGCCCGGCGTCGGCGCGTTCTCCGCGTGCATGAGCGGGCTGCTGAGCGTGCACGGGCAGCGGATCATCGGCAAGCGGCTCGCGGGCGGGAGGCCGGTGCTGGGCATCTGCGTCGGCATGCAGATCCTGTTCTCCCGCGGCGTCGAGCACGGCGAGGAGACCGAGGGCACCGGCGAATGGCCGGGCACCGTCGAGCGGCTGCACGCGGACGTCCTTCCGCACATGGGCTGGAACACCGTCCGCCCGCCCGCCGATTCGCGGCTGTTCGCCGGGATCGACTCCGAGGAGCGGTTCTACTTCGTGCACTCCTACGCCGCGCGGACCTGGGAGCTGGACTCCGGCCTCGCCGGCCAGCAGCCGAAGGTGACCTGGTCGAACCACGGCGAGGATTTCGTCGCGGCGGTGGAGAACGGGCCGCTGTGGGCGACCCAGTTCCACCCGGAGAAGTCGGGGGACGCGGGGGCGCAGCTGCTGCGGAACTGGCTCGGCACGCTCGGGTAGCGGTGCGCGCGGTGCTCCTGGGCGGCGCGCCCGGGATCGGCAAGTCCGCGGTAGCGCGGGCGCTGCTGAAACTCGCCGAATCCGGGCCCGGCCTGGTCCAATGGGCCGACGTCGACGCGCTGTGGCTGCACCAGCCGTGGCGGGTCGACGACCGGATGAAGGCGATGGTGCAAGCGAACTTGCGCGCGGTGGCCGCGAACGCCGCCGAAGCGGGCGTCGATGTGCTGCTCATCACCTGGGTGTTCCAGTCGGCGGAGATGCGGCAGCTCGTCACCGCACTGCTCCCGCCGGGTACGCCGACGATTTCGGTGCAGCTGCGCGGAAACCGCGACACGTGGCAGCAGCGCTTCGCCGCGGACCAGGCCCGGCCGGAGATCGACGCGTTCTTCCGTGCGCGCTACGAAGCGGCTCAAACCACGCCTGCGGACCATTTCGTCGACACCGACCACCGCGACGTCCGCGAGGTCGCGCGCCGGGTCGCGGCGGCCGCCGGGCTGGGCGCGGATCCCCCGGACGGTGCGCCGGAGCCCGCCGCTTAGGCTGTGCGCGTGACTTTCACGCTCCTTCCCGCAGTTGATGTTGCCGACGGCCAGGCGGTCCGACTCGTCCAGGGCGAGGCGGGCACCGAGACCTCCTACGGCAGCCCGCTCGAAGCGGCCCTGCAGTGGCAGCGCGACGGCGCCGAGTGGATCCATCTGGTGGACCTCGACGCGGCGTTCGGCAAGGGCAGCAACCGCGAGCTGCTGGCCGACGTCGTCAAGCGGCTCGACGTGCAGGTGGAGCTGTCCGGCGGCATCCGCGACGACGCTTCGCTCGAGGCGGCGCTCGCGACCGGCGCGCGCCGGGTCAACCTCGGCACTGCGGCGCTCGAGGACCCGGACTGGACCGCGAAGGTCGTCTCCGAATACGGCGACCGCGTCGCGATCGGGCTCGACGTGCGGATCACCGAGGCCGGCCACCGGCTGTCCGCGCGCGGCTGGACGTCCGACGGCGGCGACCTGTGGGAGGTCCTGGAGCGGCTCGACCGCGACGGGGCCAGCCGGTACGTCGTCACCGACGTGAGCAAGGACGGCACGCTGCGCGGCCCGAACCTGGAGCTGCTGCGCGAGGTCGCCGCCCGCACCGACGCGCCGGTGATCGCCTCCGGCGGAGTGTCCAGTGTGGACGATCTGCGCGCGCTGGCCGGGCTGGCCCCGGACGGCGTCGAGGGCTCGATCGTGGGGAAGGCGCTGTACGCGGGCGCGTTCACCCTGCCGGAGGCGCTCGCGGCGGTCCGCTGAGCCGCGGGCGGACGGTTACCCGCGAGGTAATCGACTCCACGCACCGGAGCGGACAGGATTGCCTGGCGGACAACGAAATCCGCCAGCCGACCCGAGGAGCCGGACATGCCCGCTTACGTCATCGCCCACCTGCGCCAGCCCGGAACCGCGGACGACGAGGTCTACGAGTACCTGGAGCGGATCCAGGCGACGCTCGACCCGTTCGAGGGCCGTTTCCTGATCCACGGCGGACGCACCCGCGTGCTGGAAGGCTCGTGGCCGGGCGGGACCGTCATGCTCGAATTCCCGGACTTCGCCGCCGCCGAGGCGTGGTACGCGTCGGCGGCCTACCGCGAGATCCTTCGCCTGCGCACCGACCACATGGTGGGCGACGTGATCCTGGCCGAGGGCTGCGGCCCGGACCACGATTCGGCCGCGATGGCCGCTGAGCTCCGCGCGGCCGGGTAGCTCACTCCCCAGCCGGTTCGGACACCTTGATCGCGATCCCGATCGTCCGCTCCGGCCCGCCGCGAAGACGGCTGAAGAACATCGTCACGCGCCCGATGACGCCGTAGTCCCGCGCGATCACCCGGCGAATCCGGTCCGAGTCAGCGGCGTCGAGCAGCCGGGCCGTCCCGCTCGCCTCGGCGCCGTGCAACCGGCGGCCGCGGACGTCGCACGCTTGCAGCCGGACGTCGCCGTTGTTGCGGATCCGCTTGACCTTGCCCGCGGTGCGTTCCGAGAACAGCACCAGTTCGTCGCCGTCGCGCGAAGCCCACACCGGGGTCGGGACCGCGCGGCCGTCGCGGCGGAAAGTGGTCAGCACGACGTACTTCTCGGCACCGAGACGCTCCAGTTCGGACATAGCCCTACGGTAGCCGCTGGCAGCGATCGCGGGACTCTCCGCCGGAAGCGGTCGGCGCGCTGACCAGGGTGCCGTGGTCGGCCACCTTCTGCATCACCACGTGCGTCGCCGCGACATAACCCCAGGTGAACAGAACAATCAGCGCCGCGGCGACGCCGAGAACCGCCTTCCGCCGCCCGGCGCGCCCGAGCAGGGCGGAAATCCCGGCACCGGCGAGCAGGAACAGCACCAGCGAACTCGCCTGCCACAATGACACGCCCATGCCCGACCACGGCACGAGATTGCGCAGCCGGCAGGTCAGCTGCTCGCCCGCGGTGAGCTGCGCGAGGTAGTTCGCTCCCACGCACCAGGCCACCAGAACGGCGATGACCGCCGCACCGATGCCGACGGTGTGCGCGACCCGCGAAAGCGTGCTCCGAGACTCCCCCAGTTCGGACATGGCTTCACGGTAGCGCTCAGCGGCTGCCCAGCCATCCGTAATCCGGCGCCGGATCGAGGACGATCCCGTCCGCCACCGTCACGAGCTGTTCGCGCGGGATCCGGCCGGACGCGGTCAGCCAGCGTCCCGACGACAGCCGTACGGTGACCAGCGCGTCGGCCGGTCCGGTGGCGGGCACGTAGGCCCCGGACAGGCCCCGCACCTGCACCGGGACCGACCCGCCGAGCGCCGGGGAACCGCCGCCGACGGTCACGCGCACCTTGCCGCCCGGGCCGTTCGCGTCGAGCACGGTCGTCGCGGTGTCGGAGCTGCTGCCGCGCACGGTCGTGGCCTCTTCGCGCATCCCGGCGGGCAGCGGGCCGAACCGGGCTTCGCCGCGGACCAGGACCGGGTCGGCGGTGACGGAATCGGCGACCTGCTCGGCCACCCCGCGCGCGTCCGGGACGCCTTCCACCTTCGCGGTCAGCACGTGGTGGTCGTCCGGCATCCAGGTGAGCGTGGCGGCCGTGCTGACCGAACCGGTCACCATCGCGACCCGCCCGTGCACCACGACCTGGTCCGGCAGCGCCGCGATGCGCAGCGCGGTCTGCGCCCACTCCGGATCGGCGGTGGAGTGCGCCGCGAGTTCCACCTGGCTCGCGCCGGACTGCCATTGCCGCACCTGCGTGGTGATCCCCGGCCCGCCGGAGCGGTATTGCTCGGTGAAACCGTCCGGCAGCCAGCCCGGCGTGTAGCCGAGCACCGGACGTCCGGCGGCGGGCGTGAGCTGCGCGGGCACGTCGGTCACCGCGTTGACCACCAGCGGCACCCCGGCGGCGACGGCGATCACTGCGGCCGCCGCGGCGGCGAGCGCGAGGCGAGGACGGCGTTTGCGCTGCCGGGCCCGCGCGAGGGCGTTGAGCACCTGGTTGCCGTCAGGGGCCTGCTCCGCGAGCCGTTCGAGGCTGTCGCGCAGCAGCGTCTCGGTCTCGTTCGACGGGGTCATTCTCCTGCTCCGGTGGTGAGGGCGGACGGCAACGAAGGCATGCCGGCGCGCAAAGTCGCCAGCGCGCGCGAGATCTGGCTGCGCACGGTCGAAACGCCGCAGCGGAGGAAGTCGGCGATTTCGGTGTCGGTGTAGTTCTCGTAGTAGCGCAGCACGACCGCGGCGCGCTGTTTCCGCGGCAGCGTGGCCAGCAGGTCGAGCATTTCGTCGCGCTCGTCGTAGGCGGTGCTGGGATCGGCGGTCGGCGGCCCGAGCGCGTCGAGCACCGTGTGGTTCGACGGCACCACGCGGCGGGCGGCGCGGCGGCGCCACGAGAGGTACTCGTTGGTGATCATCCGGCGGACGTAGGTGGGCGGCGAGTCGATCTTCGCCCAGCGCTGCTGGGCGCGCAGGAGCACGTCCTGCACGATGTCCTGCGCGAGATGCGGGTCGTCGGCCAGGACGGTCGCGTAGCGCAGCAGCCCGTCGAGGCGTTCCGCCACGAACTCGTCGAAACCGGTGGTCACGATCATGAGACGCGCGAGACCCCGGTTTTGATGCTTCGGATCGCAAAACAATCTCGGCGGCCGTCGCGGCGGGCTCGGCCGAGCGGCCGACTAGGCTGGTCCGCATGGCTGTGGCGGTTCGGGTGATTCCCTGTCTCGACGTCGACGCGGGCCGGGTCGTGAAGGGCGTCAACTTCGCCGACCTGCGCGACGCGGGCGACCCGGTGGAGCTGGCGCGGCGGTACGACGCCGAGGGCGCCGACGAGCTGACCTTCCTCGACGTCACCGCGTCCTCCGGCGACCGCGAGACCACTTTCGACGTGGTCCGCCGCACCGCCGAGCAGGTCTTCATCCCGCTCACCGTCGGCGGCGGCGTGCGCTCCACCGACGACGTCAACCGGCTGCTGCGCACCGGCGCGGACAAGGTGAGCATCAACACCGCCGCGATCGCGCGCCCGGAGCTGCTGCGCGAGGCGTCGCGCCGGTTCGGGGCCCAGTGCGTCGTGCTGTCCGTCGACGCGCGGCGCGTGCCGGAAGGCAGCGAGCCGACGGAATCCGGCTTCGAGGTCACCACGCACGGCGGCCGTCGCGGCACCGGCATCGACGCGGTGGAGTGGGCCGCGCGCGGCGAGGAACTCGGCGTGGGGGAGGTGCTGCTGAACTCGATGGACGCGGACGGCACCAAAACCGGCTTCGACCTCGAACTGATCGGCCTGGTCCGCAAGGCGGTGCGGGTACCGGTGATCGCCAGCGGCGGCGCGGGCGCGACCGAGCACTTCCTGCCCGCCGTGGAAGCCGGCGCGGACGCGGTGCTCGCGGCGAGCGTATTCCACTTCGGACAGTTGACGATCGGCGACGTGAAGGGCGCGCTGCGCACCGGCGGGGTGGTCGTGCGATGAGCCTCTCCCCGGAACTTTCCGCCCGGATCAAGCGCAACGCGGACGGCCTGATCGCCGCGGTCGTGGTCGACCACGCGACGTCCGACGTGCTGATGATGGCCTGGATGAACGACGACGCGCTGGAATCCACGCTCACCACCCGGCGCGGGACGTACTGGTCGCGCAGCAGGCAGGAGCTGTGGGTGAAGGGCGAGACGTCGGGCCACGTCCAGCACGTCCGCGAAGTCCGCGTCGACTGCGACGGCGACACCGTGCTGCTGCGGGTGGACCAGACCGGCCCGGCCTGCCACACCGGAACGCACACCTGCTTCGACACCGACGACCGGCTGCTGCTCGCCGACGAGAGCGCGTGATGACCGTCGTCGCGAACGTGCTGATCGGGCTGGTCGCCCTGATCCACCTGTACATCGTGGTGCTGGAGATGGTCCTGTGGACCACGCCGCGGGCACGGGCGGCGTTCGGCACCACGGAGGAATTCGCCCGCGAAAGCAAGACGCTGGCGGCGAATCAGGGGCTGTACAACGGTTTTCTCGCCGCCGCGCTGATCTGGGGGCTGATCGCGGCCGATCCGGCGGGCTTCCAGCTGAAGCTGTACGGCCTGGCTTGCGTGATCGTGGCCGGTCTTTACGGGGCGGTGACGTCGTCTAAACGGATCCTGGTCGTGCAGGTGCTGCCTGGCGCGCTGGCGCTGGTCTTTTTGCTGCTGTCGCGCTGAGGGGGGTCGTGAGTGGCAATCACGGTTCTAACCGGGATAAACACTCACGACCGCCTCAGTCGATGTCCCCAGTCAGATACCGCTGCAACGTCGGCGCCACCGCCGCGATCAGCGTGTCCACCTCGGCCGCCACCATCGGCGGGAACCGCGCCACGTACCGGATCAGCCCCATCCCCACCAGCTGCGAAGCGCACAACGCCACCCGCAGCTCGCGCCGGTCGCCGCCGAGGTCGCTCAGCAGCCCGGTGAAAAACTGCGAGAAGAAGTCGCGCAGCACGGTGCTCGCCGCCTCGTGGCCGGCGATGCTGCGGATCAGCGCCTGGAACGTGTCGCCGCCGACGCCGTCCCAGCGGGTCAGGAAGGTGTGCGCGATCCGCGCGCCCAGCTCCTCGACCGGGCCGTCGCGCAGGACCGTCACCAATTCCGCCGGTTCGAACGGCAGCTTCAGCACCGCCTGCGCGAACAGGCCCTCCTTGCCGCCGAACCAGTGGTTCACCATCGCCGCGTCGACGCCCGCCCGCGCGGCGATGGAGCGGACCGTCGCGCGTTCGTAGCCGTTCTCGGCGAACACCGCGCGGGCGGCTTCGAGCAGTACCGCGCGGGTGTCCTGACCAGCGGGACGGCGGCCGCGGCGGCGCGCGGTAGGGTCTTCGGTGCTCACCGGACCATCTTGACCGGTCGCCGCCTCGAATTCAACAGTCATTGAATTGAGAGCCCGCCGACCGCCGGATCCGGCCGTAGCGGCACAATGAGGCGCATGGTCAGCTCAGCAGCCACGTCCACGGCCGGGCCCGGCCCGGTCAGCCCGTCCCGCGCCGAGTTCCGCGCGCTGGCCGAGAGCCGCCGCGTGATCCCCGTGGTGCGCCGGGTGCTCGCCGACGGCGAGACCCCGCTGGGGATCTATCGCAAGCTCGCGGCCGACCGGCCCGGCACGTTCCTCTTCGAATCGGCCGAGAACGGGAAATCGTGGTCGCGCTGGTCTTTCATCGGCGTGCGCAGCCCGGCCGCGCTCACCGTGCGCGACGGCAAAGCGGTCTGGACCGGCACCCCGCCGGACAACCTGCCCACCGAGGGCGACCCGCTGCAGGTGCTGCGCGCGACCGTCGAGGCGCTGCACACCGAACCGCTGCCCGGCCTGCCGCCGCTCACCGGCGGCATGGTCGGCTACCTCGGCTACGACTCCGTGCGCTGGCTGGAAAAGCTGCCCGAGCTGGCCGAACGGGACCTCGACATCCCCGAGCTGACCATGCTGCTGGCCACCGACCTCGCCGCTTTCGACCACCACGAGGGCACCGTCACGCTGATCGCCAACGCGGTCAACTGGGACGACTCGGCCGAACGCGTGGACGCCGCGTACGACGACGCGCTGGCCCGGCTGTCCGCGATGACCGAGCAGCTCCGCGTGCCCGCGCCGCCGACGGTCGCGACCTTCGACCGTCCCGCGCCGGAATTCCGCCGCCACCGCAGCAAGGAAGACTTCCACGCGGCCGTCGACAAGGCGGTCGAGGCGATCAAGGCCGGCGAAGCGTTCCAGGTGGTGCCGTCGCAGCGGTTCGAGATCGAGACCGGGGCCGACGCGCTCGACGTGTACCGCGTGCTCCGCACCTCCAACCCGAGCCCGTACATGTACCTGCTGCGGCTGGAGGGCTTCGACATCGTCGGCTCCAGCCCGGAATCGCTGGTGACGGTCCGCGACGGCCGCGCCACCACGCATCCCATCGCGGGCACCCGCTGGCGCGGCGCGGACCCGGAGGAGGACGCGCAGCTGGCCAAGGACCTGCTCGCGGACGAGAAGGAGCGCGCCGAGCACCTGATGCTCGTCGACCTCGGCCGCAACGACCTCGGCAAGGTCTGCAAACCGGGCACCGTGCACGTGGTCGACTTCTTCCAGATCGAGCGCTACAGCCACGTCATGCACATCGTGTCCACGGTGACCGGCGAGCTGAAGGACGGCGCCACGGCGTTCGACGCGGTCACGGCTTGTTTCCCGGCGGGCACGCTGTCCGGCGCGCCGAAGGTGCGGGCGATGGAGCTGATCGAGGAACTGGAGCCGGTGCGCCGCGCGCTGTACGGCGGCGTGGTCGGCTATCTGGACTTCGCCGGCGACGCGGACACGGCGATCGCCATCCGCACCGCGCTGATGCGCGACGGGACCGCGTATGTACAGGCAGGCGGCGGCGTGGTCGCGGACTCGGTTCCGGACTACGAGGACACCGAATCGCTCAACAAGGCCCGCACCGTGCTGTCCGCGATCGCCGCGGCGGGCACGATGATCCCGGCGGGGGAGCTGGACCCGGCAGAGGACGCGGCCGGTGTCTGAACAGCCCGGCGAGGCGGAACCACGGCGCGGCGGCACTGAGGCGGAAGAGGCTGCTGTGACACAAGGTGCACCGGAGGCGGCCGCTCGCCGTCCATTGTGGACGATCATCGTCGCCTTGCTGCTCGGTGCTCTCGCCCTCTGGGGAGCCTCCCGGCTGGTGTGGTTCGCCGAATTCCGCGACGAGGGCGTGCGCGGAACCGTCCTGTACACCGAACCCGGCGAACAGCGCGCCACCGCGCTCGTCCCGCTCGCGATCCTCGCGCTGGCGGGCGTCGCCGGGGCCATCGCCACCGGCGGCTGGCTGCGCCGGGTGCTCGGGATCGTGCTGGTGCTCGCCGGCGCCGCGGGCGTCTGGAACGGCATCGACGGGATCCAATTCGGCGGGTTCGCGCCGGGGCTGCCCGGCACGGAAATCGTGCTCGGGCACCTGATCGCCGTGCTCGGCGGAATTCTTGTCGCCCTCGGCGGGTTGGCAGCGATCAAGTGGGCGGGCGCCGCGCGGAAGCTCGGGGCCCGTTACGCCGCACCGGGAGCCAAGGCCGTGCGGAAGGATCCGGACACCGAGCTGTGGGAGGCGCTGTCGGAGGGGGACGACCCGACCGAGCCGCCGGATCCCCGTCGCTGAGCAACCCGGGACCGGCCGGTCATCGAGCGGGGGTTAGCATCGTTTCGGCGGGAAGGGGAAGGTTTTTGTGAGCGAGCTTGCGAGTGGACCCAGGAGTGCGGCAGCGGGTAGGGGCGTCCGATGAGCGTGCTCGAAGACATCGTCGCCGGCGTGCGCGAGGATCTCGCGCAGCGGGAATCCGCGCTGCCGTTCGACGAACTGAAGGCCCGGGCGGCGAAGGCCGCCCCGCCGCGTGACGTGATGTCCGCGCTGCGCGAATCCGGCATCGGCGTCATCGCCGAGGTGAAGCGGCGCAGCCCGTCCAAGGGCGAGCTGGCGACGATTCCCGACCCGGCCGCGCTGGCCCGCGACTACGAGGACGCCGGCGCGCGCGTGATCAGCGTGCTCACCGAGCAGCGCCGCTTCGGCGGATCGCTGGCCGACCTCGACGCGGTGCGCGCCGCGGTCGACATTCCCGTGCTGCGCAAGGATTTCGTCGTCAGCCCGTACCAGGTGCACGAGGCCCGGCTGCACGGCGCGGACATGGTGCTGCTGATCGTCGCCGCGCTGGAGCAGAACGCGCTCGCCGCGCTGCTCGACCGCGTCGAATCGCTCGGCATGACCGCGCTCGTGGAGATCCACAACGCCGAGGAGGCCGACCGCGCGCTCGAAGCGGGCGCGAAGGTCATCGGCGTCAACGCGCGCAACCTGCACACGCTCGAAGTGGACCGCGACGTGTTCTCCCGCCTCGCGCCCGGCCTGCCGATGGACGTGTTCAAGGTCGCCGAGTCCGGCGTCCGCGGCCCCGGCGACCTGATGTCGTATGCGGGCCACGGCGCGGACGCGGTGCTCGTAGGCGAGGGCTTGGTGGCCTCCGGCGACCCGAAGGGCGCGGTCGTCAAGCTCGTCACCGCCGGTTCGCACCCCGCCTGCCCGAGGCCCTCGCGGTGACCGAGCGCGGCAAGCACGACCCGGACGAACGCGGCTACTACGGGCCGTACGGCGGCCGGTTCATGCCGGAAGCGCTGATCGGCGTGGTCGACGAGGTCGCGGCGGAGTACGAGAAGGCCCGCCACGACCCCGCGTTCACCGGCGAGCTGCACCGGCTGCTCACCGAGTACGCGGGCCGTCCGTCGCTGCTGACCGAGGCCAAGCGGTTCGGCGAGCACGCGGGCGGCGCGCGCGTGTTCCTCAAGCGCGAGGACCTCAACCACACCGGTTCGCACAAGATCAACAACGTGCTGGGCCAGGCGCTGCTCACCGTCCGGATGGGCAAGAAGCGCGTCATCGCGGAGACCGGCGCGGGCCAGCACGGCGTCGCCACGGCCACCGCGTGCGCGCTGCTCGGCCTCGACTGCGTCGTGTACATGGGCGAGGTCGACACGCAGCGGCAGTCGCTGAACGTCGCGCGGATGAAGCTGCTCGGCGCCGAGGTCGTGCCGGTGAAAACCGGGTCGCGCACGCTGAAGGACGCGATCAACGAGGCGCTGCGCGACTGGGTGACCAACGCGGACACCACGCACTATCTCTTCGGCACCGCCGCCGGCCCGTACCCGTTCCCGATGATGGTGCGCAACTTCCACCAGGTCATCGGCGAGGAGGCGCGGGCGCAGATCCTGGAGAAGGCGGGCCGGCTGCCGGACGTCGTCGCGGCGTGCGTCGGCGGCGGGTCCAACGCCATCGGCATCTTCTCCGGCTTCTACGACGACCCGTCGGTGCGGCTGGTCGGCCTGGAGCCGGGCGGCGAGGGCATCGAGGGCAACCGGCACGGCGCGACGCTCACCAAGGGCACCCCGGGCAACCTGCACGGCGCGATGTCGTACCTGCTGCAGGACGAGGACGGCCAGACGGTCGAATCGCATTCGATCTCGGCCGGGCTGGACTATCCCGGCGTCGGCCCGGAACACGCGTGGCTCAAGGACTCCGGCCGCGCCGAATACCGCCCGGTCACCGACGCGGCCGCGATGGACGCGTTCCGGCTGCTGTCGCGCACCGAGGGCATCATCCCGGCGATCGAATCGGCGCACGCGCTCGCCGGCGCTCTGGAACTGGGCCGCGAACTGGGCCCGGACGGCTTGATCGTGGTCAACCTCTCGGGCCGGGGCGACAAGGACATGGACACCGCGGCCCAGTGGTTCGGGCTCGTGGACGGGGAGGACAAGTGAGCGGCCTCGACGAGCTGTTCGCGGCGACGCGGGCGGAACACCGGGCCGCGCTGGTCGGCTACCTGCCCGCCGGCTTCCCGTCCGTGGACGGCTCGAAGGACCTGCTGGCCGCGACGATCGACGGCGGCGCGGACCTGGTCGAGGTCGGCGTCCCGTACTCCGACCCGGTCATGGACGGCCCCACCATCCAGGCGGCCGCGGAAGCGGCGCTGGCCAGCGGTTTCCGGCTGAAGCAGCTGTTCGAGGTCGTGGAATCGGTGTCCGCGCGCGGCGGCCGCGCCGTGGTGATGACGTACTGGAACCCGGTGCACCGCTACGGGGTCGACGCGTTCGCCCGCGACCTGGCCTCGGCCGGCGGCCTGGGCCTGATCACGCCGGACCTCATCCCGGACGAGGCCGACGAGTGGATGGCCGCGTCTGCCGCTCATGGCCTGGACCGGATCTTCCTGGTCGCGCCGTCGTCGTCGGAGGAACGCCTGGCGAAGACCACGGCGGCTTCGTCGGGCTTCGTGTACGCGACCGCGGTGATGGGCGTGACCGGTGCCCGTGACGCGGTGGGCGTGCACGCGGAGGACCTGGTGCGGCGGACCCGGGCGCACACGGAGCTGCCGATCGGGGTGGGTCTTGGGGTTCGTTCGCGGGAGCAGGCCGCGCAGGTGGCCGGGTTCGCGGACGCGGTGATCGTGGGGTCTGCGCTGGTCACGGCTGCGGCGGACGGGCCGGATGGCGTGGCGAAGCTGGCTTCGGAGCTGGCGAAGGGCGTGCGCGAGGCGGTTGCTCCGGCCTGATCCGGAGTCGGCGGCCGGAAACTGTCGGTGGTCGTTCGTACTCTCTCGGTATGCGGATCGACGACATCAGCCCTGACCAAGTGCCGGGGCTTGCGGAAGTGCTTGCCCTGCCGAACGAACAGCTCCTCGGCACCCGGATCGAGGGAGTCGACGGGTCCCTGGTGCTGGGTCCGGCTCCGGCCGCGTTGCACCAGCGGTGGCTTCAGCGGCTGCAGCTCTCGATGGCGGCCGCGTTGCCGAAGGGCACGGAACTGCTTCCCGGCGTCAACGTCCGGTGCGGGGAAAGCCGCCTGCTGATCCCGGATTTCGTCGTCGTCACCTGCCCGGACGTGGCCACCACCTGGTACCCGGCGTCCGAGGTGCTGCTCGCCGCGGAGATCGAGTCCCCGTCCACCCGGGTGCAGGACCGGATCTTCAAAAAAGCCCTCTACGCCGAAGCCCTCATCCCGTACTACCTGCTCGTCGACCCGGAGCAGGAAGCCGCCACCGTCTACGCCCTCGCCGACGGCGACTACCTCCCGCACACGAAGAGCGAAGACGGCGTCCTCACCCTGGCCGAACCCTTCTCAGCGGAGCTGAACCTGCGCGCCTGAGCGGCCGGTTGTACGCATCGTGTACGCCGTCCGCGCACAGTGCGGCGCATGGCTTTCGACATCGGACAAGTTCCCCGGAGGACGTTCCTGCGCGGGGCGGCCGGCGTGAGCGCTGCCGCGGCGGCGGGGCTCGTGCTGCCCGGCCTCGCCCAAGCCGCGGCCGCGCCGCGCATCTACAGCTGTGCCGAGTGGGGTGCGCGCCCGCCCGCGGATCAGCTCACCACGCTCGACCATCCCGCCAACCGCGTGCTCATCCACCACATCGACTGTCCCAACAGCACCGACTACTCGCTCGAGCACGCGTTCCAGGTCGCGCGCGACGACCAGGCCGACCACATCGACAACAACGGCTGGTCCGACACCGGCCAGCACTTCACGGTCTCCCGGGGCGGCTACCGCCTCGAAGGCCGCCACGGCAGCCTGGACGCGTTGCGCAGCGGCAAAAAGATCGTCCGCGCGGCGCATTGCCCCGGCCAGAACGACAACGCGATCGGCATCGAGAACGAGGGCACTTACATGCAGGTCGCCCCGCCGAAGGCACAGTTCGATTCGCTGGTCGTGTTCGTCGCGTACGTGTGCCGCCAGTACGGCATCCCGGTCAAGGAAATCAAGGGACACCGCGACTTCTACAACACGGACTGTCCCGGCGACAAGCTGTACGCGATGCTGCCCGAACTGCAGTCCCGGGTGGCCGCATTGCTCCGTTGACCACGGTCAATGCAGCCAGCGCATCGCCTGGCACAGCTCGGCCGGGGTCAATGAGCCCAGCTCGGCGACTTCCGCGCGGCGCACGTCGAGCAAGGTCGTGGCCAGCTGGGGTCCGAACGCGCCGGGCAGCACGTCGTCGGCCTCGAAAGCGGCGATCGCGTCCGACAGCGACTGCGGCAGCCTTGTCACGCCCGCCGCAGCGGCTTCGTCAGGGGAGAGCGCGCCGGGGTCGACGCTGACCGGTTCCGGCAGGCGTGCGTCGGCGTCGATGCCTGCCTGCCCGGCGAACAGCAAGCCCGCGACCACCAGATACGGGTTCGCGGTGAGGTCGAAGCACTTCACCTCAAGGTTCGCCGCCGTGTCGCGCTGCCCGGCCGCGCCGCGGATCAGCCGTAGCGGAGCTTCGCGGTTTTCCAGTCCCCACGCGGTAAACACGCCTGCCCAGTGGTGCGGTTCCAGCCGCAGGTAGCTCACCACCGACGGGGCACCCACCGTCAGCAGCGCGGGCAACCGGCGGAAAATGCCCGCACCGAACGATTCCGCGGTCGGCGTCAGTCCGAACGCTCCGGTCCCGCCTGCGCACAGGTTCCGCTCGTCGTCCCAAATACTGAGGTGCACGTGGCCGCCATTGCCGACGCCGCCCGGTTCGAACTTCGGCGTGAACGACGCCCGCAGTCCGTGTGCAGCGGTCACGGTTCGCACGGTTTCCCTTGTCAGCACAGCCAAATCGGCCGCGCGCACCGGGTCTGTCGCCGCGATGGACAGCTCGAACTGGCCTGCCGCGTACTCCGGGTGGACCTGCTCCACCGTGATGCCCTGACTGTCCAAAGCGGACACTAACGCGCGCAGATACTCGTGGTTGGCGCTCAACCGGGAGTATCCGTAGGCCGGACCGGACAGCGGAATCCCGTCCGCGTCGGTCGCGATCCACTCCAGCTCGAACGCCATCCGTGCGGTCAGACCGCGTTCGGCGAGCTGGCCGACGGCGGTCGCGGCGAGTGCCCGCGCGTCCTGCGGGTGCTGATGTCCGTCCTGGTCGTAGCGCCACGCCGGCGCCCACGCCCAGCCAGGCTGTGCGGAAAGGACGGTGAGCGCGTCGAGGTCGGGGTGCAGCCGCAGGTCGCCGACCGGGCCGAGGGAATGCTCGCCGCTCGCGATGGAGTCGGTGCCGAGGAAGAAGTCGAACGAGTTCGACGCGCCGACGCCCCACGCCGCGACCTTCGCCAGCCTCGTCACCGGCACCGCCTTGACCCGGGAAATCCCGGAGTTGTCCACGAAACTCAGCGCGACGAGGTCGACGCCCGCCTGTTCCATCCGGCCGGCGGCGGCCGCGCCGAGTTCGGCGAGCCGTTCGCGGTCGAGTCTGGCGGGGGAGGAGAGAGTGGACGACAAGATGCGCTCCTTCGGTGCTGGGTTCAGCCGGTCGCGGTCGAGTCTGGCGGAAAACGGGACAGCGGACGGCGTGTGCGGCGAGGTTCAGCCAGTCGGCGCTGGCTGCCCGGCGCCGCCGCGATGTTCACTGTGTACTTCGCGGGAGAGGAGCGCATCCGTGTCCGGAGACCGTCCCGAATTGCGGCGCACCCTTTCGGTCTGGCAGGCCGTCGGGCTGTCCGTCGCGCTCATGGCACCCAGCATGGCCGCGAACATCAATCCACAGCAAACAGCCGCGGCGGCCGGACGCGCGGTGCCGCTGGCGTTCCTGCTGTCCGCGGCGGGAGTACTGCTGGTCGCGTACGGTTTCGTCCAGCTCTGCCGCCACTATCAGCACGCCGGATCGGTCTACGCCTTCGTCGGCGCCACCCTCGGCCCGCGCGCGGGCGTCGTGTCGGGCATCGGATTGCTCGGCACGTACACCTTCTACGCCGTAGTCACCAGCTCCGCCGCGGGCGTTCTCGGCACGGCATTTTTGACCCAAACCGCGATCTGGCCGCACCCGCCGTCGTGGGGACCGTTCGTGCTGACCGCGGTCGCGCTGATCGGCAGCTGGCTGCTAGCCGTCGCCCCCGCCCGCCGCGGGACGAGCACGCTGCTCGCCGTCGAGGGCGCGACCATCGCGCTGATCTTGCTGGTCACCGTGGTCATCCTGGTCCGGCTGATCACCGGAGACGCGCCCAGCGGCCGGTTCACGCTCCAGATTTTCGTGCCGGACACCGGAGTCTCCGGAATCTTCCTCGGCGCGGTATTCGGCTTCCTGTCGTTCGCCGGTTTCGAGGCCGCCGCGACGCTCGGCGAGGAAACCCGCGACCCGCACCGCAACATCCCCCGCGCGATCCTCGGCACGGCAATCTTCGGCGGTGCCTACTTCGTCCTCGTGACAGCCGTCGAAATGATGGCCTTCGGCGGCGACGCCACCGCGTTCCACGATTCCCCGTCGCTGCTGGGCGATCTAGGCAGCCGCTTCGTCGGCCCGTGGGTCGGCGACGTCATCAGCGCGGGCGCCGCGATCAGCGCGTTCGGCTGCTGCCTAGCCTGCGTCGTCGGCGGCTCGCGCCTGCTGTTCGCCCTCGGCCGCGACGCCTTCGACGGACGCGGCATCGGCCGGATCTCCGCCAAGGGCACCCCAGCGGTCGCCGTGACCGTGGTCGCGTTCGCGGCGGCGCTGATCATCTTGGTGTGCGCGGTGTTCTTCGGTGCCACGGCGGACGACACCTTTGCTTGGGCCGGGTCTATCGGGACCTTGCTCCTGCTGGTGATTTACCTGCTGACCACGGTGGGCGCGATCCTGTTGCTGTTCGTGCGACGGCGGATGCGGGTGCCGTGGTGGCATTTGGCGTTTCCGGTTGGTGCGTTGGTTTTGCTTGGCTACACGGTGTATGTGAATGTCGTGCCGTATCCGGCTGAGGGTCCTGCGCGGTGGTTTCCAGTGGTGGCTGGCGGGGTGCTCGTGCTGGCGGTTGTTGTCGTGGCCTCGGCGCCCGGTTTCGCCCGTAGGGTGGGGGAGAAGCTCGCCGAGGGAGAGACATGACCGGACTGCTCGATTTCGTCGCGGACCTGCCGTTGATCGACCACCACTGCCACGGCGTGCGCACCGCCGGCGTCGATCGCGACGGGTTCGAGCGGATGCTCACCGAGGCGGACACCGTGTCGCCGCAGGGGACGTCGTTGTTCGATTCGCTCATCGGCCTCTCCGTGCGCGAACGGTGCGCGCCGGTCCTCGACCTGCCGAAGCACGCCCCGGCCGACGATTACCTCGCCCGGCGCACCGAACTGGGCGCGGACGAGGTCAACCGGCGGTTCCTGCGCGGCACCGGCACCACGGATTACTTGCTGGACGGCGGTTTCCTGCCCGAAAGCCTCACCGGCACGACTGACTTCGCCAAACTGGCCGACGCTCGTGCGCACGACATCGTCCGGCTGGAGCAGGTCGCCGAAGACGTCATCCGCAAGACCAGCGCTGCCAGTTTCGCTGAGGACTTCGCGGCCGAACTCGATCGGCGCACCACGGACGCGGCCGGGGTGAAGTCCATCGCGGCGTACCGGGTCGGGCTGGAGCTGTCCGGCGAACGGCCTAATCCGGCGGAGGTCGAAGCCGCCGCCGGGCGCTGGCTGGCGCGGATCGAGGCGGGCGAACCGGTCCGGCTGGCCGACGAGGTGCTGCACCGCCACCTGATCTGGGCCGGGATCGACCGGCGGCTGCCGGTGCAGTTCCACGTCGGCTACGGGGACTCCGACGTCGACCTCCACCGCTGCGATCCCTTGCGGCTCACCGGCTTCCTGCGCGCGACCCGCGACACCGGCGTCCCGGTCCTGCTGCTGCACAACTACCCGTTCCACCGCAACGCCGCCTACCTGGCGCAGGTCTTCGAGCACGTCTTCGTCGACGTCGGCCTCATCACCCACAACGCGGGCTTCCGCGCGCCCGCCATCCTGGCCGAGACGCTGGAGCTGGCGCCGTTCGGGAAGCTGCTGTTCTCCACCGACGCGTTCGGTCTCGCCGAGCTGTATCACCTGGGCACCGCGCTGTTCCGGCAAGGCCTGTCCGGCTTCCTGCGCGCCGCCCTCGCCGCCGACGCACTGTCCGAAGCGGACGCGATCCGGCTGGCCCGCCTGGCCGGGCACGGGAACGCGGCCCGGATCTACCGGCTGGAGCGGACATGAACGACCTGGCCGAGGACTGGCGCGCGGCACTGGCCGAGGAACTGCCCGCCGCGGTCGAACTGCGGCACCGGATTCACGCGGACCCGCGCGCGTCCGGCGATGAGGACGACACCGCCCAGCGAGTGGCGGCCGCACTGGGCGACGGCGAGCGGGTCGCGAAAACCGGGCGGCTGATCGAAATCTCCGCACCGCATCCGGGGCCGGCCGTCGCGTTGCGCGCGGAGCTGGACGCGCTGCCGGTGATAGAGCGCACCGGAGTCGAATGGGCTGCGCAGAACGGTCTGATGCACGCCTGCGGCCACGACGTCCACCTCGCCGCGCTGACCGCCGTCTGCCGGGCTGCGCGGCGGGTCGAAGTTCCGCGTCCGCTGTTCGCGATCCTGCAGCCACGCGAGGAAACGTCGCCGTCCGGAGCGCTTGACCTGGTCGAATCGGGCATTCTGGAAGAGCGCGGCATCGACACGGTGATCGGCGCGCACGTCCAGCCGCGGCTGCCCTACGGCGTCGTCTCGGCCGCGCCGGGGCCGGTGAACGCGTCCACCGACGAGTTCGAGGTCGTGGTGCACGGGCAGGGCGGGCACGCCGGCTATCCGCATCTGCTGCGCGATCCGGTGCTGGCCCTCAGTCAGCTGGTGGTGAGCCTGCAGCAGGTCGCGAGCCGCCGGATCGACCCGATGCACGGCGCCGTCTGCACCATCGGCCGGTTGAGCGCGGGCACTGCGGCGAACGTCGTGCCGAACACCGCGTCGGCGTTCGGTTCGCTGCGGCTGATGCGCGCGAGCGACCGCGAACGGGCGCTGGAAGCGCTCGACGAGGTCGTGCACGCCACCGCCCGCGCGTACGGCTGCACCGCCGACCTCCGGATCAGCCCGTGCGAGCCCGTCCTGGTCAACGACCCCGCGCTGGCCTCGGCCGCGCGGATCTGGCTCGAACGCGCCGGCACCGATGTCGACGTGGATTTCCGCTCGTTCGGCGCGGACGATTTCGCGCATTACTGCGGCGACGGCGTCCGCGGCCTGATGCTGTTCGTCGGGCTCGGCGAGACCGCGAACGCGCCCAGCCTGCACGGCGAAACGTTCCTGCCCGAGGACGCCGCGGTCGGCCAGGTCGCGCACGCGCTGCTGGCCGGGTACCTGGCCGCGGCGTCCGATCCGTACTACCCGGAGGCGGCCGTGACCGGGCTGTGACCGGGTCTTGACTAAGGGTTCCGCGGCACCCGGACCACGACCGGGTCCCGACGCGCTACGGTGGCCGCGTGTACTCCGCAGCATTCCTGGCCACGATCCCGAGCCCCGACCAAGGCGTCTGGCACCTGGGCCCGATCCCGATCCGGGCGTACGCGCTCTGCATCATCGCCGGCATCATCGTCGCGATCTGGTGGGGCGAGCGGCGCTGGGAGGCGCGGGGCGGCACGAAGGGCACGGTGCTCGACGTCGCGGTGTTCGCGGTGCCGTTCGGCCTGGTCGGCGGCCGGCTCTACCACGTCATCACCGACCCGGAGCTGTACTTCACCGAGGGCAAGAACCCCTGGAACGCCTTCGCCATCTGGGACGGCGGCCTCGGCATCTGGGGCGCGGTCGCGCTCGGCGGCGTCGGCGCGCTGATCGCCTGCCGGCGCCGGGGGATCCCGCTGCCCGCGATGGCCGACGCGATCGCGCCCGGCATCATCGTCGCGCAGGCGATCGGGCGGCTCGGCAACTACTTCAACCAGGAGCTGTACGGCGCGCACACCGACCTGCCGTGGGGCCTGGAGATCTACCAGCGCTTCGACCCGGCCACCGGGGCACCGGACGCCCTCGGCGGCGTCGCGACCGGGCACATCCCGCTGCCGGACAGCCCGGTGCACCCGACGTTCCTGTACGAGCTGATCTGGAACCTGCTGATCGCGCTGCTCGTGGTGTGGGCGGACCGCCGGTTCAAGCTCGGCCACGGCCGCGCGTTCGCGCTCTACGTCGCGGGCTACACGCTCGGCCGCTGCTGGATCGAGCTGATGCGCACCGACACCGCCAACCACATCCTCGGCCTGCGGGTCAACGTGTGGACGTCGATCATCCTGTTCGTCGGCGCGGTGGCGTTCTTCGTGGTCGCGGCCAAACGGGGGCCGCGGGAAGCCCCGGAGACGTTGCGCAGCAAGGGAGACGAGCGGGAGTCCACTTCGGACGACGCGGCGGAAAAGCCGGATAACCCGGACGCCCCGGAGAACACCGTGGACGCCGGATCCTCAGGCGAGAACGGCAAGTCCGAGAAACCCTGAGCATCGCGAGAGAAAAGGTCCCCGCCCGGGTTGGGCGGGGACCTTTTGCGTGGCAGCGGCTAGCCGAGGAACCTTGACGCACCGGGTTCGCCGAGGCGGCCCGCTCAGCTCCCGCGAAAGTCCGTGAGGGGAACCCTGAAGGAATCAGATTCCCTCAGGGTTCCCCTCACGGACGGACAGGCTGAGGTCAGCGCTCCACGTCGC